>NZ_JBQPXH010000010.1:0-97547 GCF_052244495.1 Rhodobacter sp. NSM
CGGGACAATCCTGCCCATCGAGAATCCCGGCTTCTCTTCCGGAGGGGAAGGCTATCTTGTGGTACATCCCGCGCCGGGGCCGGCGCCGCGCGCATTTCGAGGAGCGTCTGCTGAAACATGTTGATTGTTAAGGGCAAAAAATTCGGGTGACCTCCGGAGAGGAAGACGGCGGTTCCCTGGGGCCGCCCCGGCCTCACAACTGCCGATTGCGGTCCGGCAAAGCCTCTGCTGCGTTCTGCCGCGGGGCATCCCGGACCCGGGCACCGGGATCCCGCCGCCCTGGCCGCTTCCGGGGGCCGTTTGCGGGACGGGGGCGAAATCCTGCGTCCCTCACGGGCGGATGTGGTCTCCCCGGCACGACAAGATCATCCCGCCGGCGCGGGTCGGGTCAATGATGGCACATGCCATGCGCCGGTTGCCTGAAGACATTCATGCGGCATGTATGACCAAGTCATACATCGGAGGGGCGGATGACCGACAAGGTCGACCAGGGCGTTTTCGCCTCGCAGAGCGCAGCCGTGGCCGCCGCGCTCGAGCAGATGATGCGTGACGAAGAGGAGCGCAGCCTTGCCCCCCGTTGACGCAGGATGTTTGCCCCATCCCGCAGGCGCCCCCGTCTGGCGCGCCGAGGCCCGGAGACCATGGCGGGTCTCTTCCATGGCCAGGGCATCGTGCAGGGACTGGAAGGCCGCGGGGTCGATGTGGCGTCCCACTCCGCCCCTTGCCCCGGAGCGGGGTCCGGCAGTCCCGATCGCATCATTCGACGGTGACGGACTTCGCCAGGTTGCGCGGCTGATCCACATCCGTCCCGCGGGCGAGGGCGGCGTGATAGGCCAGCATCTGCGCCGGGACCGCATAGGCGAAGGGGGTCACCACCTCGGGCACCCGGGGCAGCGCCACGCAGTGCGAAGCCGCGCCCGCTTCCGCGGCTCCCTCCGCATCCGTCAGCAGGACCACCGGCCCGTGGCGTGCCATGACCTCCTGCATGTTCGAAACCGTCTTCTCGAAGAGGCTGTCCCGCGGGGCCAGGATCACCACGGGCAGGCTCTTGTCGATCAGCGCGATCGGGCCGTGCTTGAGTTCGCCCGCCGCATAGGCCTCGGCATGGATGTAGCTGATTTCCTTTAGCTTGAGCGCCGCCTCAAGCGCCATCGGGAACATCACGCCCCGGCCCAGGAACAGCACGTCATCGCATTCGCCGAGGACTTCCGCGATGCGCTCGTAATCCGCCTCCCGGTCGAGGATCCGGCTCATGAAGCCCGGAATGGACCGGATCTCGGACAGCAGCGTCGCGCAGCGGCCGGCCTCCATCCGGTCGCGGTCCCGGGCGCATTTCAGGGCCAGAAGAAGAAGCACCAGCAGTTGCGCCGTGAAGGCCTTGGTCGAGGCAACGCCGATCTCCGGACCGGCATGCATCGGGATCAGGACATCCGCTTCGCGGGCGATCGACGAGGTCGGAACATTCACCACCGCCAGTGTTCTCGCCACGCGTCCGGCCACATGCCGCAAGGCCGCCAGCGTATCCGCGGTTTCGCCGGACTGGCTCACGACGATCACGATGTCGCCGTCCTCCAGCACCGGGTCGCGGTACCGGAACTCGGAGGCGATGTCGATTTCGACCGGGATGCGGGCGAACTGTTCGAACCAGTATTTCGCGACCTGGCAGGCATGGAAGGCCGTCCCGCAGGCCACCATCACCACACGGTCGGCGGCAGTGAAGTCCACCCCGAGGGGCATGGCCGGCTCCGCAGCCTCCCCCGGCAGGTAGTGATCGATCACCGTCTTGATCACGCTGGGCTGCTCGGCCATCTCCTTAGCCATGAAATGTCGGTGACCCGCCTTGTCGATCCGCGCGTTCTCGACATCGATGACGGTGATCGCGCGCTGGACGGGACTGCCCCGACTGTCATGGATCGTGACCCCCTGTCGGGTCAGGACAGCCCAGTCCCCTTCCTCGAGATAGGTCAGCCGGTTCGTCATCGGCGCGAGCGCGATCGCGTCAGAACCCAGATACATCTCGCCCTCGCCATGACCGATGGCCAGGGGCGAGCCATGTCGCGCCGCTATCAGCAGATCTTCCTCGCCCTCGAAGAGGAAGGCGAGGGCAAAGGCGCCCTTCAGACGGGCCAGGGTTGCACGGGCTGCCTCGACCGGGTCGAGACCCTTGTCGAGATATCGGTCGGTCAGATGGACGATGACTTCCGTGTCGGTTTCGGAGGCGAACCGGCAGCCGGCGACAGACAGTTCATCACGGAGGTCCCGGAAATTCTCGATGATGCCGTTGTGAACCACAGCCACCCGGCCGGCGCGGTGCGGATGGGCGTTCTCCACGCTGGGCACGCCATGCGTGGCCCAGCGTGTGTGGCCGATGCCCGCCTTGCCGCGCAGGGGATCGCAGACCAGGACGTCCGACAGGTTCATGAGCTTTCCCGTCGCACGCCGAAGCTCCAGCCGACCCTCGTGGACGGTCGCAATGCCGGCGCTGTCATAGCCGCGATATTCGAGCCGCCGCAGGGCATCCAGAATGACCGGCGCCACTTCGTGAGATCCCAGGATCCCGATGATTCCGCACATCTTGTCTCATACTCCTGACGGAGATGATCGGCAGGTCGGATCGCGGCGAGGGCGCCTCTGGTCTCCGGCAAAAAAGGTGCCCGGTGGAGCGATCCCGGGCACCAGCAGATTCTTGCAATGCGGCGAAAACCGTGACTTGCCGAGGCCTCCCTGTCTTCTCCACCCTCGTCATAAGCCCGGCCCTGCGACAAAGTCCCGGTTTCGAAGGATTTTCCCCACGCGCAATGGGTGTGCTCACCCCGACCAAAGTGTCGCCCTCATCGATCGGAAGGCGGGCCTTCCGCCTGAGGACATGTCTTTGGTGCGGGTCGGAAGAGAGAAGCTTTCGACGTGGCAAGCCCGATCGGCGCCCCTTCGACCATCTGGCACAACGCGCGGCCGTGGCCGCGGGCTTGCGTCGATGCGACGCCGTCCCGGGAGCGGATGACAACGCAATCACGCTCCGCAACGGCGATGCGATCTTTTGTTCAGGCTTTTGCCTGTCTTGCCTCACCTGTTCGTGATGGGCTGCCGAAGTGCATCGGCACGACGAATCATCGGATCAGGACCACTTATGAACGCTCTTTCCAAGTTGGCGGTTATTGCCCTTCCCCTTCTCATGCTCACGGCTTGCGACACCTCGGTCACGCCCAGCTATCAGACAAGCCCGCAGAACACGATTGCGCTCCAGCCCGTGGCCGCGTCGGGCAAACGTGCCAAGGTGCATGCCTTCCGGGTTGCGGAGGGCGTGAATACGGAGCCGACCTGCCGCCTCGCCGGTCCGATCGACGTAGGGGGTGGACAATCCGCGGCACAGGCCCTGCAGGATGCCATCACTGCCGAATTCCTTGCGGCAGGGCTTTATTCGGATCGCGGGACGCCCCTGACAATCACCCTGACCGACATGAAGGTCGACACTCTCAGCGGATACTGGATCCTGGCCGCCAAGGTGCAGTCGTCAAAGCTTCCGCAGGGCTACGTCGTGACGACCCGCCATGACTACAAGACGAGCTTTTCCGCGTATTCGGCCTGCCCGAATGCGGCGCTGGCCTTCAATCGTGCAGCAGCCGCGTTCATCAACCAGATCGTGACTGATCCGGCCTTCCGATCGGCCATCTGACGGCGCCGCACCTCCGCCCGCGGAGCACCTTTGCAACATCGAAGCGGAAGCGCGCGGAGGATGCTGGATCGCAACCATCTGAAGGGATGCGCATCGAGACAATTTTGCGCGGCGCCCGGTCAGGGAAGCGGGATCCGGAGCCCCAGCCCCTGAATTGCGACGGACCGGCTTCATCGCATTTTCCCACACAAAAGATAATTTGTGTGGGAAAACCAATGGACCTCCCTTTACCTCTTCAGACGGCCTACCAGGAGCTTCAGCACCTGCATTCGGTCATACCGACCCCCTCGATCGAAGGCTCCATCCTGAAGCGCAGCAAAGGGGAAAATCATTGCTGGGTCGCCCGCAAGCGGGCCGGCAAGAACGTCTTAGAGACGGCAATCGGACCCGACACCGAAGAGGTCAGGGCCAGGATCGAAAAGGCTGGCAAGGAACAGGCGGCCCTGAAACTCTGGAAGCGCTCGGCCTCGGCCTGTGTCGCCACGCTGCAGGCGGGCCGCTGTCTTGCACCTGACATGACCACCGGCAAGCTGCTTGCCGCCATCGCGAAGACCGGGTTCTTCACCGCGGGAGGCATGCCTCGCTCGAAGAGCGTCCCGATGCCCGGGCAAGTCTCGACCTTGTCGAAGACGAGTTCGGGCCTCCCGCATCCTGACGCGAACCTCGTCCGCGTTTCCGGGTCGACAGAAAGGCAGGCGCGCCGCCACGAGAGGGCGGCGCGCATGAAGGAGTGCCATCAACACTGCCGTCAGGGGCTGGTCCGGAGCCCCACGCGTCGGGCAAGGAGGCCCCCGGGTCAGGTCTGCCGGGCTCATCGCCACGCCCGGCGGTGGCGCGCGCCATCGTGCTTTCGAACGCTGCTCGCAATTGGCCCGGCAGCTTGAACCTTTCCCGCTTTCCGGCGCAAAACTGTCCGGCCCCATGCCCGCCAATACGGCGGGCTGCAGAACCGCTGGAGGAAAGCCGATGCCGATGCATATCATGACGCCGCAGAAGTTCGCGCAACGGCTCATGGCGACCTCCTATCCGGATGGGGTGACCCGCACCATGGACGCGGGACGCGACGGCACCATCACGGTCAACCTCGGCGACCTGACCCTGCAGGAGCGCGGGCTGGCACGCGCCGCCCTGGCGGAAATCGGCACGATGACCGGGCTGCGCTTCGCGGAAACCACCGGCGGAGCCCAGATCACCTATTCCAACGGCGGAACGGGTGCGCGCACCGAGACATCGGCCCGCGGCACGACGATCACCTCGGCCGAGATCCAGATCGCTTCGGATCGGGTCGAGCCGGGTGACAGTTACGGCAGCTACGCCTTCCGGACCTACATGCACGAGACGCTTCATGCGCTGGGGCTGGGTCATCCGCAGGACTATTCGAGGGTCACGGATTTCGGCAGGTCCTCGATCGCCAACGACAGCTGGCAGATGAGCCTGATGTCCTATTTCGATCAGGACGAGAACACCCGTGTCGCGGCGACGAAGGCCTACAACCTGACCCCGATGCTGGCGGATTACCTCGCCCTGAAGCAGATGTACGACGCATCCGCCATCCATGCCGGGGCCACCGTCTATGGCGTGGGCTCGACGGCGGGTGGGGCGCTGGATCACGCGGCCTCGCTTGGCGCGCGGGTGGCCTTCCTTGTCGTGGACCATGGCGGGACGGACCATGTCGATTTCAGCCGCTGGCGCGCGGCGCAGGTGATCGACCTGATGCCCGGCGCGCTCTCGAACGTGATGGGCGCCATCGGAAACATGCAGATCGCATCGGACACTCTGATCGAGAACGCCACCGGCGGGTCCGGGGCGGACAGGCTGCTCGGCAATGCCGCTGCGAACCGTCTGGTGGGCGGGAAGGGCGCGGACGTTCTTTACGCAGGCGCAGGGGGCGACCGTCTCGAGGGCGGGGAGGGCAATGACCGCCTGCGGGGTGACGGCGGGACGGATCGTCTCTCGGGCGGGACGGGTGCCGATAGGCTGATCGGCGGGACGGGTGCCGATACGCTGATCGGCGGGGCGGGTCAGGACCGCCTGATCGGCGGGGCCGGAGCCGATGTGTTCGTCTTCGCCTCGATCGCGGCTGCCGGGCGTGGAGCGCGCTGCGACACGATCGTCGATTTCGTGCGAGGGGCAGATCACATTGACCTCTCGCGCATGGATGCGAATGCGGCGCAGGCCGGAAACCAGGACTTCGCCCTGGTCGGTGCAACGGCGTTCAGCGGGGTTGCGGGCGAACTGCGCTGTGCCGGTGGCGCGGTTCTGGGCGATGTCGATGGTGACGGGCGCGCCGATTTCCGGATCGTCGTGAGGGGTGTCGGCACGCTCGGGGATGGCGACTTCATCCTCTGAGCGGATCGGCTGGTCGATCCTGCGACCGTCGCGGCCTGCGGAGGGCGCAGCCTGCGGAGGGCGCGGATGGAGAGCTTCCGACCTCGGCCCGTGACGCATGGACCCGGCACGGGGCAGATCGCGAAAGTGGCCAGGAAGGGGTCAGCCACGCGCCGGGAGCCGCTTGTCGACTTGGCGGTGCGTCAGGATCCTGCCCCTGGTCGGACAGGAAGCGCAGTCCGAGATGGAGGTCACCCCATTCGTGCCGGAGCGAGCGCACCTCGCAGGCGATCATGCGGCTTGTGCCCCCCGTCGGCGCAGGATGTCTGCCCCATCCCGCAGAGGCCCCCGTCTAGCGCGCCGAGGCCCGGAGACCATGGCGGGTCTCCTCCGTGGCCAGGGCATCATGCAGGGACTGGAAGGCCGCGTGGGCCTCCTGCCGCTTGCCCATGTTCATCAGCGCATAGGCGCGCAGGATCGCGAGATCGCGCCGCTCGAAGCCTGCAAGCTCCGCATAGGCATCGAGGAAGGCCACGGCACGCTCGTACTTGCCCTGCTGATAGGCCTGCACGCCGCGCTGGTCGAGGATCCAGAGTTCCACGTCGAGGCGTTGCTGGCGGGTCAGGTCGGTGGCGGCCGCCACCCGGGCGGCGCTGTCGGCCATGCCGAGCTTGAGCATGGCGAGCGCCTGCCCGAACCGGGCGTCGCGCTTCTGCCCGCCCGAGCCCGTGGCCTCGGCCCGCCGGAACAGCTCCAGGGCCTCGAGCGGGCGCTGCAGGTCATAGGCGCACCAGGCGCGCGTGAGGGCCTGGCCCGAGGTGGCCCCGGGGCTCGTGCCCGCCAGGCATTGGGCCGGATTGCGCGTCGCGCTGCGGGACAGGGGCGCCGCGCCGGAGGAAGAGGGGGCCGAAGTGGCTGCAGTGGCTGCGGGCGCAGGGTTCGTCCTGACCGGGGCAGACGCTGTTTTGGGCACGCTCCGGGTGCTTGCCCCCCGCTGAGCGGGCGGCGATTGCCCGTGCCCCGCCGCCAGCCGGGTCTCGAGACCGTCCCAGGCCGTGGCCCGCGCCGGGAAGCGTCGCCGGGTTTCGGTGAAGAGCTGGGCCATCTGTCCGGGCGTGGCGAAGGCGTCGGCCTTCTCGAGGGTCGCGGTCACGTGATCGGCGTCCCCGCAGGTCCGGACGATGCCCTGCATCAGGCGGAAGGCCTCGTCCGTCGCGCCCGCGGCCCGCTGCGCCTCGGCCAGCCGCCAGGGATTGTTGATCCGCTCGCAGCTCAGAAGGACCGGCCGCTCGGCGCTGACCTGAACCGCGCGACCGAGATCGGCCGAGGCCAGCGCAAGATCGAAGGCCGCCTGGGCCCGGGAGAGCTCCAGAAGCTCGGTCATGTCTTTGGGAGGCGTCCAGCCGGGGTGGTTCAGGCGCGTCTCGCCGATCCGCGCATCGGCCGCATCAAAGGCGCCCGAGGCGATCAACCGGTAGATCTCGTCGATCTCGACCGAGGGGTCGGCCGCGCCCGCGATGGCGGCCAGCGGATCGGCGGGGGGTGTCCAGTCGGGGAACTGCACCCGGAGACGGCGCAGTTCGGCCTCGTAGGAGACCGTGTCGTTCTGCGACCGGTAATAGCGCAGGGCGCGCAGATCATCCTGGGACGGCGTCTGGGCGAGGCTCCAGGAGGCCGGCAGGGCGAGCGCGAGCGCGAGGAGGAGGGCCGGGGCGCGGCCGTGCCGCGGGCAGGTCAGATGGGGAGGCATTTGGGAAAGAACTCGGCTTGGGCGACCAGCGCCATCAGATGCAGGGTGGCGGGGAAATAGGGCTGCTCGGCGTCGAAATCCGGCAGGGTTGCGCCGGCGGTCCCGGCCATGACACAGTCGTTGAGGGCCACGAGCGCCCGGTAGCCGGGCTGGTCGCTGGTTTCCCGGACCTGTCCCGTGCCCTCTTCGAAAACCGTCGGCGTGTCCCGCGAGACCCGGGCGGCCCGACGGTGGATCTCGCGAAAGCGCGCCTGGGCGGGCGTGGCGTTCATGCCCGACCAGCAGAGATAGAGCGGGATGCGGAGCGCATCATAGCCGCAATTGGCGGAAAGACCGGGGGCGTCGGCCGGGCCCTCGGGCGTGAGCCGCAGCCAGTCCGGCAGGAGGGCCGCCCCCGCGATCGCGTTCATCAGCTCGAGCCCGTCCCGCGCCGCCAGAGCGAGGGCGGGAGCTTCGGCGAACATCCCCACCTCGCGCATCGCCCGCGGCATGAAATAGGACGGATTGAGCGTGACGCCCTCTTCGCTGGCAAATCCGTAGGCCGCCGGCAGCAGATACCTGCGCTCCGAGCCGTCGGGATGGCCGGCCAGGCAGCCCTGCTCGAGCGCCCGGCCGATGATCCGGGCGCGCTCGTGAAACCCCGGCTCGTTCCACAGGATCCCGCCCTGGATCAGGGCCCAGGCATAGAACAGATCGCCATCGGAGGCGTTGTTCTGGTCCGGGACCGGATCGCCGGTCTCCGGCAGGTAGCGCCAGCTCAGAAGCCCGTCCTCGCGCAGGGCGAGGTTGCCCTCGGTCCAGGCGAAGATCCGGCGGAATGCCTCCTCGTCTCCGAAGGCCGCCGCCAGCCGCAGACCGTATCCCTGGCCCTCGGAATGGCTCGCCCCGCTCTGGGGCGCGTCGATCACCCGCCCCTCCTCGTTCAGGCACAGGCGCTTCCAGGCCTGCCAGGCCTCCTGCAGCGGATGCTCGGGAGAGAGGCTGAAGACCGGTGCGCCCTGCGCCCCGGCGCGGAAGGGCCCTCCCGCCGCGAGGGAGACGGTGAGGGCCGTCATGAAGGTTCTGCGATTCATCCCTGCCTCTTCTTCCGGCCGCCCCGGATGGCCAGCCACGCCCCGATTGCCACGATCCATGACACGCCCAGACCCGCCACCACGAGCAGTCCCGGAGCCCAGGAGACATAGGCCCCCGCGACGGCGCGCAGGTTCGCCGGCCCGATCGGCTCGAGAAGCCGGGGCCAGACCCGATCCGATCTCCAGCTCTGCCAGTGACCCTCGCCGTCGAGGAGCGCCACCTCGCCCTCAGGCCGGTCCGGAGAGAAAAGGCTGTTCCGCAGGGCCCTGAGCACTTCCCCCGGATCGGCTTCGGGGCCGAGCACGAGCCAGAGGCTGCGGGGCTCCGCCGCACCGCCCAGCACCAGCATCGCGGCGGCCTTGCGTCCCTGCAGCCAGTCGTCCAGCGATCCCTGGCCGGGTCCGAAGGCAAACCGCAGCCAGGTCATCATCTGGCCGGTGGTCGGGAATGCCTGCGCCCTCCATTCCTTCCGGCCCGCCAGCGGATCGGGCTCCGCCTGCTGGCCTGTGGCCGGCTGCAGCACCGCCTGGAGCGCCATTTCCCGCAGGTCGGGGCGATCCTGCAGAAGCGGCGGCAGCCGAGCGAGATCGATCACATGCAGCACGCGTCCCGACCCCTGCTCCGGATCCGGAACCGCCCTCGTCTGGATCAGGAGATCCTGCAGGACCGCCTGCAGCCCGAGCCCGTCCCCCGACACCCGCACGTCCGCCTGCTCCACCCGGGCCAGTTCGCGTCCCAGGTCGGGCAGGACCATGCGCGGGGAGGCCGGAACCTGCAGCGTCGAGGCCGGGCTGATCAGGAAACGGTCCGCCTCGGTCCGCGCACAGGGCTGATCGGGCCGCTCACCCGGAAGAACGACCTGGAAGTCGAGGCTGTTGATCCCCGGCCGGAGCCTGCGTCCCTCGAAACGGATCTCCAGCGGACCGTCCGAACCGGGCGCGGAGCCGTCGAGCCGCACCAGCCGCACGGCCTCGCCATTGACCCTGACCACCATCCGGGATCCCGCCGGCAGTCCCGGCATTGCCGAATGGACGAGCGCCAGCATGGCCGGCTCGTTCGTCAGGACGAGCCAGTCCTCCGGCAGCCGGAAGCGGACGGTGCGGGAGGAAGAGATGTCCGAGCCGCTGAACGGCTCGAAGCCGAGGCTCGAGAGGGGCTGGATGGCGCCCGGCTCGAGCGGCGGGATCGCCGGGACGAGCGTGGGCTGCGGCGGCAGGAGGCGGGCCAGCGCCTCCATATCCGCGAGCTGCCCCAGGGGATATTCGATCACCAGCACCGCCGCCCCGTCTCCGCCCTGGCGGACCTCGATGTGGGACCGGCCGGAGGCGAGGAAGGTCACCCGGGCGGGAGGCGGGGCCTGATCGCGCAGCTGATAGGGCTCGCGCAGCTCGACAGGCGGCAGCGGGCCGCCGGTGGCGGCCCCGAGCACCCCGATGAGCCGGTCCATCGTGCCCGTCTGATCGATGAGGGTGGCCGCATTGCGCCGGATCACGAGGGGCCGGCCGCTTCCCGCCATCGCCCGCAGGGCCGCGCGGAAGTCTTCCATCCGCGGGGGCTGCCCGGCCTCGGCGGGAACCATGATCCCGCTCGCGGAGAGGTCCCAGTCGCTCCAGAGCTGGAACCAGGCCTCCGGGCTGCAGTAGATCCGGTGGAAGAGATGCAGCTCCAGCACGATCCGGTTCAGGCCGGGCTTGAGCAGGCCGGGGGGAATGCGGAGCGTCTCGCTTGCAAACCCGTCGAAGGCCCGGGGGACAAAGCGCCCCGCCTCGCGATCGTTGATCGTCACGGCGACGGAGGAGGCCTCCGGCAGGACGGCGATGCTGTTGCGGTAGCTGAGCTCGAGCGAGGCGGCTTCGCCGGGCGCTGACACGAAGGTCTCGAGAACGATCCGTCCCCGCGTGCCCTGCTGGCGCAGGATGCCGTCGCGCGCCTCGTCCGGCGCCACCAGGATGAGCGGCGCGCGGAGGGCCGGCGCGGATCCGGGGGGCGCCGAACCGGTGGCCTCGCTTCTCTGGCGCAGGGCCGGGTCGACCGGTCGCACCTTGTCGGGGAGCACGGAGTCCGCGGGGGCCTCCCCTGCGGCCGGGGAGGAAAGCTCTTCCGGCCCGCCGAAGCGGATCACCTGGGCCCGGGCGTCCTCGGCCATCGCCAGCGAGCCGGCCAGAAGCCAGACGGTTGCCATGCGCATGTCGGTCACCTGCCGGACAGCTGAAGGGCGCCGCCGGAGAGCTCCCGCACCGGCGCGGCGGCCAGCCCCGCCTGCGGCGCGGGCAGGACAGGCGCCTTCCCGCGTCCGTTCATGGGCGGCTTCCTGACCTTGTCCTCCTTCTCCCGGGCCGGAAGCGGCTCGTGAAGCGGCTCGTCGGGATCCTGCCCGAAGGCCAGGATATGTGGCGCCGGCCCCTTCGCCTCGGCATCGGTTTCCTCGGGAGGGGCGGTCCAGGAGAGCCGGATCATGTCCAGAGAGGTGCGCGGGATCGTGGTCGCCGCCCGCCAGAAGACATAGGCCAGGCCCGCCAGAAGCCCGCGTCCGGCCAGCGCGGACCGGCGGGTCTTCTCCCAGAGGCCGGA
The DNA here is from genome assembly GCF_052244495.1 of Rhodobacter sp. NSM. NCBI lineage: Bacteria > Pseudomonadati > Pseudomonadota > Alphaproteobacteria > Rhodobacterales > Rhodobacter > Rhodobacter sp. NSM. The sequence goes on from NZ_JBQPXH010000010.1 coordinate 11,397, forward strand.
ATCGGAGAAGACGAGACAGGCCACCGCCTCCCGGACCGACGCATCCTGGTCGGGCAGGAAGCGCAGTCCGAGAAACAGGTCGCGTCCCTCGGACTGAACGGAGCGTATCTCGCAGGCGATCCGGCGGCTGGCGCGCGGAACATCCGGGATCTCCGGCTGGAAGGTGATGGTCTGCCCGGGCTTCAGGCGCAACCGGCGATGGGCGGCCTCCGCCAGGCGCAGCCGGGCGCCATAGGTCGAGGCATCCACCACCTCGACCGGAACGGCAGTCTCGTCCTCGCCCGCATCGAGCCTCGCGGGGACACTCAGATCGACCCGCGGCGCCACCCGGCGTTGCCGCTTCTCGACCACGGCGCGGAGGCTGAAGCCGGTGATCAGGAAATTGAAGAGCGCCCAGCCCCCCACGATCATCACGACCTGGCGGTCGTCGGGCAGCAGGACCCAGCGCAGCCCCGCCGCGGCCACGCCGGCCGCCATCAGAAGGAAGAGCGCGAGAAGCGGGCGGTAGATCGGCGAGAGGAAGCTGTCGGCGACCGTCTCGTTCTTGGCCGTCACCTGGAAGCGGAACCCCTTCGGCCGCAGCAGCGCCCCCAGCGTCGCCCGGATCAGATAGGGGGTCTGGGCGATCTCGTAGACCTCCGAGATCAGCGGCCAGCGCACGCTCGAGAAGAGCGCATTCTGCACGAGGAAGCTGACCACCAGGTAGGTCAGCGTGTAGACGAGCGCCTCCTCGAAGCTTGCGACGAAGATCTGCAGGCCGAAGAAGAGATAGAGCAGGGGCGAGAGCAGGAAGATGAGCCGCACCACCGGGAAGAACCAGTAGCTCATCGAATTGTAGTAGCACAGGCGCTGCGCGAGCGTCAGGCCGGGGCGGAAGATCGGGTTCTTCAGCCGCAGGATCTGCATCATCCCGGCCGCCCAGCGGCCCCGCTGCTGGATGAAGGAGGAGAAGGTCTCGGGCTGCAGTCCCGCGATCAGCGCCCGGCCGATGTAGAGGCTGTTCCAGCCGCGGGCATGGATGTCGAGCGCGGTCTCGGCATCCTCCGTGATCGTCTTGCCGGAAAAGCCGCCCACCGCATCGAGTGCCGCACGCCGCAGCAGCGCGGCCGAGCCGCAGAAGAACGCCCCGTCCCAGCGGTCGAGCCCCTTCTGGACGAGCGCGTAGAACATCTCGTTTTCCGCGGGGCAGGCGTCCGGCAGGGCGAGGTTGCGCTGGATCGGGTCCTTGTTGATGAAGAAGTGGGGCGTCTGGACCAGGAAGAGCTTCGGGTCCCTGACGAGAAAGCCGATCGTCCGGGCCAGGAAATCGCTCGAGGGAATGTGGTCGGCATCGAAGACCGCCACGAACTCGCCCCGGGTCTGGCCAAGCGCCGAGTTCAGGTTGCCGGCCTTGGCGCTCACGTTGCGCTCGCGCGTGACATAGGTGGCGCCGAGGTGCTCGCAGAGCGCCTGGAGCGCCTTGCGCCGGGCCTGGGCCGCCTCGGCCTCCACCGGATCGGAGGAGGTGCATTTCTGGTCGGTGCCGCCGTCGTCGCAGAGCACGACGTTGAGCAGATGCGCCGGGTAATGGATGTTCCTGGCTGCGGCGAGCGTCACCGAAAGCAGGTCGATCGGCTCGTTGTATGAAGGAACCAGAATGTCGACCGTGGGCAGCTGATCGACCGGGACCATCTCCGGCATCCCGCGCTTCAGCGGGTCCGCCAGCAGGAACGCGTTGAGAAAGAACAGCAGGATTGCATAGGTCTCGACCGCAAAGAGCATCCAGGCCGCGGCAAGGGAGACCGGATCCTCGGTCGAGGGCAGGGTCTCGAAGAGGCGCCACATCCAGTACCTGAGCACGACCGCCCCCGCGGTGGCGAGCATCAGGAACCGCAGCGGCATGGAGCGCCAGGTGAAGGGCTTCAGGGCCGCCACGAGGAGGATGGTCGTGACCCCGAAAAGCCCCTGCGCGAGCGTGTCCGAGGGAACGCTCAGGAGCATGATCAGGGGGATCGTGCCAAGGGCGATGGCCAGGATGAGCAGGCCCCGCAGGAGGCTGTGGCCCGTCAGGTTGGAACGAGAGGACATGCGGACCCCTGGGATATGGGGGCCCGACGCGGAGCCCGGTCCACGAGACACCGGCAGGCCGCCTGCGGCCCCTGAAATCCGATCCGGACCGTCGCGATCATGGCTGCGGACCCGCGAGCGGCGACAGCAGGACGCTCCCTCCCCCCGCGCCCGTCCCGGCCCCGGCAATGCCCGAGAGGCTGGCCGCCCCGATCGGCGCCAGGGCCGTCTCGAGATCGCCGTTCACGCAGTTGCGCATCATGAGGTCGACGGCGCGGGCATTGACCGGCAGCATGCGCGCCGCGGCATCCGCCCGCCGGAACGCGAGGACGCAATAGAGGCTGCCCTGGCGCATCTCGGCCCAGATCAGCGGCCCCAGGGGATCGGTGCGGCTTCTCAGGCTGGACTCGGACAGCCCCCGGAAGGGCCGGATCCGCTCATCCATCTCTTCCGAGAAGACCGAGGTCGAAAACCTGCCCTCCGCCCCGAGATCCCGGCGCGCCTTGAGCAGGACGAAATTGTCGCCGGGCGTGGTCGTGGCATTGGGCAGGACGATGAGCTGCTCCGGTCCGGTCCCGCCCATGCGCTCGAGCGTCGTGTCGCCCGCCGCGACACCGACCCAGCGGCGCTGGTTCGGCACGAGCCTGTATTCCGTGGTGGCCTGCGGCATGGACAGGGAAACGACGGGCAGATCGGCCTGGGAGCAGGCCGAGAGGGCAGCTGCCATCAGGAAAGGAACGGCCATATGGCCTGACGGCTGCGCGATGGCGCTCCGGATGAACTGCAGGATCCCTGACACGATATTGCCCGATTCATGACTCCGATCTTCGCGCTGCCGACCTACATCCCGCAGCGGTGACCCGGCTTATTCGGAATAACTAATTACACGTTTATGAGGGGAAGCAATATTCCCCGGAGGTCGCGGGTTTGATCTTTGGGACATGCCCCACCGCCTTCACGTCCGAATATTGCACGGACGGCACTGAAAGGCCGCAACAAGATATTATCTCCGCCACGCGATCTGATCGAATGGATCGGTAATCGGGGTCGGGAATATCTTGCGATATATCCTTTCCGCGGGCGCCGTCCTCCCGATGCGAATGCCGAAAGACGGGCGGGGCAATTGCGGGCCTTCCCGCCGGAACCATCAGGGCCGATGCGGGCGTCATGTCGCCTTGATGCCCGAAACCCGCCTGCCGGAGAAAGAGGGGATGATCCGGAAGATGACCCGATGCGCGTGGAGCCGCCCAGGGCCGGGCGGCGGCGGCAGAAGCGGGCGGCCGGACAAAGATCCGTCACGCCTCGGAGGCGGGGCCTTGAGGGGAAGGCCCCTCCCGGCCGCCCCGTCGCCAGAACCGCAGGAACAGCCCGATGCCCCTCTTCCATCCGGACCAACTGATGCTCTTCGCCACGGCCAGGCACGGGCGCCATGCGGATCTCATCCACTTCCTCGAGAGGAAGGGGGGCATCGTGCTTTGTGCCGCCGCCCTGGAAACCGCCGTCGACGCCGCGTCCGACCGTCCCGGGGCCTTCACCACGTTCTTCTGCGACCTCGACTCCTACGGAGGCAGATCGGCCATCCGCCCCCACCTGCAGCGCCTCCGCGCCCGAAATCCCGCCCTGTGCGTGATCCTGATGTCGGATCGCTTCACGGAAGAGACCCCGGAAGAGGAGGCACCCGACTGTGACCGGTGCCTGCCCGCCGGCATCGCCTTCGCCCGCGTGGAGGCCGCCCTCGCCGAGGCCCGGCGGACGGCGATCAGGCGGTGTCCTTCCGGATCTTCCCGGTCGGTCCCCGCAACGGGAGCCGGTCCCTGAGGCCTGCGCGCCGGCGAGGCGCCGGGGGAGGATGGAGGTCATGACCCGGAGGGAAGCGGCCGGGATCAGGCCCCACGGTCCGGCCGGACCTGCGCCGGGTCCGCAAGCGGGTCCCCGGAAAAGCGCGAGATCATACCGGATGAAGCGACGGCCTTATCCCTTCCGGTAAAACGGGACATGCGCAAAAACAGGAGGGGCGCGCTCCCCGCATCTTTCGATACCTCCCGATCGGGCGGGGAGGGCATGCTTTCCGGCGGCAACCCGGGATCCGCGCTCGAAAGACCGGTGTCTCTCCGCACGATCTCCATTGGAGCGGTCCAGGGCACGTTCCATCGGATGTTTCTTGCCGGATTTACCCGCTCTTTTCCGGGCGCATGATACCAAGGACCCGCTGCGCAACTTTGGGCATATCTTCAGGTCGGATGCAAAACCCCGTGAAAAGGGCCTATCGATCGGCAGGACGGAATTGACACCCGAAACGGGGGATTTCGAGCTTGATCGAGATTGCGGAACCTCATCCGGTCACCCGGAGCCGGACCATCCCGCCACCCGCCCCCGCCCCGAGACCGGCGGGTCGCGCCGGGGCCTGCGCCCGCGGGGAAAGCGGTCCCGGACGAGAGGAAGGACGAAAGCCCGGGGAGGGCGCGTCCCGGGAGAGGGACAGGGCTGCCCTCGACATCGACCTCGAGGCCCTCTCCCGGGAGGAGCTGGTGGAGCTGCAGATCGAGGTCGCCGCGGCCCTTGCGGCCCTCGAGAGGCAGCGCAGGCAGGATGCCCTCGCGGAACTGGCCGGGCGGGCCCGCGAACTGGGCTTCTCCCTGGAAGACCTGACCGGGCAGGGCAGGGCGCATCCGCCGGCCCCGCGGGGGCCCCGCTACGCCAATCCGGCCAATCCCGACGAGATCTGGTACGGCCGCGGGCGCAAGCCGCGCTGGTTCAAGAAGGCGATGGCCACGGGCAGGACGCCCGAGGAGCTGCTCCTCTGACGGCCCGGGGACCGGACCGGGGCAGGGGGAAGGAGGCGCCGGTTCCGCCGATCGTGTCGGGAAGAGGAAAGCCCGCGGCGAACCGGAGAAAGCCACCCTGCAACGCTCGGGGCTCCGACGCAGGTGACCGGCCGGAAGCTCGCCCGGCCCTCTCCGTGGCGGCCGATGTCGAGCGGAGGCCAGCGGCCGCCGGTCCCGCGCCGATCTGACGCCGCCTGCGCCGGAAGGCGCTTCACCCGATCCCCCGCCTCGGGGCGTCCGGTCCTCCGGGCGTCCTCCCGTTCGTCTGCCGTCCCGGGTCCGGCGGGGTGGTGTCGTCCCTCAGCCAGAGAGGCTCGCATCATGTATCGCATCGTCACGGCGACGTCCGGCGACGACAGGCTCGGCTCCGTCGTCACCACCGACCACTTCGGCGTCAACTTCCTGTTCGACCGCGACCGCCTCGGCCCCGGCGACACCTACCTGCAGGCGGTCCGCGATCTGGGCGTCTCGACCATCCGCTATCCCGGCGGAACGCTGTCGGAGCGAATGTTCGATCTCGCGAACCCCAACGGCTCGCTGCAGAATTTCGTTTACGGCGACAGGACAAACATGTTCGACCCGGACGGGGCCGGCCCCCTCGGCGGTTCGACCCTGGGCCTCTGGGACGCGCTGGACGCCGCCGGAGCGGCGGGCTTGTCGATGACCTTCGTCATGCCCACGATCCGCTTTGCGGGAACGGTCCGAGACCGGGCCGGCAACCGTCAGGAAGCGGTGGACGAGGCGCTGGTCGGCCGCTTCACGACGCAGTTGCTCGAGCATGCGCTCTCGGCGGGTGTCGAGATCCCGGCAATCGAACTCGGCAACGAATGGTGGGCCGACAATTCCTCGATCTTCGGCGAAACCCTGAGCGCCGTCGAATATGGCCGGATCGCGAGTAGGCTTGCCGCGGTGATCCAGAGCACGATCAACGCGTTTCGCGCCTCGCATGACCTGCCTCGCGGCTGGGTGGAACCGGAGATCGTCGTGCAGGTCGGCCCCGGAGGCCGCGCCGAGCAGGTGCTGCCGAACGGCGAACGGGCGCCAGAGGGCTATTTCGGGCCGACGGTCAGCGCCACGTCGCTCATCTTCCGGGAATTCGAGACCGCGGCCGAACAGCGGGCCGTGGACGGGATCGTCACCCATCGCTACCTCACCGGGACCTCGGTGGACGGCTGGACCTACAATCCGTTCGACACCTGGGACCGGATGGCCGCGCGCGATCCGGACTTCGGCGAGATGTCGCGGCACGTCTCCGAGTGGAACGTCTCCGCGCGCCACGAGGACATCTCGGGCCTGCTCATGGCGCCGTGGCTGGTATCCCTGTTCGCCGAGGCGGTCGAGGCGGGCGTCGACCGGACCAACATCTGGAGCGTTCAGCAGAACAACCCCACGCGTCTCTCGACCACCACGGGCCATGCCGGCGAGACCTACGAAGGCTTGACGGTGGCGGGCGAGACCCTGCGGATCATGAACGAGGAACTCGTAGGGCTCCAGGTGCTGGATCTGCGGGCGGTCTCCGGCAGGACGATGGTCGAGGCCTTCGGCAGCGACTCTCGCACGGTGATCTTCATCTCGAACACCACCGGCTCGACCCTGACCGGCGAGTTCGACATCTCCGATGTGGCGTCAGGCTACAGCCATGTCTGGGCGACAGAGATCGGCATGGCGGGAAGCGATCCGCTCGCGGACGGCGGCGACGCGCGCATCGGATTCCTGAACGCCGACCAGCTGATGGACGGGAACGTGCTTTCCCTCTCGCTCGGCGCCTACGAGACGATCTGCGTCGAAGTCACCCTCGACCGCTCCGGTATCGAGATGAACGGACGCACCCTGAACGACCGGCTCGTCGGCTCGTCCGCGGGCGACGTCATCCGCGGCGGCGGTGGCCATGACCGGCTGAACGGCGGCGCCGGCGCGGACCGGATCTGGGGCGGACAGGGGGTGGACCGGCTGTATGGCGGCTCGGGCAACGACAAGCTCGCGGGCGGGTCGGGCAACGACCTGCTGAGCGGGGGAAGCGGCAACGATCGCCTCGGCGGAAACCTCGGCGCCGACCATCTCACCGGCGGCAGCGGGGCCGATGTCTTCGTCTTCGAGAGCCTGCGCGCGAGCCATGGCGGCCGTTCCACCCGCGACACGATCACCGATTTCGCGCGGGGCACCGACCACATCGACCTCGTCGCAATCGACGCCGACACGGGCGTCCGTGGCAACCAGAGCTTCACCTTCATCGGTCGTGCCGCCTTCAGCGGCGAGGCGGGCGAGTTGCGCCATCTCCGCCACGACGGCGGGACCCTGATCCAGGGCGACGTCAACGGCGACGGACGCGCCGACCTCCGGATCTTCCTCGACGATCCCGTGAGCCTCCGGGCAAGCGACTTCTTCCTCTGACAGCGGATGGCCGCAACCGCCCGCCCGGCGCCTCTCGCCTGCGCGGGCTCCGCCCCCCTCCCGAGCGGTGAGCCAGGCGAAGAAGGCCTTCCCCAGCGGGCGGGAGAGCTCCTGTCTCACCGCAAGCCGATGGTCGGGAGCCGAGCCGGGGATCGTGTCACCTCGACGGGTCGGGATCGCTGCTCTCCCGATTGTCTGAAGTCTCGAGGTGGAGGGCGAAGCCGGTTGCGCCAGGTGCCCCCAGCTCGGCGCGGAGCTCGAGCTCCGGGATCAGGTAGTCCCCGCCGTTCTGACGGCGGAAGGGGATCGGCCGGAGGCTGTCGAGCGTGCGCATCCGCTGGCGCAGGCCCTCGGCCACCTGGGCGAAACCGGCCTGGTCCAGCCGATCCGCGCGGTAGACGACGAAGGGGGGCAGCACGTCGTATCCCGGGTAGTGCAGGATGCCGTGCTGGATGGGGAACAGCAGATCCTCGATCGGGCCGTTGATGCCTCGCGCCGAATAGTGCGGCTCCCATCCTCCCGCGGTCACGATCAGCATCGCCCGCTTCCCGGCGAAGGTGCCCTCGCCATATCGGTCGCCCCAGCGGCGGTCGCTGTGCTCGCCCACCCCATAGGCGAAGCCATGGGCATAGACGCGGTCGATCCACCCTTTCAGGATCGCGGGCATGGTGAACCACCAGAGCGGAAACTGAAGGATCAGCAGGTCGGCCCGGCGCATCTTCTCCTGCTCGGCCGCCACATCCTCCGTCAGCGTGGCGGTCGCGACCGCCTGCCCCGAGGCGGACGGCACCCGCAGCCGCATGCCGGCATCGAGCGCGGGAAAGTCGGCGCGATCCACCACGGCCTTCCAGCCCATGGCATGAAGGTCCGACAGTTCGACCGAATGGCCCTCGGCCGTCAGTTCCGCGATGGCCACATCGCGCAGGGCGGCACTGAGCGACCGGGGTTCGGGATGGGCATGGACGATGAGCACGTTCATGGGGGGCAGCCTCCTGGCATCTGCCCGCCGAGCCTAGGCGCTGCCTTATTTCCGCGGTATGCAGGATGAATGGATAGGATTGTGCCGTAGAATGGATGGATCGGAGGTCACGCTCGACCGCATACGCACGTTCGTGCGGGTGGCGGAGCGCGGATCCCTCTCGGCCGTCGCCCGCGACATGCGGATCGGTCAGTCCAGCGTCACCCGCCACCTGAACGAACTGGAACGGGCGGTGGGCGTCGCCCTCCTCAGCCGTACGACACGACGCGTGACCCTGACCGAGGAGGGCCACCACTATTACCTGCACGCCGTTCAGATCCTGCGGCTTGTCGAGGAAGCCGGCGACGAGGCACGCCGCGCAGGCGCCGCCTCCTCCGGCCTCGTGCGTCTCTCCTGCACGGCCGCCCTCGGCGTGCGCCACATCGGTCGGCTGATCCACAGGTTCCAGGACCGGCACCCCGATATCGAGGTCGATCTCGGCCTGACCGACGAGCGGATCGATCTGGTGCGCGAGGGGGTGGATCTCGCCATTCGCCTCGGCGCGCTGGTCGACAGTGGACTGAAGCTGCGCTCCCTCGGGAGGAGCCGGCGCATTCTGGTGGCCTCCCCCAGCTATCTCGAGCGTCGGGGCCGTCCCGAGACGCCGGCCGACCTCGAACGGCATGAGGGCATCCGAATGTTCAACATCACTGGCAGCGAGAGGCTGACCCTCGAAGGACCTGATGGCACGACCCATGTCGTTCGCTTCGGCGGGCGCCTGCGCGTCGATAATGGCCTCGCCGCGCGCGAGGCCTACCGGGCGGGGCGGGGCCTCGGTCCCGCCCATCTGTGGCTGGTGGACGATCTGCTGGCCGACGGACAGCTGGAACCGATCCTCCCGGACCATGCGCTCCCGTCGATCCCCCTGAGCCTGCTCATCGTTCCGGAGCGGGCACGGATTGCGCGCATCCGGCTCATGGTGGAGTTCCTGGCGAAGGAGCTTGCCGGCATTCCCGGCATCGGGAGAGACGCCTGGAGCCCGGGGTAAGCGTGCCCTCTCGACCTTGCTGATATACATTATAGAAAGTATATCCACGCAGGAGGTCGGAATGCAGGTCGCAAAATGGGGCAATTCCCTCGCCGTCCGTTTGCCCGCGGAGCTTGTCCGGGAGCTTGGCCTCAAGGAAGGCGATCAGATCGACCTGGTCAAGGACGACGGCCAGGTCAGACTCCGTCGTCTGGCTCGTGCTGATGAGGTGCTTGCACATCTGCGCCGCTTCCGGGGCAAGCTGTCCTCTGCAGAACGCCTGAGCCGCGACGACACGCATGAGCGCTGAGTTCGCCGACACGAATGTTGTCCTCTATCTACTTGACGACGGACCGAAGGCAGATCGAGCCGAGGTCATCCTGGAGCAGGGACCCCGGATCAGCATTCAGGTCTTGAACGAGACGCTCGTGAACTGCCGCCGCAAAGCCGGCCTCAGTTGGGAGGAGACCGAGGCGTTTCTCGAGGGCGTGCGCGCATTGTGTCCCGTCGAAGACCTGACCCTGCAGACCCATGACGTCGGCCGCGCCTTGGCGGAACGTTACGGCTTCTCGATCTACGATGCGATGATCATGGCCAGCGCCCTGGTTGCGGGTTGTACCACACTGTGGAGCGAGGACATGCAAGATGGCCTGCTTGTGGAAGACAGGCTGCGGATTGTGAACCCCTTCGCATGAGCGGACAGCTTCGATGCCTTCGCCCGGCGCGGGCCAACCATTGCGGGCAGAAAGCCATCGCGGCCATAGGCGTTCACTGCGCGCAGGAGGCGGCTCTGCGTCCAGCGCCACGCTTCAGGCAGAACGTCATTGATCATCCGAAGCACGTCCTCCCAGGCCATGTCGGGGCGCAGGCGGCGGACATGTGAATGAGGTGGCGGGCCGCTGCGATGCAGGCGTGGACGAGATCGTCCCGCGCCTGGCCACGGGCCGCGAACCCGCAACGCTCGAACTGCAGCAGCAGGGCGATGCCGCGCAGGCTGCTCCGTACGACAGGCCTGGCGTTGGGCGGATTGCTGTGGCTCGACCACCCAGGCCAGGCCATGCGCTTTGCCGGTTTGCCGGTTTGTCTTCCCCTGGTTTCCGTTCTCTTCGAGTATGTCTCGGGAAGAAAAGGAGCGGATTTCAAACCGGCAAAGCGGCAAACCGGCGGAAGCGGGGAGGGCAGAAGGCAAGGATCCGCTGCCGGGAAGGGGCCGCAGGCCCGGAGGTCCGCCTCCTCCGCCCCCTCGGGCCATGCGCTTTGCCGGTTTGCCGGTTTGTCTTCCCCTGGTTTCCGTTCTCTTCGAGTATGTCTCGGGAAGAAAAGGAGCGGATTTCAAACCGGCAAAGCGGCAAACCGGCGGAAGCGGGGAGGGCAGAAGGCAAGGATCCGCTGCCGGGAAGGGGCCGCAGGCCCGGAGGTCCGCCTCCTCCGCCCCCTCGGGCCATGCGCTTTGCCGGTTTGCCGGTTTGTCTTCCCCTGGTTTCCGTTCTCTTCGAGTATGTCTCGAGAAGAAATCGAGGAGATTTCAAAGCGGCAAACCGGCAAACCGGCGAAAGCAGGGGGGCAGAAGGCAGGGTTCCGATGCCGGAAAGGGACCGCAGGCCGAGGAATGGCCCCCTCCGCCCCTCGGGCCATGCGCTTTGCCGCTTTGCCGGTTTGTCTTTCCCTGGTTTCTCTTCTCTTCGAGAACGTCTCGGGAAGAAAAGGAGGGGGATTTCAAACCGCAAACCGGCAAACCGGCGGAAGCGGGGAGGGCAGAAGGCAAGGATCCGCTGCCGGGAAGGGGCGGCAGGCCGGGGGGTCGGCCCCTCCGGCCCCCTCGGGGCCATGCGCCTTGCCGGTTTACGAGGGACCGGAAAAAGCCGATCGGGGATCCACGCCACCGGTGTCAGCCGGTTCATCTGGTGCGCGCCGCGCCGCTGCCCGAGACCAGTTCAAGTATCTCCGTAGTCATCTGCTCCTGCCGGGCCTGCTGCCATTCGCGCTTCAGGTCAGCGCTGATCCGTTTCACGCTGGTCTGGGCGCGGGCCATCGCCTCGGCGCGGGCGGCGTTCTCGGCGGCAAAGCCCAGCATCAGCACTTCGCAAAGTTCGGTGAAGACGTATTCTTCAATCAACGCGGCCAGCAGGTCGGCCGGAGGCAGCGTGACCATCGGCAGGCTCCTCCGCTCCACCGGAAAACGGCTGAAATCGAAGGGAAACAGACGGCGCGTCTGGACCAGGGACGTGTCCTTGGGATCGCAAAAAGCGACGTGGACGGCGGCGTGGGGCCGCTCCAGCAGACGCGCGAAAACGGCATCCGCGAGGCGGCTTGCCAGTCCGGGCACCCCGGGCACGTGGGGTGCCATCTCGGCGGACCAGCCGGGTGTCGCGCCACGATCGCGCAGCACACCCACTGTCCGGCCGCCGATCGCCATGATCTCGTGACCACTCGCGGCAGCGGCCAGCCCCGCCTCGGCCAACCGCTCCCCGTAGAGGCCGGAAAAGCCCTGCGCCGCGCCGATCACCACGGTGATCCCGTCGCCCGTGCGTCCGTCTTCCGGCGCCGCACCCGCCAGCGCCAGCGCGGCAGACAGCGTGCCCGCAACGACCGCCTCCTGCGCGCGGATCGCGGTCAGGTGGCTCTGTGCCTCGCGCTGATGCGCCGCCGCCAGAGCCTGCAACGTGGAGATGACGCTGCCGATTTCGCCCACGTTCGCGAGGCGGTCGCGGACCTCCTCCGGGCGGTTCATGGCGCCGCCAGCGCGTGCCGGACACCGGCCACCAGCGCGGCGCGGGTCTCCGCGTCCAGCCGGTCGGGAGCGGCGCGAAACGCCGCGAGCGTAGGCTCCGCCGCCAGCACCGGGCCGAGCGCCGCCTTCAGCCGGGGCAGCGCATCCACTGGAACCTCGTCCAGCGCGCCATCGGCCAGGGCGGCGAGCAACGCCACCTGAACAGGGGTGGAAAGCGGCTCGTACCGGTTCTGCGCGAGCAGCGCACCGATGCGTTCGCCGCGGGCCAGCCGCGCGCGCATGGAGGCATCGCCGAAACCGCCGAACCGCGAAAACATCTTCATTTCAAGATACTGCGCATAATCGAGCCGCACCCTGCCCGCCACCGCCTTCAGCGCACCGCGTTGCGCCTTCCCGCCCACGCGGCTGACGGACAGACCGATGTCCACCGCGGGCCGCTGGTTCCCGGCAAACAGCGCAGCCGAGGTCACGATCTGCCCATCGGCAATGGAGATCAGGTTCGTGGGGATATAGGCGGAGAGGTTCCCTGCCTCGATTTCGGCGATGGGCAGTGCGGTCAGCGACCCGCCCCCCCTTGCCGCCGACAGCTTCGCCGACCGCTCCAGCAGCCGCGCGTGCAGGTAGAAGATGTCCCCCGGATAGGCCTCGCGCCCCGGCGGCTGGCGGGCAAGGAGCGCCAGTTCCCGGTGGACGGCCGCGTGCTTGGTCAGGTCGTCGTAGACGATCAGCACATGGCCGCCGTTGTCGCGGACGTGTTCGGCCATGGAGGTTGCCGCGAAGGGCGCGATCCAGCGAAGGCCGGGCGCGGCAGTGGCCGGAGCCACCACGAAGATGGTCCGGTCGAAGGCGCCCTTTTCCCGCACTGCCTCGATCACGCGGCGGACGGCGGTGGTGCGCTGGCCGATGGCGACGTAGATGCAGGTGATGTCGCTGGATTTCTGGTTCACGATGGCATCGACCGCGATGGAGGTCTTGCCGGTGGACCGCTCGCCAATGATGAGTTCGCGCTGCCCGCGGCCCACGGCAAAGAGCGCGTCCACCACCAGCAGGCCGGTCTCTACCGGTTCCGCCACCATGTCGCGGTCGATGATGCCGGGGGCCGGACGCTCGATTTCCAGCATGGCTTCGGGCTGGATGGCAGGCAGGTCGTCAAGCGGGCGGCCCAGCGGATCGACGACCCGACCCAGAAGCCCCTTGCCCACCGGCACAGACAGGAGGCGCCCGGTGCGGCGGACCTCCGTGCCGGATTCCACCGCGGCGCTGAGGTCCAGAAGCGCCACCTGAACCGCATCGGGATCAAGGTTCAATACCAGCCCTTCCGCGCCATCGGCGAACACGATCACCTCGCCCAGCCGCGCGCCGGGCAGGCCCGCGACATGCACCAGCCCGTCGGCGACGGAGGTCACGCGGCCGGTTTCCTCCACCTCGGGGCCGAGCGCCACGCCCGCCACGCGGTGCTTCAGCGCGTCCAGTCCGGGATCATCGGTCATGGGTCAGCGCCTCCGCGATGCGGTCGATGTCATGGGCCAGCGAATTGTGCAGCACTCCGTTGGCCGAACGCAGCTCCAGCCCGGCGATCAGCGCCGGGTCGGCCTCCAGCGGCAGCGTCGGAAGGCCCGCGACCGCAGGCGCCTCCGTCAGCGCGGCCGGGGCCACCAGCCGCAACCCATCGCCTGCGGTGATGGCGCTGCGCCGGTCGGCAGGCAGCTGCGCCAGCGTCTCGGCCAGCCTGCGGGCGTAGCCTGCGGCATCGGGCGGGGCGGGTTGCGCGGCCAGCGCCCGCCGCACGATGGTCAACGCGAGGTCGCGCGCACGCCGGAGCGTTTCCTCCCCGGCGGCCTCCACGCGGCGCGCGGCCGCCGCTTGGGCGGCGCGGGCGGTGGCAGCGGCCTCGTCCTGCGCCTGTTGAAGGATGCGGTTGCGTTCGGCCTCGGCCTCCTGCTGCGCACGGGCAAGGACGGCGTGGCGCTTCGTTTCGGTCTCGGCTTCGGCTTTGGCGGCGGCGGCCTCGGCTTTCGCCGCCGCTGCGCGTGCGGCTTCGGCGGAGGCCAGCGACTCTGCCGCCTGACGCTGGCGTTCCGCGATGATCGCCGCCACCGGACGGAACAGGACATGCCGCAGGATCGCCAACAGGATCAGGACGTTGACGATCTGAAAGGCGAAGGTGGTCCAGTCAAAGCTCAAGGGGTCAGCCGGTGAACGGGTTGGCGAACAGAAGCAGCAGCGCGATGACAAGGCAGTAGATCGCCATCGTCTCGATCATGGCGAGACCCACGAACAGCGTGCGCGAAATCGTGCCCGCGGCTTCGGGTTGACGGGCGATGGCCTCCATCGCCGAGGCCACGGCGCGGCCCTCCCCCAGTGCGGGGCCGATGGAGCCGATGCCCACGGCAAAGGCCGCGCCAAGCACGCTGGCGATCCTGATGTATTCCGGGTTCACAGGGATGCCTCCTCTTGCACGCCTTCCTCCACGGCGCTCGCGATGAACACCAGTGCAAGGATGGCAAAGATATACGCCTGCACGGCGCCGGTCAGCAGATCCAGTGCCATGAGCGGGATCGGCACCAGAAGCCCCGCGAGCGAAAGCACGATGCCGATGACAAAGACCCCGCTCATCACGTTGCCGAAGAGGCGCACCATGAGCGAGAAAGAGCGGGTGACCTGCTCCACCAGGTTCAGCGGGATCATCGCCCAGGTCGGCCGGGCGAAGGCGCGGAGCCAGCCCAGAACGCCGTTGGCCCGGATGCCGAAGCCGATGGTCGTCAGGAACACGATCAGCGCCAGCGCCGCGTCGGTTTCCAGATGCGCGGTCGGCGGCTCCACCCCCGGGATCAGCGACGACCAGTTGCAGGTCAGAACGAACAGCATCAACGTGCCGATCAGCGCGCGGAACCGCCCCGGATTGCCCTTGATGGTGGAGGTGATCTGCGCGTCGAGCGTGGTCACGATCAGTTCCAGCGCCGCCTGCCCGCGTCCGGGCACAAGCTTCAGCCGCCGCGTTACTGCCCAGGACGCGAGCGCAAGTGCCGCCATGACACCCCAGGTCACCACCACGGTTTCGCTGACCGCAACCGGGCCGAGGCTGAATGCGATGCGTTCGGAGAGCGGGCTGTCGATCATTCCGCGCGCTCCCTGCGCAGGACGATTGCGCGTCCGGCCAGCACCCCTGCGGCGCCGGCGATCAGCGGGAGAGCCCCGCCTCGGCTGCAGAGGACAAGGAAGCCCGCGAGCAGCCCGAGACGCGCCAGTTGCAGCGTCACCGCGGTCAGGTCTCCGCGCAGCAGCCGGTCCGAGACGATGCGCAGGCTGCGGAAGTGGAGCCATCCCGCCATGGCTCCGGCCGCGAGGGCTGCGAGAGCGAGGAGCACGGTCATTGATCGTGCATCCATCGGAGCGCCAGCCACAGGCCGAGCGCGGCGCCCAGCATCGTCAGCGCCGCCGCCGCAGTGATGCCGGAGCCCAGAAAGCCATCGATCCGCGCGCCGATCCAGACCCCCGCCAGCGTCGGCAGCACGATCACCCATCCCAGCACGCCGATCTGCCCGAAGCGGCGCGCGAGCGATGGTTCGGGATCGTGCCGCCCGGCTTCCGCCCGCCCGGCGCTGCGGCGGACCGCGCCCGCCAGCGGGTCGGGGGCCGTGTCGGGGCGGGGCGGGGCGGGATCACCGGACAGTCCTCCGGGGGTCAATCGTCGGCCGGACGCGTCCTCCGGGCGGACCGGCGCACTACCTGTCGCGGATATGCCCTTGCCCGGCGAAGGCCCGGTGGCACCGGCGGGCAAATGGTCGGCGGCGGAGACGTCTCCGTCGGGTGGAACGGCGGCGGCAGCGGCGGGCGCCCGTGTCTCGCCGGGGCCGCTCATTCGAACGCCTCCGCAATGTCGGACGAGTCGGCCCCCGCCGCACGGTCCAGTTGGCGCATCAGGCTGCGGATCGCATTGGCGTGGAGACGGACCTGCTCGCCGCGCGCACTGCGGGCGGCCTGTTCGGCAGCCTCCGCGCGGCTTTTCAGCTCGGTCTCCAGCCGGTCGAGGTCGTCCCCCTTGACCGCCTCGCGGCAGGCGACCGTCACCGCTTCGCCCGCCGTCATCCGCAGCACCCCGCCGCGGATCGCGCAGTAATGCCACGGCCCTTCCGCGCGGCGCCAGTGAAGAACCCCCGCCTCCATCACCGTCAGCAGGTCGATATGCCCCGGCAGGATGCCGAAACCGCCGGAGGCATCCTCGCCGCGAAGCGATGCCACGGCCGGTTCGTCCAGCACCACCTCCAGCGGCGTGGTGATCCGCAGATGCATCATGCCGGCCCCTTCCGACGCCGCGCGTCCTCCCGGGAGCGGGCTTCGTCGAGCGTGCCGATCATGTAAAGGGAGCCTTCGTCCCAGTCGTCGCATTCGCCATCGAGGATCGCGGCGCAGCCCTTGACGGTTTCCCCCACAGGGACTGACCGGCCCTCCATTCCCGTATAGGCCGCAGCGACAAAGAACGGCTGGGTCAGGAAGCGTTGCAGCTTGCGTGCGCGTCCGACCAGAAGCTGTTCCTCGCGGCCAAGCTCCTCGATCCCCAGCAGCGCGATCACGTCGCGCAGTTCGTGGTAATGCTCGATCGCTTCCTTCAGCCGCCCGGCGACACGGGCGTGCTCCTCGCCCACCACCGCCGGGTCCAGCAGCACGGACGTGGTGGCAATCGGGTCGATGGCCGGATAGATCCCCTCCGCCGCCAGGTGCCGCGACAGAACCACGGTGCTGTCCACATGCGCGCTGATCGCGGTCACAGCAGGGTCGGTGAAATCGTCTGCTGGGACGTAGACGGCTTCGATGGCCGTCACCGAGGCGCGCCCGACCGAAGCGATGCGCTCCTGCAACGCCGCGACTTCCGTCTCCAGCGTCGGCTGGTAGCCCACGCGCGACGGCATCCGGCCCAGCAGCCCCGACACTTCGGACCCCGCCTGCACAAAACGGAACACGTTGTCGATCAGGAGGAGCACGTTGCGTCCCTCGCCGTCGCGGAAGCTTTCGGCGATGGTCAGCGCAGTCAGCGGCACCCGCCAGCGCGCGCCGGGGGGCTCGTTCATCTGACCGTAGACCAGCACGGTGCGGTCCAGCACGCCGGAGGCATTCATCTCGCCCAGCATCTCGTGCCCCTCGCGCGAGCGTTCGCCCACGCCCGCAAAGACCGAAATCCCGTCGTAGCTCGAAACCATCGCCCGGATCAGTTCCATCACCAGTACGGTCTTGCCCACACCGGCACCGCCGAACATCGCGGACTTGCCGCCCTGCGCCAGCGGCGCCAGCAGGTCGAGCACCTTGATGCCGGTGGAGAACACCTGAAACCGGGCGTCCTGCGAGGCGAGCGACGGCGCTGCGCGCAGGATGGGCGCGCGGGGGGCATCGGCAGGAAGGGGGACGCCCAGATCGACGGTGTGGCCCACAACATCCATCAGCCGCCCCAGAACCGCCGAGCCGGTCGGCACCTTCAGCGGACCTCCGGTCAGCCGGACCGCCTCGCCGCGGGCGATGCCTTGCGTGGATTGCAGCGCGATGGCGCGGACATCGGCGCCGCCCAGATGGGCCTGGACCTCCGCAACCACCGGGGCGGAACCGATTTCCACCACGTCGCCTATCGCGGGCAGCGGCCCCTCGACACGGATGTCGAGTACCGGGCCCCGAACCGATGTCACCTGTCCGGCCATGTCTGCGGCCTCTGCCTTCGACCAAGTGCCTGATTCGGTTGAATCTTACGCCAAGGCACGGCGCTTGCCCACCCATGCCGCACCTGCACACGGGAACGTGCGTGAAGGCTGGCAGCAGTCATCTTCCGTCAGTTCCTTGCAGGCATGATGCGCGGCGGGAAAGGGCAGCCTGGCCACGGAAGCGGGTTGTCCATCGCCCCCAGATGGGCGCGCCGGCCTCCGGATCTTCCTGGACGATCCCGTGCGCCTCCGGGCAAGCGACTTCCTTCTCTGACGGCGGATGGGCGCAGCCGCCCGCCCGCGCCTCTCGCATGCGCCGGCTCTGTCCCGATGAGCAAGCTGGCATCGGACCCATGCTCGGACCTGCAGAACGAGCGGCACGGTCTGGGGTGACGGCCAATGCTGCAGGAAGATCCGGCAAAGCAGCCTCGCATCCTGAGCCTCGGGCCGAATTTCCTTGCCTCGTTATCGCGGCACCGCACAAATCCGCCTCGGCCGCCCCGGCCTCGACGAAACGGGTGGGCGCGGTACGATGATTGGAGTGTGTATATGGATCCCTCTTCCGCTCTTGAAGCGGCGGCGCGCGATCGCGTCAGCCTCTCCCGTCGCTTCCTCCGGCCCGATCCGGCATCGATCTTTCGGCAAGGCCGTCGATGGATGGCAGCGGCCGCTTTCTGTGCCATGGCAGTCCCCGTGGCAGCCGAATGCCCGACCACGCCGGAGGGCGCGGCCAACCGTCTTTTCGTGGAAACGGCAGGGTACTGGGACACTTACCAGAACCTGCAGCAGGGTGGCGAGTGGACGATGGACGAGCAGCACCGCCTGCTCAGCCAGATTCTGAACAATCTCGACAGGATCGTCTCCGACTACCCGGAAAGCACGCTTGCGGTTGAACTCGCCTCCACCGGCAGCGCGCGCAACCTCGACCGCCGGTCGATGAAGGCCGTCCTGCAGTACCTGGATCAGAAGAGACCGGATGCGGGATCGCTCGCACAGATCCGGGACCGGATCGCCGCGGATGCCCGCGGTCGTGTCGCGACCTTGTCCGGAGGGAATCCATCTGCGACGGAGGCCCAGCAGCTGGTTCAGGCGGCTGCCACTCTCGCGGCCACCGGGAACGTTGACGAAGCCATGAACGTGTTCGACAGCACCTCCCGATACCGAGAGGCTCCGGTCTCGGCCCTCGTCTCCGCCCGAATGTCGTTCTGGGCCGATCTCGGTGATTATCCGTCGGCCTTCCGTGAACTCCAGGATCTCAAGGGCTCGGAACGCTCCCAGGCTCTTCTCGATTTCATAAACGAAGAATCGCAGGCAGCACGGCTGGGCGCCCTGATCGGCGCGCTCAAGGCAGCCGATACCGACCCGGCCCTCGCAAGGGAGATCCTCACGGACGAGAACTTCATCTGGTTTGCGCATGATGACGGGTATTTCGACGAGCTGCGGCCGCTGATGGACCCGTCACATCCGTTTCTCGTGGCGGAGAGGCGACTGGCCTCCGGGGAGCGCAGGGCGGAGGGCAGGCTGACGGAGATGAACACACTGTCGGAATTCGACTACATGCTCGCAAGGGTCCTTGCGCGCGAGGGGGATGTCTCCGAGGCCATCAGGATCGCGGAAAGCTCGTCAGGGCAGGCATTCTTCCTGCTCTCCGACATGGCACTCATCCAGGCGCGGGCAGGGGACGAAAGCGGCACCCTGCAGACCTTCATCCGGGCGCGCAACAAGGCCGGCTCTCATTCGGAAGAGGCGTATCTCCTGAGAAACATGGTTCTGGCCGGCCTGAAAGGTGCCGCCCTCGTCTACGCCGAAGACTTGCGCAGCAGGCTCGCCAAGGAACGCGCAGCCGTATATTCGCTGCTGAACCTGGCCCATGCCCTCCAAGCCGCCCCTCTCGATCCATGAACGCCGGATAACACACCTGGCGCGGGTCGATGCCCGACGAGATCTCGCGCCACTCCCGTTGCTCGATGACGTGGACGGTCTCGCTCTCCGCCCCGCGCGCTCGATACCATGACCGGCGGGGGATGGCGTCACGGGAGGAGCGACGAAGACGGTGTCCAGGTCCAGCGCGCGTCGGCGGCGGGCGAGAGTGTCCTCCGCCGACAGGTCCGGCGCTCACGGCTCGTGGGGCCTCCGGAAGGCCATCGAGGGGCAGGATCGAGGTGGGACAGCAGAACTGGATCGATCCATCCTTGATCCGATCCCCCCGGAGGCCAGGACCGGACCCCTGGCCCGTGTCACGCGCTCACGCTTCCGCCCCGTTCATGCGGCGATCCCGGCCCCCTGTCGTGCGACTTTTGCGACATCGAGGCTGAGCGCGAGATCCTCTGACCCCAGGGTGTCCAGCGGAAACCAACGGACTTCAAGGGCGTCGTCGCCCGCGACCGGTTCGCCGGAGATCCAGGAACAGAGGATGGCCACCAGGACGTAGTGATGGCGCACCTGACCCGTCTCGTCATGGTCGAAGGCATCTACTGCCGTGAAGACCTGCCGGGCCGCCGCCTGTATCCCGGTCTCTTCGAGAAGTTCGCGCGCGGCCGCTTCTCCAAGAGGTTCCCCCAACTCCACCTTGCCGCCCGGAAAGCCCCACTTGCCGGCGTCCGGCGGATTGGCGCGGCGCACGAGCAGTACGTGACCATCCTTGAAGACAGTTGCGATCGTGGCGACGATGGGGCGGGCTATCGGTCGATCAGGCTGGATGATGGTCTCGGCCACCGGCATGCAAACCTCTTGGCCAGGCTGGCCTCCGTTGAGTGATCCGATTCACCCTAATGCAGGACGGGTCCCGGCGCCACGGTATGGCCCGCCAATGCGCCGGACGCGTTCAACCGCTGGTCGACCGTGGCGCTGCCGGACGCGCCGGACCTGCCCGGATTCCCCGCACCCTCGCCCAGGACCGAAGAGGCGCGCATCGCGTCGGCGATCCTCGGGAACAGTCGCAGGTTTATCCTCTGGCGCTCGAAGAGCTTCGAACCGTCCGATCCCAATGCCATCCTGCGTCTGGTTTCAGACGGGCCGCGGGCGTCAGTCTGGGGTGCGCCGGCCGCCTGCCTCCGGTCGCCGCCGTGTTCATCGACGCGATCGACCCCGACACGCGGTCGCGCGAACACCAGAACCCGGAAAAGAGCGCAGTGCCAGCCGGATGTCCGGCCGGCACTGGTATCCGGCCTGCGGATGCCTGGACCGCGGGCCTCTGCGAGCGGCTATGGGCAATCCGGTCCCGGGGCCGCATCACCGGATTGAAGGCGATCGGCGGTCTCGCTCCCCGTGCAGGCGTTGACCTGCCGCAACTCCGCCCGAGGCAGAGCCGGCGCAGGTCTTCCCTTGCGGTGACCACACCTGCTCCTCGCCTGGCCAGTCGGCGGCCAGGACAAGCTCGCCGAAGATGGCCCGGATCGTCGCCTCGGCCCTGCTGATCCCGGCTTTACGGGGAATGCCGTTCGGGTCGAAGTCGATCGCCCTCGTCTCGAACCCTGGCAAGTCGCAGCATCCGGACATGCCGGAAAAAGCCGATCGGGGATCTCCATGCACTCCCCGTCCTGCTCGTCCGATCAGTCCACAGTCGAGACGAAATCGGCGGCCGGCCGCCGATGGGAGGCTCGATCCCGGATGCGTCGAGCGTCTCCAGGATTGTTGAGGAAGCGGCGTGCCATGGAGCGTACCCCGGTCCCCCAGCATGGCTGTGCCATGTTCGAGCGCAGCCAGGACGACGCGATTCGCAGGCGCCCGTGAGGTAGGCTTGTCTCCTCCATCCTCCGAGCCACGTCATCCGCCACGGCCTTGTCGCTGAGGATCTCGGCTCCGAGCGCATAGACGATGAAAAGCCCGTGCATGAAGACCGGCAGGCGGCCCTGGGATCCTCAGGGGCGAGGGTCTCCGGATCCGGGACGAGGGCGTGCGGAGCTGCCTCGAGAAAGTGCAGCTCGAGAGCGCCGAGAGCATGGGCTCCGGCCGAGGCCGCCAGCGCCTCTCGGTTGGTTCCGTGCAGGCGGCGAGCGGAATGCGTTCAAAGCGGATCTCGATGCTCGGATAAATTGTCCACTCGTGTCCACTGAACGAGCTCTTTCCCGCCGACGGACAGGTCGGCGGTTTCTTTTTCTGAACCAAGGCGATCGGCCGCATCCAAGATCGGCATGGCTCCTTAAGCCATGTTCTTGGACGGAACCTTCCCCTTAAACCGAGAATATGGACACATACGGATCATCCGTCTATCTTGGGCTCGGATTCTGGACAGGAGACACCCATGGCATCCTTCCTCTTCGCGCCAAGAGGTGATGAGGCTGCAAGCCGACGGCTGCGCCGAAGAGCGGCCGCGGGCGAGCTGCGTCAACTGGTTCCCGGCGTATTCTATCCCAGAGATGGAGGATCCGTCGAGGATGCCGTGCGCACACACTGGCCTGCCCTTGTCGGGCATCTTTTCCCGGACGGCGTGATCACCGATCTCACCAGCTTGACCTTCGCCCCCGAGCGGGATGAGGCAAGTGGCCTGTCCTACGTCTTCGTCAGCGCCCCGGAAGCCCCGAAGACCATCCAGATCGCCAACCTGGTCATCAGCCAACGGCGCGGCGCCGGCAAGGCCGAGGATGACCTCCCCTACATGGGGGCCTGGATTGCAGGACCAAATCGCCGGTATCTCGACAACATGACCGCGTCACGGGCCAGGAGTGGCCCCGCGCGCACGGCGGGGTCCGCCATGATCGAAGCCCGCCTCGAGCGGGACTGTTCAGCGAAAGGAGAGGAGTATCTGAACCGGATCCGGGACGGGGCCCGGTCGATTGCTCCGACCATCGGGAGAGACAAGGAATTCGAGGCGCTCGATGCGCTGATCGGATCTCTCCTCGGTTCCCGGAAATCGAAGCTCGTCACGCGCGCGGGACGGGCCCGGGCCAGCGGGGCGCCGATCGATGAAGCCTGCCTGGATCGGTTGCTGATCTTGCGCACGGCCTTGCTGGCTCTGCCATCGGAGAAGATCCCTGATCCAAACCAGTCGCTCGCCGCGCGCCAGAACTCCTGCTTCATCGAGGCGTTCTTTTCGAACTACATCGAAGGCACCCGCTTCCTTGTCGATGAGGCACGTGAGATCGTTTTTGATGGCAAGATTCCCCAGTCTCGGCCGAAAGATGGCCATGATGTTCTGGGCACCTATGCAAAGCTGATGGAACCCCCGCGACCACGTCTTTCGGAGATGACGCCGGAGCAGTTCATTCTCGGTCTGCAGGCCGACCATGCCGACCTGATGCGACAGCGCCCGGAAATCAACCCGGGTCAGTTCAAGGAACGCCAGAATCTGGCCGGCAACACGGTCTTCGTGTCACCGGAGAAGGTTCGCGGGACTATCCTGTCAGGGTTCGAGCATATCAGGCCGGTGGATGATCCTTTTTCCCGGGCAATGCTTGCCCATTTCCTGATCTCGGACATCCATCCTTTCGTGGACGGCAACGGCCGCATGAGCCGCCTGGTAATGTCACGGGAAATGATTTCGCATGGGCTCAGCCACATCGTGATTCCGACCGTGTTCCGGCAGGACTATCTGGCGGCTCTGCGCGCATTGACGCGCCAGAACAATCCGGACATCCTGATCCGGTCGCTTCAGAAATGCCAACAGATTTCGGCGGCCTGCACCTCTGAAGATCTGGGACAAACCCTGGCACGCTGGGCCAGCACGCATGCCTTCCTGGAAGAAGATCGGCACGCGAGGCTCACAGCGCCGACGGATGGGGCGGATGTCGAATGGAGGGATGGAGTGCCCGCCCCCAAGAGATATTGGGAACATGTCGATTTCGATCGAACCGGGCAGGATGGATTTGGGGCACTGGGACGTTAGGTCCGTCTTCAGGACATGTTCGGATCCTCGGACGACATCCATGTCGACGAGGCGCGGTCGGAAGGGGTCGTTCTGCTTGGGCGGACGGGGGCGGTGCTTCATGCGGCGGACCGAAATTGCAGAGTTCTGAGCCGGATCCTGTAAAATCCTGCAGGCCATGACCAGCGAAACCACGCATTCTCCTCGCTAAATCAAGCACTTCGTTGTTATTCAGGCTGAACCAGTCAGGCAGAGATAACGCTTCAGCCACGCACGGCTATATGTACTCAGAGTCAGGTATCCATCACCAGAATCGGCGCCCTCTCCGGCCTCGGGACGGACCATCACGAACAAGCCTTCCGCTCACCGGCCGCGGGCCACGGTCCGCGATCCGCCGGGCAGGGGAAGCGAGGGACCCGACAGGAGGCCCTCGGGCAGGATGTCCGCCGTCAGCTTCGGCAGGATGCCGAGGTCCGGCATGGGATGGCGCTCGACCCCGGCCAGCGCCCGGATCGTGCGGGAGATCTGGGCGTCGCTGTGGTGCGAGAAATCGAGGAGGCTGCAGAGGGCGTCGCGGACGAGACCCTCGGGCAGGCGGTCGTCGAGCAGCCGGCGACGCGCCTCCGCCGCGGCGCGGAAGGCCCCGATCTGCTCCGGAGCCTCGGGGCGGGCCAGCATCCGGTCGAGGCCGGGTCCGGCCATGGCGGCCAGGACCGAGGCGATGAAGGCGCGGGTTCCCGCGGCGCTCTCGAAGAGGCCCGCCCCCTTCAGCCGGGCGCGGTAGGCCTGGACGGTCTTGGCGGGGGTCTCGTAGTGGGTGAGGTGGCGCGCCGCTGCGATGCAGGCGTGGACGAGATCGTCCCGTGCCTGGCCACGGGCCGCGAGCCCGCACCGCTCGAACTGCAGCAGCAGGGCGATGCCGCGCAGGCTGCTCCGTGCGACAGGCCTGGCGTTGGGCGGATTGCTGTGGCTCGAAACCGTCCCGTCCGGCATCAGGGTCCGGCTCAGGGTGCGGATCCGCGGCAGCTGGCTGATGGCGCCAAGAAGCGCCCCGGAGGGCAGCGACCCGTCCTTCAGGCCCAGGACGAGGGAGGTCGCCCCCTGCTCGGGTTCCCCGACATGAAGCGCGTTCAGCAGCAGCAGGAGCGCATCCGACAGCCCGTCCCCGAGGGCGGCCGTCCCCGACAGCAGGGCGCCCGGACATCCACCGGCCTCCGGCGCGTCCCGTCCCGCCGTGGCGCCGGATCCTTCCGGGGCGGAGGGCCGCCCGCCGCCATGGCCCTTCATCATCAGGAGCCGCCGTTCGGTGGAAGAGGCGCCGGGAAAGGCGTGGCGGATCGACCCGCCCGCCGGGGAGCGGGGCTTCGGCGGCCTGTCGCCCTGCGTCCCTCTTCCGATCTCTTCCATCGCGGCCTGTCCTCTTCCGGGCAGGACCGGACATAGCGGTCAAACCGGCAGGGCGGGATCCCTGCAGAAGGATGGGCGCTCCTTCTGCCGGAGAGCGGCCGCAGGCCGGGAGGTCCGCCTCCTCCGCCCCCTCGGGGCCATGCGCTTTGCCGGTTTGCCGGTTTGTCTTCCCCTGGTTTCTGTTCTCCTCGAGAATGTCTCGAGAAGAAAAGGAGCGGATTTCAAAGCGGCAAACCGGCAAACCGGCAAACCGGCGAGGGGAGGTGCAGAAGGCAGGCAGGGTTCCGCTGTCGGGAAGGGGCCGCAGGCCCGGAGGTCGGCCCCTCCGCCCCCCTCGGGCCATGCGCTTTGCCGGTTTGCCGGTTTGTCTTCCCCTGGTTTCTGTTATCTTCGACAACGTCTCGGGAAGAAAAGGAGCGGATTTCAAACCGACAAACCGGCAAACCGGCGAGGGGGAGATGCAGAAGGCGGGGTTCCGCTGCCGGGAAGGGGCCGCAGGCCCGGGGACCAGTTCCTCACGGTAAACGTCGAAGCTCGCGATTACTTCTCACGAGCTTTTCGCGCAGGAGGCCGAAGTAGCTATGCCGGGGGGCGTCCGTCCGTCTGCTTTGCAGACGGACGGTAAAAGAGTCCGTTCAGGAACCACAGGCCGAAGAAGCCGAGCAGAAAGATAAAGAACGCCCCTACGGCGATGCCGGCAATGCTGTCGCCGAGCCGGAACGGGGCGGTCGAGGTGATGGCCTGATAGATCGCGAAGGCGATGGGCACGCCGAGGGCGACGACTGTCAGTCCCTTGATCTGCCGGCCGGAGACCGAGGTCACCCTGCGCCGCACCTCGTTCTCCGCATCGCGGACCTCCTGTGCGGCGATTTCAGCCGGGGTCGGGGCGACGAAGGCGCGCTCGACCTCGGGCGGAACGACATGGAACGGCCGTCGCATTTCGCCTTCGAAAAGCTGCCTGAAGGCCTCGCAAAGAGAGGCGTGGCGACTGTTGTCGGGCTCGTGGATGAAAAAGACCGGAGTGTCGACGGAGCGAAGGTGAAGCACGAGGCCAGCCTCTCGGCGCGCCTTCGCCTTGGCGATCGAGTCCTTGATCGCAACGCCAATGCTGGCGCCCACACGGTGAAGCCCATCGCCCACGGCAAAGTATCCTTCCGAGCCGGGCGTCGTGGAGATGGTCTCGACGCGCCGCAGATCGGCGAGAGCGATCTTTTCCGAGACCCAGCCGAAGGCGCGCTTGTCGAAGAGGATCACCCGTCCGAGATCGAGGTTTGCCGCGATGCCCTGGTGGGTCGTGAAGTAGACGAGGTCATCTTCCTCGAAATCCTGAAGATAGACCTCATCCCGATCGTCGACACCCATTCCCCACACTCCCCGAAGCCCTCGTTCTCTCGATGCTACAAGCACATCGGAGGCTCTCCAACTGTCGAACCGCCCTCCCTGACGGGAACCGGTGGGTCCAACGCCGTTCCCGAAGACATTTTTCCCGAGGTTCGGAACCTGGCTTCTTCACTCGCACAACGGCCAGATATTCGGCCGACCCGTTCCCCGACAGCATTTACCGTCAGGGGCTGGTGCCCAGGGGCAGTCCCTTCGCCCCCTCGGGACCATGCGCTTTGCCGCTTTGCCGGTTTGTCTTCCCCTGGTTTCTGTTCTCTTCGAGAACGTCTCGGGAAGAAAAGGAGCGGATTTCAAAGCGGCAAACCGGCTTTCAGCCCCGCGTGGCGCGCGCCCCAGCACATCTGCTCTCGCAAATCAAGCCTCTCTGTCCCGTCACTGACGGGGGCGAAGCGTTTCCGGATCCCGGCGAGCGTCCGGCGACCAATCGCAGAGATCGAGGACGGGATGTTCCAAGTAACGACACTGACGGCGACCCAGCCGACCGAACAGGCAAAACGGTTCGAGCGCGAGGAGAACAAGCTCAGGAAGACCACCTGCGCCGCCCTGGTCCGGGGCCGCATCGAGACGATCACGCTCAAGCGTCCCGAAGATCTGATCCCGATCCTCTCGGGGCTGACGACGGCGCAGTCCCTCGTCCTCGGTGTGCCCTGCGACGAGAGCGCCACCCGGATCGTCACCCGCAAGATGATGCTGACCCAGGGCCGCCCGGGCTCCATCGCCCGCACCACCGAGGCCTTCCACTACGCGGCTGCCGGGGGCTTCCTGCTGATCGACCACGACGGGCTGCCCGATGGGCGCTGCCTCACGCGCGAGGAGCTGCTCGAGCTGCTCTACGAGGCGGTGCCCGAACTCCGGCGCGTGAAGATCATCGTGCTCCCCTCCTCCTCCTCGCACATCTGCCGCACCGACACGGGGGAAGACCTGACCGGATCCCGCGGCCTCCATCTCTACATCCCGCTGCTCGATGCCCGCGACATCCCGCGGGTGGGGATGATCCTCACCCTCCGGCTCTGGCTCGCGCGCCATGGTCATGTCCGTGTGGCGCGCAACGGCAACCGGCTCCTGCGCTGCCCCGTCGACACCTCGGTCTGGCAGCCGAACCGGATCGTCTTCGCGGCAGGGGCGATCTGCGGGCCAGGGCTCGAGCAGCGCCGCGGCGATCCGGTGCTGGTCAATCCGGAAGGTGCGGACGCCTGGGACAGCCGGGCGACGCTGCCCGACCCCGATGCGGCCACGGAGGAACTGGTCAAGGCGGCGCAGGAGCATGCCCGCGCCGGGGCCCGGCAGGCCGCGGAGGAGGCGCGCGAGACCTGGCTTGCAACGGAACGCCCGGCCCTGCTGCGCGAGCTCGGGGCGGATCCCGCCGCCCGCGAGGAGGAGGAGGCGCTGATCCGGGCGGTCGAGAAGCACATCCTCGGTCCCGAGCTCGTCCTCTTCGTGAAGCGCTCCGGCGAACCGAAGTTCTCGCCGGTCCCGGTCGCGGCGGTCCTTGCCGATCGCATCGGCTATCACCGCGCGATCACCCTCGATCCGGTCGAGCCCGACTACAATGGCCAGGCCGCCGTGGGATGCCTGTTTCTCGATGGCCGGACGCCGGTCCTGCATTCGATGGCGCATGGCGGGGCGACCTACCGGCTCGAGGCCGCCCTCCAGATCATCGAGGTCCATGCCGGCCAGATGCGGAAGGCCACCGAGGCCGTCCTCGCCTGCATGCGGGCCGACGGCCGCTTCTTCGATTATGGCAGCGCCCTCGTCACCGTCCATGCCGGCCGGCTGCAGGTCATCGACGAACACATGCTCGAGCTCATGCTCGGCGACCTGCGCTTCCTGAAGCCGGACCCCCGGGGCCAGCTGAAGCCGATCGATCCGCCCGTGCGCCTGCTGCGGCAGATCCTGAGCCTCGGCACGCAGCGCAGGCTCAATCCGCTCGTCGCCGTCCTCGACCGCCCGATCCTGAACGCCGGGGGCAAGCTCCTCGACCGGCCGGGCTATCACGCCGCGGAAGGGCTCTATCTCGATTTCGCGGCCGAGGACTGGCCGGCGATCCCCGAGACCCTCTCCGAGGAGGAGGCCCGGGCGGCGCTCGACGTCGTCTGGACCCCGTTCCGGCAGTATCCCCTCGTCGATGCCGCCTCGCGCGGCGCCCTTCTCGCAGGGATCCTGACGGCCATCCTGCGGCCGGTCCTGTGGACCGCGCCGATGTTCGTGAGCGACGCCCCGGTCATGGGAACCGGCAAGACCTCCGCGATGGAGACGGTGGCCAGCATCGGGGCCGGGCGGGCGGTCAGTGTCAGTGCGCCGATGCCGGAGAGCGATCCCGCCGAGATGCGCAAGCTCCTGACCAGCGCCGCGCTCGGATCCGAGGGAAGCCTCATCTTCGACAACTGCACCGGCGCCCTGTCCTCGGCGCCGCTGAGCGCCTTCCTGACCTCCGAGGCCTGGTCGGACCGGCTGCTCGGCGCCAACATCCTGCGCGACGGACTCCCCACCCGGATCCTCGTCGGCGCCACCGGCACCAACATCGCGCTCGACGGCGAGCTGCAGCGCCGGGCGCTGTGCTGGCGCCTCGACGCCCGGGCCGAGCAGCCCGGCGAGAGGCGCTTCGAGTTCTGCCCGAAGGAGCTCGCGCTCCGGATGCACAAGGACATCGTCTGCGCGGCCCTCGCCCTCCTGCGGGCAGCCCTGGCGGCGGACCTCCCGGCGCCGCCCTTCCGCTTCGCCTCCTTCACCGCCTGGGACCGGCTCGTGCGCACCGCCGTGCGTCATGCCGAGGCGCTCTCGGGCGGGCACTTCGCCGACCCGGTGCCCGGAACGGTGCGTGCGCTGCGCGAGACCGACGACGCGATCCACCTTCACGACCTCCTCTGCGCCCTCCGGGAGTCCTTCGAGGCGCTCCCCTTCTCGGCACGGGATCTCCACGAAAGGGTGGAGACCAGCCCTGCCGGTCCTCTCGCCGACCTGATCGCCGGCCTCACCCAGCGCTCCGAACGGCTCTCCTCGAAGAGCATCGGCCGCTACCTGAGCCAGTACTGCGACCGGCCCTGCGGCGACCTCGTGCTCCGCGCCCGCCGCGGCGGCAAGGCACTGACCTTCGTCGTGGCGGAGTGGGTCCCGCCGGCGGCGCCTCCGGAGCCGGCCCCGCCCGCAGCCTCGGCCGAGCCCCCCCTGCCCCAGGACATCCTCGGGCTCGAGTTCACCTCGGAGGGCGAGCGCTTCCGGGCCATCGCCCTCGATCGCGGCCAGCCCCTCCCGGTCCTCGCCTGCTCCATCGCCCGGGGCACGAGCCGGCGCTTCCCCGAAACGGCGCTCCGCGAGGCTCTCGCGGAGACCCGCGACCAGGCGGCGTGATCGCCCCCGGCCGACCCGGTGCGATCCTGCGCCCGCCCTGGCGGGATCGGGACAGGCGGCTCGGGGAGGAGGATCCGTGCCGGCGACCGGATCCTCCGGTAGATGCCCGGACGAGCCGAAGCCGCCCCGATGGCAGGCAGCTGACCGGCTTGTCCGCCGTGGGCCGGCCGCGCAAGCCAGGGCCGCGCGCGCCTTGAGGGCGCACCCTCCTGTCAGCTGCGGTCGGGCCTGCGATGCGGGGTGCCGGAAAGGCGGAAACGAAGCGCCATCAGGCGTAAAGGGCAGTGACCATCCGGCGAATGAGCCCGCCCTTGATCGGAAAAGGCTGTCGGGCAATCCTGATGTCGCGACCGATTTGCAAGGAATTCCTCATGTTCATCGACGATTTCAGGACGAATGACCTGGTCTATTTCAACGACGACTTCGGCATTGCCATCGACATCGACCGCAGGCGGCTGCTGATCTTCGAGAAGAACGTCCTTCAGAGGGAAAGGTCAGGCTGGGCGCATGAGGACATGCCGCTGTCGGACTTCCTGGGAGCAAGGGAACAGGTGATGGAAGCCGGGCGCTTCCTGTCCGGCGGAACCCGTCATGTCGGCCTGACCGGCGCCGCGGAAGCCATCGGCGGCGGCCTTGCGGCCTCCGTGGAGAATGCGCGCGCCAGGGCCAGGGCCCGGGAGGAAACCGGCATCGAGTTGCAGTTCCGCTCGGTGTCCCGACCCATCCTGTTTCTCAAGGTGGAGTTTGCCGACGTCAGGGCCAGGTTGTTCGAAGCGCTGCGCCAGGTTCTGGAAGACGGCGAGATGAAGGAGGCCTACCGCGTGATCCCGAAAGCCGTGGACAGGGCCTACCACAGGCCCACCCAGACGGAGATGGCCGAAGGAGAGGCCGCAAACCTGCGGTGGATCGACCTCCCCGCCGCCGCATTCCTGGCCCTGCTCTTCGTGGCCGTGCTCTACACCTTCGCGGAAGCGGCATTGCCACCCTGGCTGCACACCGACACGAGCCTGGTTCTCTTCCACGTCCCGCTCGGACTTCTTCTCTCTTACCTCGCCCTCCGGAGGATCAAGCGAAGCCTCCATCGCTGGCGGCATCGCAGATCCGCCGCGCCGGAGCGAGACCTGCCCCGGCGGCGGTGATTGCCGTCACCGGGACGGTCTTCCCGTTTCCCTCCGGGTCCGACCGCGTGGGGGAGACGCGGGCATGGGGATATAGCCTTCGAATTCTGCCGCTGGGGTGGACAGTCCGAACCTCGCCGCCGCGCAGGGTGTGGCGGTGTGGCCTGTGGAAGAGGGAGATGTCATTCCGGGATCAGGATCCGCGAGCGTCACAAGCGCGGTCCTGCCTGTCCGGGAAACCGTGCGCGCTGGCCGGCACGACCCTATCCAGGCCAGTCCGACGACCAGGCAGCCCCCAAGGCTCTTACTCCCCTTCGAGTCGGGGGCTGCCGCTCGCCATCGGGCCAATCCGGAAGCGGAAAGGCCGGCGATCCCGAAACCGCAGACAGGTACCTGTCCTGCGGTCGCGCGCAGGGCAGGCCTGCCCTCATGAGGCCGGATGACCTGCCGGCACGCCCGGCCCTCAGGACGAGAGCCTGGCGATGAGGCTGCGGATCGCCTCCGTCCCCCCGGTCAGCGTGGCGATCCGGTTCAACAGCCCGAGCGCCATCGTCCGCTCCTCGGCCGTCATCGGGGGCAGGCCCCCCGCGGCATCCACCTGTGCCGCATAGTCATCGAGGACGGCCGCCACCGCCGCGATCGCCTCCGGACTTCCCGGCTCGGCAGAAGCCAGGGCGGCGGCCAGCTGGGGGGTGCTCACGAGGGTCGAGACGATCCCGATCTGCGGGAGCGTCGGGGTGACGTCCAGGAGCGGCTCGGGCGGGGCAGTCACCACCCGGTCGCCCGCCCAGCCGGCGGCCGGGACGAGCGCGAGAATAAGCGCGGCTGCGGTCAGTTTCAGCATGTCATCCTCCGAAGGCGTTCCTGAGCGCGAAGGACAGCGAGAGCGTCGTGCGCCGGCTGTCCTCCTCGTCGAACACGTCATTGCAGGTCAGCGCGAGCGAGACCCCCTTCACGCCCGGGACCTTCACGCCCAGGCCGATGTTGGCATAGTCGCCGCTGTAGGAAATGCTGGCGCCGAAATGCTCGGTCAGCCCGAGACCGAAGCCCGCGATGAGGCCGGGATCGTCGTCGCGTGCATGCGATCCGACGCCCAGCGTCACCATGTAGGGCTTGCCCCAGCTGCCGCCGAGGTAGCCGAATTTCGTCAGCGCCACGGTGGTCTCGACGGAATTGTCCGACGCGTCCCCCCAGGTCGCGACATTGTCGAACCCGATCGCGGCATGGAGATTAAGGTCCGGATCGCCGAGCCTGTGGCCGAACTTGAGCGACAGGAAGCCCGAGTCGCCGAAATCGCGGTCCTCCACCGAAGTCACGTTCAGGCTGGCCTGCATGCCGATCCCGGTGGCGGCATCGCCGAAGCCCGCGCCGAAGCTCAGCGAGCCATCGACATGGTTGCTGCCCGTGTCCTCGCGCTTGTCCGACCCGGAGATCGACCCGAAGAGGGTTCCTCCCGGGGCGACAGTGCCCGAGCCGATGCCCTGCATGGTCACGTTCGCCGACGGGCGCGAGGCAAGGTCGAGGGCCTGGAGAAGCCCCAGAAGGTCCTGCTGCGAGCCTTGGGCGAGGGCGGCGGACGGCAGAAGAGCCGCGGCCGCCACAAGCGCCCATCCTCGCAGGCTTCCGACTGATACTGTTTCTGCCACCGTGTCACTCCTAGGGGTTGAGGGGGTCATGCGCGGCCTCCATCGCGGACCCGCCGATCTGCAGCCGGTCCGATCGTGCCGGCATCCGGGCGATCGTCGGATAAAATGCCGCAAGGACGGTCAAATCGAAGAACCCCCGCTTCGGGTTTCATGCACACTCCCCGCCAATGAACACGGCTCGCCTGCCCGTTTCTACCCGGCCGGAAGATATCGCCACCCTCGGGGATCACGCCTTCGGCGCCGTGAAGTATCGAGGAGACCGGAGCGGATATGTGATCCGGTCAGGAAAACCATGCTCTCCTGCGCGCCTGCCGCCGACAGCCCGTTCGCAAGGAGAATGGAGGCTCGGGAGCCCGATCCCGGGATGTATCGAAAGATCGTGGCTCCGGCGCCCCGGGGACCGCAGAAGGCCTTGACGCCGATCAACAGCCTCCGATGCATGGCGCATCGTGACGACGGGCGCCAGCACCCTGCGCCCTCCTGTCGCGCCGTCGCCATCGCGCAAACCTGACCGAACCTTGCCTGCGGCATCGATCCCGCCCGACAAGCCGTCGCCGACCGGGGATGACGTATCAAACCGAGCGCCCGAACTCAGCTTTGTCCTACTGAACTCCGAAGACTTTCGCTGCCCCAGCTATCGCTCCGTCGGCACAACTGCGCGTAGCTCAAACACCGGCTCTGGCGTCAGCGGAATGAATGTTCAGGGTCACAACGATGGAAGCCGGCGGACAGAAAGCCGATCGAAGGGGGTAATGCCACCCTTCATCTGCCGTATTGAACTTGATCTCGCTTCATCTAAGCTTGCGCCCGATAATGATTTTCAGGGGGTCATAAGATGATACGTTGTACAGAAATTGCTAAGTTTTCAGGATCCTTCGGCTTTCTCCTCTATGCCGTCATGTCGAATTCTGCACTCGCGGAAGGGTTGGTCATGAAACGGTCTTGGGGCAATGCGCCCCAAAAGCAGGCTACCCCTGACGAAACCGGAGCGGTGTCAGGCATAACCAATGAGATTGCAGATTTCAGGGAAATCGAGGGGGAATGGGCTGGTTCGGTCCCGGGTTTCGGGGTCGGGCAGAGCACGGCCGTTCTCTCCGCAACCGATATCGGCATACAGCTTGTCCTTCGGGCCCCGGCCAAGCATTGCGAAATCATCGTGACGCCGGAGCCAGGAGTGTCCGGCGGCTTCGCCGCGTTTCTCTTCGGAATGTCGAGGAAGGAGTGCGAGATCGGGGACTTTTTCGCCAGGCGCAGCGGAGACAAGCTTCTGGTTCAGATCGAGGGGTGGAAGCAACCGGCAGAATTGACCCGGATGAACGGGCCTGCCAGCGAAGACTGGATCAGGAGCGCACCACCTGCAACCGTGCGCGGGATCGCATTGGGCGACGCCGTGGATAGCCTCAAGAACAGGGGCGACGATGGCGGCCATGTCGGGGTGTTCCATTCCTTGCGGCGCGTGTACCCTCAAAGGATCGGAATGATGGGAATATCGGACCCCTACCTCGATGCAGATGTCGCCGTTCTGGATTACCCGATGAATGTTGCTGGCGTCGAAGAAAGGATAAGCATCGATAACACGGGCATCTTTTCGATCCAGGGTCGGGTCGTCGCCCTCCTGCGCGAACATGCTCCTCCGGAGAACATCGCACCGCGCCTCGAAGCAGTCGAGGAGGCCCTTCTGGCACAGCTCGGGGAGCCTACGGTGAAGCAGAGAGGGCAATGGGCCTGGTACTTCAACACGGCAGGAGAACCCCTGCTGAAAAACAGGCGCACCCCTTGTGGCAACATGTTCGGAACAAGCTCCGAAACGAAGCGTCCGATCGGGTTTCCTTATCTTGAAATCAACACCAGTCCTGTGGAAATTTTGCGCGGTCTCAAGCCTCGTATCGAGCGAGGAAATGTTCTGGCCACGGTTGAGGCCGCAAACGGTTGCGGTTACTCGATCGTCTACACCATGACACAGACCGGAAACGGCCTTCTGGACAAGCTGAATGTCCTGGCTTTTGCCCACGAACCTGTTAGAGGGTCGATCTGGAACGATCGAGCATTCGCCATTCGCGCCAAGGTAGAACATGAAATCAACCCTAACGAGTCGTCTGCAAGCGTTACTCCGAAGCTTTGACTGCGGAGGCCATGTCCCAGAGGGGCCTAGCTTGCCGATAGCGCCGTCGGGTACCCGCGCGCTCACATCGCCACCGCCATCGGCATTCAGTTCATCGAGCATCATCGCCGAAAGGTCCGCTTCTTCTCCACCATCAAACTCGTCAACGCCCTCGAGCAGGAAAAGGCTCGGGCATAGCCGGACAGATCGCAGAGGCTTCATTCTTCAAGTTGATCGAGGCCGCCTCGAAGCGACCTGGCGCCGGCTCAAGGGTGGCAGGCTGGCCTAGTATTGTGCGCCCCGGGAATAGGTTTCGCTTGATCGGATGGCCGTCCCAACAAGAAAACCCAAAGCCCTTAAGACAGCGGCGCACCTTGCCGCGAGTGCGCCAGCCAATTATCAATTCGGCCATGCTCCTCCTCCCTTCGGACGGGCGTACATGGACTGGCCCGTCGAGGCCTTCAGGAGCGGGAAGGAGTTGCTCGCATGATGTTGACGAGTGCGCCGGGTGCGGCGGTTCGCCTGCGGTCGGAACGGCTGCGACCACTGGCTTGGACCCTGATTTGCTGCGGCCTGACTGCCTGCGGCGGGGGAAGGAGCGGCGGCACTGACGTCGAGCCGACGTTCACCGGCCGCGAGGTGGTAACCGAAGGCATCGAGCACTACGTGACCGACCACAATGGCTACAGCCGTGTCCGCATCGACCATGCCGCGACACAAGCGGATCGCGACGCGCTCGGCCAGTTCGATGATTCCAACCCGGCCACGCCAGCAGGCTATCGCAACCTGATCGAGCGCGCGGAGAACGTCTACGCCGATTCAGTCTTCATCGAGGTCATCGCCCAGATCGACAAGGACGTCGAGGGCAACGAAAAGGTCCAGAAGGTGCTGCGGCTCACCGCTGACCAAGCCCCCTTCGACAATGTCGATGGCGCCGGCAACCCGATCGGGAGCGGCAAGTACTACTTCCGCGGCAACGGCAACTTCCGGGTCTACGCCAGCGTCGATGGGGGCGAGGTCCAGACCGGTGTGGGCGATCTGGAAGCACTGGCCATCGACTTCGATACCGGCACCGCAGCCATCCACCTGCATACCGGCATCAACGAGACATCCCGGATCGAGACTGAAGTCTTGGCCGACAGTCTGACCTTCAACATCCTCACCGGCACCTACGGCGGCGCGATCACCCAGACCGCACGGGTAGGGGGCGAGACCCTGACCGCCCAAGGCCATCTGCGCGGCAGCATCAGCGGCGACGAGGCCAGTCTCACCCGGCAGAACGAGCAGATGACGACTTCGGGCGTCTTCACCGCCAATGGCGCACGGCTGAGTTCAGACGGAATTTTCTGGGGCAGCCAGCTCAACTACCGCTGATGGCCCGGACGAGGGAGACGACAGGAAGACCTTGGTCGTTCCAGCTACGCGAGACGGAACTGCTGGCGCTGGCGGTGGTGGCGGTACTCCTGCCGGGCGACGCATGCAGCCAGAGCTATGAGCTCGGACGCAGCGGCGATCTTGTCATCTCCGAGCGCCTGCGAATCCTGGCCCACGGCCAAGCGTTGGCCGAGGGGAGCAGCCCGATGGCGCGCACCTTGTCGCTGAAGGCGGACATGATTGCTCAAGGATTCTATCATAGGGGCGGGTTCGAATGGGTAATGGCCGAGGCCTCGCTCAGTCCGACGCTGGGCTGGTCACCCAACCTGAACGGCGGGATGGCCCGGTCGCGGATCGCGCTCGGCGGCGGCTGGCTCGAGATCGACCCTGTCTATGTCGCCAGATCCGGCGCCACCGCCGGGCTCCTCTTCGAGAGCGAAGCGCGCCTCGCATGGGGAGCGGGGCGATACTTGCAGGTGGAGGCTGATGGTGCCATCTCGCACGCCCTGCATGGTGGTTACGAGCGGCGCGACCGGCGGCTTCTGCTATGCAGCCGCAACCACCTGCGGAGTTGGAGCTTTCTCGACCTCTGCGTCAACCAAAGTGAGAGCGTTCGCAGCCTTAGCCATTACGAACAGCGCGAGACCATGTTCCAGTTCGCCCGGCTCTTCACCGCACCGAACAGCTATCACGAGATCCGCCTCGACCTTACCGAGCGCCGGCAGCCGGAGTACCGGCAGCCACGGACTGGGCTTGAACTGCATTCGGTCTGGCCTGGCCTCGCCACCCGCCTCGGCACAGGCTTCGGACGGGCCGTGGAGGGCCGCACCGCCGAGCGGCTCGATGTCTTCGCCGACCTGCGCTGGCGCATGGCAGGCGCGGTGACCGGGCTCTCGCTCTGGCAATCCCGAGCCAGTGGCGGACAGGTCTTTGGTATCGCCCAGAGAGATGTGAGTACCGGCGTGGCCCTCTTCCGTCAGATCACGCCCGCCTTGGATATTTCAGTGCAATATGTGCGCACCCAATCGAGTGTAGACCTCTTCGACAACCGGCAGATCGCCCTTGATCTCTCTTGGCGTTTCCGTATCCGCTAGGATCCGTCATCCCTCCTGAAGAAGCCGGATGACCGTCCCGAACGCCGCCGGGCGACGGGATGACCCGCCGCAGCCGCACTGGCCGCAGGTCCCGCTGAACGCGTATCCATCCCTGTCGCGGCCGCTGTAGAAGGTCATTCCACCAATCGACTGCTGCGTCATGTTCCAGTTTCCGGGCACTGTTGCACAAATCGCCTCAGATGATTCATCTTTTGAACCCAGCGCGATAGCTGGACGGCATGAGCAGACCGACACCCCCGACCTACAAGACCCGGAACTGGCCAAGTTACAACAAGGCGCTCAAGCGCCGCGGCTCTCTGGCGATCTGGTTCGACCCCGCCATGACCTAGGCGGCCACGCCGACCGGCAAGCGCGGCCGACAGCGTGACTACAGCGATGCCGCGATCCAGACCTGCCTGACCATGAGGGTCCTCTTCGGCATGGCGCTGCGACAAACGACCGGCTTTGTCGAGAGCCTGCTGCAGCTGGTCGGCCTGACTGGGCCGTGCCCGATTTCAGCACCCTCAGCCGTCGCCAGAAGACCCTAAAGGTGAACATGCCCTACCGAGGCTCGGACGGCCCCCTGCACTGGTGATCGACAGCACCGGGATCAAGGTCGAGGTGAAGGCGAGTGGAACGCCCGCAAGCATGGCGGCGCCAAACGCAGGATCTGGCGCAAGGTCCACATCGGGATTGACGAGAGTTCCTTGAAGATCCGGGCCGCCGAATTCACCACCAGCGACATCGGCGATGCACCCATGCTGCCCGAATTGCTCGACCAGATCCCGCCGGAACACGAAATCGCCAGCGTCACCGCCGACGGCGCCTTCGACACCCGCAAGTGCCATGACGCCATTGCGGCCCGCGGCGCCGCCGCGATCATCCCGCCCCGCAAGAACGCCAAGCCCTGAAAGCCTGACACCCCAGGTGCTGTCGCGCGCAACGAGATCCTGCGCACATCGAAGCGTGTCGGGCGGACCATCTGGCGACGATGGAGCGGCTATCACCGCCGAAGCCGCGCAGAGACTAAAATGCACTGCGCAAGCTGCTGGGCCAGCGACTGTCCGCCAAGGATTTCGACCGTCAGGTCGCCGAGTTTCAGGTCCGCGTCGCCGTCTTGAACAGCTTCACCGCCCTCGGCACGCCTGTCACAGAGGTCGCAGGATAGGCCGGTCCGCGTAAAGGGGAAGTCCGGTCATCAGCCAATTTGTGCAACAGAGCCTCCTGAAAAGACAATTTGCCAAGCCTGAGCACAAGGGTTACGGAAAAGGAAACATCGTAACAGGAGCAGCTATTGGCCGAACTTGATCTTGAGAAACTGTCGCTGAAAGAGCTCAAGGCCTTGCGCACGCAGCTCGACAAGGCCATTGCAACCTATGAGGATCGTCGGAAGAGAGAGGCGCGGGAAGAGCTCGAGGAAAAGGCACGTTCGCTTGGCTTCACCCTCGCGGAACTCATCGGCGCGCCTCTCACACGCACACGCACACGCACCGGCGCCCCGCCCAAATATGTCAATCCTTCAAATGCCGAGGAAACCTGGTCCGGGCGCGGCCGGAGACCCCGCTGGTTCGAGGAAGCGCTCGCCCAAGGTCGGTCGGCAAACGAGCTGAAGATCTGATCCTGCCCGACAGAGGCCAAGAGACCTCGACCTTCCGGGCCCGTCCCGGGAGGCATCTAGGAGGGAGCCGAGCTTGGGCTGCTTTTCCCGCAGCGCGTCGTCGGCGACGCTCCATTGCTGCTCAGCATCGGCCTTGGTCTCTTGGGCGAAGATCGTCTTCAGCATCGCGGCGACGGCCGTGCGCTGTTTGGCCGGAGCGTGTGCCAGGGCATTTCGCATCCAGTGAATCCGGCACCTCTGGTGGGTGGCGTTGAACACCCGTCGCGCCACGGCCCTTAAGCCCTTGTGTCGTCGGCGATGACCAGCCTCACCCCGCGCAGACCGCGGTTGGCCAGCGAGCGCAGGAACTCGGTCCAGAACGTCTCGGCCTCGGAGGGGCCGGTCGCGACGCCCAGCACCTCCCGCTTGCCGTCCTCGTTCGCGGCCACGGCGACTATTACGGCACGATTCACGATCCGCCCGCCCTCGCGCACCTTCACGTGGGTCGCGGCGAGCCACAAGTAAGGCCATGCGCCCTCGAGCGGTCGGGCAAGAAAAGCATTCACACACTCGTCGCGACCGAAGCTTGCGATCGCTGTATTGCAGCTCTGACGGCGTGCGTGGTCGTGGCGCTCCCGTGACGAACTTGTCCCATAGTGCTTCCTTTCATTCCTGCGAAAGGATCGCACCATCAAACCGTGGGATCAAACACCTCCAGCCTGCGTGTAAAAACGTATGGCCCGCCCCGGTTGCAAGCGGCGATTGAATGACAGCGTGGTCAGTCTGCACAAACGTATCCGGCATGTCGGCTCGGTGGCCGCTGCCAAGATGGAGATCCGCGCGTCCCGCTCCTCATAAAGGGGCCGGCCTCGGAGGGCCTCGCCCTCGGCCCAATAATATCTCTTCGCTGCACTTGCCCGGCATTGCCGGGCCGGGCAAAGCATCAATGTCCTCCGGCCCGGAAAGGCGGCCCACCCTCGGTGATGACATTGGTCATCACACCCTGAGCTGGATGTCGACGATTACAGTAAGTGGCGTTGATAATAGGTGGGGTAGCTCTTGGATATGACGAAGAAAGTATCGATCATCGGCGGGGACTTGGCCAAGCAGGTCTTCCAAGTCACGGCGTGACAGCCGAAGACGACGTTACGCCTCGTGGAGCGGGCACGGTCGAGGATCTGAAGGCCGGGTGAGCAATCGGTCGGGTAAAAGCGATCCATCCTGTTCTCCGCCACGGCGGAAGCCGTTTCCGAAGACCCCGGTTTGGCCTAAGCTGAGGCGGATCATTTTGACCCGGAGTGCATTTCATGACGTCCATCGTTCCAGTCCTGCTCTGCGGAGGATCCGGCACCCGGCTGTGGCCGCTCTCGCGGAAGAGCTATCCCAAGCAGTTCGCCGCCCTCACCGGGGGCCGCACCCTGTTCCAGGCCGCGGCCGAGCGGGTCTCGGGCGCAGGCTTCACCCGTCCGGTCGTCGTCACGAATTCCGACTTCCGCTTCATCGTGACCGAGCAGCTGCAGGAGGCGGGGATCGATCCTGGTGTGGTGCTGATCGAGCCCGCGGCGCGCAACACGGCGCCCGCGATCCTCGCTGCGGCCCTCCATGTAGCGGCGCGCGATTCCGAAGCTCTGATGCTCGTCTGCCCCACGGACCATGTGGTGCCCGACGGGGCCGCCTTCTGCGCCGCAGTCAAGGCGGGGGCGGCTGCGGCCGAGACGGGCGATCTCGTAACCTTCGGCATCCGGCCGACTCGGCCCGAGACGGGATACGGCTGGCTCGAACTGTCCGACCTGCCGCCCGAGGGCAGCCTCACGCCCCTGCCTCTGACTCGTTTCGTCGAGAAGCCAGACCTCAGAACTGCGGAGCAAATGTGCGCGGCAGGCACCTACTTCTGGAACGCAGGGATCTTCCTCTTCCGGGTTTGCACCATCATTGAGGCCTTTAGGGCCCATGTGCCGGGTCTCCTCGATCCGGTACGCCGCGCGGTCGAGGCGGCCGAGCCGGACCTTGGCTTCCTGCGCCTTGCCCCCGGACCCTGGAGCGAGGCCGAGGAGATCTCGATCGACTATGCCGTGATGGAGCGTGCTACCAACCGAGCTGTTGTACCCTTCGCAGGGCACTGGTCGGACCTCGGCGACTGGGAGGCGGTACGACGCGAGCTTGGCCCGGACGGGGCGGGCAACGCGCTTTCCGGGGCGGCCACCGCGATCCGCTGCGAGGGCAGCCTGCTGCGCTCCGAGGCGCCGGGACTTGAGGTGGTGGGGATCGGGCTCCGAGACATTGTGGCCGTGGCCATGCCCGATGCGGTACTAGTAGCGCATCGCGACTGCGCGCAGGAGGTGAAGGAGGCGGTGGCGGCGATGAAGGCCAAGGGCGCGGAACAGGCAGATTGCTTCCCGCTCGACCACCGGCCTTGGGGCTGGTTCGAAACTCTGGTCTTGGGCGACCGCTTCCGGGTAAAGCGGATCATGGTGAAGCCCGGCGGCGTGCTCTCGCTGCAGAGCCATCACCACCGGGCCGAACACTGGATCGTGGTGGCGGGCACGGCCCGTGTGACGGTGGACGGGGAGGTGCGGCTGGTGACCGAGAACCAGTCGATCTACGTACCCTTAGGCTCAGTCCATCGGATGGAGAACCCCGGCAAGGTACCAATGGTACTCATCGAGGTCCAGACCGGCGCCTATCTCGGCGAAGACGACATCCTGCGTTACGAGGACGCCTACGCGCGCGGCTGACCATCGGCAGCCCCGTCGTGGACTTTCGCGTCACTGGAGTTGCTTTTGTTGCCCTAGATTTCTGTCAGGATCCGGTCGCGCCGTGATCTTGGGGCAGACGAGGAGCTCTCTGCCTCGCAGCGCACAGGTCTTAATGTCCGACAGTCACTCAAGGACTACACGAGTTGCGGCCGGCGCCCGCGGGTGCAGCACCGACAGATCCGTCGAGCCAGAGCACGAGCTCTTGGACGGCAGAAAATCCAGTCAGTGGCTCCGGATGCGCTCGACCCGGAGCGACAGCCAGATAGAAGTCTTGACCCCGCGCCGGCTGCGCCACTTGCCGAGTGCCACCTGTCGTGCCGGGACATTGGGCAGCTGATCCAGCCTGGCTCGAACCGGATTCGCCTGAGTGGCCGGTAAAATGGGGGCAACTCAGACTAGTTGCGGCAAGTGGATTGAACGAGGCTTCCGTCCCCCGGCATGGATGTTCATGAACTCATCCACATTGATCGAGATCGCGATCTCCGCCTCGCATTAGGCCGCAGGCGATGCAGCCAGGTCAGCGCCGCCGGCTGGAAGCAGCTCGAATCCGTAGCAACAGCCGGGTTTGGCAGGTGGATCACCTCCTCCCGGTCCGCTAGCCGGTCGAGCAGCCGATCTGTGCCATCCGCACAGTCGCTCGTGAACACCACAACGTCGGTTAATCTGGTCGCCCAGTACCGAGCCAAGCCTTAAAGGAAATAGGCACGCTTCGCGCGTGCTGTTTGAACCCCCTGGCGCCTTGGCATAAGGGTGGGCCAACAGCGCGGGGAGAGACGGCCATGACAGAGACGCCCACCACCATCGTGACCATCGGCGACATCGCCATCGGAGGAGCAAACCCGATCGCGCTGATCACCGGACCCTGCCAACTCGAGAGCCTAGATCATGCCCGCATGATGGCGGAGCGCATCGCCAAAGCCTGCGTGCCCACCAGCACGAAGTTCATCTTCAAAGCCAGCTACGACAAGGCCAACCGCTCCTCGATCGGGACGGCTCGGGGCTTGGGGATGGAGAAGGGACTTGAGATCCTTGGAACCATCCGCGAGGAATTTGGCGTGCCGGTGTTGACCGATGTCCACGAGCCCGACCATTGCGCGAAGGCTGCCGAGGTCTGCGATGTCCTCCAGATCCCCGCCTTTCTCTGTCGGCAGACCGATCTGCTGC
This sequence comes from Rhodobacter sp. NSM, assembly GCF_052244495.1. Classification (NCBI taxonomy): domain Bacteria; kingdom Pseudomonadati; phylum Pseudomonadota; class Alphaproteobacteria; order Rhodobacterales; genus Rhodobacter; species Rhodobacter sp. NSM. The sequence goes on from NZ_JBQPXH010000010.1 coordinate 53,871, forward strand.
TGGCAGCGGGCGAGACGGGAAAGGCGATTAACGTCAAGAAGGGCCAGTTCCTTGCGCCTTGGGACATGAAAAATGTGGCCGAGAAGGTGGTCTCGACCGGCAATACCCGCATCATGCTCTGCGAGCGGGGGACCTCCTTCGGCTACAACACGCTGGTGACCGATTTCCGCGGCCTGCCGACCATGGCCGCGACCGGCTGGCCGGTGGTCTTCGATGCGACCCATTCGGTGCAGCAGCCGGGAGGTCTCGGCGGCTCATCAGGTGGGCAGCGCGAATTCGCCCCGGTGCTCGCGCGGGCGGCCTGCGCGGTGGGGGTCTCGGCGCTCTTCATCGAAACGCACGAGGATCCGGACCGCGCCCCTTCAGACGGACCGAACATGATCCCGGTGGACCGGATGGAGCGGCTCATCGCTGATCTGCGAGCTTTCGACGCGCTGACCAAGTCCCTGCCGCTGGGAGAGGCCGAGGACGCGTCCAGCCTGATGGCACCATAAGAGGCGGTGGCGAGAGCATGTGCCGCCTGCAACCGTCTGCGCAGGCGGAAGCCCGTTAAAAGAACACCACGTCGAAGAACATTGGACCTTGGCGGGCTTGACACCCCTGCAACCAGTTGGGCGCGCGCAACATCTCGAGCGGGATCACGAGGGCAAGGTGACCGCGCTTCTCCCTGTGAGTATCGTTGCCCACAGCGGCCATTGCCCTGCGCGAGGCGATTGTGGCGGTGAGAAAGGGCGGTCACGTGGCATGGCCGGAACGAGGTCCGCATCTCGTGACGGGTTCTGGTTGAAGGATATTGGAACGGGCCACCGTGTGGGTGTTTCAGATCATTCATCCATCGGGCATTGCTTCGACCCGCGCGAGTGCCAACGGGCGAGATCCCAATGTTGCTTGCGCCCATCATCAGGCCAGCGCGCACCGTTCCGAAATAGTGGACTTCATCGCCCCGTCCGCAACCTCCCCGAGCCACTTGAGCGGCCGAAGGATGCGGCAATATCTGTTCGCTCCACAAGTCTGACGCGGACTCATCCCGAAAGACAGTTTACGGCGACGGTCGCAGCGCAGCCTCCCAGCTCGAGAGGAACCGTGCGCGCTTCAGCCTGTCGAGATAGGTCAGAAGACCAGGTCCGAGGCGGATCGGCAGAAAGGCGCCCTCGTGCTGCCGGATCGTGCGCAGCGCCGGTGTCTCCAAGGTCCCGACCGGCAGGATCGGCAGCAGCCGCGAGCCCGTTACAATCAGGCGCTGCCCCTTATCGGACAGCAGGAACGTCAGGAAGCGGGCGCCGAGTTCGGGATTGGCGGCCGTTCTGGGCACGAACGCCGTCCGCGTCATGACGAGGTTGTAATCGTCCAGCAGGTGGACGCCGACGCCCGGCGTCTCTTCCGTCAGCGCATAGGATCCGATGACGTTCAGCGCCATCGCGAGATCGCCCCGCGCCGTCGCCGCAATCATCTCGGAGGTGCAGCAGAAGGTACGCGCCCCGGCCCGGCCCAGGGTCTCGTTCATGCGGGCCGCGTCGAGACCGAACTCCGCCTCCTGCGTCGCGTAGAGGTATCCGATGCCCGAGTAGCTCAGGTCGTAGACGCCGATGCGGCCGCGCAGCTCGTCCTCCCGTGCCCGGATGAAGCTGGCAAGCTCCTGATGGGTGGCAGGTAGGTCGTCCGCAGCGAACGTGGCTCTGCTGTAGATGATGGCGGCGGGCTCGAACGTGAAGCCGAAGAGCTCCGACCGCCAGCTGGCCCAAGGGGGCAGGCGACCCGCCTCGGGCAGGTCGAGCGGGATTGCCAAACCTCGGTTCACCAGATCCACCTGCAGGTCCATCGCCGGGCTGATGACGAGATCGGCAGCGAGGCTCCCTTCCAGCACCCCGTCGTAGAGGGCGGTGGTCTGGAACTCGTCATAGGCGACCGTCACGCCCGGATGCAGCCTTTCGAACGCGGCGATGAGCGGGGCGACGGCGATCCGGTCGGTGGCGCTGGAGATGCGGAGCATTTCGGCGGCCGCAGGCGCTGCGCCCGCCCCGAGCCAGAGCATGACCATCAGCGTCACCAGCCGCGGAAAGGTCAGGATTGCCTTCAATCCGCCGCGCCGCGATGTCTCGAGCCGGAGCGAGGCGCGGTGGCCTTCGGCGACAGCCTTCACGATGGCAAGCCCGAGACCCGATCCGGCCGAGACGCGGGCAATGGAGGTGAACCGTTCGAGCGCCCGCGGCCGATCGGCCTCGGGAATGCCGGGTCCGGCGTCGGAGACGCTGAGGAGGATGGCGTCGGACCCCTCTCGTCGCAGGTCGATGTCGATCAGGTTGTCGGGCGGACCATGGCGGAGCGCATTCTCGATCAGGTTGCGAATCGCTTCCCGCAGGGAGACCTCGTCGCCAAGGATCACGTCACCCCCTTCCGCAAAGTCGTCAACGTCGAAAGTGAAGGTCGTCCCGCGCACCCGCGTGTCCCGCAGCATCTCGGCCAGCAGATCGCGGACGAGCGGGGTCATAGCGACCGGATGCAGACTCGCCTCGTCGGATCGGTGGATCACCATCGCATGCGCCAGCAGCTGGTTGGTCAAGCGAACCACGCGCTCCGCCTGCCGCTCGGCCTTCACCAGCCGCGTGTGCATGCCTTGGAAGTCGCGCGCATCGGTGGCGAGCGACAGCTGGCCCTGAAGGGCCGAAAGCGAGGTTCGGGTCTGATGGGCGACATCGGCGATGAAGCTCTCGGTCAGCGCACGGCTGTCGCGCGCGCGGGCGATGAAGCCGTTGATCGAGCCGATCAGCCCCTCGATCTCGACCGGCGGCAGGCCCCTCAGTTCCGACATGTCGCGAGGGTGGCGCGCCTTCAGTTCGGCCTCGACCTGGACGAGCGGCTTCAACGCCTGCGAGATCGCGAGCCAGACGAAGCCGAGCCCGATCACCGAGACCAGGACCACCCCGGCCATGCCCGTCAAGAAAAGCGACAGCAACTGGTCGAGCCTTGCCTCGCGCGTCTGACCCACCTGCACCTCGACCCAAGTCCGACCCCCCGGCGAAGTCAGCATCCTGCCCTGCACCGCGAAGCGCATCGCATCGCCATCGTAGCGGGCATCGTAGAACACCGCGCGATCCGAAGGCTCGAACGAGGCAGGCAGCGGCAGGTCGGGCGTTCCGGTGATCTCGCCATAGGCCGGCGAGAACACCCGGTAGACCACGCGCTCGCGTGGCGCGAGCGCGAGGATTTCCATCGCGACGGGCGGCAGATCCACCGTCGGACCGGAGGGCCCCGGCGCCGTGCGATCGAGAATAGTGCGGACAGCCCCATGCAGCAGCAGGTCGTAGCTGTCGTCCGCGGCGCGCCCGGCATAGGTCCAGAGCAGGGCGGAGTTGACGCAGAGCAGCACAAGGAAGCCGGTGGCGATGAGCGCCAGCATCCGGCGCCGGATCGAGTGGCCCCGGCGCTCAGTCCTCGTCCGTGACATAGGCCATGTATCCCAGCCCCCGCGTCGTCTTGACCGCCAGCGACGACCCCTCGATCTTGCGGCGCAGGCGGGTGACGATCTGCTCGACCGCGTTCAGGCTCGGCGCCTCCTGGAAGGTGTAGAGCTTGTCGGCCACCTCCTCCTTGGTCAGCATCCGACCGAGGTTGTCGATCAGGATCTCCAGCAGCTGGATCTCCCGCGCGCGCAGGTCGAGGTCGACTCCCTCGAGCCGTGCCAGCCGCGCCGCCCTGTCGAAGCTGAGCGAGCCGGCCGTGAAGACATTGCTCGCGCTGCCCGAGCGGCGACGCGCCAGCACGCGGCACCGGGCGGAAAGCTCCCGGAAGTCGAAGGGCTTCACCATGTAGTCGTCGGCGCCGGCATCCAGCCCGACCACGCGGTCGTCGATCTCGCTCCGCGCCGTCAGGATCAGGACCGGCGTCTCGTCGCCCCGGGCGCGCAGCGAGCGCAGCACCTCGTAGCCGCTGCGGCCGGGCAGGTTCACGTCGAGAAGGACGATGTCGAAGCGGGCGTGGCGCAGCAGCGCGTTCGCCTCCTCGCCATCGGTCTCGCAGTCCACCACATGGCCTTCGGCGCGCAGGCGATCGAGGATCGTCTCCGCCAGATCGTCATTGTCCTCGACCAGAAGCATCCGCATGGCCGCGATCCTACGCGCGCCGCCCATGTCGCGGAAGTGCAGAGGCCACAGGGAAGGCGCAGGTCAGCGTCCTGTCAGCCCCGTATCAGCCAGACGACAAGAGCGCGGCGCAATCTTGCGGCAGCCGCCCGGTCGTGGAGGAACGATTCGGGCGAGCGCAATCAGGCAAGCATCCTGTGGGAGGACATCATGAACCCTTTTCGCGGCACCGCCCTGGCGGTCGCGCTTTCGTCGCTGGCGCTGCCGGCCTTCGCTGAGATCGACCGGCCGGAATGCGTAGCTCCGGCGCAGCCCGGCGGCGGCTTCGACCTGACCTGCCGCGTGGCGCAGTCCGGTCTGGAGGACGCCTTCGGCCGCCCGATGGAGGTGACCTTCATGCCCGGCGGCATCGGAGCCGTGGCCTTTAACCTCTTCAACACGACGCGGAGCGATGATCCGAACGCGATCGTGGCCTTCTCGACCGGGTCTCTCCTGAACCTTGTCGTCGGCAAGTATGGCGAATGGACCGAAAAGGACGCGCGCTTCGTGGCGACGGCCGGAGCGGACTACGGTGCGGTGATTGTGCGCGCCGACAGTCCCTACCAGACGCTTGCCGACGTGATCGAGGCGCTGAATGCGGACCCGGGCAGCGTAGTCGTGGGCGCGGGCGGCTCAGTCGGCTCCCAGGACTGGATGAAGGCGGCGCTGCTTCTGAAGGCGGCGGGCGGCGACCCGCGGTCGATGCGCTACGTCGCCTTCGATGGCGGCGGCGACGCCGTTGCGGGCCTGCTCGGTGGCTCCATCGCCGTCTATACGGGTGACGCGGGCGAGATGGCCGCCCATCTCGGGGCGGGCGACATGCGCGTTCTGGCCATCATGGCGGAAGAGCGGCTGGACCCGCCCTTCGACCAGATCCCCACCGCGAAGGAGCAGGGCTTCGACGTGACCTGGACCATCATGCGCGGGTTCTACTTAGGCAAGAACGTGCCCGACGAGGACTACAACCGCTGGGTCGAGGCGTTCAAGGCCGCCTATGCGACTGAAGAGTTCCAGAAGATCCAGCACGAGAAGGGGCTGATGCCGCTGAACCTCGCCGGGGAGGAACTGACCGCGTTCGTGGCAGAGCAGACCGAAACGCTGCGCCAAGTCGCCCGGGAAGCGGGCCTGGTCCAGTAACCGCACCGCGGAGCCGCGAGGAGGCGGCTCCGCATTTCCATGGGAGGAGCTCTTCATGGCTGACCGCGTCTTTGCCGGGCTGATGCTCGCGGTGACCCTGATCTACGGCTGGCTTGCCTTCACGGCGATCCAGGCCCCGTTCCAGTATGACCCGCTGGGGCCGGAAAGCTGGCCGCGCCTGCTGAGCATCGTCGCTGCGCTGTGCCTTACCGCCATCCTTCTGCGGCCGGACGTGCCGACGATGAACGTGGCGCGAACGACATGGGTCAAGATCGGCCTGATGGTGGTTCTGCTCGTCGCCTATGCCGAACTGTTCCAGCGTCTCGGCTTTGTCCTCTCCACGCTCGCTTTCGGGGCACTTTCCGCGCGCCTTCTGGGCGCGAGCTGGAAGAACTCGATCCTCTTCGGCCTGATCGCGGGCATCGCCGGATACCTGATCTGCGCGGGTCTCCTTGGGCTCAACCTGCCGGCCGGCCCCCTGCCGCGGCTGTGAACGGAGCACATCCATGAACGAAGTCCTGAACGGACTCGCGACTGGCTTCGGCGTCGCGCTGATGCCCTTCAACCTGATGCTGGTGGCCTTCGGCTGCATTGCGGGCACGCTGATCGGCGCGCTGCCGGGCATCGGCCCGATCAACGGCGTCGCCATCCTGCTGCCGATAGCCTACGGCCTCGGCTTTCCGCCCGAGAGCGCGCTAATCCTGCTGGCCGGCATCTATTACGGCGCAGAGTACGGCGGACGCATCTCGTCGATCCTGCTGAACGTGCCGGGCGACGCGGGCGCGGTGATGACGACGCTCGACGGCAACCCGATGGCGCGCCGGGGCGAGGCCGGCAGGGCGCTGTCGATCTCGGCGGTGGCAAGTTTCATCGGCGGAACCTTCGCGGTCGTGCTGATGACGCTCTTCGGCCCGCTTCTGGCGAAGTTCGGCGTGGCCTTCTCGCCCTCGGACTATGTGGCGCTGATGGTCTTCGCCTTTGCGTCGCTCGCCTCGCTCGTGGGCAACAACCCAGTCAAGACGCTTGTCGGCGCCACCATCGGCCTCATGCTCGCCACCATTGGCGTCGACGCCAACACCGGGGTCAACCGCTACACCTTCGGCGTGGCCGACCTGCTGGCAGGCATCGACTTCCTGATCGTCGTGATCGGCCTCTTCGGCATGGCGGAACTCATTCACCTCGTCGAGCAGCAGGCCACGGGGCGGCTGAAGAACCTGCCCGTCGACTCGAGTTTCGTGCGGATGGCCGACATCATCTCCAGCCGCTGGACGCTGCTGCGCTGCTCGCTCATCGGCTTCGTCATCGGCGTGCTGCCCGGCACGGGCGCGTCGGTCGCCTCGGCCGTGGCCTACGGCACCGAGAAGCGGATCGCCGGCCCCTCTGGCCGGTTCGGCGAGGGCGACGTGCGGGGCCTCGTCGCGCCCGAGGCCGCCAACAATGCCGCGGCCGGCGGGGCGATGGTGCCGATGCTGACGCTCGGCATCCCCGGATCGGGCACGACGGCCATCCTGCTCGGCGCGCTTTTGATGTTCAACATCCAGCCCGGCCCGCTGCTCTTCACCCAGCACCCCGAGATCGCCTGGGGGCTGATCGCCTCGATGTACATCGGCAACATCGCGCTGCTCGTCATCAACCTGCCGCTCGTCGGGCTATTCGCGCGCATGCTGACCCTGCCGCAGCACTATCTGACGCCGCTCATCGCGATCCTCGCGTTCATCGGCATCTACTCGATCGTCGGCAACCCGTTCGACCTGTTCATGATCATCGGGCTGGGGCTGTTCGGCTGGTTCCTGCGCAAGATGGACTACTCACTGGCCCCGGTGATCCTCGGCTTCGTGCTCGGCACCCTGTTCGAGAACAACCTGCGCCGCGCGCTTTCGATTTCCGGCGGCGACTGGACGATCCTCGTACAGAGTTGGCAGAGCCTGCTGCTCTATGGTCTGGCGGCGGCGGTGGTGCTGGTTCCCCTAGCGCTTTCGCGGCGGCGGCGTATGACCGAGTTCGATGCCTGATCCTCGCACTCTTGCCATGACCTGCGCCTTGGCCATTGCCGGGGCGCTCGTCGCTTCGGTGGTCTCGCTACCCGCGGGGGCACTGGTGGGCGCCTGCCTGGCAGTGGCGCTCGCCGCCGCGGCGGGGGCACCGGTCGGAATGGACAACCGCCTGCGCAACGCGGCCTTCACCACGATCGGTCTGTCGCTCGGCTCGAGTGTGGGCCCCGACATCCTGCACCAGACCGGCGCCTGGATAGGAAGCCTTGCGCTGCTGCTCGTCTCGGTGGCCGCGACATTGGGCGCGGGCACGTTCGTGCTTGAAAGGGTCGTCGGCGCCGACCGCGACACGGCGGTTCTGTCCAGCAGCCCCGGCACCATGTCTGTAGCCGTCGCCATGGCCGTGGAAGGGCGCGGGGACGCGTCCACGGTACTCTTCATGCAGAGCTTCCGGATGCTCTTCCTCGTGACGGCCGTGCCGCTTCTGGTGGCGGCGCTGGGGATCGCCCCCAGCGACGTGGTGCGGCCGCCGGCCATGCCGCTGGCCTGGGCACTGGCGATGCTGGCGCTAGCGCTGCTGGTGGGTCGCGCCGTCGAGCGGCGCCGGTTGCCGGCTGCGTATCTGCTCGCTGGGCTGGTGCTGAGCGCGCTTCTGCATGCCACGGCCGTCGCCGACGGCAGCTTGCCCGGCTGGATGATTTTCCTGGGCTTTGCCGTCACCGGAGGCACCCTCGGTGTCCGGGTGCGTTCGCTTGACCTACCCTCGCTGGCGCGGCTGGGCCTTGCCGGGATGGTGAGCATGATCTCGACCGTTCTGATCACGCTCGTCTGCGCAGGCTTGGCCGCAAGCCTCACGGGCCTGCCGTTCGGACAAGTCTGGGTTGCCTATGCCCCCGGCGCCGTGGAGGCCATGGCCGCCATTGGCTCCGCCTTTGGCTATGACCCTGCCTATGTGGCCCTGCACCATGTTGTGCGGATCTTCGCCCTCCTCGCCCTCGTTCCGCTCGCGCTGAGCCGACGATGAGCGAGGAAGAAGCCGCCCCTACGACCCGGTCTGGTCGTCGCAGGTCGAGGCGTTAAAGTAGATGCGATCAATCGGATTCATGTTGTCCTGCGGACTGTCGCCGGCAACAGTCTGGACGATCATCCATGTCCCCTAGGGCTTCAGGATCTCGCGCATGTAAGACGCAGAGGCGGGGAAACCACCCGTATCGTGCAGGCAGTCGAACACGGTGACGAGATCGAAGTCCCGTTCTCCGACGTCCTTTGCCGCCGCCGTCACGTAGCGCACGCGTCGTCCAAAACATGCGGCCGCGCCTCGGCAATCGCATCCTTATGAAATTCAAAGTCTGTGAAGCTTCTCTTAGGATGGGGGTATGCCATCGGCAGGGTTGAGGCGCCGACGCAGGAGTTGAAGGACACCAGGGAAGGGATCGGCGATCAGCAGACTCTCGCCTCCATCATGCGGCCCAGGTCAAGCAGCAGGCGATCGCGCGATGGAGCGAGCGGATCGCCCACCAGACGATGTTCAGTCCCGGCATCTGGTGGATCCGGGTTGACGATGAATTTGTCGAAATCGGAAGTCCAGACCTTGCAGAGGTGTTCATAGGGCTAAAGCCGCCACGGCTGCTCCGCAACTGGATGCCGTAGCATGTCGGGAATGATGCGCAGCGGAAGGTTATGGCCGCACGCGGAGCCCTCGAACCGCGCAGCGGGCGGCCAGTCACGCTCGCACAACCGCCTGATTGGCACGGTCCCGTTGCCGAAGTCCTAACTCTAGCGCGACCAGCTTTTGATGGGGGCATCCGTAGGGTACCCATGCCTCTTTTGGCGCGAGAATTGCGTAGAATAGGCCGTCCGGGCCACTGCTATGTCTTTGGTCGGATTTATCTATCGGCATTGCGCACATCTGAATTAAGAAAGACTTATATCTTTTCAGTGAAGATCCTTACTCCATTGGCAGAGGGTAGATGAAGCGGGTCCCGGCCCATCGCCCCGTCATACCTCCAAGAGATAAGTTCTCGCCCCGACCTTGCCTGCTATCCTGCAAAGGACCTTATCGGGTCCGGCGATTCGAGAAATTTTCTGTATTGAATTATCGAAATGAAGGACCATTACGGTTGCAAATCATGTTTCCTCTATTCATTTTCTTCTTCTTGGCTGCAATTCCTGACACGCTTGCAGCTGAAAACAAGGACGATTACCGGATCAATATCGGTGATCAGATCGAGATAGACGTTCTCGACGATTCCGAAGCCTCGCAGAAATACACGGTGGGCAGCGACGGGGCGATTCAGCTTCCGCTGATCGGCGGCTTCCGCATCGCGGATCTCACGACGGACGAGGCCCGCACACGGCTGCACGACGCCTATGTCTCGAGCGAGATCTACATCAACCCGACGCTCGCCGTCTCGGTCGCGGCCTTCCGCCCGGTCTTCGTTCTGGGCGACGTGCGCAAGCCCGGCTACTACGACTTCCACCCGTTCCTGACAGCCGAACAGGCCATGGGCCTCGCGGGCGGCGCCATGCTCTCCTACGAAAACGAGGAGGCGCGGGTGCTGGAGAAGCGCAACCTCTCGCAGCAGCTCGAGCTGGTGAAGACCGATCTCGCGCGGATCGCGGCCCAGGCCGCGCGAGTGCAGGCGCAGCTCCAGAACCTCGAAAAGACCGACTGGGCGATGGTGCCCAAGCCCGTGAAGCGCATCGTGGTGCGCGACGATTTCGACGGGATGGTGCCGAACGAGGACAAGATCCTCGTGCTTGAGCGGGCCAATTTCGGCGTCCAGAAGACGCTGCTCGCCAATGCGATCGTCGAGGCCGAGGAGCAGCTCCGCCTGCTGTCGGACCGGCAGCGGGTGCAGGCGGATGCGGTCGAATACGACCGGCAGGACCTGCAGCGCAAGCGCGAGCTCGCCAAGGGCGGCCTCGTCACCAACTCCGCGTTGTCGCAGCTCGAGCGGGCGGCGAAATCGGGTGAGGGGCAGCTCCTGCAGATCCAGGAGCAGCAATCGGTGGCGCGGCGCACCCTGGGCGACCTGCGCCGCGAGATCTCGCGGCTCGAGACCGGTCGCAATTCGGACCTACTGACCCAGGCGCAGCTTCTCCAGGCGGAAACGGACAAGAAGATCAGCGAGTTCGAATCCGTTACCGAGCGGCTCGACCTTATCAGCCAGTGGATGAACACCTCCACCAACGCCCGCAACGAATATCGCATTGAATACGAGGTCCGGCGCCGGAACGACGCCAGGCTCATCAGCCTCGGTGTGACCGGGCAGGTCGAACTGCTGCCCGGCGACCAGCTGGTCGTGGCCCTGCGGCCGCCGGAAGGCTCGGAGAAGACGCAATGAAGCAGACCACGCCAGAATTCTCCATCCGGCCGCCCCTCGCGGAGGAGGCCGATGCCCGCCGGCGGGCATCGGTCGAAACGGTCGATCTGGGCTTTGCCGTCGACGTCCTGCGCCGCCGCAAGTGGCAGATCCTGGCCTCGGGCGCGATCGTCGTCGCGGCCATGTTCGGTGCCCTCCAGCGGATGGAGCCGACCTACAGCGCCTATACCCAGGTCATCCTCGACACGCGGCAGGAGCGGGTGACGGACGTCAAGCAGGTGATCTCCGACCTCGACGTCAGCAACTCGGTGATCGCGGGCGAGATCGTCTCGCTGAAGTCGAACCTGCTGATCGGCAAGGTGGTGGACAAGCTGAACCTTACCGCCCATCCCGCCTTCGCGCTCGAGGGCGACGACGCGCTGCCCGAGGAGGAGAAGCGCCGCATCACCATCCTGCGGATCTCCTCGGGGCTGACGGTGACGCAGGTCGGCATCTCCTATGCCATCGGCATCGCTTACGAGGCGGGCGATCCGAAGCTCGCGGCGCTGGTCGCCAACACGCTGGCCGAGGAATACATCGCCGATCAGGTCGAGTCGAAGCGCAACATCACGCTGCGCGCCACTGCCTGGCTGCAGAAGCGGCTGGGAGAGCTCTCCACCGCGGTCGAGGAAGCCGACCAAGCGATCATCGACCTGAGGGCCCGCACCTCCGAGGAGAACGGCTCGAACCAGGAGACAACCGAGCGCTTCCTCGTCGACCTGAACCAGCGGCTGGTGGCCACCGCCTCCGAGCGGTCCGACGCGCGAGTGCGCTACGAGATCGTGACCAAGCGGCTCGAGAAGGCGGGCCTCACCTCGGTTGCCCATGTGGTCTCCTCTTCGCTGCTCGAGACGCTGCAGCGCGAACGAATCGACGTCGCGCGCGAGCAGGCGGTGAACGCCGACCGGCTGGGCCGGCGCCATCCCGAGATGATCCGGCTGAACGCGCGGATCCAGGACCTCGACCGCCGCACTGAGGCCGAAGTGCGGCGCATCATTGAGAACATGAAGAGCGACGTGGACGTGGCCACGCAGCGCGAGCTGGCGCTGCAGAACCAGATCAAGGAGATCGAGCAGCGGCTGGTGAAGCTCTCGGCCGCGGCGGTGAAGCTCAACCAGCTCGAGCGGCAGGCCTCGGCCACGCGGATGGTCTACGAGAACTTCCTGTCGCGCCTGACCGAGACCAATGCGCAGTCCGACTTCCAGCGTCCGGATGCACGGGTCGTCACCGTGGCAACGGCCCCCGACCAACCCACCGCGCCGCGCAAGAAGCTGATGCTGGCGGTGGCCGGGGTCTTCGGCCTCTCCTTCGGCACTGCGCTGGCCTTCCTTCTCGAGGCGCTCACCCGGCGGATCCATGCGAGCGAGGAATTGCGCCGGATCACGTCGAGCCCGGTCATGGGCCTCATCCCCTACGAACAGCGGCGGCGGCGCAAGCTGGACTGGCTGGCGCACGAACTCGCCCGGACCGACCGCTCCCCCTACATGGAGGCGGTCAGCGCGCTGCGCGCCCAGATCTTTGACGTGCGCAGCGTGGGCAGGCCTAAGGTGCTGATGGTGACCTCCGCCCTCCAAGGTGAAGGCAAGTCCAGCACCTGCGCGGGCCTCGCCGCGGCCCTGCCGCGGGTCTCGACCAGCGCGATCCTGCTCGACCTCGACCTGCGCCGCTCGATCACGCGCAAGGTCTTCGACCTCACCTCGCAAAAGGGCTGCGTGGCCGATTACCTGGCCGGAAAGATCGACCTGGCCCAGCTCCAGCCGGCCGAGATGCCGTGGGGCCTCACCGTCCTCGCCCCATTGCGTTCGGTGACCAACAGCGCCGACCTGCTCTCCTCGCAACGGCTGGGCGAGCTAATCGACCGGCTCCGCCTGCGCTACGACGTGGTGATGATCGACGCGCCGCCCGTGCTCGACATCGCCGATGCGCTGGTCGTCTCGCGCCATACCGACAGCACGCTCCTCGTCGTGCGCAGCGGCAAGACCCCGCGGGTGCTGGTGGCCGATGCCTACGAACGGCTGCAGGCGGCCGAGGTGCCGGTGATCGGCACCGTCCTCACCCAGGTCCGCAAGGGCCATACCGCAGCCCGAGAAATGTACAGGTACGACTATGCTTGACGATCAGATCCGGGGACAGCGCGTTGCCATCATCCACTACTGGCTCGTCTCGATGCGTGGGGGCGAGCGCGTGGTTGAGGAACTCCTGCGGCTGTTTCCGCAGGCCGAGATCTTCACCCATGTCGCCGACCGCTCGAAGCTGTCGCCGCTGATCCTCGACCGGCCGCTGCACGAGACCTTCATCAGCAAGCTGCCCTTCGCGCGGCGGCACTACCAGAAATACCTCGCGCTGATGCCGCGGGCGCTGGAAGAGATCGACCTCTCCGACTTCGACCTGGTGATCTCCTCGGAAAGCGGTCCGGCCAAGGGGGTGATCGTGCCCCCGCTCGTGCCGCATATCTGCTACATCCACACGCCGATGCGCTATCTCTGGGATCATTATCCTACCTATCGCGGCCGGCTCTCGGGGCTGAAGCGCTCCTATTTCTCGCGCCTCGCCCACCGGCTCCGGATTTGGGACGTGTCCTCGGCCGCGCGGGTGGATCGCTTCATCGCCAATTCGAACTTCGTGGCCGAGCGGGTGCAGCGCTACTACCACCGCCAGGCCGATGTGGTGAACCCGCCCGTCGATCTCGAGACCTATCGCCTGCCGCCGGCGGGCACGAAGCGCAGCCATTACCTCTTCGTGTCGCAACTCGTGCATTACAAGCGGCCCGACCTCGTCATCGAGGCGTTCCGGGGGCTCGACCAGCGGCTTCTCGTGGTGGGCGAGGGTGAGGAATCCGAGGCGCTTGCGCGGAACCTTCCGCCCAACGTGACCATGCTGGGCCGGGTGCCGACCGAGAACCTCGCCGCGCTCTACGGCTCGGCCCGGGCGCTGATCTTCCCTGGCGAGGAGGATTTCGGCATCGTCCCGGTCGAGGCTATGTCCTGCGGCACGCCGGTCATCGCCTACGGGCGTGGCGGCATCCTCGACAGCGTGACAGACGGCATTTCAGGCCTGTTCTTCGAGCGGCAGGGGGTGGAGGAGATCCGCGAGGCGGTGCTGCGCTTCGAGCGCGAGGCTGCGCGCTTCGATCCCGTGCGGATCGCGGCGATGGCGCAGCGCTTCAGCGCCGAGCGCTTCCGGCGCGAGATCGCGGCGATCATCACCTCGGAGCTCGGTCGTCAGTCGCTCAAGGCGAAGAACTTCAGCGCTGAGGTGCCGTCGCTGTCCGACGTCGAGGTGGGGCCGCTGCCGCGGCCTCTGGCCTTGCCCGTGTGAAGCACGATCCAGGCGGCACGGCCCTTGGTCTCTTCGGCATTCGTCCCCCCGGTATTGAGGTTGCGCTCGAGTCGAGGGAAGCTGGAGCCGGCCAGAGTCAGACGCAAGCGGTGGCCGGCCCTGAGCAGATAGGCAATATGGCGCATCTCCACCGTCACCTCAGCCACCTCGCTTGGCTCCATCGGGCGCGGGCGGTCGTATCCTTTGCGGTAGCGCAGGCGCAGCGCGCCCTCCTGGATCATGCGCGAGCGGCCCTCGGGGTCCACGTCCGAAAGCCGCACCACGATGTCAGCGTCCGGCGTGTCGGTCGAGACGCGCAGCCGGGCCGAGAGCGGTCCCGCGATCCGCAGGTCGGCCGTGGCAGGGGCGGAGGTATAGGACAAGACGTCCGGCCGCGCCTCGACCCTGTTCTGGTAGAGCGGCCCCGCGCGTTCCCCGGGATCGCCCGTGCAGCAGATGGCGCCTCCGACCGAGGGCACCGGATCGTCCGGGTCCGAGACAATGCCGTCAGCGGCCGGGGCAGGCGGCGCCTCTCTGGGGAAGGGCAGGGCGGCGCCGGCCGGCGGCAGGAGGCGCCCGTCGCCGGCGGCGGTCTGCGCATGGCTTTCAGAGGCGAGGAGCATCTCCTGCGCGACCGCGCCCTCGGGCGGCCATGTCCCGGCCCCGCGCCAGCGGTCCTCGACCAGCATGTAGTAGAGATAGGGCGGCAGGTCGGGGGCGGGTCCGTCCCTCAGCCGGTGGTCGAGGAAGGTCACGAAGATCTCGTCGAAGGGCAGGAGCGCCTCTGGCCCCACCGGCAGGTCGCCGACCGCCCCCGCGCCCGCGGCGCCCGAGAAGTTGCAGTGCAGCCCCGGTGCCACGATCAGGTGCTGGTCGGGCGCCGTCTTCCGCATCGCCTGCGTCAGGGCGAAGCTGCCGCTTATGGAGGGATCGTACCAGGTGTCAACCATCAGCCCCGGCGTGGCGAAGCGGTCGGTGTCGTCGATGTAGCCCGCGGCCTTCCAGTAGCCCCTGTCCTCGAAGCGGCGCAGGAAATCCTCCCAGTCGGTCGGATCGGGCCGCGCCTGCCGCATCATGTCGATCAGCGGCAGGCTGCGCAGCGCGCGGGCATAGTCGACCGGCACCCCCGCCATCCGGTCGGGGATCTTGCCGCCGGAGGCGACGAACCAGCCGAAGGCCGAGGCGAGGCCCAGGATCCCGCCCTCGAAAGCCCCGAAATAGCTCGCCCGCCCGTCGAGGTCGCCCATCGCGCCGCCCGCGCCCAAGGGGATCATCGCCCGGTGCGCCGGGTGCCGTTCCGCGGCCAGGAGTACCTGCGTCTCGCCGAGCGCCGAGCAGCCGATCGTGCCCACGCGTCCGTTCGACCAGTCCTGCGCCACGATCCAGTCGAGCGTCGCCACCGCATCCGCGCGCTCGTGCGGATAGGGGGCGAAGATGCCCTCGGAGGCGTAGCGCCCGCGCATGTCCTGCGCCACCACCGCATAGCCCCGCGGCCTGAGAAGCCTGACCCAGCGGAGCACCTCGCCATATTGCCGCTTGTCGTAGGGCAGGCGGATCAGGATGGCCGGAAAGGGTCCCGCACCCTCGGGCAGGTAGATGTCGGTGGCGAGCAGGGTGCCGTCGCCGGCCGGGACGGTGCGGCCTTCGACAGATTGCCCGAAGGCCGGCAACCCGTTGCGCCAAGCCCAGAGCCGGGCCTTCTCGAGCAGCCGCTCGCCCCGGCCGGTGGTGAACAGCGCAAGCCCCAGCCCGAGCGCCAGCAGCAGGAGGGCGGCGAGGCCCAGCCGGATCATCGCCCCGCCTCCCGTCCCGCACGGGCCTTCCGCCCGCAGGAACTGGCTTGCCGTCCGCGCGCCGGTTGCGGCAGGACGGGCGAATGACCCATCGCATCGACCTCTGGACCTGGGATCTGGACCGGCCGGGCGACGAAGCCCTGCTTTCGCCGGACGAACACGCCCGGGCGGCCGCCTTCGCAACCGGGACGCTCCGCGCCCGTTTCATCGCCGGCCGCAGCGGGCTGCGACAGCGGCTTGGCGCGCATCTGGGGCTCGACCCGGCGCGGATCGCCTTCCGCTACAACCGCTTCGGCCGGCCCGGCCTGCCGGGCGGCCCCTCGTTCAACCTCAGCCATTGCGGCGCGCGCGCGGCGCTTGTCCTCTGCCCCACGGCCGCGGTGGGCGTGGACATTGAGACGATCCGCCCGATCGAGCGCGCCGTGGCAACCCGCTTCTTCGCCCCCGCCGAACTGCGGGACCTGGAGGCGCTGTCGGGGGCTGCCTGGGACGAGGCCTTCTTTCGGCTCTGGACCCGCAAGGAGGCGTTCCTGAAGGCTGTGGGCACCGGGCTCGACACGCCGCTCGCGAGTTTCGAGGTGACGGCGGACGACAGGCCCCGCCTTCTCCGCGCCGAGGGGCAGCGGGTGCAGGACTGGACGCTGATCCACCTGTCGCCCGCGCCCGGAACGATGGGCGCCATCGCGGTCGAGGCGCGCGGCGGCGGTGTGGAGCTTCGCCTGCGCGACTGAGCGGAGGGATCCTCTGCGTTCGATCAAGGCCTCGAGGATCCTTCGGCCAGGAAGGTCTCGATCTCCTCGGCCAGCCGGTCGGTGCCGATGCGCAAGGCGCCCATGGCGACGACCTCGGGGATGTGGACGGTCTTCAGCCGGCCCTTCACGACATGTTCCCAGCCGATCGAGGCATCGAAGCCCCGGGCGCGCGGCACGTCGTCGGTCACCACATGCAGCACCGGCACGTCGATGGGGTCGGGGCGGTAGCGGTCGCGGGCCGCGACGAGGAAGTCAATGAAGCCTTCTTCCTCCGGCTCCAGATCCGTCCGGCGCACCCGGCCGATCAGCCGGAGCTTGCGGGCAAGGTGCAGCGCCCCCGAGAGGCGGATGATCCTGTAGCCGCCGAGGAAGGCGTCGGTCGACATCTGCCCCACCCACCAACGCCGGATCCGCCGCCTGAGCGTGTGGCGCCGGTCGACCCAGCGCAGCCGCCGGTCGGCCAGCATCCGTTCGACAAAGCCGGGCTCCCACACGTCCTTTAGCACCACCGCCGCGATGTCGTGGCCCTGCGCCTTCAGCACCCGCGCGGCCTCCAGCGCGACATTGCCGTGGACGCAGATGCCAAAGAGCAGGAACGGACCCTGGGGCTGGGCCTTGAGGATGATCGATGCATAGTCCGCCGCGATCTCCTCCATGCTGCGCCGGCCGTGCTCCTGTCCGGGCGAGCCGTCGAACAGCCGCACGCAGGCCGCCGGCCGGTCGATCGTGAAGCCCGCATGGATCGCCGTCGCCGTCCAGGCGTTGTTGACCGCGATGAGCGGCGTGCCGGCGCCGCCCCGCTGAAGCGGCAGGATGCGCCAGTCCTCCGCCTCCGCTGCCGTCGCCTTGGCCGTCCGCTCGCGGATCGCGGCGGCCAGGTCGCAGAGCCGCGGGTTGTCGTAGATAGCGCCGATGCCGATCTCGGCCCCCAGTTCGTCGCGCACGCGCGTCAGCATCCGCAGCACGAGAAGCGAATGGCCGCCGAGGTGGAAGAAGTTCGACGTGGGCTCCACGGCGTCGCGGTCGAGGACGTCCTTCCAGATCCGGGTCAGCTGCGCCTCAATGGAGCGGAGCGATGCCGATGCGGAGGGGGCGGCCAGGGCCGTCGCCGCCGGCTTCTTCGGCACGCGCAGCCGGTCGCGGCGCAGATGGCCTTCCGCGTCGCGGGGCAGGGCGAGAAGCAGGCTCACGCCCCAGGGCACGTCGGCCGGGTCGAGCCGCGTCGCCAGATGGACCGCCACCTCGGCCGGCAGGTCCTCGAGCGGGCCGGCATGATCTGGCCGCGGCACGATGAAGAGATAGGTGCCCTCGGGCTCGGCCACCGCCGCGGCATCGGCCACCCCGCCCATGTCGCGGGCGGCGGCTTCCAGCCGCGCGAGGCGCCCCGCCTGGCGGTCGCGCCGTTCCAGCACCGCGTGGTCGAGCGGCAGGGCCTTCAGCGGCTCGCCCGGATGGTCCAGCGCCTGATCGAAGCCTGCCACCAGAAGGTCGAGCAGCGCCCGCGCGGTGGCAGGCCGGAAGAGTTCGGTCGCGTATTCCAGCGTCACCCGCCAGCCCGAGGGCCGCCCGGCGATCTGGAAGTTCAGGTCGTAGACCGCGCCCGGCGTGTGGGACGGCGCCGAGAGCAGTTCGAACCTTCCGTGGCGGCGGTTCTGCATGAAGGTGCGCTGGATGTTGAAGTTGATCGAGACCAGCGGCATGCGCGAGGGATCGCGCGGCGGGTTCATCATCTCCACGAGCTTGTGGAACGGCATCGACTGATGCGCCAGCGCCTCCTGCACCACGCCCCGCACCCGGCCGAGATGATCGGCAAAGGTCGCCTCGGGGTCGGTCGGCAGGCGCAGCACGAGGTTGTTGATAAAGACGCCGATCAGTGGCTCGAGGTCCACTTCGTTGCGGCTGGCCACTTGGGTGCCGATCAGGATGTCGGTCTGTCCCGTGAAGCGGGCAAGGCAGGCCGAAAGGACCGCCGTGCCATAGGCGAAGACCGAGACCTCGCGCCGCTTCGCCTCGGCCTCCAGACGCTCGCCGAAGGAGGGCGGCAGCACGATCGAGGTCATGACGGCGGCGGTGCCGCGGCGGCCGGCGCGGGGGAAATCGGCCTCGATCTCGAAATAGGGCGCATCGGCGAGCTGCGCCTTCCAGTAGGCGCCGTCCTCCTCCAGCACGCCGCAGGCGAGGTATTCCTGCTGCCAGAGCGCGTAGTCGCCGTATTGCAGCGGCAGGTCGGGCAGGTCGGGCTCGCGTCCCGCCTCGATCGCCTCGGCAATGGTGCCGATCTCGTGGCCCAGCACGCGGATCGAGAAGCCGTCGAAGCAGACGTGATGCGCCACGATCATCAGCATTGCCCGTTCCGGCGACAGGCGCACCAGCGTCGCCCGCATCAGTCCGGGCTTCGTGAGGTCGAAGGGCAGCGCGCCGGTCTCCTGCGCGATGGCCTCGATCCGCTCCGAAGGATCCTCGCCCGCCGCGACGCGCAGCTCGACCACGCTCAGGCGGAAGCGGACCGCGGCCGCCACTTCCTGCATCAGCTGGCCGTCCTCCTCCACCAGCCGCGTGCGCAGGATCTCGTGCCGGTCGACAACGCGCTGGAAGGCGGCCTCGATGCTCGACGGCTGGACCTGGCCGCGGATCTCCCAGCGCACCGCCACATTCAGCGCCGGGGTGCCGGGCGTCATCTGGTCGAGGAACCAGAAGCGCAGCTGCGTGGCGGTCGCGGGAAAGCGGGCGACGACCGGATCGGTGAGGGGAAGCGGCAGGTTCATGATGCGATGGCTCCTTCGCGCCGCGCGCCGTGGCGGAACGAGCGCAGCGAGGGACGGGCGCCCGCGGGCGCGCCGGAGGCCTCGCGGCTCGCGGCGAAGGCGGCGAGGTCGCGGATGGTCGGATGCTGGAGAAGGTCGCGCGCCTCAAGGTTCAGGCCCGCATCGAGCATCCGGGCGGCGATGCGGAAGACGGTGAGTGAATCCGCCCCGAGCGCATAGAGCGTGTCGGTGGTCGAGACCGTCTCCATCCCCAGCACCTCGGCCCAGATCCCGGCGAGGCGTTCCTCCATCGGCGTGGCGGGGCGCGTCATCTCGCGCAGCGGCGTGACGGGCGCCGCGGCCTCGGGCGCGGGCAGCGCCTTGCGGTCGAGTTTGCCGTTCAGCGTCTGCGGCAGCGCGCTCAGCGTGACCCAGCGCGAGGGCACCATGTAGTTCGGCAGCACCCGTTCCAGCGCGCCCATCAGCATCTCGGGCGGGGGATCGGCGCCCGCCTCGGGCACGATCCAGGCCACCAGCTGCTTCTCGCCCCGCGGATTGGCCCTGAGGTCCACCGCCGCCTGGGCCACGCCGCCCACGGCGCGCAGCGCCATCTCGATCTCGCCGAGCTCGATCCGGAAGCCGCGCAGCTTGATCTGGCCATCGCCGCGGCCGAGGAGTTCGACCGCGCCATCCGCCAGAAGCCGCGCCCGGTCGCCGGTGCGGTAGAGCCGTTGCGCGGCCCCCCCGAGCGTCAGCTCGCGGAAGGCGGCCCCGGTCAGGTCCTCGCGGCCGAAATAACCCACGGCGAGGCCCGCGCCGCCGATGTTGAGTTCTCCCGGCACCCCCACCGGCAGCGGCCGGCCCTCGGGCGAGAGCACATGGAGCGTCGTGTTGGCGATCGGATGGCCGATGGTGATGGCCGCGTCCTCGGGCCGGATGCGGTTCACTGCCGACCAGATCGTGGTCTCGGTCGGCCCGTAGAGGTTCCAGAGTTCGGTCCCCTCCGCCATCAGCCGGCGTGCGAGGTCGAGCGGCAGCGGCTCGCCGCCCGCCATGACCTTCAGCCCCGCGGGGATCTTCAGCCCGGCCTCGAGCAGCATTCCCCAGAGCGTCGGCGTGGCCTGCATCACGGTGATGTCGCCCTGGCCCAGACGCGCGGCGAGGCGGAAGCCGTCGAGCACGTCTTCGGTCGCGGCCACCACCACCGAGCCGCCCGAAATCAGCGGCAGGAAGAGCTCGAGGATGGCGATGTCGAAGGAGACGGTCGTGACCGACAGCAGCCGGTCGGCGGCGGTGAAGCCGGGCTCTGCCGCCATCGAGGTGAGGCAGTTCACCACGGCGCGGTGCGGGATCTCGACCCCCTTCGGCAGGCCGGTCGAGCCCGAGGTGAAGATCACGTAGGCCGGATCCTCGGGGCCGGTGGCGGGCAGGGTCACCGGCTCGGACGCCTCGCCCGCGACCGCGACGGCGGTGATCCCCAGGCCCTCGGCATAGGCGGGAAGCGTGGCCTCGGGCAGGATCAGCGCCTGGGCGCGGGCCGCCTCGAGCACATGGCGCAGCCGGGTCGGCGGATGACGCGGGTCGAGCGGCACGAAGGCATGGCCCGCCTTCATCACGCCCAGAAGCGCCACGGGCAGCTGCTCGGACCGCTCGAGCGCCACGGCCACCCGGCCGCGCCCCTCGGGCAGGGCCGCGCGAAGCCGCGCCGCCAGCGCGTCGCTCTGCCGGGCAAGCTCGGCATGGGTGAGGCTGCGGCCCGCAAACTCGACCGCCGGGGCGTCCGGCCAGCGTGCGGCGGCGGCCGCCACCAGCCCGTGCAGCGTGGGCGCGGCCGGGGGCGCGATGACGGTGGCGGGAAGGGCCGGCAGCGCGCCGTCCTCAACCAACGACAGGTCGGCCAGCGGACGGTCGGCATCCTCGGCCAGCCCGCGCAGCACGAGGGCGAAATGGCCGATCCAGCGCCGCACGGTCGCGGCATCGTAGACGTCGGAATTGTAGTCCACGTCCAGCCGCAGCCCCTCGCGGCTCTCGATCATGTTGAAGAAGAGGTCGAAGTTGACCGCGGCCTTCGGGTTGGGATGGCTCGAGATCGCGAGGCCCGGGATTGCCAGACCCTCGGCCATCTTCTCGAGGTTGAACTGCACCTCGGTCAGCGGCAGCCGGTTCAGGCTGCGCTCGATCTTCAGCTCGCGCACCAGCGTGCCATAGGTGAAGTCGGAATGCTCGAGCGAGGCCAGGACCTTGTCGCGCACGCGCTTCAGGTGATCCGCCGCCGTGGCGCCCTCGACGAAGGGCGCGCGCACCGGCAGAAAGTTCACGCAATGGCCGACGAGGTTCGGATCGGGCAGCAGCGCCTGCCCCCCGGTCGGCACCGCCAGCACCACGTCCTCGGCACCCGAAAGCCGGCCGAGCGTGATCTGCAGCGCCGCAAAGAGGGTCGAGAACAGCGTGCAGCCCTGCCTCGCCCCGGCCTTCCGGGCAAGCTTCAGCACCTCGGCGTCGAGCCGCTCAGTTACGGTGCCGCCCCGGAAGCTCTTGATCGCCGGATGCGGCCGGTCGCCCGGCAGATCGGGCAGGGCAGGCACGGTGGCATATTCGCCGCGCCACCAGGCCTCGTGCGCGGGGTCGTGCGGCCGGCGCGCCAGCGCATGGGCGGCGAAGGAGGGCGCGGGCGGCAGCGCGGGTGCCCGTCCCTCGACGTGGGCGGTGTAGAGCGCGGCGAGGTCGGTGAAGATCACGTTGTAGGACCAGCCGTCGCAGACGATGTGATGGGCGGTGGCGACCAGCGTGTGCCGGTCGGGGCCGCGGCGGACCAGCCGGAAGCGGATCGGCGGCCCCGCCACCAGGTCGAGCGGGGTCTCGGCCTCGGCCTGCAGAATCTCAGCCAGCGCGGCCTCGGGGTCGGGTGCTTCCGACAGGTCGATGAGCGGCAGCTCCACGGGCGCAGGTGCGGCCACGTCGAAGCCCTCGCCCGAGCGGGCGAAGACCAGCCGCAGGCTGTCGTGCCGCGCGAGGATGTCGGTCAGGCTCGCCTCGAGGGCCGCCGTGTCGAGCGGGCCGTCGAAATGCACCGATGCGCCCTCGTTGAAGCTGCAGGAGGCCGCGTCGCCCAGCTGGCTCGTCATCCAGATCTCGCGCTGCACCTCGGTCAGCGGGATGGCCGTCGTGGGCGGCGCCGCGGCGGCGGGTGCGGCCCGGGGAGCCTCGGCCGCGATTGCCGCGGGCGGCGCCGCCGCCTCGGTCCCGGGGGCGAGGATGCCGATCGACTGCAACTGGTCCACCGCGCTCTCGAAGGCGCGGGCGATGCGGTCGCAGTCCTCCTCGCCGTGGGATGTCGTCAGGAAGCCGCAGTAGCTGTCGATGATGTGGATCCCCTCCATCCGCATCAGCGGATAGGCGAGCGAGGCGCGGGCCTCGTGCTGCGACAGGTTCAGGGCGAACCAGCTCGAGAACCCGTGGATGAGGTCCGGCAGGCCGCGGGAGGTGAGCGCCCGGTTTAGCCGGGCGGCGAGCGCTGCCGCCCGCTCGGCCGTGGCGGTCCAGAGCTCGTCCCCCTGCGTCTCGAGATGGTCGAGCACGGCATCGACCGCCGCCACCACCAGCGGATGGCGCACGAAGGTGCCGGCGAAGAAGGTGGGCGGCGTGTCGGGGCGGCTTTCGTCGCCATAGCCCCAGAGCCCGCCGTCGAGGGCGTTCATGAAGCGGCCCTTGCCCGCGAGGATCCCCACCGGCATGCCGCCGCCCGGCACCTTGCCGTAGGTCGCCATGTCGGCCTCGATGCCCCAGAGGCCCTGCATCCCGCGCCGATGGGTGCGGAAGCCGGTCACCACCTCGTCCATCACGAGAGCCGAGCCCTGCTCGGCGGTGATGGCGCGCAGCTCGCGCACGAACTCGACCGGGCGCAGCTCGGGGTGGCGGCTCTGGACGGGCTCGACGATGACGGCGGCGACGTCGCGGCCGTTGGCGCGCAGCCAGTCGAGGCTCTCCGGCGCGCCGTAGCCCAGCACCACCATGTTGCCGAGGCCCGAGCGCGGGATGCCCGGCGCGATGGGCAGCGCCACCGGGTCGCCGCCGCGGCTGCGGCCCTTGACCAGCACCTCGTCGAACTGCCCGTGGTAGTCGTTGCCGAAGACCACGATCCGGTTGCGCCCCGTCACCGCGCGGGCCAGCCGCATGGCGGCCATCACTGCCTCGGAACCGGTGTTGCAGAAGGTCACCCGCTCATGCCCCACCATGCGGGCGAATTTCGCGGCGACGGGGCCCGCCAGTTCCGCCTGCGGGCCGATGGGGAAGCCCTTCTCGAGCTGCAGCCGCACGGCGTCCAGCACGAAATCGGGCGAATGGCCGAAGGCGGTCTGGCCGAAGCCGTTCACGAGGTCGACGAATTCGTTGCCGTCTATGTCCCAGAGCCGCGAACCCTTGGCCCGCTCGGCGACGATCGGGAAGACGAGTTCCTTCCATTCCTGCCGGAAGCCCGCGGCGGTGCGCGGATCGGCATGGACGGCGCGATGGGCGGCGGTATGGGCCTTCGAGCCCGCGTGCTTTTCCGAATAGCGCCGGGCGAGGTCGTCGATGAAGGCCTGCTGGCGGTCGTCGAACCGCCCGCCGGAGAGATCGACGCCGCGGCCGAAGCGGAAGGGGGCAGCCTGCACGGCCGGTGCCGCCAGCGGGGCCGCGGCGGGGGTGGGAACGGGCGCAGGGGCCTGCACCGCGACGGGCGCGGCAGGGACAAGTGCTGCGGGGGCAAGTGCTGCGGGGGCCTGCCCGCCCAGGGCGCGCAGCTGCTCGGTGAAGATCGCCTGCATGGTCAGCATCTGCGACTGCAGCACGCCCGCGATCCCCTCGGTCGGCAGGGCCGGGGCGGCGGTCGGTGCGGGGGGCATTGCCATGGCGGGGGCGGGGGTCTCGCCTCCGGCGGAAGAAGTGCCGGCGACCGCAACCCGGGCAATAGGCGCGGCCGCCGACGCCACCGGTCCGGGGGAATCCGGCGGCAGGACGGCATCCATGTGCGCGGCGAGCGCCGCCACGGACGGATAATCTGAAAGCAGCTGCCGGAAGGTCAGCTCGACCCCGTGGTCCCGCGCGAGCCGCTGCGTGACCTGGCCGAGGAAAAGGCTGTCGAAGCCCAGTTCCAGGAAGCTCGTCTCGGCCTGGTCGGGCCCGAGGTCCTCGCCCGAGAGGTCGGCGAGCAGGGCCAGGAGGTCGGAACTGAGGCGCAGGCTGCGCGAGGGCGTGCTGGTCATCGGAAGGGACTCTCCAGGGTAGGGGCTCTGCAGGACGGCAGCCGGGGCGGGGGCCGCAGGCAGGTCCGCCGGGACGGGCACGGCCACGGGCGCGGATGCGGCGGCCGCGGCGGGCGGCGCGTCGATCCAGTGCCGGCGCCGCTCGAACGGATAGGTGGGAAGCGGCAGGCGGCGGGATCCGCGCGGACCGGCCAGCGACCAGTCCACCGGCACGCCCGCCGCCCAGAGCCCGGCAAGCGCTTCGGTCATGGCGAAACCGTCCGGAACCGGTCTGGTGTGATCCGGCAGCGACTGGAGGATACCGCCATGGCCAAGGCGCGACAGGCATTGCGCGGCGAAGGTCGAGAGCGTGCTTCCCGCCCCGACCTCGAGCAGCACAGGGGCCTGCCCTTCGGATGCCGCAACCCGGATGGCGGCATCGAAGTCGACCGTGGCGCGTGCCTGATGGGCCCAGTAGGCCGGGTCGCGCGCCTCCTTCTCCGTCGCCCGGGCCCCGGTGACGCAGGAAATCCACGGGATCTCTCCCGCCTTCAGGTCGAGGCCGGCGAGTTCCCCGGCCAGCGCCTCGCAGACGGGATCCATCATGGCCGAGTGGAAGGCATGCGAGGTATGAAGCCGCGAGCAGGCGATGCCCGCCTCGGCGAGCGCCGCCTCCATCGCCTCGATCGCCTCAAAGGATCCGGCCAGCACGTTGAGCTTCGGCGCGTTGCGCGCGGCGAGATCCACGCCCGGCCGCAGCAGCGGCTCGATGCGCGCCGCCTCGGCCCGGACGGCCAGCATGGCGCCGCCGGGCATGTCCTGCATCAGCTGCCCGCGCCGGGCGATGATGCGCAGCCCGTCCGCGAAGCTCATCGCGCCCGAGATCACGGCGGCGGCGAACTCGCCCACCGAATGGCCGATCATGGCCGAAGGCCGGATGCCGCGCGACAGCCAGAGCTTCGCGGTGGCGACCTGGGTCAGGAACAGCGCGGGCTGGGTCAGGCGCGTGTCGCGCAGCGCCCGCGCCATCTCCTTGTCCGAGGTGTCTCCGAAGCAGAGGAGCTGGTTCAGGTCGAGCCCGAGGAGCGGCTCGAGGATCGCCGCCCCCTCGTCGATCCAGCGGCGGAATTCGGGTTCCCCGGCATAGAGGCCCGAGCCCATGCCGGGATATTGCGAGCCCTGGCCGGGGAAGAGGAACACAACCGGCGGCGCATCGGCGGGCGCCGGACCCCTCGGGGGCGCGGCCTTGCGCAGCCGGGCCGCGGCCTCGGCCGGGTCGCGCGCGGCGACTGCCAGCCGGTGGTCGTGGACGGTGCGGCCCTCCTGCAGGGTGAAGGCCACGTCGGCGAGATCCACGGCATGGCTTTCCAGATGCCCGGCCATGCGGGCCGCCAGCGCCGCCAGCGCCTCGGGCGAGCGGGCGGAGAGCGGCAGGACCTGCGGCGCTGTCACCGGCTCCGCCACGGGGACCGCCGGGGGTTCCTCGAGCACCAGGTGGACGTTGGTCCCGCCGACGCCGAAGGAACTCACGCCCGCGCGTCGCGGGCCCTCGCTGGTCCAGCGGGTGGCGGCGGTCGGCACGCGGAAGGGAAGCTCGGCGAAGGGAATGCGCGGGTTCGGGCTCTCGAAGCCCGCCATTGGGGGGATCAGCCCCTCGCGCAGCACGAGGGCCGCCTTGATGACGCTGGTGACGCCGGTCGCCGCATCGAGATGGCCGATGTTGCCCTTGACCGAGCCGAGCGCGATGCGGCCCTGCGGCGCTTCCCCGAAGACAGAGGCCAGGCCGCGGATCTCGACCGGATCGCCGAGCGGCGTGGCGGTGCCGTGGCATTCGACGTAGCCGATCGACGCAGGCTCCACCCCGGCGTCGCGATGCGCCATCCGGATCGCTCCGGCCTGGCCGGTGACCGAGGGCGCGGTATAGGCGATCTTGTCCCGCCCGTCGTTGTTGATGCCCACGCCGCGGATCACCGCATGGATCGTGTCGCCCTGCGCCAGCGCATCCGCGAGCCGCTTCAGCACCACGACCCCCACGCCATGGCCGAAGACGGTGCCGTCGGCGCGGGCGTCGAACGGGCGGCAGGCGCCGCTTTCCGAGACCATCCCGCCCTCGGTGCAGCGGTAGCCGCGCTTCTGCGGGAAGGTGATCGAGACGCCGCCCGCCAGCGCCATGTCGGACTGGCCCGACCGCAGCGACTGGCAGGCCTGGGCGATGGCCACGAGCGAGGTCGAGCAGGCGGTGCTGACCGTGATCGCAGGCCCCTGCAGGCCGAGCTTGAAGGCTGCCCGCGTCGCCAGCGTGTCGGAGATGTTGCCCAGGATCTCGGCGAACATGTCCACCTGGTAGCCGGTGGCGAAGGCCTCGGCCATGGCCCGGTCGCGCAGCACGTGGCGGACGAGATAGGTGCTGAAGGACGCGCCGGCGAAGACGCCGATCGCCCCCGGAGGACGGGCGGGATCGGTCCCCGCCTGTTCCAGCGCCTCGACGCAGGTCTCGAGGAAGAGCCGCGCCTGCGGGTCGGTGGCGGCGGCCTCCTTCGGATACATGCTGAAATAGCGGGCGTCGAACAGGTCCACGTCCTCGAGACCCGGCCGGACCGGCACATAGTCGCGCGCCGCGCGCTCGGCCGGGGTGAAGGCGTCCTCGATCTCGGCGGGGTCGAAGCGGCGGAAGAGGCTCCTGCCCTCGGTCACGTGCCGCCACAGATCCTCGACGCTCGGCGCGCCGGGGAAGCGCCCCGCCATGCCGACGATGGCGATGGCGCCCTCGTCCTGTGCGGGTGCGGCCGGAACCACGGCCGCCGCCCCGGCGGCGGGGGCCCCGACGAGGGCGGCCAGACGCTCGGCCAGATCCTGCAGGCGGGGGGTCTCGAACATGAGGGTGATGTCGATGCGCAGGCCCAGTTCCTTCTCGAGCAGCGCATGGACGTCGATGAGCTGCAGCGAGCTACCGCCCATCTCGAAGAAGGTCCGCCCGGGCGGAACCGGGCCGCAGCCGAGCACCCGCTGCCAGAGGGCGGCGATGCGGGCCCGAAGCTCGGTGACGGAGGAAAGAGGCACGGCCGGATGGGCCACCGGGGTCCCGGAGGCATCCTCCGCGACGGTCTCGTCGGCTAGGGCGGCGGCCGCCTCGGCCTGCCGCGCCTCGGCGAGCGCCACCAGCGCCTTGCGGTCGATCTTGTTGGCGGGCGTGAGCGGCAGCGCCTCGAGCACGGTCATCAGTCCCGGCACCATCGCCTCGGGCAGTTCGCGTGCCATTCCTGCGCGGATGGCCGCCGCCGCCGCCTCGGGGTCGAGATCCGTCCCCTCCACGAGCCGCGCGAAGCCCGCGAGGCGCCGGTCGCCGTTCGGCGCGCGGATGACCTCGACCGAGCCGTCCTCGACCATCGGCTGGCGACGCAGCACGTGCTCGACCTCGTCGAGTTCGATCCGCCGCCCGCCGAGCTTCACCTGCCGGTCGATCCGCCCAAGGAACTGCACCACCCCGTCCGGCCGCCGCCGCACCAGGTCGCCGGTAAGGTAGATCTTCCCCTCGCGGCCCGGTCGCGGATCCGGCACGAAGCGCTCGGCGGTCTGCCCGGGCTTGTTGCGGTAACCGAGAGCGAGCCCCAGCCCGGCAAGGGCGAGCTGCCCCGCCTCGCCGTCCGGCAGTTCGGCCAGGGTCTCGTCCAGCACCAGCACCTCGTCATGCGCAGCCACCCGGCCGATCGGCAGCGGAGAGCCGTCGAAATCCGCGGGCGTCACCACGTGGAGCGTGCCGATCACCGTGTTCTCGGTCGGCCCGTAGGCATTGACGAGCTTCAACCCGGGGCCGTGGATCTCCCCGTGCTCAAGCGCGCGCGCGGCGAGCCGCGGCATCATCACGTCGCCACCTACATGCAACAGACGGAGCCGACCGATCGCCTCGGGGTGATGCTCTGCCAGCAGGTGGAAGATGCCGGTGTAGAGCCCCATCGCCGTCACGTCGTGCCGCAAGATCATGTCGGCCAGTACGTCCAGTGCGGGTTTCACAGTTTCAAGCACCACGAGCGTCGCGCCGTTCAGGAGCGGTGCCCAGATCTCGAAAGTGGAACCGTCGCAGCCGAAAGTAGAGCTGTGGAGAGCCACGTCCGAGGGCAGATACTGACAGTCCGTTTGCCGGATCGCGAGCCGCGCCACGCCGCGCTGCGGGATCTCGACGCCCTTGGGCCTGCCGGTGGAGCCCGAGGTGTACATGACATAGGCCAGATCCTCGCCGCTCCGCGCGGGCCAGTCCGGCAGGGAGGGGGCGGCCTCTGCGGCCTGCGGATCCTCAGTGACCGCCAGCACGGGGCGCACCCCCGCCGCCAGCGTCCGGGCCAGGTCCCCCTCGCCCGAGGCATGCAGCAGCAGCACGGGGGCGGCATCCCCGACCATGTAGGCGAGCTGTTCGCGGGCATAGGTCGGATCGAGCGGCATGTAGGCGCCGCCCGCGCGCAGGATGGCGAGCATGGCCACCAGCGCTTCGACCGAGCGTCCCGAGACGATGCCGACCACGTCTCCGGGACCCACGCCCGATCGCACCAGCCGGGCCGCCAGGGAAACGGCGCGGGCGTGCAGCTCGCGATAGGTCAGGCGCGTTCGCTCGGAGACCAGGGCGGCCGCCTCGGGGCGCATGCCGACCACACTTTCAAAAATGCTGAAAAGCGGCAGGGCCGGGGTGAAGTCCTGAAACGCATTCTCAAGCGGAGCGGAGTCTCTGCTGGACACTACGCAACACCTTTTAATGAACGGGCAGACGGGCCCGTTATCATGAATGTCTCTATCCAATCCCGAGGAGCCGGCTTTCGACGTCTGAATGACGCTTCGCCGCGTCGGCCTCAGGCTCTCAGTTCAAATCCGGGCGATCATTAAGCCCTGCCGCCCGCCACAACTTCACGAGAACCCCATCATCTTGTCAATCGCGCGAGACACGGGGACTGTCGATTTTATCGTATTGCAAAGACGGATCAGGCATCGTCCAATTTATCGCTTTGTAATCAGTTCCCTTTACGGCAGCTACTCGCTTTCCGGAAGAATAATCGGCTCGTCGCCGGAAGCCTTAATTCTGCCGATCCGAAAATCTTACCCTACGGCTTTAGGGGGGTGCGAACTCAGCGCGAACCCCCGACTGATGCTCGTCCCCAGACCCGGATGGGTAGCGATCCGATGGCCAAGTCCGGGAATCACCCATTCGTCCATGAGGTGGAGATTCATCCCCTCCAGTTCCTGCTTGAATTGGTCGTAGTTGCGGATGCGGTAGGGAACGCGGGTCGGACCGATCCGTTCGAGCGTGACCACTTCGGGCCCCTCCCGCGTGGCCACCTTGTTCAGCAGGATGGTCGAGGGGCGCTGCGCGAGCCTGTCCACCAGGTCAGCAAGGGGCTGTTCGAGATACTGCAGGAGCCCCGAGGCCAGCAGCACATCGGGGGCCGGGCAGGTCGAGGGATCCTCGTGGAACTGCACGGAGGCCGGCAGGTGGCCCTCGGCCTGCAGCCTGCGGCCGCGCCGCACGATGGCGGGCAGGTCCAGCACCGCCCAGGTGATGCCGGACAGGCACAGGAACCGACCGAAGGTGGTACGCTTGGTCGCGAGATGGCCGCCGGCATCCAGCACGGTCATGCCGGGAACCAGCACCCGGTCGAGCCAGAACAGCACCGGGTAGTCCCACAGATGCACCTGTCTCATCGCATCGAGGGAAACCTCGGTTGCGGCCTCGTGGTCGTAGCCCGCCAGCTGTCCGGGCGGCACGGCGGCCAGCGCCTCGGCCACGCTTCCATAGGCGCCCGCGAAGCGCGGCGGCCGGGGGCCGTACTGGCGCAGCCGGCCGATCATGGCGCGGGCGGGCAGCCCCGCACCGTTCAGTCCGTTCCGGGCGATCGAGGTCAGCCGGATCATGATGCCACCCTCACGCGGCGCAGAAGCAGGGTCGCGGCCTGCCGCGCCGCGCCGGGATAGGCGAGGGCGAGGCCCAAGGCATAGATCGCAAGCACCGGGAAAGCGACCGCGACGAGGCGCAGGAGCGGCGGCAGCGCTTCGACCGCGGGCTGCATCCGCAGCAGCAGCAGCAGCGCCACCCCCGCGCCGAGGGCGGGCAAGGCGCGGAAGGCGCCGGGCAGGATCCCGCGCCAGTCCAGCCCCGCATGGCGCTGCTGCAGCCAGATGCTGGTGGCGAGCGCGATGGCCGCCGCCAGGGCCTGCCCGAGCGCCACCGCCATGATGCCGAAGGGCCCGGTGACAAGCGCCATCCCGATGGCCACGCCCGCGTTGAACAGGGACACCCGCGGGATCCGCCGGACCTCGCCCGCCAGCGAAAGCAGCGGCTCGGAGGCATAGGTCGGCAGCAGCAGGCACTGCGACAGGGCCACGATCAGGATCACCGGCGCAGCAGGGGCCCATTCGGGGCCAAGAAGACCGGTGACGAGGGTCCGGGCCTCGAGCGCGATCCAGACGAAGACCGGCACCGCCAGGACGAGGAGGGCGGGGAAGAAGACCGCCGCCTCTTCCTGGAAGCCGCGGCCGGAGCCGTGACGGGTGCGGGCGCTGCGGAACATGCTCCAGGCGATGATGCGGGCCGTCTCGCTCATGACCTCGGCTAAGGCGCCGACCAGCCGTTGCGCCAGCCGGAAGAAGCCGACGCTGGCGGGCCCAAGGAAGCCCCCAATGACGAAGGTCGCGGCATAGATCCGGATGGTCGAGATCGTCCGGGCGGCGAGGATGTTGCCCGAGAAGCGCATCAGCTGCCCCAGCACCTCGCGCTTCATCCCCAGCCGGGGGCGGGTGCGCAGGATGCGGACAGCCAGCGCGAGCTGGACGCTCTGCTGGACGACCCGCCCGTAGGCCATGGCGAAGATACCGTGGCCCTCGAGCAGCGCCCAGACCGAGACGACGAAGCCCGCGGCCTCGCCCAGCATCAGCGCCGCGGCCGAGGCGGCCAGCCTCTCCTGGTGCAGCATCATCCCGTTGTGCGCGGTCCAGGTCGTGGCGAGGCAGATCCACAGGCTGAAGAGCATCCCGAGCCGGCCCGCATCGCCGAGCCCGGGCCAGGCCTGCACCGCCAGCGAGAGGCCCAGCCCCGCGCTTCCCACGACAAGCCCCGAGAGGATGGCCACGGCGAGCACCTGTCCCGGCACCTCGTCGTCGCCGGTCCAGCTCATCACGAATTCGGCCCAGCCCGCCTCGGCCATGCGCAGCGCGATGAGCGCGATCGCCGAGACGAGGGCGAAGACACCGAACTGGGCCGGTCCCATGACATGGGCGGCCAGAAGGAAGATGGCGAGCTGGGAGGCCTGCGAGAGCACGCGGGCCATCGTGGTGAGTATCCCGGCCTTCACGATGCTGGGACGCCGTCTCCCTGGACCGGGCGCGTCCTCACTGGGATCAATGGTCAAAAGAAAATCTCCAGCGGTCACGGGCCGCCTGCTTCCGCAATGAAACGAATCGTCCTATCGGCCCCGATGGTCGGCCAAGGGCGGAAGCCTGTCCATCTCACCGGAAGGCGTGACCATGACCGGCAGGTGCAGTCCCGTCCCGCCCACTGCCCCTTCCGGCCGATGGCCTTCCGGTCCGGAGGCGGGCCGATCCGGACGCGGGGCGCGAAGAAACCTGTTGCTCCGGGCCGCGGCGCGGGCATTATCGGAGCCGGTGTGATCCGGCAGTTCTTGCCAGGAAGCGGCCGTTCCGGCCGCGTCGGATCCATGACCATGACCCAAGACACGATCGACACGAACCTCGGCACCCTGCGGTGCGATTCCCTGTCCGGCAGGGGTCCGGAAGCCTGCGTCCCGCCCGCGGGAATCGTCGTCGCCATCGCCACGACCGGCCGGCCCGAGGTGCTCCTGCCGACGCTCGCCGCCGCCGGTTCGGGCCAGAGCCGGCCGCCGGATCGGATCCTGGTCTGCGTCGCGGAGAGCACGGACCTGCGGCTGGCTCCCGGCCTCGGCGAGGTCGAGTTCCTGACCGCGCCGAAGGGGCTGACGCGGCAGAGGAACGCCATCCTCGACCAGGTCCGGCCCGGCGAGATCGTGCTGTTCATCGACGACGACTTCGTGCTGGCTCCCGATTGCCTGGAGAGGCTGGAGGCCGGTTTCCGCTACCACCCCGAGGTGGTGATGATGACGGGCCGGGTGCTGGCCGACGGGATCTGCGGGCCGGGCCTCGGGCACGCGCAGGCGGCGGACCTGATCGCCGCCGCCGGCCCCGCCCCCGCGGAGCGCCTGACCGAGGTCTACAACGGCTATGGCTGCAACATGGCCTTCCGCGCCGGACCGGTTCTGGCGGGGCTGCGCTTCGACGAGCGGCTGCCGCTCTATGGCTGGCTCGAGGACGTGGACTTCTCGCGCCGCCTGGCCCCCTTCGGCCGGATCGTGCGGAACGAGGCAATGCGCGGCGTGCATCTGGGCGTGAAATCAGGACGGACTAGCGGCCTCCGGCTAGGTTATTCGCAGGTCGCCAATCCCGTTCATCTGATCGGCAAGCGCAGCATGAGCCCACGCCGGGCGCTGAGGATGCTGCTGCGCAACCTGGTCGCGAACGGCCTGAAATCCGTCCGGCCCGAGCCTTGGACCGACCGGCGGGGCAGGCTGCGCGGCAACATGATTGCGCTCGGCGACTTCCTGCGCGGCCGGATACGGCCCGAGCGGGCGCTGGACCTGCCCTGAACGACGGCCCTAAGCGGCGGCGGCTCCCGGGGCGCGACCCCTGGGAGGGCGCGCCTTCAGGCCCCGGACGGGCGCAGCACGGTGCGCCGGATCCTGCGGGCCAGCGGCTTCAGGGCCTCAGGCACCATGCCTCGCGCGGTCCGCGTCAGGGCGGCTGGCAACGTGGTCCGGCGCACCGCATTGAGGAAGAGGTCGGGGTGGACGCAGTCCATGAAGGCCAGGTTGCGGATCGGCATATGGGCATGGGCGGCGAGGAGATCCATGACCGGCGACTGTGCCTTCACGTAGAGGAAGGTGTTCTGCTGATACCAGTAGTCGATCTCGGGATCGCCCCAGAGCAACGGGCGGAAGAGGTCGAAGGGGCGGTAGCCCTGCTTCATGAAGAGGCCCCCCCAGTAGCTCGGGCGCTGTTCGTTCAGGTGGTCCGTGCCGCCCTGCGCGGTGAAGGCCGCCCCGAACATCACCACGTCCGACAGCCCGGTCAGCGAGGCCACGAAGGTCGCCGCCGAGGTCGGCTCCAGATGCTCGGCCACTTCGAGCGAAATGGCGAGGTCGAACCGCTCGCCGTCGGGCAGACCGAACGGGCGGTTCAGGTCCACGGCCCGGAAGTCGATGGCAGGATCGACCATGTTGTCGGGGGTGTTCCAGGGGCCGTCGAGCCCGAGGGTGCGCTCGGCCCCGGTCTCGCGGAAGGCCTTGAGCCAGGTACCGCGGCCGCAGCCCAGATCCACCACGCTGCGGGGCGCGAGGATCGGGGACAGGATGCCGGCGTATTTCCGGCCGCTGCGATAGGAATTGTCCAGGTAGAACCGGTAGAAGTAATCGTCGTAGCGATCGGAAGGATCCGGCTGGAAGGAATGGTTCATGCTCGGCTCCGTGATGGGAATGACATGCTCAAATAAACCCGGTGCTGAACTGACGGCGTTGGTACCTGCAGGCGGGGGCACGGGGCCGCCCCGTCAGATCGCCGGACATTCGAAAGACGGGCAGGAGCCCGGAGGAAAAGCGGTTTCGGAAACGGCAGGCACGGCATCCGGTCACCTTATGCCCCGACAGGAGGACGGGAGGCAGATCGATGTTACGCAGTCGCCACCTTGGTGCAAGCGACCTCCTCCGACGTGCCGCAGCCGCAATTCTGCGGTGCCTACTTCGAAGGGAGAATTGGAGCATCGTCTTTCCCGCCGAATTGATCGGACGGATTGGTGGAAACGGAAGTCCTCGTCCTTCGGATTGATCGGCTCTTCCGGAAAGAAGGAGAGCGCCTGCACATTTCGGCCGAAGGTGCGCAAGGCGCGGCCCGAGGATTTCATCTGCCCAACGGGATGCTTCGTGCTATGCTGCACTGCCACCCAATCCGATTGCGTTCATGATATTTTATCCCCTTTCCCTTGCCGTTCTGGGGATCTGGCTGGTCCTGATCCTGCGCAGGCTCGACGACGGGTTCACCATGGCCATCGCCCTGCTGCCCTTCGGCATGTTCGCGGCCATCGCCCTGCCGGCTGTGGGCGGGCTTTCGGTGATCGCGAGCAGCCTCGTGGCGGCGCTGACCGGCGGCCTCGTCATCGTGGCGAGCCTTCTGGGCCGGGGGGCGCCGGTGCTGACGGCCCCGACGATCGTGCTGGGGATCTATGCCGCCTATGCGGCCTTCTCCGCCGTCGTGCTCGTCCGGCTCTTCTCCGGCCAGTTCGAGGTCTTCACCCTGGCCCGCAGCGTGCAGGGCGTGCGGATCAATCCCTTCTTCGCGAGCGTGCCGGTGCCGCTGCGGCCGGGATCGTCCAACATCTCGCAGACCTTCTACATCCTGCTCAGCTTCCTGGCCTTCCTCACCTTCAAGGATTCGCTGCGCCGCCGGGGCGTGGCCTGGGGCGACCGGGCGCTGGCCATCGCCGGCACGCTGAACATCACCCTCGCGCTGATGGACATGGCGAAGCTCGATCCAATCCTCGAGCAGGTCCGCACCGCGAAATACGCGCTCGCCAACGAGCAGAGCATGGGCGGCTTCGCTCGCATCATCGGCGGCTATTCCGAACCTGCGGCCTTCGGCGGCGCCTCGGCCGCCTTCTTCGCCTATTTCATGGCCGCCTTCTTCGCGAGCCGGCGGGGCCGCGACCTGGTGCTCGGGGTGGGCAACGGGCTCTGCACCATCGCCGCGCTTTCGGCCACCGGGTTCTTCGCGATGGGCATGGCGGGGATGCTGATCTTCTTCACCGCGCTTCCAGCGATCCTGCGGCCCCAGAGGCGCCTGGTGGTGATCGGTTCCATCGTGGGGGTCTGCCTGTTCGTCTCGGGCATCTGCCTGCTGCTGGCCTTCACGCCCCTGCCGGACGTGGCCGGCAGCCTGTTCGAGCGGATCTTCCTCGCCAAGGCCGACAGTTCCTCCGGCATCGAGCGCAAGGCCTGGGCGATGTCCGGCTTCACCGCCTTCCTCGAGACCTGGGGGCTGGGGGCGGGGGCCGGCTCGCTCCGGTCGAACGGGCTGATCGCGGTCCTTCTGGGCAGCGTCGGGCTGCCGGGAACGCTGGCGCTCGCAGCCTTCCTGTGGCTTTCGGTCGGCCGGTCCTGGCGGGGCGCGGAGGCGGGCACCTATCAGGCCGCGCGGGCCGGTGTCGTCGCGCTGCTCGCCGGATCCGCCCTCAGCGGGACATCCCCGGACCCGGGCCTGCTGATGATCGTCTTCTGCGCCATCGCCTGCGCCATCCGCGAGCATCAGGAGGTGCCGGCCCCCGCCCGCGCCGGGGCGCCTGCGCCGCGCGAAGGCCGGGCGGGCCTCGGCCGGACGGCCTGAGCCCCTGGATGGGGGCCCGACGGCAGAAGGCCCGGCAGGGGACAAGACGCGGGCGGGGCAGGATTGCCCGTCCCGCCCGTCCCGAAGCCCCCGAGGCTGGCCCCGCGGCCAGCCCCAGTGAAATCCGTCGCCGCATCCGGCCCGCGGGACGCAGGCGACGCCAGCCCCTTGCAAGGTGACCCCATGGCCTTGATGACCGGACCCCTCTTCAAGCGACCGCGCCTCCTCGCCTTGGCCAGGGGATGGGGCGCGCTGCTGCGCCGGGCGGGATCCGGACCCGCACCGGCGGGCGGGGACCAGCGGCCCCTGGCCGGGGCAGGTCCAGGCCGCGCGCCCCGGATCCGGTGCTTCAATGTGCGGTTCAGTCCCAACCTCGGCGACGGGCTGCTCGCGGAATGCCTCGAGCATCGGCTGGTGGAACTGGGCGCGGGTGACGGGACGCGCTCGATCGACCTTGCGGCACGGACGGGCCATGGCCGCGCCCTGCCGGCGCGGGGCGCGCTGCTCGCGATCCTCGCGGCCCTGCCCGGACCGGTCCGGCGCGTGGCGATCCGGGCTCCGCTGGCGCTGCTGACCTGGAAGAGCTGGCGCCCGCATTACCGGGCGGGGCTCGAGGGGGCCGATGCCGTGGTGATCGGCGGCGGCAACCTGCTGGCAGATCTCGACCTGAACTTCCCCACCAAGCTCGCGCTCGCGCTGGAGGAAGCCTGCCGGCGCAACCTCCCTGTGGCGATCCACGCCTGCGGCATGTCGCGCGGCTGGTCGGCCGCGGGGCTTCGCATGGTCGGGTGCGCGCTGGCGCGGACGGATCTGCGGGCGGTCTTTCTGCGGGACGAGGCATCCTGTGCAGCCTGGAACGAGCTTCTCGCCCCTCAGGCGGGGCGGACGGCCGAAGTAGTCCGCGACCCCGGCCTGATGGCCTCCCGCGTCTTTCCGCAGCCCGCCCGCCTGACCGGGGTCCGTCCGGTGGCGGGCATCGGGATCACCAGCGCGGTGGCGATCCGCTATCACTCCGACCGGGCCCCCGACGAGGACAGGCTGGAGCGGTGGTTCCTGGACCTGGCGCGGGAGCTGGCCGAGGCCGGCCACGAGGTCCGCGCCTTCACCAACGGCAGCCCCGAGGACCGCGCCTGCCTCAACCGGGTGGCGCCCCGCCTCGAGGCTCTGGGCGGCCGCATTCTGTCGCCGGAGACGCCGGCCGATCTCTGCTCGGTCATTGCCGGGCTCGACGTGCTGGTGGCCTTCCGGCTGCACGCCATCATCGCCGCCCATTCCTTCGGCGTGCCCACGCTCGGCCTCTGCTGGGATCCCAAGCTCGATGCCTTCATGGCCTCGGTCGAACGCGGGGACTTCCTCCTCGACATCACGTCGGCCACGCCCGCCGAGGCCCTGCGGCTGATGACCCGCGCCCGGCAGGAGGGCCTGCCACCGGGCGAGCCCGAAGGCATCGTGGCGGAAGCGGCGGCGGATGTCGCGCGGCTCTACGCGGCCTTCCACCCCTGACCGCGGGCGGCGGCGGCGCTGTCAGGCCGCGCCGGCCTGCCGCAGGGCGGGACTGTGGGACAGTTCCTCCTGCACGCGGCGGATCACCAGCGACGAGACCGGCAGGTATTCGAAGCGGCCCTGCCGGCCGACCGAGACGATGCCCAGCCTCTCGATCCTCTCGATCAGGCGGCGGGCTGTCTCGACGTCGCCGACCCGGTAGAGCGGATAAGCGGCCTCGATCACGTCGTGACCTTCCAGCGTCACGCCGCGGGCGAGGCCGAGCCCCTCCACATGATCCCTGAAGTCGCAGAAGGCCTCGGCCGGATCGGCCGCGGCACCGGGCGGCAGCGTGACCTCCACCGACAGGAACTCGCGCGCGGTCTGCTGGTCGCGATAGAGGCGGGAATGGATCGTGGCCCGCTTCCAGCGGCCCGAAGCGTGGAAATTGAACAGGACGTTGCCGGCGCCGGGATCGAGCCGCTCGGCCGAGACGAAGAGCGAGAGCAGGTCGATGCTGGCAAGACCCGAGCCGGTGGCGAACAGGGCCCTGTGCAGCGTGTCGAGCGGGATGGCGCTGACCAGCGCGGCGGCCTGGTGGCGCCCCCCGGTCGTGGTGACGACGAAGCCCTCCGGCACCCGCTCGACCTGCAGCAGCCGTTCCTGAAGCCGGAAGCGGACCGAGGCCGCCTCCAGTGCCGCGCGGATCGGATCGAAGAGCAGGGAGGTGCCCGCGGAGGGACGGATGCGGAAGGGCCAGCGCGGGGCGGTCGTCGGCAGGGGGCGGGCGGCGGTGCGCCAGGCGGTCGCCAGCACGGCCCGCAGGCGGGTCGAGCGTTCGACGTGGGACATGCGCCTGAAAAAGAATTCCTCGTCGATCTCCGAGGCCGGGCAGTGGTGGAAGCGCGCGATGTAGCTGGCAAGGCCCGTGTCACGGTAGGAGCTGCGCCCGAGCCGTGTCCGGCAGATGGTCTCGAGCGTTCCGTCCTGGCGCCGGAGGGTCTGGCTGGCCAGCAGGTCCGCCGCGGCCCGGATCTTGCGCCCTAGGGGCCAGTCCCGGATCTCGCGCAGGGACAGCGGATACTGGAGCAGCCGCCCCTCCGGCCCGATCCGGCGCTCCATCCGCCACACGGGAGGGCAGAGGTCCCGGACCCCGGGCGAGAGCGAGAAGAGCGCGGCATTCTCCTCGTAGAAGATGCTGCCGAGGTCGAAGGTATAGGGGCCGATCTGGTGCGAGCGATGCGCGCCGCCGCAGGAGGGCGCCTGATCGATGACGGTGACCGACAGGCCCGCCGCCGACAGGGTTCGCGCCGCGGCGAGGCCCGCCACTCCCGCGCCCAGCACGATCACGCTGTCCGGCGCCGTCCCGTGCCGGTCCCGCGCCGGATGCCGGCCCTTTCGTCGTTCCTCCTCCTCGTCGCCGCCATCCCTGCCGGAGGAAACGATTGTCGGTGCGGGTTCCACGGGGCCGGCCGGCGCGAAATCCTCGAACGGGGCGGTCATGATCTTACTCCGACGGAAGCGGTGACGGGGCGGAGGCAGGAGCAAGGCCGGTAAAGGTCGGCTTCGCAAGCCGCAGGCAGGGCAGGGGGAATGCGCTCATGAATGACCTCCGGAAAATCCTCTGTGACCGATGAAAACCGAAATGAAGAATACCTTCAAAAAGCGGAAGAGGCCCGTGCCTTCCGCGTCCTGCTCTCTTGGATCTGGAAAAGGATCCCCGCTGCGATTCCTGGGGAAGGCGTGCTTGCAATCTGTGACTCGATTAAAGGTAGAACGGTCGGGGCAGTCAATGGGGCAGTCGGCAAAGGGCGTGGCGGACCTGCGCTTCAGATCGCCGATAGGAAGACATCCTCCACCTCGACCGCATCCTCGTAGCCGGACAGGTCGAACATGAGGGCGACGTGCTCCCACCCCTCGGGCATCCGGCCGTCCGTCGCGGCCGAGGGATGGGTATCCATGGTAGAGGCGCTGAACCTCGTCCATTCCGAGGAGAGCTCGACGGTCCAGTTGCTGCCGATGGGGACGCGCTTCTCGCCCCGCACCGCCTCGATCCGGGCCAGCACCCGGCCGGGCCGGTCCCCGCGGATCCTGAAGGCGGCGCCGATCTCGACCCCCGGCCGCGCCAGGCCGCAGAGCCAGACGAACCGGTAGCTTGGTCCGGCCTTGAAGCCGTTCCGGTCGAGGGGATGGCGCTGGAAGGTGCCGGTGCGGCTGTCGCTCGTGCGGCTGTCGATCGGCAGCGGGCCGAGCAGGTTTCGGCCGGGATCGAACTGCACGATGGGCGCGACGTGACGGGGACGGCTGCCGCGCAGGCGCTCGGTGTCGAGCCGCCCTGGGCCGCTGGCCAGGGCCCCGCTCCGGGTGCGGAGATTGTAGACCGTCACGTCGCGCATCGCCGCCGTGGCCTCACGCGACCGCAGGCGGAAGATGACGTCGCACTGGTTGCCCTCGTCGAAGCCCGCGCCGGTAACGAGGAAGGTCCCCCCGCTCATTGTCACGCAGCCGCGCGACAGGTCGAACAGCGGCCGCTCAGGCTGCTTGGGCCGGTTGATCTCCAGATGGCAGCCCTGCAGCGTCAGCGTGCCCGATCCCGACATGATCTGGTCGACGAAATTGACCGACGTGCCGTCGAGGTAGACTTCCGCGCCCTGGTTGAGCAGCGCGATCCTCGCCCCGCCGATGATGCTGCCGTAGAAGGAGAACAGCTCGCCTGCATCCTCCGACCCGCCGAGGAAGTGCATCCCGATCTCCGAGAGGCAGCGCAGCCCGTAACCCCGCACCAGATAGGAGCGGTGCGAGAAGATCATCCCGGTGTGGAAGCCCTGGATGGTCACGCCCTGCATGTCGAGGCGCGAGGACCGGCCCACGGCCTTCGTCTCGAACCGCAGCCCGTGCAGCAGCGTCCCTTCGCCGGGGCCCGCAAATTCGACCCCCTCGATCCACTTGTGCCCATATTGCGGACTGTCGGCGGTCGACTGGACCAGCACGCATTCGCGCCAGCCCTGCCACTCTACCTCCAGCCGCTCGAGGCGCAGCTTCGCATCGCTTTCCAGCGTCAGGACCGCGGCGGATTCCCCACCCTCGACCTCGAAACTGTAGCGGCCCGGGGCGGTTACGGCGGTGCCGCCGAGGGAACGGCCATCCAGCCCGGCCAGCATCACCTTCAGGAAGGGAACGGGGCTCGTTCCGGTCAGCTGGGAGACCGCGAAGGAAACCCGGTAGCGGCCGGACTCGGGCAGGCCGAGGGGCCGCTCCAGCAGGTCCCGCCGGCCATCCTCATGGAGCAGCGCCTTGCCCTCCGTGCTCCAGTTGTCGTCCGGCCAGAGCGTGTCGATCGTCACGACCGGCGGACGGACCTCGGGCGGCATCATGGACGAGAAGTCGAGCACCGCGCCCACGCCCCGCAGGGCCATGCGGGTCGGGTCGAGGACCAGACGCGACCGGCACAGGTAGCGCTGCGAGCCCAGATCGAGGACGAAGGGGCCATCCGAGGACGCGAAATCCAGCGCACGCTGGATCGCGAGGGCGTCGTCGCCATGGTCCGAGGTCTCGACGAACCAGTGCGGCCGCACCACCCCCGGCGCCTCCTCGCGCCGCCAGTCCTGCCCGCCCGGGCCGGGGAAGCGCAGCACCCCGTCGGGCTTGCGCGGGTCGGCCGGCCCGGCCGTGAACCAGCCCTGTCCCTCGACCCAGACCGGAGAGCGCTCGGCCGGAAGGTCCCGCAGGTCCGCGAGCGCGACCCGCAGGCTGTCCTGCGTCCCGGCGGATGCAGGCCCGCCCGCCACGCCCGCCGCTCCGGCAAGGAGGGCAAGTCCACCCACCATCTCGCGCCGCGTCGTCATTCCAGGGCCTCCTTGACCGGGGTGGCAGGCATGTCCTCCGCGCTCGGCCGGCGGAAGGAAGCAGGCTCGAGGCTCCGTGCCAGCAGCCGGCGATAGAGCCGATCATGCGCCGAGACCCATTTGGCAAGGCCGGGGGCCAGCCCCGGCCCCCTCTCGCGGGCCGCTGCGGCGAGACGGGCCACGAGGTCGTCGTCCCGCAGGACGCGTCCGAGCGCCGCGGTCAGCGTCTCGACGTCGCCCGCGCGGAAGGTCACCGCCGCCCCCGCCTCCGCCAGCTGGCGGGCGGGCAGGATGGAGTCCGAAACGACTAGGGGCAGGCCGGTCGCCACGCATTCGAAGGCCGAGAGGCAGAAGGGCTCGGGGCTCTGGGTCGCCACCACGGCCGCCCGCGCCCCGTTCAGGAAGCGCCCGATCTCCTCGCGCGACATCCAGCCGTGATAGGCGTGCTCGGGGTAGAGCCTCCGCAGCTCGTCGAGACTGTCGCCCATGCCGATGAAATCGATGACGAGGCCCAGCCGGCGCCCGGCCTCGGCGAGTTCGAACACCCCCTTCAGCCGCTGGACCTGGCCGATCTGCACGAGACGCCGGCTGCGCTCGGGTGCGGGGACGGGCGCGCCAAACGGCTCGACCGGGTTGCTGATCGCCGTGAGGTGGTCGGGCCGGATGGCGCTG
Source organism: Rhodobacter sp. NSM (assembly GCF_052244495.1). Lineage (NCBI taxonomy): Bacteria > Pseudomonadati > Pseudomonadota > Alphaproteobacteria > Rhodobacterales > Rhodobacter > Rhodobacter sp. NSM. The sequence continues at coordinate 95,752 of NZ_JBQPXH010000010.1, forward strand.
CCGATCCGGGGGCGCATCGCCTCGTTGATCATCACGAACTGTGCCCCGCACCGGAAGGGGGCGAGGCGGTTCCACAGCACCGCCTGACGTGCCGAGCGCCACAGCTTGTGGCTGTAGCTGCGCTTGTCACACTGGGTCGCAAGGCAGGCCGCCGAGAGCGGCCGCCGGTCGCAGACCCGGGCGCGCGGGTAGTCGAGGAAGGCCCCGTTGGGACAGGCGAGGAAGAAGTCATGCACGTGGATCGCGCAGCGGCGGGCGACGGGGACCAGCGCATCGAAGACCGCGGGCGTCAGGATGTTCGACCAGTTGTGCAGGTGATAGACCGTTCCGGGCGTGTCGTGACGGGCGATCCACTCGGCGATCCGATGCCGGGCGGCGGCATTGTAGAGCCCCTTCAGGGCTGCGGCGCGCGGCGCTTGGATCAGGGCCCGCCCCCCCAGCGCCACCATGTCAATCCCCTCTCCCAAGTCGGGATTGCCGCCGTCGCCGGCCAGGAAGGTGACGGCCAGCCCCCGCGCCTGCATGGACCGGGCGAGGGTGGTGGCGAGATAGGTGGCACCTCCCCTCACCACGGAGGCATCGTTCAGGATGACCAGTCGATCAGGCAACCGCATGCAGCATTCCCTTCATCCCGCGGCTCGAAATCCTCGGGGGCCATGTCCCCCGCCCGGGCAGCCTTCGAATGCATCGCGCCATCTGAAGAACCTGTGGAATATGGATCGAAATGAACGCAGGCAGAAATCGCTTGCCGGAAAGGGGCGGCCATCCGGATCCGGGACCGTCCCGACCTGGAACGATCAGATGTTACGCCCTCCCCAACGGTGCGCAATTGGCCTCGATCGAGGTCCCTCCGCCGCAAAAGTGGGAAGCCATCGCCAAAAAGAGGGATGTCTCGCCGACCGGGCAAAGCCTTCGGCCCAAGCTTCATCCGGGAGGAGGATGCGCCGTTCATCACGACGGCGGCGGGCGATCCCGATCCGGTTCGTCCGGTCGTCGGGGGGCGGCGGATTGCCTTCCGGATGGACCGGGGGGATGATCATGCTGCCCGCGGGACGGCATCGACGGGCCGCGTCGGGAGTGGGGTCCGCCGCGGGCGAGCCTGCAGCGGCGACCACGTCTCCGCAGAAATTGGACCGCCCCTCCGCAAAAAACCGGACCAAGAGTCGGAATTACCTTTTTGACTTTAATGCATTACCAGAGGGGAAAAGAAGAGAAAGAAAGAGAAAGGAATAGAAAGCCGCTCAGCGGCGCAGCGCAGCTGTGGGCGTGCGAACGACCAAAGACGTGAATGAAAAGCAGGGATGCAGGCCGCCAGTCGTCCCGGTAGCGCATTGAGAAACGCCGGCGCGAACATTTCCTTCATCCGCGGATTTTGCGTGGGAGCACAGGAGCGGCCGGCGCACCGCCACAGGCAGACTTGCAACTTGAGAGGCATGTCTGCGCTGTCCCGCCTCTCGCGACCAGGATGCACACGAGGATCGGTGCGATGCCTCACTTTCTCGATGACATGCTGTCGGACGAAGGAACGCCGTTTCCGTCCTGAAGCGACCGGAACCAATTGAAGTTCATCGGAAGGATGCGCTCGCTCGCCGCTTGTGACCGCTGCGAAAGAAATTGAAGTATCCGGTGGAGGAGCAACAAGATAGTGTCCCACCGTCCGGTCGGCTCGCCAGGGCAGCGCCCGTCCCTGTCGTCAGGCCGCCCTCCCGCGGGTCGGGCGTGCGCAGCGTGACGATGGCGCCATGATGCCCCGGCCCGAGCCGCCAGATGTGAAGGTCGGTGATCCGCAGCACCGC
>NZ_JBQPXH010000011.1:0-87415 GCF_052244495.1 Rhodobacter sp. NSM
AGCGGGTCGCCGCGGTGCGGCCGGATGTGATCGACCTCGGCCGCGGCCACCACGAGCCCGAGCCCGGCGCAGTCGGCGCAGAGCGGATGGGTCGCAAGGAAGCGCGCCCGCGCCCGCCGCCATCGGCCGGTGGCGTAGAAGGCGGTGCCTGCCCGCGCCGCGGCGCCGGCCTTGGCTCGAGCTTTCCGGCTGCGGACCTTCGCCTCGGCCTCGGCGGCATGGTCGGGGCAGTGCGCCTGGCCGGCCGGCGCGAGCTCCTCGCAGCCCGGTGCGCAGCAGAGTTTGCGGATCAAGGGGAGGGCTCCAAAGCGAAGCCCATTATCCACAAGAAAAAGCAGAGGAAGAGCCGGGCCTGCGGGTGAAGGCGTTGCGGACCACGCGGAGGAAGCTGCCACTAACTTTGGGCGAGCCCATTTACGACAGTGGGCGCCTTCGTCCAGTGAATATCTGATTGGACATGGTCAGCGCGAACGTATTTTCCCATTCGGCGCGGGATCTCATCCTCCGGGAATGACCGGGCATCCCGGGCGACGAAACCTTCTTGCCGGTCCAGATCCAAAGCCGCCGCTATTTCTTCCAGCAGGCCATCTCGATACGCTCCGCGATAGAGCGTCGGCACCGGTTGGATGCCCAGCTCACTGAACCGCGCCAGTGTCGCGTCCCAAGGTTGAACGATTTCGTCGACGATCCACGCGAAGCCGAGGAAGTAAGACGGGAGCCTGTCATAGCTGACCGAGTGACGAGCATAGAGGTTCTCGCCAACGATCCGTTCGCTCTCGGACATCTGCGGGGATACGCCAGCGGCGAACGCCTTCAGCCAGTCCCGCGACGGGTGATAGCGACTGTCAGGGCTCCGAGCGTGCGAGCCGCCAGCGTGGATGGTCGTATTCTCCCCATCCATCTTTTCCGTGATGACGAGGGCTTCCACGATGAGACCTTCGAGCGACACCATCCTTTTGTCATCGCTGGTCGCACCGGGCGAGATCGGGAGATGGAAAGTGCGGCCGTATTTCCTCATGCACCTCTGATAGCAGGTGGGCCGGCCATCGACTATGGGCTCTTGCAGATCTCCCGTGTGACAGCATCACGGCCATTGCTGCTCAGGAGGTGGCCAGCAAAAACGCCCGGAGAGCTTGGGGCTCGCCGGGCGCTTGTCTTCGATGATGGCAATCTGCCGAACCGAACGGGCCGCGTCAAGCGGGTGTCAGCTCCAGGCTTCGTGGAGGGCCTCCAGGCCCCGCTGAAGCCGGTCGAGCTGGCGGGCCTCGTGCCGGCTGTTGAGCCGCCCGGGCAGGCTGCGGAGCGACTGATCGTCCAGAACGACATGCTGAATGACGGGTCGGGCGAAGGCGGGGATCTCCTCCCACATGCGGAAGAACTTGCGGCGCCGGTCCACCCGCTCGGCCTCGGGATCATGGGTGCCGCTGGTATCGACGCGGACGATGGCGGCCAGCGGATCGCGGGCCGGCATGCCCGAGGCCGCCTCGAAGAGCTCGGCCGCGATGTTGGCCTGCTCCACTGAGAGCTTTCCCTGCCGGTGGTAGCGCCCGACCCAGGTCTCGCGCCTCGTGCGGATCACCCGGTTCGGGTTGCTCGTCTTCCCTGTCTTCGGATCGACCTCGGCCACCTCCTCGATCCGCTTGCCCGCGATCTGCGCGGGCGTGAGCGGCCCGAGATCCCACGGCGCGAGCTTCAGGCTCACCAGCTTCGCCTTCATGGCCTTCCGGCCCTTCGCGCCCTTCATGCGGCACCCCTGTCCTTGTTCTTGTTGTTTTTGCTGTCCGCTCGTCCGCACCGGCTCTGCCCGCATCATGTCCACCGCGCCGCCGATCATGCCGCCGCCCCTTCCTTCCGGCCGCGGCCGGCGTCGACCAGCGCGCGGGCCTGCGCCCGGTCGCGGAGATAGAGCTCGAGCCAGTCACGATCCTCCCGGCTCACCGTCTCCCGGTCGATCCGGTCGCGGATCAGCTCGCAGCGGCGCGCGTTGTCCTGCGCCTGGTCCCGGATCTCGCGCAGGTCCATCGCGAGCGGCGGGCGGGGGTGTTTGAGCAGCCAGCGGTAAAGCTCGACCAGATGCCCGCCGGCCTCGGCCTTCGGCCCTTCGACCGAGGCGAGCCAACTGGAGACCAGCCGCCGCTCGGCCGGCGGTGGCTCCTCAATGGCGCGCGCGAACTGCCGGATCAGCACCTCGGAGGGCCAGACGCCATCTGCCGCGCTGTCGATCAGCACCTCGGCCAACGTCATGAGGTTCTCCTCGCCCATGTAGCCCAGCTGCTCGCAGAGCCGCGCCATTGCCGCCTCATGCGCCGCGGCCGCCGTGCCGCGCCGCCTCACCATCCCGGCCTGCTCCAGCCGGTCCACCACCAGCGCCTTCACCCGCGCCCGCTCCTCTGCCTTCGTCATGGCCATCCCTTTCTCAGCCAGCCACGCCTGCCGTCTCGCCACCGCCCGATCTTCTCACCCCTGCAGAAGGGATGTCTTGTCAGGTTCTGTTTTGTCGGGTCCTGTCCTGTCCTGTGGGGCAATTACAGTTCCGGCCCTGAAAATTGCTGTAAATGACTGTAAGGATTGCAGTCGATTACAGTCGATTACAGCTGTAACTCATTGGACCTGCACGAGCTTGGGCCCGCCGCGCGTGGCCTCGAAGGCCGCCCGCACATTGTCCGTCGTGATGTAGAGATCCCGCTCGCCGAGCCAGTCCGCGATGGCGATCACCACGTCCGGGCTCTCGGCCGCGCGGCCGCATTTGATCTCGATGAGCTTCTTCTTCACCCGCGTCCGCGCCACGGCCTTGGAGCCTTCCGTCCGCGCCTGATCGCGCCCGCGCTTCCGGCGGTGCATGTCGCGGGCGATGCCCGCGATCATCACATGGCCGAGCCGGCGGTTGCCCGGAGCCTCCTCCTGGTTCGAGATATGGGTCTCGCGCCAGCCGTAGAGCGCACCCTCCCGCGCGGCGCGCCAGCTCTCGAGATCCGCGCCGTAGCCCGCGAGGCGGGCGAGCTCGAGATCGTCGTCGGGGAGCGTCCCGGCCGGGTCCTGCCGGAAGGCCTCGCACCAGAGGAGGAGGGCGGTGCCGATGTCGGCGCGCCGGTTCTCGGCCAGCGCCCGGGCGACGAAGCGGGAAGTGAGGAGGCGGTTGATGTGCAAGGGCACCCATTCGTGGCTCGAGAGCGTGTCGCCGAAGGCCAGCGGATATTCCCAGAAGTCGCCGAGGATCTCGGTCGGGGGCTCGGTCGCGGGCTCGGTCAGTCGGTCATGCGGCACGGGCACCTCCCGCGCGGCATTCGAAGCGCTCGGGCTTCGTCATGGCAGGCCTCCATAGATGAAGACGGGCACCTGGGCGGCGAGGGCGCTCTGGACCTCGTGGCGGATGCCGGAGGATTGCGCCCAGCCGCGGATCTCGGGGACCACGACGGCGGCGCAGACGGAGAGGATGGGGCGGCACCAGTCCTCCCAGAGGACGGGGTTGAACGGATCGATCCGGAGCCGGGGGAACATGGTGGCATGGAGCGCGGCGGCCGAGAGGACGACGGGCGAGATCGCGGTGACGCCGACCTCGAGGAGCCGCGCCACCTCGCGCGCCGCCTCGGCCATGGCGGTCTCGGACTGATCCCGCGACCAGCACCCGTCCGGGCCGACGGCGCGGAGCGTGTAAGGGGTCGCCAGATAGACCGGCCGGCCCCAGCGCGCATGCCGCGCGACGAGCGCCGGATCGGCATGCCAGCGCAGCAGATCCGCGCGGCCCGCGGGATGGCGCCGCAGCGCGGCCCAGCCGTTCGATCGAAAAGCGCCGGAGGCCGCAGCCCCCGGCGAAGTGGCCGCGTCCTGTACAGGCAAGGGCGCGGCGGCGGTCACAGAAGGCTCCCGAGAGCCGTGGCGAGGATCGCAGAGCCGGCGAGAACGGAGGGCACGAGCCACCAGCCCGAGGGTAGGCGATAGGGGCCGTACGCCCGGTCATGATGCTCTGCCGTGCCCTCCTGCCCGAAGGATTGGTCCTCCGCGTCGCAAGAGGCGTCCTGCGGAAAGTGTTGGGAAAGTTTTCCCAAGCGCTTCCGGGCATGAGCCGCCCAGAAGTCCGCCACCGCACCGAGGTGGATGGCTGCCATGATTTCGGCCACGAGGACCTTGCGCATGATCGTGATCATTCCTGTGCCTGTAGGGTTGTCGCCGCCTCTGCGGGGAAATTCTGGTAGGCGAGGCCGACGACGAACCCGCTGGGGGAATGACTGCCGTCCCACCATTTGCGGGCCGTCGATCCGTCGACACCGAAGGTCATGGCCGCATGCTCGGGACTGTCGAAGTTCTCGCGCACGAAGCGCGACCAGCGCGCCGCAAAGAAGGCGCGATAGGTCATCGCCTCCCGCTTGGCGGAAGACTTTCCGGGGGACTTTCCTGACATGATTGCTCCATCCTGAACCCGACCAGAGGCTTTCGATGACGAAGCGATTTGATGAAGTGCGAGGGGGGCGGCGGGATACATCATGCTGCCCCTCTATTTTCGGTCGGAGGGTTGTCCTCAATGAAAGACAGGATGCGCCGCACCGTGGATCGGCGTGGGTCACGGCCCGCCTTCAGGCTAGCGACCAAACTTGCGTCGTTTGCCACGGCCTTCCCGAAGCGCGTCGGCGGCATGCCGGTTGCGTCCAAGTAGGTCGTAATCGTGTTGATGAGATCGTTCTGGTCCAGCTGCATGCGGAGAAGTTATGAAACTTCCGAACAACCGGCAAGGGGGTGGATTCGGAAATTTCCGCATTGCGGCTGTACGGAATTCGGATAACCCCGAACCCATGGATCGGGACCCGATATCTCAGCTGGTGGCGGAGAACCTTGAGCGCCTGCTCAAGGAAAGGGACATGAGTGCACTCGCTCTTGGAAAGAAGTGCAAGCTCGGCCGCTCAACCGTTTACGACATCCTGGACGGGCGCAGCGAGAGTCCGCGGCTAAAGACCATAGCGGCCTTGGCTGACGGCTTGGGGGTTCCGTTGAGCGACATGTTCCTCACGCGGGACCAGCTTCAGGCGCAGTCTGAGCTTCTTCGGGCGTATCAGATGCTTCCGCCGGCTGAACAGAAGCGGCTGGCGCAGGTCGCGAAAGCCTGGCGCCTAGACTGAGCAGCACCTCGGCCAGCAGCTTCTTTTGCTGCAGGCTGGATAGGGAGGCGATGTCGGAACTCGTCAGCGGCTCGGTCATGAAAATTACCAGAATTGTAGAAAGGAGCTCGGCGGGCTTAACCTTTGAGGCAGTTGCGGCAACCGATTCGGTTCGGATGCGACCGACTGACGCTGTCGCATAGTTCGGAAATATCCGACAATCCGGCTTGACATTCGGAATTATCCGAACAAGATCGCTCTGTCAAATTCACGGAGAGCGATCTATGCGACATGACCCTAGTTGTCCTCAGTTGATGCGTCGCCGCAGGTCCATGCCCCTGACGCCCCGCGATCTGAATGCCGTGCGCCATCGTGCCGAGCATGCGCCCACGCCCGAGACCCGCGAGGCCGCCAGCCGCCTGCTGACGGAACACGAGCTGGCCGTCGCCATCGGCCGCCCGCTGCACCGCGCCCGGCCGCGGCCCGCCTTCCGCACGAGCAGGCCGAGCCCGCTCGGGCCGAACCTGACCGGCTTTCTGGTGGGGGCGCTGGCGCTCCTGGGATTTCTGTTCGTCGCCACCGTGCTCTGGGCGCACGCTACCGACGTGGCCGAGACCATGCGCCAGCAGGCCAGCGCCATGCGGGGGATGTGATGGAGGCCGCCCCGCAACCCGCGCCGCGTGCGCATCCCGTTCCGATCGACAGCCTCAACGCGGCCGACCTCGACCGCATGACGGCCGCCATCGACAGCGGCCGGATCCGCAAGCCGCCGATGAAGGAGACGCCGGCCGACTGCGCCGTGGCGGAGGCCGCCTATCAGGTCGCGGCCGACGAGCTCCGTCAGTTCATCGAGCGCTACGAGCAGCTCGAGGCGGAGAAGAAGGAGATCGGCGGCCAGCAGAAGGAGCTGATGGCCGAGGCGAAGGGCAGGGGCTACGCGCCGAAGATCCTCAGGATGATCGTGGTCCTCCGCAGGCGCACCCCTGACGACATCGCCGAGGAGGAGACGCTCCTCGATCTCTACAAGGCCGCGCTCGGCATGGCCTGAGCCACCCCCGGCGCGGCGGGCGATCCGCGCAGCTTCCGTTCAACCTGCCCGGCGTCCCCGCGGCCCGGGCCCTGGCCCGCGCTCCGGCGCGCCGGAGAAGATCTGCATGAAGGGCATCCCGCATGGCTAAGGACTTCGCTTCCCGAGGCGATCTGCGCCTCATCCCGCTCGCCGAGCTCCGGCTCTCGCCCCTGAACAGTCGTCAGGAGATCGCGGCCGAGGAGGTCGAGGCCATGGCCGAGAGCCTCGCCGTCGCGGGGCTCCTGCAGAACCTGATCGGCCATCTGACACCCACGGGCATCGAGATCGTGGGCGGCGGCACCCGGCTCCGCGCGCTGCAGCTCCTCGCGGCCGAGGGCTGGAGCAGGCCCCCGGATCTCATTCCGATAGATCCGGTGCCGGTGAAGGTGACGGCCGACCTGCAGGAGGCGGTGGCCTGGGCCGGCACCGAGAACAGCGCCCGCTCGGCGCTGCACCCGGCCGACGAGGTCCGCGCCTATGCCGCCATGCGCGAGCGCGGCGCGAGCCTGTCGCGGATCGCGCGCAGCTTCGCGCGCTCCGAGGCCCATGTCGAACGGCGGCTGAAGCTCGCGGACCTGCCGGCCGAGGCGCTGGCGGCGCTGCGGGCGAACGAGATCTCGCTCGAGATGGCGAAGGCGCTGACGCTGGCGCCGAGCGGCGAGCGCTGCCTCGAAGTTCTCGCTTCGGTGCGCGGGCGCGACGTGCGGCCGGAGCAGGTCCGGCGCGAGCTCACGCCCGGGACCGTGCCCTCGACCGACCGGCGCGCGGTCTTCGTGGGGCTCGAGGCCTATCTCGCCGCCGGCGGAACCTCTCAGCGCGATCTCTTCGCCGACCGGACGCTTCTGGAGGACGAGGCGCTTCTCGACCGGCTCTTCGCCGAGAAGGGCGCGGCCGAGGCCGAGCGGAACCGCGTGGAAGAGGGTTGGGAATGGGCGACGTGGGTGCCGGAGGAGTACGTCTCCTGGACCGCGACGCAGAAGCTGGTGCGGCTCCATGCCCGTCCGGGGAAGCTCTCGGAGGGAGAGGAAGCGGAGCTCGCGGCGCTCGAGGAACGCGAGGCCGACGACACCCTCGACGAGGCCGGCTGCGCGCGCATGGCCGAGCTCGAAGCCCGGCGCGCGGGCGGCTTCACCGACGCGCAGCGCGCCTCGGCCGGGATCTTCGTCTATTGCAGCAGCCGGGAAGGACTCTCGGTCGAGCGGGCCTATCAGCAGCCGCGGGCGGTCCCGCGGGGCGCGGCCGAGGCGGCGCCCGACCTGCCGCAATCGCTGATCGAGGACCTGCACCGGATCCGGCTCGGAGCGCTGCAGGCGCGGCTGATGGACCAGTCCGAGCTCATGCTCGACCTTCTCGCCTGGTCGCTCGGCGCGGGTCTCCGCCCCTGGGCGCGCCCGCTCGCGATCTCGCCGACCGACCAGCCGATCGCACCGGAGCAGGGGGAGGGCACGCGCTTCCCGCCGCGGCTCGCGGCGCGGCTCGAGCCCGACACGAGCCTCGGGCCGGACGGCACCCCGGCCGAGTTCGAGGCCTTCCGGGCGCAGGGCAAGAAGCATCGCAACCAGATCCTGACCGAGGCGCTGGCACGGACCTTCTGCACCGGCAGCTCCGGCCTCTCGGCCGCGCTCGCGCGCCAGCTCGGGGTCGAAGTGCGCCGGATCTGGACGCCGACCGCCCAGGGCTTCCTCGGCCGCTGCAGCGCGGGCTATCTCGACCGGCTCTGGAGCGAGCTCGTGCCGGCGCCCGAGGCGGATCCGCTGCATCAGAGCTTCCAGAACCTGAAGAAGGGCGAGAAGGCTAAGCGCCTCGAGGCGCTCTTCGCGGATCCCGCCACGCGCGAGGCTCTCGGTCTCAGCCGCGAGGACTGCGCGAAGATCGACGTCTGGGTGCCGGCAGAGCTCGACTGGCCGGAGGGGGAGGGATGACGGATGCTCTGGATCTGGCCGAGATCGTGTCGCGGGCCGAGCTCGCGCGGGAGCGGGCGCAACGGGAATGCTCCCGAGAGGCAGTGCCCGCGACGTGGCAGGCCATCGCGGACGATATTGCGCGCGTCCTGATCGAGGACTGCGGTGCGTGGGTGTCCTGCACCGGCTGCTACGCAACCGATGAAGGCTATCCGTCAGCGGGCACCGATCCGGTATTCGGCTGCGTTCTGGTGATTGGGTGCCGGGAATGCAAAGGGCTCGGGGCGGTCTGGGATCCGACCGACTGGAGTGCTCTCGCGGCGGAGGACGAGCCGGCGGAGGGGGACCTCTGCCGGAATGAGCCTCATGCGGCGGCGCCCGGATCGGGTGCCGCGCCATGAGGCGGGCCTCCTTCCGTCAGGTGGACCTGACCCGCGCGATCCGCGCGGCCAAGAATGCCGGCATGGATGTCGGGGCCTGCGAGATCATGCCGGACGGGCGCATCGTGATCCGCGAGAGCACGAAGGCACCGCCGGTCGACGACGCATTCGGAGCATGGAAGGCAAAACGTGAAGGTCGAGTTGAAGGGCGTTCATAGGGTCCGCCGCAAGTTGGCGAACGGCAGGATCGCCGTCTACCACTATGCGTGGCGCGGCGGCCCGAGGATCGACGCGGCCCCCGGAAGCGCCGAGTTCGTGGCGGCCTATAACGCCGCCCACGCGGCGCGGGACCGGCCCGTGCATCACGACGGCACGCTGCAAGCGTTGATCACGGCCTATCAGAAGACGCCGGCCTTCACCGATCTCGCCGAGGCGACCCGGAAGGGCTACATCCGTCATATCCGCCAGATCGAGGCCGACTTCGGCGACATGCCGGTGCAGGCGCTGGCCGATCCGCGCGTCCGGGGCGAGTTCCTCGACTGGCGCGACCGGCTGGCGCAGAAGAGCAAGCGCAGCGCGGACTATGCCTTCAGCGTCCTCGCCCGGATCCTGTCCTGGGCGCACGACCGGCGGAAGATCCCGGTGAACCCCTGCGAGAAGCCCGGCCGGCTCTATACGGGCTCACGCGCCGACTCGATCTGGACCGAGGCGCAGATCGCGGCCTTCCTCGCCGCGGCGCCGCGGCCGGTCCGCCTGCCGTTCCTGCTGGCGATCTGGACCGGGCAGCGCCAGGCCGACATCCTCCAGCTCTCATGGACGGCCTACGATGGAAAGGCGATTCGGCTGCGCCAGAGCAAGACCGGCCGGCACATGCTGATTCCGGTGGCCCAGCCGTTGCGCGAGGCGATGGAGGAGGCGAGGGCGCGGCGCAGGACCCTGACCATCTGCGAGACCTCGCGCGGCCAGCCCTGGACCAGCGACGGCTTCAAGACGAGCTTCGGCAAGGCGCAGGCCTCCGCTGGCATTGAGGGCGTGACGTTTCACGATCTGCGGGGAACGGCCGTCACCTTCCTCGCGCTCGCCGGCTGCAGCGTTCCGGAGATCGCGGCGCTCACCGGGCACAGCCTCAAGGATGCCGAAGGGATCCTGTCGAAGCACTATCTCGGGCGGGATCGTCGCTTGGGAGAATCCGCCGTGGCGAAGCTCGAAAAGCACGGAGTCGGAACGCCCGCTGTAAAACGCGCTGTAAAACGGCGCGGACCAGAGGGCGGCGATTCGGTCTAAGTGCTTGGAAACCGATGGTGGCGAGGGGGGGACTTGAACCCCCGACCCCACGATTATGAGTCGTGTGCTCTAACCAGCTGAGCTACCTCGCCATCGGTGGACGCTGCACTATGGGATGAGCCATGGAGCGTCAAGCGCAAAAAAGCTGGTTTGCGCGCTCTTCACGCCCGTTGTGGTGACAAGGAACCGAATGCGTGTCCAGGAGCCGCCGCGGGTCGCCCTGTGACAACGCGTGCCGTGCCGCTCAGGTGCTCTGGCACCTGGCGTGGCAGGCGCGCCGCATGGGGCCCGCGCCCGGCTGAGCCGGTTTCATCGCAAGCCGCGAGGCGCGAGAACGCGGTGCCACCGGGCCGATCAGAAAGCGTTCAGCGTAACTGTGGCGGGGAGGCGACCCGGGGGACTTACGCGACGCGGGTGCGGCGGCGGCGGCGATGTCCCGGAGGGATACCGAGCATCTCGCGGTATTTCGCGACGGTTCGGCGCGCGAGGTCCATGCCCTCGGCCGCCAGCGCCTCGACCAGCGCACCGTCGGAGAGGGGCGCGCTGGCGTCCTCTCCCGCGACGAGGCGCGAGATCGCAGCCCGGATCGCGGCGGCGGATGGCCCCCCCTCCGCCACGCTGCCACTGAACATGCGCCGCAGCCACCACGTCCCCCGCGGCGTGTCCACGCAGGTGCCCGAGACGACGCGACTCACCGTGCTTTCGTGGATGCCAAGGGCCTCGGCCACGTCGGACATCGTGAGGGGCGCCAGCGCCCCCGGGCCCTCGTCGAGGGCAGCCTCCTGCCGGGCAAGGATTTCACGGGCCACACGCAGGAGCGTTGCGTTCCGGCTCTCGACCATCCTTCCGACGGCCTGGGCCTGCGCCCAGGCGGCACGGGCGACCGGCGTCGAGGGGCGCTTGTCCGGCTTGCGGATCTGCACCGACGGCAAGGCGGATCGGTTCAGCGCGACCTCCCAGCCAGCCTCGGTCTTCGTGGCGATCAGGTCGGGTTCCCGCACCGGAGCCGCACCCGGATCGAACTGCGCCCCCGGCTTCGGGTTGAAACCGCGGATGAGGCGCAAGCGGGCAGCAATCGCCGCTTCATCGACCTCGCAGATGCGGGCAAGCCGTGGGAACGCTCCCTGCGCAACCAGATCGAGGTGATCAAGCATGGTGGACAGGACCTCGTCGAGGCAGCCGGCCTCGATCGCCTGCAAGCGGAGGCAGTCGGCGAGGTTTCGGGCGAAAAGGCCGGCAGGCTCGATCTTCTGGAGCGTGGCCAGCACGGCCTCCACCTCGGCCGTCGCGACTTGGCATTCCTGTGCCACCCGCGCGGGGTCGAGGCCGAGCCAGCCGGACGGCTCCAGCCCCTCGGCGAGGGCGATGGCGATGCGCCGCCCGGGGTTTCTCGGGAAGAGCCGGTCGATCCGTGCCATTACATGCGCCATCAGGCTGGGCCCGGCTGCGGCCGTCGTGTCGTCCTGCGGCTGCCCGCCCCCGGCGCCGCGCGGAAGAACTCCGGACCAGCGGGGCAGCCAGTCCGTCGCCTGCACGCGCTCGAGCTGGATATGGGGGTTCTCCGCGGCCTGCTCTTCCAGATAACGTGTAAGCCCTTCCGCATCGGCATTCAGCACGCGGATCGACGCCGTGAGCCCAAGGTTCAGCTGCAGTCGCTGGGTCTGGGCGATACTGATGCGTTGCCTGGATTTCATGATCGGCCCGAGCGTAGCGCCCGTCTGCACCCCGCGCAACCGGATGGTGAGTTGCGGCCGAACGATATTTCTTCAGATTGATCCGCAGTGCAGATTTGCGGTTCGGCCGCGACCCGTTCGCCAGAGCGCAACAGTCGCTGACCCTTTGCGGCTGACACGCGCAGTCGACCCCGCCGGGAGAGCGGTCGGTGCTAAGGTCCGTCCCATGGTTCGAGGCATTTCAGCCTGCCGCGGCCGGTCCTGCCGCTGCCGTCAGGCCCGGAACTGGCTCATGAATTTCCGGTCGATCCGGTCCTTCCACCGCCAGAGCCACGCCCCTTCGAGCCTCAGGCCGAACTTGTCGGCGACGGCGACACGGCCTCCGCAGGAGATCAGCTTGAGATAATCCCTTTGCGGGTGATACTGCCGCAGTTGCCCGCCCTTCAGGGCCGCCTCAAGATTTGACCGCAGCACCGGAGCCTCGCGAACCGCGAAAACGCCGGCCTTCGGGCGGGGCGCATGTGTGAGATGCGCGCAATCGCCGGCCGCAAAGACGGCGGGATCGGAGGTCTGCAGCGTCGGCCCCACCCGCAGGAAGCCGCCCTCGAGATCGAGACCTGTGCGGGCAAGCCACTCCTGCGGCTGCGCCCCCGCCACGGCGAGGGTGAAGTCCGACTCCAGACGGGTCCCATCCGTGCAGAGGACCGCGTCCGGTTCGATCCGGGAGACCTCGATACGGGTCAGCAGCCGGATACCCAGCCGCGCTGCGCAGCCGAGAAGCGCCTTGCGCGTTCCGGCGGCGAGGCCGGACAGGGGAGTGGATGTCCGCTCGATCACCGTGATGCGGGGATGGGCGCCGGCCTCCTGCAACCTGAAGGCGGCGGCCATGGCGAGTTCGATCCCTCCGGTTCCGCCGCCGATCACCACCATCCGCGGCTCGGGCGGACAGTTCGACACGAAATGGTCCCAGCGGTCGGAGAACGGTCCGAGCGGCTTGGCCGCCACCGCATGGTCGGTCGCGCCCGGAACCTGCAGGCCGGAGGTAATGCCCGTGTCGATCGAGGCCACGTGGTAGTCCAGCGATGCGCCTTCGGCGAGGAGGATCCGGCGCGAGCGGGGATCGAGGCCGATGGCGCGATCGAGGACGAGACGCGCACCCTTCCGCTCTACCAGCGCGGCGAGATCGATCATCATCTCCGAGCGGGTGTAGTGGCCGGCGACATGGCCCGGCAGCATTCCGGTGTAGGGCGCCGAAGGCTCCGGGTTGATCAGCGTGACCCGTGTGTCGGCCATGGGGGTCCAGGCGTTCAGGACCAGGGCATGGGCATGTCCGCCGCCGACAAGGACCAGATCCCGGAGGCCGCCGCCCATTCAGCGCACCGCCACGTGCTCGACACGCTCGGCAATCCGGGCGGCCAATGCGGGAAGGTCATCCAGCGTCTCGGCTTCCACCACCTCCCGGGTGCCACCCGACCGCTCGCGGTGCTTCACGTAGCGCGGGTCGTAGTGCCGCTCCATCAGGCCCGCCGCCAGTTCCTCGTATCGGCCGGACGCGGCCATTCCGTGCCAATCCTCGATAAGCTTGGCCGGATGCAGCGGTCGCAGCAACTCGATGATCTGTCCGAGCCTTTCCGCATCCTCCACCAGATCGCGGTAGGCGCGGACGAGGTAGGCAGCCCGCGCGGGAAGTGGCGCCGACACCTCGATCCTCGGCGCGCTCCGCATGGCCTTCCAGAGGCCCGGTGGCAGGCGGACGTCGCCCACCTTGCTCGATTCTGCCTCGACCACCACCGGCCGGGCCGGATCGAGCCGCGACAGCGCAACCGCCAGACTGCTCTCGAAGCCGCGCTGCGCCGGCTGCCCGCCTGCCATCGCGCCGAACAGCGAGCCACGGTGGTTGGCGAGACCTTCGAGGTCGAGGACCTGCACCCCCAAGGCCGCGAGATGGCCCAGAAGGCCGGTCTTCGCGGCGCCGGTATTGCCGTCGATAACGACGACGGGTGGCCGCACCGGCGCCTCGTAAAGCTCTCGCGACACGAGACCCCGCCAAGCCTTGTAGCCGCCCTCCAGCACCTCGACGCGCCAGCCGATCTGGCTGAGGATCATCGCGAAGGAATTCGAGCGCTGACCTCCGCGCCAGCAATAGACGAGCGGCTGCCATCCGCCCGGACGGTCGGCCAGCACCTCCTCGATGTGGCGCGCCGCGTTGCGCGCAACCAGGGCCGCACCGATCTTCCGGGCCGAGAAAGGGTTGACCTGCTTGTAGATCGTGCCCACGCGAGCCCGCTCCTCGTTATCGAGGACCGGAAGGTTGATGGCCCCGGGCACACGGTCTTCCTGCCACTCGGCGGGTGAACGGACGTCGATCACGTCGTCGAAGCCGTGGTCGATGAGCTGAGAGAGATCTGTCGCGCGGAAAGCCATGCGCTCTCCTAGCCTGCCGCACGCCGCTTGGCCAGAAGCCCCGCACGGCCCTCCCGGTATCCCGCGCGGACAGGCCTGCGTTCCCGGGCACACAAAGCCAGGGCGGATGCCGCCATTCCCTTGTCGGTGAATGGCGGGACGCGTCAGTTCTTCGGCTTCATCGACGTGTCGACCAGTTCGGCCTTTTTC
The DNA here is from genome assembly GCF_052244495.1 of Rhodobacter sp. NSM. Taxonomy (NCBI): domain Bacteria; kingdom Pseudomonadati; phylum Pseudomonadota; class Alphaproteobacteria; order Rhodobacterales; genus Rhodobacter; species Rhodobacter sp. NSM. Next base: position 14,011 of record NZ_JBQPXH010000011.1, read on the forward strand.
CGCTGCGCCCATTCGCGCCCGGGATCGCCTCCCCAGAGAAGCCAGCCCACATATTCCGGCGAGGGATCCTCCTCGTTGCCGAAATTGCGATCGGCCTTGTGCACCTCCTGCCTGTCGAAGAAATTCACCATCCGCTTGATCGTCTGCGGAGAAAGCGACTTTCTTCCCTTCAGGTCGCGGGCACGGGCGACGCCTACGTTCGTTCCGCCGCGCTTGTACTTCCGCCGAAGCTCCAGCCCCCGCTCGGCCACCGAGGCGACCTCCGGCGGCGGCGTCAGATCCACGGTCCTGTCTTTTATCTTAACCATACCAGTCCCCCCACGGAAACACTGCCTAACGCGCGGAGACGTGGTAAGGTTCCAGCCATCCTACTCCTGCGAGCGAAGAACCTGCGCGGGCCGCGCTCGCAGCGGCCGAAGCGCGAAGGCGAGACCGGCGAGAAGCGTGGCGAGCACGCCTCCGGCGACGATCGCCAGGGCCGAAACCGGCTCGAACCGGTAGCTCGAGTCCATGACGAAGGTCATCACCGCCCAGCCGGCGAGGCCGCCCGCGAGGATCGCGACGAGGCCCGCCGCCGCCCCGAGCAGCCCCGACCGGAGCGCGAAGCTCGCGAGGATGCGCCCGCGGGTGGCGCCGAGGGTCTTCAGCACGGCGGCCTCGTAGATCCGTCCGCGCTCGCCCGCGGCCGCCGCCCCGATGAGCACGACGAAGCCCGTGACGAGGGTCGCCGCCGCAGCCCAGGCCGTGGCCGTTGCGATGGCCGAGAGCGCCTCGCTCACCTGGTCTATCGCGTCCTTTACCCGGATGGCGGTGATGTTGGGATAGGCCTGGGCCAACTCGCGCAGGATCCGGCCCTCGGCCTCGGGTTCGGCGTAGACCGTGGCAATGAAGGTGTGCGGCGCACCCTGCAGCGCGGCCGGGTTCATCAACATCACGAAACCCATGCCCGCCGAGGAGAAGTCGACCTCGCGGAACGAGGTGATCTCGGCCTCGATATCGCGCCCGAGGATGTTGACCGTCAGGCGGTCGCCGAGCTTCAGACCGATCTCGGCGGCCTCCTCGGCGGCGAAGGAGACCTGCGGAGGACCCTGATAATCCTCCGGCCAGAAGCTGCCCGCCACCACGCGGGCCGTCTCGTCGGGACGCGCGGCATAGGAGATCCCGCGGTCGCCGCGGACCACCCAATGCTCGCCTGCAACCTCTCGGGCGGGGCGGTCGTTGATCCGGGTGAGAACCCCGCGCAGCATGGGTGCGGCCTCGACCCGGCTCACCTGATCATCGTCGTTCAGCCGGCCGAGGAACCCGTCGATCTGGTCCTGCTGGATGTCCACGAAGAAATAGGACGGGGCGCGTTCGGGCAGGTCGCGCGAAATGGCCGAGCGCAGGTTCGCGTCGATCTGGCCGACGGCGGCCAGCACCGAAAAGCCGAGGCCGAGCGACAGGATCACCGAGGCCGCCTCTTCCCGTGGACCTCCGATGGAGGAGAGGGCGAGCCGTAGCGCCGTCCGACCGCGCGTGAGGCCCGAGCGTGCGGCGCTACGGGCGGCGCGGCGCAGGAGAAGCGCCGCCACCGCGAGCACCGCCAGCGCGCCTGCGATGCCGCCGGCCGAACCGAGCGCGAGAAGCGCGGTGCCGGAGAAGGCCACCGCGCCTCCCACCAGCAGGGCTGCCAGCGCGGCCGTCGCCAGCAGCCACGGCCAGCGCGGCCGGCCGCCCCCGCCCGTGCCGCGATAGAGGGCGGCAGCCCGGACGCCCTCGGTCCGCGCGAGCGGCCAGAGCGTGAAGAGGAAGGCGGTCAGGATGCCGTAGAAGGCGGCTTCGGCGAGCGGTGCGGGATAGATGCCGAAGGAGATCGGGAAGGGCAGGGAGGCCACGATGAAGGGCGAAGCCGCGAGAGGCAGCAGGATGCCGAGCACGAGGCCCGCAGCGACGCCGATGGCCGTCAGGACGCCGATCTGGAACAGGTAGGCGAGAAAGATCGTCCGACCCGTGGCCCCGAGCGTCCGCAGCGTGGCGATCGTCGCGATCTTGCCCTCGAGATAGGCCCGGACGGCGGCCGAGATGCCGACACCCCCCACCGCAAGCCCCGCGAGCCCCACGAGGACAAGGAAGGATCCGGTCCGGTCCACGAAGCGCTCGACGCCGGGGCTTGCCCGGCGGCTGTCCGACCAGCGCATCCCCTTGTCGCGAAAGGCTGCCTCGGCCTCGGCCTCTGCCGCGGCAAGATCGGTGCCCTCCGGCAGGTCGAGCCGATATTCGGTCTCGTAGAGCGTGCCGGGACCGAGCAGGCCGGAATTGGTCAGGGCAGAGCTGCGGACCAGCGTCCGCGGCCCGAAGGCGAAGCCGCCGGTAATGCTGTCGGGTTCGCGCACGAGGAGCGCGCCGAGCCGGAAGCTCTGCGTGCCGAGCCGGAAGCTCTCGCCCACCGAAATGCCAAGCCGGTCGGCGAGCACCCGATCCATCACAGCGCCGGGCAGGCCGCGGTCGGCCAGGGCCTCCTCGAGCGGGAAGGGCGGGTCGAGCTCGATCGCGCCTTCGAGCGGATAGAGATCGTCCACGCCCTTGACCTGCGTCAGCGCCCGGTCTTCGCCCACCACGGCCATGGAGCGGAATTCCACCACCTCCGACACACGCTCGGCACGCTCTTCCATCCACGCCCGTTCCTCGGGTGTGGCGAAGCGATAGGTCAGCTCCATCTGCGCATCGCCGCCGAGAAGCACTGCGCCCTGTTCCGTCAGCCCTGCCTCGATGGCGGCTCGGACGAGCCCCACCGCCGCAATGGCCGCCACCCCGAGCGTCAGGCAGGCCAGGAAGACCCTGAAGCCGCCGAGGCCCCCCCGCAGCTCGCGCCGCGCGATCCGTGCCGCGTTCCTCATGCCGCCTTGCGCTCCTCGCCCTCGATGCGCCCGTCGGCGAGCCGCACGACCCGGTCGCAGCGAGCGGCAAGCTCCGGCGCGTGGGTCACGAGCACCAGCGTGGCCCCGTGCCGGTCGCGCAGCCCGAAGAGGATCTCCATGATCGCCGACCCGTTCGCCGCATCGAGGTTTCCGGTCGGCTCATCGGCCAGAAGGATCGCCGGACGCGGAGCGGCGGCGCGTGCCAGCGCCACCCGCTGCTGCTCGCCGCCCGACATCTGCGAGGGATAGTGATCCATCCGCTGGCCGAGTCCGACGGCCCGCAGTTCGGCCTCGGCGCGAGGGAAGGCATCCTCCTTGCCCGCAAGCTCCAGCGGGATCGCGACGTTCTCCAGCGCGGTCATCGTGGGGATGAGGTGGAAAGACTGGAAGACGACGCCCATATTCCCCCGGCGGAACCGCGCGAGCTGGTCCTCGTCCATCGCCGTCAGGTCCTGGCCAAGCGCCGTGACCGTGCCTCCGGTGGCGCGTTCCAGCCCGCCCATCAGCATCAGGAGCGACGACTTGCCCGATCCCGAAGGCCCCACGAGCCCCAGCGTCTCGCCGCGCCGGATATCCAGATCGATTCCCTTGAGGATTTCGACCGGACCCGCATTTCCCGCCAACGTCAGCCGCGCGTCCCTCAGCGCCAGGATCGTCTCGCTCATGCACCTTGCCTCTCTCAGCTTCAGCACCCGATATGGCGCGCCCCGCGCGATGCGCAACACGGCGCTGGCCTTCGTCTTCTCGGTCACGCCGGCGCTCGCGGCGGAAGAGGTGACGGTGCTTGCCCTCGGCGACAGCCTGACGGCCGGCTACGGCCTGCCCGAGGGCGAAGGCTTCGTCCCGCAATTGCAGCAATGGCTGAGGGATCATGGCGAGGCGGTCGAGGTGGTGAATGCCGGCGTCTCGGGCGACACGACGGCAGGAGGCCTCGCGCGGCTGGACTGGAGCCTGACGCCCGAGGTCGATGCCATGATCGTGAACCTCGGCGGCAACGACATGCTGCGGGGGCTGGATCCGAAGCTCAGCCGCAGCAACCTCGAGGCGATCCTGAAGGAAGCCCGCGCACGCGACCTGCCGGTGCTTCTCGTGGGGCTCGAGGCTCCGGGCAACTACGGGCCGGACTACAAGCGCGACTTCGACGCCATCTTTCCCGAACTCGCGGCCAACTACCATGCCGAGATCGAGACGAACTTCTTCGCGCCGCTCGCGGCACGTCTCGACGAACCCGATGCGCGGCAGCGCTACATGCAGCCCGACGGGATCCATCCGAGCGCCGAGGGCGTGGCCGTCATCGTGGACGAGATCGGCCCGAAGGTGCAGGCGCTGGTGGAGCGGGCGCGCGACTGACCGTGCACGCCGCGGGCGGCATGCGGCCAGGCCTGCAGGCGCAGCGGCCGGGCGGCCTTGCCTTCGGACTTGCGTCGGGCACTGCGGGCCGCCGCTGCCTGGTCAGGTCGGCGCCGGTTCTGTCCGCGCACCACGCAGGCGTCGACCTCCTTGCATCCTCATCGGCTGGGCGTTGGCCCCCCTTCCGGCGGACAGGCACCCCAACTCAACTCAGAACCACTGGCCGGGCTCCATCAGCCCGAGGTCCATCAGCTGCTGGGACGTCCAGTCGAAGCGAACGGAGTTCCGCCAGAGGAAGGTCGGGATCTCGTGACGCGAGCCGGGATTGCTTTTCAGCGCCTTCGCGGTGCGGAACGAGCAGATCGCGGCCGTGATGTTGTTGTGCCAGGGGCAGGCGTAGGTGTTCAGCTCTTCCTGCTCGAAGGTGAAATTCCGCCTGAGCACGAGGCCCGGACGCGCGCGGACGAGGGCGATCCTGTCGATCTTGCGCCGGTCGGGTGGCACATGTTCCTCGAACCGCCAGCGCAGGCCGCCGAAGAAGTCGAGCTGCCGTTCCTTCGGATGGCCATGATTGCTCGGGTCGGGCCGGGCGAGAGCGTAGTAGCCCGACCGGTCCAGCATGGCCTCGGACACCGACACCGCGTTCGGAAACCGGCCGAGATCGCCTGCGTAGAGGTCGATGACGTAGGAGAGCATCGCCTCGCGCCTCTCCTCGGTATGAAAAGCCAGCATCTCGCCGACCGTGCGCGTCTCGCAGAAGGGATAGAACAGGAACTCGGCGTTGTAGCCATAGTAGAGCCACTGCCCGGAAACCGCCGGGATCAGCCGGTTGACCGCCGCAACCAGCGCGTCGGGCGCGAAGGGATCGTGGTCGATGCGCTGGACGCGCGCCGCCGTTTCCTCGTCGAGGTCAAGCGCGGGATGGGCCAGAAGCAGGATCGTCCGGAAGCCCGCGCGGGCGTGGTGGTCCACGGTGCGGGCCAGTTCCACGTCATCCTCGGCCATCAGGAGGGCGACCGGCCCGCGGACCGGCGCCGCGCGGCACTGCGCGAGGAAATCGTCAAGCTGGCCGTATCGCATCGAGGCACCGTCCGTCGTCGCCGCAGCATTCGCCGCCGCTCCGGCGGATTGCAAGCTCCCTGCGATTCCGGTTAAGACCCCCCTTCATCGAAAGGGGTCGCGCCATGACCGAAGCCCGCAAGCTCTTCATCAAGACCTACGGCTGCCAGATGAACGTCTACGACAGCGAACGCATGGCCGAAGCGCTGGGTGCGAAGGGCTATGTGCTGACCGACACCGCGGACGATGCGGACATGGTGCTCCTGAACACCTGCCACATCCGCGAAAAGGCGGCCGAGAAGGTCTATTCGGATCTCGGCCGGCTCCGGCCGCTCAAGCTATCGAAGCCCGACCTGAAGATCGGGGTCGCCGGATGCGTGGCGCAGGCCGAGGGCGAGGAGATCCTCAAGCGGATGCCGCTCGTCGACCTCGTGGTGGGCCCGCAGAGCTATCACCGGCTTCCGGACATGCTGGAGCGGGCCGAGGCGGGCGCGCGCGTGGTGGACACGGACTTCCCCGAGGAGGACAAGTTCGACCACCTTCCCGAGCGCAAGGTGACCCGCGGGCCTTCGGCCTTCCTGACGGTTCAGGAGGGCTGCGACAAGTTCTGCGCCTTCTGCGTCGTCCCCTACACCCGCGGCGCGGAAGTCAGCCGGCCCTTCGCGCGGCTGATGGACGAGGCGCGCGCGCTGGTCGGGAAGGGTGTGCGCGAGATCACTCTGCTCGGACAGAACGTCAACGCCTGGTCGAACGACGGTCGGGGCCTTGGCGGCCTGATCCGCGAGCTTGCCCGGATCGACGGGCTCGAGCGGCTGCGCTATACGACCTCGCATCCGAACGACATGGCCGAGGACCTGATCGAGGCGCATGGGACCGAGCCGAAGCTCATGCCCTACCTGCACCTGCCGGTGCAGTCCGGCTCGGACCGGATCCTGAAGGCCATGAACCGCAAGCACACGGCCGAGCAATACCTGCGGCTGGTCGAGCGGATCCGCGCGGCGCGGCCCGACATCCTGCTGACCTCGGATTTCATCGTGGGCTTTCCCGGCGAGACGGATACAGATTTCGAGGCGACGCTCGACCTGATCCGGGCGGTGGGCTTCGGCTCGGCTTTCTCGTTCAAGTATTCCGCGCGACCGGGCACGCCCGCCGCCGAGAAGCCCGAGCTTCCGGCCGATCTTTGCGATGCGCGGCTCCAGACGCTTCAGGCGCTCCTGTCCGAACAGCAGCGGGCGACGCAGGAGGCGATGCTGGGCCGCGAACTCGGCGTGCTCTACGAGAAGGCCGGGCGGATGCCGGGCCAGATGGTCGGCAAGTCGGACTATCTTCATGCCGTCCATGTCGCCGATGCCGAGGCCCGGCCCGGCGACCTCGTCCGGGTGCGCATCACCGCAAGCGGCCCGAACTCGCTCGCCGGAGAGCGTATCGGAGCCTGATCGGCCCCACAGGAAATCAATTTTTCGGAAGGCTGCGGCACACTCCGCGGCCTCGTTCATTTCTTGCGTCCTATGCGTGCAGCATCACAAGAATTTGTGGTTTGGTCACCTATTTTCTTGCCTTGGAGCCTTTGCAGCCCCACTCTTGAGTCATTGCCCTCCAGCACAAGGAGATGTCTTTGGGCATCAGCGCGCTGACCCCCCCGACCCGTTCCGAGGATGTCGTGGAAACGCTTCTCGAATTCCCGGACAACCGTCTCTTGATCGATCTTTGCGGCGAATATGACCGCAACCTCGCCCAGATCGAGCACCAGATGGGAGTGCACATCCTGCGCCGGGGAAACCGGCTCGCGGTGATCGGCGACAGGGATGCGAGGGATCAGGCGGCCTCGATCCTGCGCGGCCTCTACTCGCGGCTCGAAGCCGGTCGTGGCTTGGTCGCGGGCGACATCGACGGCGCGATCCGGCTCGGCCGTCCGGCCCCCGACGCAGCCCAGGGCGAGCAGATCGAACTTTTCATGCCGGGAAAATACGAGATCCGCACCCGGAAGAAGCCGGTCGAGCCGCGCACCGAAGCGCAGAAGACCTACGTGGCAAATCTCTTCGACCATGAACTGGCCTTCGGGATCGGCCCGGCGGGCACCGGCAAGACCTATCTCGCGGTGGCCGTGGGCGTGACCATGCTGATCGGCGGCGTGGTCGACCGGATCATCCTGTCGCGTCCCGCGGTCGAGGCGGGCGAGCGCCTCGGCTTCCTGCCCGGCGACATGAAGGAGAAGATCGACCCCTACATGCAGCCGCTCTACGATGCGCTGAACGACTTCCTGCCGCAGAAGCAGCTCATGAAGCTGATGGAGGAGAAGCGGATCGAGATCGCGCCGCTGGCCTTCATGCGGGGGCGGACGCTTTCGAACGCCTTCGTCGTGCTCGACGAGGCGCAGAACGCGACCACCATGCAGATGAAGATGTTCCTGACCCGGCTTGGCGAGGGCAGCCGCATGGTGATCACGGGCGACCGCACGCAGATCGACCTGCCGCGCGGCACCGCCTCGGGCCTTGCGGACGCCGAGCGTGTGCTGAAGTCGGTAAGGGGCGTCTCCTTCAACTACTTTACCGCCAGGGACGTGGTGCGGCACCCGCTTGTGGCGCGCATCATCGAGGCGTATGAGGCCGAAGATGGAGCCTCTGGTTGACACGGTGATCGAAGACGCGCGCTGGGAGGGCCTCGACCTCCCCGCACTCGCGACCCGTGCCGCCGAAGCCACACTCGCCGGGCTCGACCTGCCCGGCGAGGGTTTCACCTTGGTGGTCATGGGGTGCGACGATGCACGCATCGCCGAGCTGAACGGCACCTTCCGCCAGAAGGGCAAGCCCACGAACGTCCTGTCCTGGCCTTCGGAAGAGCGCGGGTCGGAAGAGGCGGGCGTTGCGCCCGAGCGTCCCGAGCCTGGCGAGCCTGACGATCCGGAGCATCTGGGCGATATCGCCATCGCCTGGGAGACCTGCTCGCGGGAAGCCGCCGAGCAGGGGAAGCCGGTCGCGGACCATGTGACACATCTTCTCGTTCATGGCATCCTTCACCTGATGGGGTATGACCACGTCGAGGACGCGGATGCCGTCCTGATGGAAGCCACCGAGACGAGAATACTTGCGGGGTTGGGGGTGCCCGACCCATATTGAAACGGCGCCGCACCGGGCGTGGCCATTCGGAAAGGACAGATGGACAGTAGCAGCGACGGGTCTATGGCAGCGCAGGGCGCGCCGGACCAGACGGAAGACGACCAGGCGGACCCTGGGCCAAGGGGCCTTTTCGGGCGTCTATTCAGTGCCTTCTCGCCGGCCGAGGCCGGAGGAAGCAGCCTGTCCCCCGAGGACCGGACCTTCGCCATCGCGCAGAGCAGCCTGACCCTTCCCGGCATCGCCAACCTCCGCCGCCTGCGGGTGGACGACGTGGCGATTCCCAAGGTCGAGATCGTGGCCGTGCCCGTCGACATCGGCAAAGAGGATCTGGTTGCGGTCTTCCGCGAGCACGGCTTCTCGCGCCTGCCTGTCTACCGCGAGACGCTGGACCAGCCCCTCGGCCTCGTGCTGCTGAAGGATCTGGCGCTGGAGCACGGGTTCAACGCCGGTGGCGACTTCAACCTGAAGGCCATGCTGCGGCCGCTCCTCTACGCGCCGCCCTCGATGCCGATCGGGGTCCTGCTGCAGAAAATGCAGCGCGAACGCGTGCACATGGCCCTTGTGATCGACGAATACGGCGGCGTGGACGGTCTCGTGACCATCGAGGACCTGATCGAGACCGTGATCGGCGAGATCGAGGACGAGCATGACGAGGCCGAGGGCCCTCTCTGGACGCTCGAGAAGCCGGGCATCTACATGGCCCAGTCGCGCACCCCGCTCGACGAGTTCGAGGCCGAAATCGGCCTCCGCCTGCGCCGCGACGAGGAAGACGAGGAGATCGACACGCTCGGCGGCCTGGTCTTCCTGCGCACGGGTCGCGTGCCGGTGCGGGGCGAGATCGTCCCCCACGAAAGCGGGGCGGAGTTCGAGGTCATCGATGCCGATGCGCGCAAGATCAAGCGCCTGCGCGTCCGCCTTCCCGGTCACGCGACCGGCGCGTCATTGGCGAAGGCGGCCGAATAGGCCGCCGGTTCAGGTGGCGCCGTCTGTGCGCCGCCGGATCCCCACGACCCGATGATCACGCCCGCGCGACCGGGCGGCCCTTGACGGCGCGCGCCGTCCGGGGCACGCACGGCTCCGGAAAACCGGAGCCCGGATGATCGCCCTTGCCCAAAGCCGCCCGTTCGGAGCGCGTCTCGGCCTTGCCTTCGGGGTCGGGGTTGGCATGGCGTTCGGGCAAGCCCCCTTCGGCCTCTGGTGGCTGGCCTTGCCGGCGCTGGCCGGCCTGGTGGCGCTGGTCGCGGGGGCGGCGGGCCGCAGGCAGGCGGCGCTGCTCGCCCTCTTCGGGGGGGCGGGCCATTTCGCCTTCGCGCTGAGCTGGATCGTCGAACCCTTCCTGATCGACGTCGAGACCTATGGCTGGATGGCGCCCTTTGCGCTGGTGCTGATCTCGTTCGGGCTCGCCCTCTTCTGGGCCCTCGCCGGCTGGGTCTCGCATCTTGCGCCGGGCTGGCGGCGGCCGGTCGCCTTCGCGACCGCGCTCGCCGCGGCAGAGCTCGCGCGGGGCTATGTTCTGACGGGCTTCCCCTGGGCCCTCATCGGCCATGTCTGGGTGGGTGCCTGGCCCGCGCAGGTTGCCAGCCTGATCGGCCCGTCCGGCCTTGCCCTGATGACGACCCTCGCCGCGGCGCTGCCGGTGGCACTGCGCGCAAGAGGCCTCGCGCTATCGGCAGCCCTGCTCGCTGCCGCGTCGGGCTTCGGCCTCTGGCGACTGTCGCTGCCCGAGCCGGCACCGGCGGGCTCCGTCCTGCGTCTTGTCCAGCCCAACGCCGAACAACGGATGAAATGGGATCCCGACCTGGCCGCCACGCATTTCGGCCGGCTGCTTACGCTGACCTCGGACGGTTCCCGGCCGGACCTCGTGATCTGGCCCGAGACCTCGGTGCCATACCTGCTCGATCGCTCTCCCGGCATCCTGACCGAGGTCGCGGCCGCCGGTCGCGGCGCTCCGGTTGTCATCGGTATCCAGCGGGGCGAGGGCTGGCGCTTCTGGAACAGTCTCGCCGTGGTCTCGCCCGACGGGCGGATCGGGGGACTCTACGACAAGCACCATCTCGCTCCCTTCGGCGAATATGTCCCGATGGGCGATCTGATGTTCGACCTCTTCGGTCTGCGCGCCTTCGCGGCGCAGGAAGGCTTCGGATATTCCGCCGGCACGGGGCCTCAGGTGCTCGACCTCGGACCCGGCCTCGGCAAGGTCCTGCCGCTCATCTGCTACGAGGCGGTCTTCCCGCAGGACCTTCGCACGCAGGAGCGTCCGGACTGGATCCTCCAGATCACGAACGACGCCTGGTTCGGCACCTTCAACGGCCCGTACCAGCATCTGGCGCAGACCCGGCTCCGCGCCATCGAGAACGGGCTTCCCCTCGTGCGGGTGGCGAATACCGGAATCTCGGCGCTCGTGGACGCGAGGGGGCGCGTTCTCGCCGAACTGCCGCTCGGAGAGGCAGGCTACAAAGATGTCGCACTGCCGGGCCACCTTTCGGCTACCCCCTTCTCTCGCTTGGGAGAATTGCCGCTTCTGGTATGTCTGTTCTCCCTTTGCGCGCTCCTCTTCGCGACACGCGGCCCTCGTCGCGCTTGACCCGGCCCTCTCGCGGGGTGTAGCGCGGAAGGCAACCGTCACAACGGCTTCCTGGCGTGACGGGGTTAACCCCAACGGAGCACTTTCCATGTCCCGCATGAACTACGTCTTCACTTCCGAGTCCGTCTCGGAAGGTCACCCCGACAAGCTGTGCGATCGCGTGTCGGATGCCGTCCTCGATGCCTTCCTGACCGAGGAGCCCAACGCCCGCGTCGCCTGCGAGACCTTCGCCACCACGAACCGTGTCGTGGTCGGCGGCGAGGTCGGCCTGTCGGATCCCCAGAAACTCGACGAGTTCATGGGCCGCGTCGACGGCATTGTTCGCGACTGCGTGAAGGACATCGGCTACGAACAGCAGGAGTTCCACTGGCGCACGATCGAGGTGCAGAACTTCCTCCACCGCCAATCGGCGCATATCGCGCAGGGCGTGGACAAGGACGGCGCCGGCGACCAGGGCATCATGTTCGGCTATGCCTGCCGCGAGACGCCCGAGCTGATGCCCGCCCCGATCCAGTATTCGCATGCGATCCTGCGGCGGCTGGCCGAGGTGCGGAAATCGGGCCAGGAGCCCGACCTGCGCCCCGACGCCAAGTCGCAGCTCTCGCTGCGCTACGAGAACGGCAAGCCCGTCGAGGTGCGCTCGATCGTGCTCTCGACCCAGCACGCCCATGACGAGCAGACCTCCGACGACATTCGGGCCATCGTGGAACCCTACATCCGCGAGGTTCTGCCCGAGGGCTGGATCACCGAGGCGACGGAATGGTGGGTGAACCCCACGGGAACCTTCGTGATCGGCGGGCCGGATGGCGACGCGGGCCTGACGGGCCGCAAGATCATCGTGGATACCTACGGCGGGGCCGCGCCGCACGGTGGCGGTGCGTTCTCGGGCAAGGATCCGACGAAGGTCGACCGCTCGGCCGCCTATGCTGCACGCTATCTGGCGAAGAACGTGGTCGCCTCGGGTCTGGCCGACCGCTGCACCCTTCAGGTCTCCTACGCCATCGGCGTGGCCAAGCCGCTGTCGATCTACGTGGACACCCACGGCACCGGCAAGGTGGACGAGGCGCAGATCGAGAAGGCCGTGGCCGAGTGCATGGACCTCACGCCCCGCGGCATTCGCGAGCATCTGAACCTTTGCCGCCCGATCTATGCCCGCACCTCGGCCTATGGCCACTTCGGCCGTGCGCCCGAGGCCGATGGCGGCTTCTCCTGGGAGCGGACGGACCTGACCGAGGCGCTGCTGAAGGCCGTCTGACTCGCGAGAAGGCTGCGGGTCATCCCGATGTCGCGAGGCTTCGGGATGACGCCCGCCCGCGGATGGGGCCTGCTGCGACAGCCGGCAGGAGAACCTCGCGGCACTCTCGTTGGCCCGAGCGGTCGTGAACGAAATGAAGCCCCGGCGATCGCCGGGGCTTCTGTCGTTCTGAAACTCTTGCTGAAACGTGCTTTGTGAAATTCCGATCAGCCGCCGAGGCTGTCCATCACGCCGAAGGCGCCGGCGACGCTGCCAAGCTGGCCCGAGCGACCGCTGTCGCGGGCATAGGCCTCGACTGCAGCCGAAGTGCCGGGGCCCCAGGCCCCGTCGATCGAGCCCGAGTAATAGCCGTAGCGGGCGAGCGAAATCTGCACCTCGCGCCGCATCTGCGGCGAGAGCTCGCGGAAGGCCTGGGCTGCGGGCGTGTAGTGAACGCTCGGTGCGACGTAGCGCGGCTGGTAGGTGACACGGCGCGGGGCGGTGGTGGCGTAGGTCGCCCGCGGCTGGACGTAGTACTGCGTCGGCGCCGGCGCGGCATAGCGCGGCTGCTGGCGGGCGAAGGGCCACTGGCCGTTGCTGCGCATGTTCTGGATGACGACGCCCGCGACGGCCGCGGTCGCGGCGCCGGCAATGAAGGCCTTGTCCTTCTTGCCGAGCGCATGGGCCGGCGCGGCTGCGGCGGGCACCAGCGAGAGCGCGGCCAGCGCGGCGATGGCGGTCTTGCGAAGGTTGATGGTCATCTCGGTCTCCGTTGTTCGCGCCCCGGTCGGGGGGCGGTGGCATCTGCTGCGTCGGAACATGGTCCGATGGCCGCTGTCAGGCAAAAACTCCCGATTGCTATCGCATAACAGTGGCTACCAATCCGGCTAAGCATTTGAAATATAATAAGACGATGGCCGGCTCTGCTTCTGGTTCCATCGGAGGCAAGGAAGGGCCTTCGTGAAGGTTGACCTGCTGGGCTGGGGCGTTTAGGGGCTGGCGGACGCTGCAGAGGTGCCGAAATGAGCGACAAAGACACCCCGGATTCCGCCCCCGGTCCCCTCGACGGCGGCCCGGCCTCGCCCTGGCGCAATTTCTACGGTCGGCGGTCCGGCAAGACGCTGCGCCCCTCGCAGAAGGTCTATCTCTCCGAGGACCTCGGGCGGCTGCGGCCCACCGGCATCAGCCGGGAGGAGAACCCCGAGCGCCGACCACTCGATCTGGCGACGCTCTTCGGTGGCCGGCCGGTCTGGCTCGAGATCGGCTTCGGCGGCGGCGAGCACATGGTGCACATGGCGGCCCAGAACCCCGGGATCGGTCTCATCGGCTGCGAGCCCTTCGTCAATGGCGTCGCCATGCTGCTTGGCAAGATCCGCGCCGCTGGTGCGGAGAACCTTGCGATCCATCCGGGCGATGCGCGGGACCTCTTCGACGTGCTACCTGAGGCGTCGATCTCGAAGGCCTTCCTGAACTACCCCGATCCCTGGCCCAAGAAGCGCCACCACAAGCGGCGCTTCGTTACCCAGGGCCATCTCGGGCCGCTGGCCCGTGTCATGGCACCGGGTGCAGAATTCCGCGTGGCGACCGACATCCCGGATTATGTCCGGCAGACGCTCGAGGAGGTGCCGCAGGCGGGATTCGATCTCGTGGAGCAGAGCGATCGGCCGTGGGAGGACTGGCTGTCGACGCGCTACGAGCAGAAGGCGCTGCGAGAGGGACGACAACCGCATTACCTCACGTTCCGTCGGCAGTAGCGCAAGATCTGGAATTATGGCGCAAGGATATACCCTTACACCGTAATCTTCACCCGAACGATGAACACAGTTGCTCGCTCCGGAGTCAGAACAGACTTTTCGGATTCCTCGCAACGGCGATTGGTGGATCCGCTGACACCGGATCACATCGTGCCCGAGATGCTCAACGTCGGGGGCATCGGCTCCGGATTGGATCGCGAATGAATTGCGCCGCCCTCACCTTGGCTGGCAGCGTTTGGATGCAGGACCGGTCCAGAATTCCGATGCGACGCCCGGGGTCGGCCGGATCAGGTTTGAGGCTGGACCGGGATGGGCGCATTCGGTAAGGCTCACGCCGTCAATCTGGAGGAAGACCATGTCCGGACACGGGCCCGCGCAACCGATGACCGCCCGCCGCTCGGGTCCGCTCAGGGGGCGCGCCGAGATACCGGGCGACAAGTCAATCAGCCACCGGTCGCTGATCCTGGGTGCGATGGCGGTCGGTGAGACACGGATCAGCGGCCTCCTTGAGGGACAGGACGTGATCGACACCGCGACGGCGATGCGCGCCTTTGGAGCGGAGGTCATCCAGCACGGGCCGGGCGACTGGTCCGTCCATGGCGTGGGCGTCGGCGGCTTTGCAGAGCCCTCCGAGGTGATCGACTGCGGCAATTCGGGAACGGGGGTCCGGCTGGTCATGGGGGCCATGGCGACGTCTCCCATCACGGCCACCTTCACCGGGGACGCGTCGTTGCGCAAGCGGCCTATGGGGCGGGTGACGGATCCTCTGGGGCTCTTCGGGACGCGGGCCTACGGGCGCAAGGGCGGGCGGCTGCCGATGACCATCGTGGGGGCGGCCGATCCGGTGCCGGTGCGCTATACGGTGCCTATGCCCTCGGCGCAGGTGAAGTCGGCGGTCCTTCTTGCGGGGCTGAACGCGCCGGGAGAGACGGTGGTCATCGAGCGCGAGGCGACGCGGGACCATTCCGAGCGGATGCTGCGCGGCTTCGGGGCGGAACTGACCGTCGAGGCCGGGCCCGAGGGGCAGGTGATCACCCTCACGGGTCAGCCCGAGCTCAGGCCGCAGACGGTGGCGGTTCCGCGCGATCCGTCCTCGGCGGCCTTTCCGGTCTGCGCTGCGCTGATCGTCGAGGGCTCCGAGATCCTCGTGCCAGGCGTAAGCCGCAATCCGACGCGGGACGGGCTCTACGTGACGCTGCTCGAGATGGGTGCTGACATCGCCTTCGAGAACGAGCGCGAGGAGGGCGGCGAGCCGGTGGCCGACCTCCGCGTGCGCGCCTCGGCGCTGAAGGGGGTCGAGGTCCCGCCCGAGCGTGCGCCCTCGATGATCGACGAATACCCGATCCTCTCGGTGGTGGCGGCCTTCGCGGAAGGCGCCACGGTCATGCGGGGCGTGAAGGAACTGCGCGTAAAGGAGAGCGACCGGATCGACGCCATGGCGCGGGGCCTCGAGGCCTGCGGCGTGCGGATCGACGAGGAAGAGGACATGCTGACCGTTCACGGGATGGAGCGCGTGCCCGGCGGCGCGACCTGCGCCACGCATCTCGACCACCGGATCGCGATGAGCTTCCTCGTGCTCGGCATGGCTGCCGACATACCGGTCTCCGTCGACGACGGCTCGCCGATCGCGACCTCGTTTCCGGCCTTCCGGAACCTGATGGTCGGGCTCGGGGCGGATCTTTCGTGAGGCCGGAAAGCGGGGGCTTCGCGCCCCCGCACCCCCGCGGGATACTTGAGCGAGAATGAAAGGCGGCGGCATGCGCTTCACGGTGGCGATCGACGGGCCGGCGGCGGCCGGCAAGGGCACGCTCTCGCGGGCGGTCGCGGCGCATTTCCGCTTCGCGCATCTGGACACGGGGCTGCTTTACCGCGCCGTGGGCGCGAAGGTCGCCGAAGGGGCCGAGCCGGTGGCGGCGGCGCGCGGCCTGGAGCTCGCCGACCTCGAGCGTGGCGACCTGCGGTCGGCCGAGGCGGGGCAGGCGGCGAGCCGCGTGGCGGCGCTGCCCGAGGTGCGGGCGGCGCTCGTCGACTTTCAGCGGCACTTCGCCCGGCGCGAGGGCGGGGCGGTTCTGGACGGGCGCGACATCGGCACGGTGATCTGTCCCGAAGCGGAGGTGAAGTTCTTCGTGACCGCCTCGGACGAGGAGCGCGCGCGGCGGCGCTGGCTGGAACTGGCGGCGAAGGGCGGGGCGGGCACCGAGGCCGAGATCCTGGCCGATCTGCGCGAGCGCGACCGGCGCGACCGGGAGCGCGAGGCGGCGCCGCTGCGGCCGGCGCCCGATGCGCTCTTGCTCGACACGACGGAACTGACTATAGACGCGGCAGTGAACAAGGCGATCGAAGCCATCAGACTCAGGCAGGCGCAGGGTCGGGAGTAATCCTCGGCCCTTGTTGTTTTGAAGCGCCCGTGTTCGCTGCGGATGCGAAAAGACCGGCGGAGCCAACCGCCAGGCCCGTGAAAAATGATGTGAAAAGGAAAACTGACTGCATGTGCGCTAAAGCAACCATGGAAGAATTCGAGGCCCTCCTGAACGAGAGCCTCCAGATCGATACCCCCCAGGAGGGTTCGGTCGTGAAGGGCAAGGTCATCGCCGTCGAAGCGGGCCAGGCCATCATCGACGTTGGCTACAAGATGGAAGGCCGCGTCGACCTGAAGGAATTCGCCGACATGAGCGGCAACGTCGACATCTCTGTCGGCGACGAGGTCGAGGTCTACCTTGACCGCGTGGAAAACGCGCGTGGCGAGGCCGTCATCAGCCGTGACAAGGCCAAGCGCGAGGAAGCCTGGGACCGTCTCGAGAAGGCCTATGCCAACGAGACCCGCGTCGAAGGCGCCATCTTCGGTCGCGTCAAGGGCGGCTTTACCGTCGATCTCGGCGGCGCCGTGGCCTTCCTGCCCGGTTCGCAGGTCGATGTGCGCCCCGTGCGCGATGCCGGCCCGCTGATGGGCATGAAGCAGCCGTTCCAGATCCTGAAGATGGACCGTCGCCGCGGCAACATCGTCGTGTCGCGTCGCGCCATCCTCGAAGAGAGCCGCGCCGAACAGCGCGCCGAGGTCATCTCGAACCTCTTCGAAGGCCAGACCGTTGACGGCGTCGTCAAGAACATCACCGAATACGGTGCGTTCGTCGACCTCGGCGGCGTGGACGGCCTGCTGCACGTCACCGACATGGCGTGGCGCCGCGTGAACCACCCGTCCGAGATCCTGTCGATCGGCGAGACCGTGAAGGTCCAGGTCATCAAGATCAACAAGGAAACCCACCGTATCAGCCTGGGCATGAAGCAGCTCCAGTCCGATCCGTGGGATGCGGTGGAAAAAGCCTATCCGATCGGCTCGGTGCACAAGGGCCGCGTGACCAACATCACCGACTACGGCGCGTTCGTCGAGCTGGAAGCCGGTGTCGAAGGTCTGGTCCACGTCTCGGAAATGAGCTGGACCAAGAAGAACGTGCACCCCGGCAAGATCGTCTCGACCTCGCAGGAGGTGGACGTCATGGTGCTGGAAATCGACAGCGCCAAGCGCCGCGTGTCGCTCGGTCTCAAGCAGACCATGCGCAACCCTTGGGAAGTCTTTGCCGAAACCCACCCGGTCGGCACCCCGATCGAGGGCGAGGTCAAGAACATCACCGAATTCGGTCTGTTCGTGGGTCTCGAGCACGACATCGACGGCATGGTGCACCTCTCGGATCTCAGCTGGGATCAGCGCGGCGAGGAAGCCATCCAGAACTACCGCAAGGGCGACGTCGTGAAGGCGGTCGTCACCGAGGTCGACACCGACAAGGAGCGGATCTCGCTCTCGATCAAGGCGCTCGGCGACGACACCTTCTCGGAAGCCATCGAGGGCGTGAAGCGCGGCTCGGTCATCACCGTGACCGTGACGGCGATCGAGGACGGCGGCATCGAGGTCGAATACAACTCGATGAAGTCGTTCATCCGCCGCTCGGACCTGTCGCGCGACCGTGCCGACCAGCGCCCCGAGCGCTTCCAGGTGGGCGACAAGGTCGATGTTCGCGTGACCAACGTGGACGCCAAGACCCGCCGCCTCGGCCTGTCGATCAAGGCGCGCGAGATCGCGGAAGAGAAAGAGGCCGTCGAGCAGTATGGCTCGTCCGATTCGGGCGCGTCGCTGGGCGACATCCTCGGCGCGGCGCTGCGCAACAGCGAACGCGGCTGAGTTCGCCTCAGGGACTAAGGGAGGGCTCCGCGGGATCGCGGAGCCCTTCGCATTTCTCCGCCCATTGCCCGGAAGTGCCCCTGATTCCACGGTTTTCCAGTTTGTGCAGAGCTATTTTTTCCTCTATCCTCCCCTTGCATAAGGCGTCCGCCGAAGGCGGCTCAGGGGGGCAAGGATGATCCGATCGGAACTGATCCAGAAAATAGCCGACGAAAATCCCCACCTCACCCAGCGTCACGTCGAGCGGATCGTGAATACCGTCTTCGAGGAGATCATCGAGGCCCTGGCCCGCGGGGATCGGGTGGAACTGCGCGGATTCGGCGCATTCTCGGTCAAGTCGCGGGATGCCAGAGTCGGCCGCAACCCGAGAACGGGTGAAGCCGTCGAAGTCGAAGACAAGAAGGTTCCCTTCTTCAAAACCGGCAAGCTGCTGCGCGACCGCCTGAACGCGAAGTGAACGCGCGGCATTGCCCCTCTGAATGGTGAGCAGGACCCTATGATCCGTTGGTTGCGTATCCTCTTCCTCGTCGTCCTTGCGGTGGTGCTGCTGACCGTCGCGCTCGCCCACCGGGATCCGGTGGCGGTGAAACTCATGCCGGAAAACCTGTCGACCTTCGTGGGCACCGACTGGGCTGCCTGGTCGATGGAGCTTCCGCTCTATGCGGTGATCTTCGGCGGCATCGTCGCCGGCCTGCTGATCGGCTTCTTCTGGGAATGGATGCGCGAGCACAAGCATCGCGCCGAAGCCCGTCGCAAGGCGAAGGAAGTTAAGACCCTGCAGCGCGAGGTCTCCACGCTGAAATCCAAGGTCGAGACGGCGAACGCCGCCGGCGCTCCGAAGAACGACGTTCTGACGGCGCTCTCGAAATCGGCCTGATGGCCCCTGTCCGCGTCAAGGTCTGTGGGCTGCGGACGGAAGCAGATGTAAAGGTGGCCGCGTCCTCGGGCGCGGCCTACTTCGGTCTGGTGTTCTTCCCGAAATCGCCGCGCAATGTCTCGCTGGATCAGGCGCGCTTGCTGGCCCTGTCGGCACCCGCCGGCATCGCAAAGGTGGCCCTGACCGTGGATGCCGACGACGCGGCGCTCGACGCGATCGTCGAGGCCGTGCCGCTCGACATGATCCAGCTCCATGGCCACGAGAGCCCCGAGCGCGTGGCCGAGGTGCGCGCCCGTTACGGCCTGCCGGTGATGAAGGCGGTGGGCGTGGCCGACGAGACTGACCTGCCGCAGATCCTCGAGCAGTCGCTGGCGGCGGACCAGATCCTGATCGACGCCAAGGCGCCGAAGGGCGCGGCCCTGCCCGGAGGGAACGGGCTTTCCTTCGACTGGCGCCTGATCGCGGGAAGGCACTGGATCCGACCGTGGATGCTCGCGGGGGGGCTCACGTCCGAGAACCTGGCCGAAGCCGTGCGGCGGACCGGGGCGTCGCAGGTGGACGTCTCGTCCGGCGTCGAATCCGCGCCCGGCGTGAAGGATCCGGACCGGATCGCGGCGTTCCTCAAGGCTGCCCGATGATCGTATTTCGCGCGGCCGAACGCGCGGACGTGGCCGCCATCGTGGCGCTTCTGGCCGATGATGCGCTCGGCGCGCAGCGCGAGACCGCGGATCTGGAAACCTATCTCGCCGCCTTCGACCGCATGGCCGAAGCGCCGAGCATGTTCCTGCTGGTGGGGGAGATCGAGGGGCGGGTGGTCGCGACCTATCAGCTGGCGATCCTGCCCGGCCTGTCGCTGCGGGCCGCGACCCGCGCGCTTGTCGAGGCGGTGCGTGTGTCGGCCGACCTGCGCTCGCAGGGGCTCGGCGCGTTGCTGATGGCGGATGCCGAGGCACGGGCCCGTGCGGCCGGGGCCAGCCTGATCCAGCTCACGACCCACCGTTCGCGCGAGAGGGCTCACCGCTTCTACGACCGCCTCGGCTTTACCGCATCGCACATCGGGTATAAACGGGCGCTGGACTGAGAGGGAGTGGGCGCCATGGCGGACGACGGCATCAACAGCTATATGACCGGCCCGGACGAACAGGGGCGCTTCGGCATCTTCGGCGGGCGCTTCGTGTCCGAGACGCTGATGCCGCTGATCCTCGACCTCGAGGCGCGCTACGAACATGCCAAGACCGACCCGGACTTCTGGGCCGAGATGGACGACCTGTGGACGAACTACGTTGGCCGCCCCTCGCCGCTCTACTTTGCACCGCGGCTGACCGAGCATCTCGGGGGAGCGAAGATCTACCTGAAGCGCGACGAGCTGAACCACACCGGCGCGCACAAGATCAACAACGTGCTGGGCCAGATCATCCTCGCCCGCCGAATGGGCAAGACGCGGATCATCGCCGAGACCGGCGCCGGCCAGCATGGCGTGGCGACGGCCACGGTCTGCGCCAAGTTCGGGTTGAAATGCGTGGTCTACATGGGCGCGCATGACGTCGAGAGGCAGGCGCCGAACGTCTTCCGCATGCGGCTGCTGGGCGCCGAGGTTGTGCCGGTGACGAGCGGTCGCGGCACGCTGAAGGACGCGATGAACGACGCGCTGCGCGACTGGGTCACGAATGTGCGCGACACCTTCTATTGCATCGGCACGGTGGCGGGGCCGCATCCCTATCCGGCGATGGTGCGCGACTTCCAGTCGATCATCGGCAAGGAAGTCCGCTGGCAGCTGGCCGAGCAGGAGGGCGAGGGACGCCTGCCCGACACGGTCATCGCGGCCATTGGCGGTGGCTCGAATGCCATGGGCCTCTTCTTCCCCTTCCTCGACGACCCTTCCGTCCGGATCATCGGCGTCGAGGCCGGTGGCAAGGGCGTGGACGACCGGATGGAACACTGCGCCTCGCTGACCGGCGGACGGCCGGGCGTGCTGCACGGCAACCGGACCTATCTCCTGCAGGATGCGGACGGACAGATCCTCGAGGGCTTCTCGATCTCGGCGGGCCTCGATTACCCGGGGATCGGGCCGGAACATGCGTGGCTCCATGATACGGGCCGCGCCGAATATGTCTCGATCACCGATGCCGAGGCGCTCGAGGCATTCCAGCTCTGCTGCGCGCTCGAGGGGATCATCCCGGCACTGGAGCCGAGCCATGCGCTGGCCCATGTGATCAAGATCGCGCCGACGCTGCCCCGCGACCACATCATCGTCATGAACATGTGCGGCCGCGGCGACAAGGACATCTTCACCGTGGCGAAGCACCTCGGCTTCGACATGAAGATCTGACCGCGCAGGTTCGCGACCGCCCCTCCGGTCCTCCTGACCGTGAAGCGCATCCGAACCCGCGCGCGGAGGGCGGTCTGCCGCGGCCTGGTCGAATGGCCGGGCTGTCCCCGCGGCTGTTTTTCCGGAGTGAAGAATGCCTGGTCAGGCGAGGTCGATGGCGTAGAGCTTGAGAACCTCGAGGGGGACCACCTCGAGCGTGCGGCGATGCGTGGCGCCGAGACGCACGCGGGGGGCCGCGCCCTCCTCGTGCGCCTGCAGGAAGCGGCCGGCGCAAAGGCACCAGCGGTCGCCGGGCTTCAGGCCCTTGAAGCCATGTTCCGGTCGCGGAGTGGAGAGGTCGTTGCCGAGGTACTTCGACAGCGCAAGGAATTCTGCCGTCATCAGCGCGCAGACCGTGTGCTGTCCCCTGTCGGTCGGACCCGTATCGCAGCAGCCGTTGCGGAAGAAGCCTGTGAGCGGCTCCGTCGAGCAGGTCTCGAGCGGCTCGCCGAGCACGTTGATCGAGCTTTCCATCATGGTCCTGCCTCCTTCGGTGGCCACTCTGCCTGATGAAGGCTGCGGTGCGAAGGAAAAAGCTGGCAAACATGCGCGCGAGATAAAGAAAAGAATCGAGGGCGGCGCGTCGGGTCGAGCCGGCCACGCAGATCGCGGGTTGCGCATGGCGGCACGCCGCTGCTCTGCCAGTTCCGCGCCGAGCACCGGAGAGGGCGACGCGACCCGCGTCGTGGCGATTGAACTTCCCGTGCGATCCGGGAACAACAGGAAGACGGGCCCTGTGCGGCCGCAGCCGGGAGACTGCCGATGTACGATTATGCCGTGCTCTGGGAATGGGTGATGATCGCCGCACGCTGGACGCATGTCATCACTGCCGTCGCCTGGATCGGCTCGTCCTTCTATTTCATCGCGCTGGATCTCGGGCTGCGGAAGACGCCCTCCTTGCCGCCGCTTGCCTATGGCGAGGAATGGCAGGTTCATGGTGGGGGCTTCTACCATATCAACAAATATCTCGTCGCGCCTGATTTCCTGCCCGAGCATCTCACCTGGTTCAAATGGGAGAGCTATGCCACCTGGCTGAGCGGCTTCGCCATGCTGGTCCTGCTCTATTACTTCGGCGCCGAGCTCTTCCTGATCGACCCCAACGTGATGGATCTGACTGTCTGGCAGGCCGTAGCCATCTCGCTGGCCTCGCTGGGGCTCGGCTGGCTCGTCTATGACGGATTGTGCCGCTCCCCGCTGGGGCGGCATCCGACCGTGCTGATGCTCCTGCTTTTCGCGGTGCTGGTGGCGATGTCCTGGGGCTATACGCAGGTCTTTTCAGGCCGGGCGGCGCTTCTGCATCTCGGCGCCTTTACGGCCACCATCATGAGCGGGAACGTCTTCCTCACGATCATGCCGAACCAGCGGATCGTGGTGGCGGACCTGAAGGCCGGGCGGCGACCCGACCCGAAATACGGCGAGATCGCGAAGCAGCGCAGCACGCATAACAACTACCTGACGCTGCCCGTCATATTCCTCATGCTGTCAAACCATTACCCGCTGATCTTCGCAACCCGCCACAACTGGCTCATTGCCGCGCTGGTGTTTCTCATGGGGGTCACGATCCGGCACTGGTTCAACAGCCGGCATGCGAAGAAGGGCAACCCGCACTGGACCTGGGCAGCAACCGCCGTGATCTTCCTCGTTCTGGCTTGGCTCTCGACGGCGCCAATGCGGGCTGCGGCGCCGGCGGACGAGGCGGCGCTCGGCGGAAGCGCTGCGCGCTTTGCCGAAGCTGCGGGTTTCGAGGAGGTGACGGACATCGTGATGGGCCGTTGCTCGATGTGCCATGCGGCGGAGCCGGGATGGGACGGGCTCCTCTGGCCGCCGAAGAACGTGCGGCTCGAGACTCCGGCACAGATCGCGCACGAGGCACGGCGCATCTACATTCAGGCGGGGATCACCCATGCGATGCCGCCGGGCAACCTGAGCTACATGGAGCCCGAAGAGCGGGCGGCGATCGTGCGTTGGTATCGCGCGGCAGCGGGCTGAAGCGCAAGGCGTTCGGGTGGATCGGAGACGGCCGTCACTCCCTCGACGCCGAGAAGGCGAGGCGCGTCTCCTGCCGGAAGACCTCGCCCGGCGACAGGGTGATCGTCGGGAAGGCGGGGTGGTTCGGCGCATCCGGCCAAAGCTGCGGCTCGAGCGCGATCGCATCGAAGGCCCCGAAGGGGCGGCCATGGTGGCCCCGGAAGGGGCGGCTGTCGAGGTCGCGGCCGGTGTAGACCTGCAGGCCGGGGGCCGTCGTGGCAAGGCTCAGGCTGACGCCGGAGCGGCCGGTGAGGCAGGCCACCTCGGTCAGCGCACGCGCGGCTTCGGAGAGGCAGAAGTTGTGGTCGATCTCCTCCGCGGCCTGGAACGTGCGGCCGGGACGAAAGTCCATCCGGTCCCCGACCTCCCGGATCTCGCCAGTGGGCAGGCCGTCCCGGGTCGGCAGCCAGTGGTCGGCCGCCACCCGAAGGTGCTGTCGGGCGATCCCCGGCTCGGGGTCGAGGGTCCAGTAGCTGTGGTTCGCGAGGTTCATCAGCGTCGGCGCATCTGAGGTCGCGGTCAGGCGAAGGCGAAGCGTGGCGGGCGCTTCCAGCAGGTATTCCGCCTCGATGCGGCGGTTGCCGGGAAAGCCGTCGCTGCCGTCCGGCAGGTCGAGGCGGAGAAGCGCGCGGGCGTCCTCCATCACGACCGTGTGCCACCGATGGGCGAAGGTGCCCTGCGGCCCCGAATGCAGGAGATTTCCGCCCTCGTTCGGTGTGAACGCCACCTGCCGGCCGCCAATCCGCGCGCTGGCGCCGCCGAGCCGGTTCGCCACCGGCCCCACGATTGCCCCGAACCAGCGCAACGGCCCGAGGTAGGCCTCGAAATCCGGCGAGCCCGCCGTCAGCGGCCAGTCGATCCCGGCCATTCGCACGTCCTGCAGGATCGCGCCCCAGTCGAGCACGGCGATACGGAGATCGCCAGCCCGAAGCTCGATGCGATGGACGGTCTGCCCGTCGGGGGCGGTGCCGAAGCGGGTGGCGGACATCGGGTTCCTCCGGTTCAGGTGCGAAGGCTGCGCCGGAGGGCCCGCAGGGTCAAGGTGCGACGCAGGAGAGGATGCCGTCGGCGAGGCCGCGGATGAGCTGCGCATAGAGTTGCGGGCCGGGCTCCAGCGTGCTGCCCGAGGGATCGAGCGCGGGCCCGGCTTTTGCGCCCGTCTCCTGCGCAATCTGCTCGACAAGCCTCGGATCGTGCTGCGCCTCGGGGAAGAGGCAGGGCTGCCCGCCGGACATCTGTTGCCGAAGTTCGGCCAGATGCGCGGCGCCGGGTGCTGCCGCGTCACCGGCCGAGACGCTGCCGGCAACGCTCAGCCCGTAATGGGACGCGAAATAGCCGTAAGCTTCGTGAAAGACGTAGAACGGATGGCTCTGCGCCGCCTTCAGGCGGTCGGCCGTCTCGCGGTCGAGATCGGCAATCGCGGCAGCCGCGCTCTCGGCATTGGCCGAATAGGTCGCGGCATGTTCCGGGTCGAGCCGACCCAGTTCGGCCGCGACACGGGCGAGCCAGAGCTCGGCGTTGGCCGGATCGAGCCACATGTGCGGGTCGAGCCCCGCATGGTCGTGATCCTCGTCGTCATGACCTCCGCCCTCGGCATGGTCGGGCTCCACCTCTGCGGCATGGTCGTGATCGGCCTCTTGGGCTGCGGGGTTCCCGTCGTCGGCGAGGTGGTCGTCAGCGGACGCGGAGCCGTGGTCATGATCATGCGCGGCCCCCGGCCCGAAGTCCTGCCGGTGCGTTCCGCTTACGGTCGACAGACGGATGTCCTCGCCATCCCGGCCCTCGAGCGCGCGGTCGAGCCACCGGGTCATCTCGGGTCCGATCCAGACCACGAGGTCGGCATTCGACAGCGCCCGCGCCTGGCTGGGGCGGAGCTGGAAGGAATGGGCATCCGCACCACGGTCGAGCAGCAGGACCGGATCGCCCAGGTCGCCCATCACCTGGGCGACCAGCGAATGCACCGGCGGCAGGTCGGTCACCACACGGGGAACGTCGGCCATGGCCGGGCTGCCGAGCAGGCTGGCGAGGGCAATTGATATGGTATAACGCATGAAACGGCCTTTCCTTCGGGGTGGCACAGAGGTAATACGTTATAACGTAACACGTCAAGGGGAAGAGGATGGTCGCTTTCACCGCAGGCACCGCGGCCTTTGCGCCGCATGACCACAGCCGATGTGCGGCCTCGATCCTCGCCCATGCCGAGGCAGCGGCCGAGGCGGCCGGGGTCCGGCTGACACCGGTGCGTCGGCGGACGCTGGAGATCCTGCTCGAGGAGCATCGCGCTCTGGGTGCCTACGAGGTGCTGGACCGCCTGGCGCAGGAGGGTTTCGGCAACAAGCCACCTGTGGCCTATCGGGCGCTGGATTTCCTTGTGGAGCATGGCTTTGCGCATCGCATCCGGCGGCTGAACGCCTTCACGGCCTGCATGCATCCGGGCGAGACCCATGCGCCGGCCTTCCTGATCTGCAGCCAGTGCGGTGCGCTGGCCGAGGCACCGGCCGAAGCGGTGCGCGAGGCGCTGGATACTGCCGCCGACCGGTTCGGTTTCACGATCGAACGGACCAACATCGAGGCCGTCGGCCTGTGCCCTGCCTGCCGGACGGCCGCATGAGCCTGATCGCCGCTCATCATCTGGCCGTCCGGCGGGGCAGGGACGAGATCCTGTCGGACGTCAGCCTCTCGATCGCGCCGGGCGAGATCGTCACCATTGTCGGGCCGAACGGTTCGGGCAAGAGCACGCTGCTGCGCGCGCTTCTGGGGATCCTGCCGCCCGCCGCGGGCAGCGTGAGCCGAAAGCCGGATCTCAGGATCGGGTATGTGCCGCAGCGGTTGCAGGTGGACGGGACGCTGCCGCTGACGGCCGCGCGCTTCCTGTCCTTGCCCCGCCGCCGCTCGCGTGCCGAGGTCGAGGGCGCACTCGGGCGCGTGGGTGTGCCCGAAGTGGCTGGGCGGCAGCTTGCGGATCTTTCGGGCGGGCAGTTCCAGCGGGTGCTCCTCGCCCGCGCGCTGTTGACCGACCCCGAGATCCTGATGCTGGACGAGCCGACCCAGGGGCTGGACCAGCCGGGCGAGGCCGCTTTCTATCGGCTGATCGAGGAGGTCCGCTCGACCACCGGCGCTGCGGTCCTGATGGTCAGCCATGACCTGCATGTCGTGATGGCAGCCTCGGACCGGGTGATCTGTCTCAACCGCCATGTCTGTTGCGAGGGCACGCCGCGGGTGGTCTCGAATGCGCCCGAGTATCGCGCGCTGTTCGGACATGGCACGCAGGGGGCGCTTGCGCTCTACCGTCACGAGCACGACCACGATCATACCCACGACGCCGGCCATTCCCACGATCATCACCATCATGCTTGACGATTTCCTCATTCGCGCCGCGCTGGCGGGCATCGGCGTGGCGCTTGCGACGGGGCCGCTCGGCTCCTTCGTGGTCTGGCGCCGCATGGCTTATTTCGGCGACGCCACCTCCCACGCGGCGATCCTGGGCGTGGCCCTGGCGCTCGCGATGGAACTGCCGGTCGGGATCGGGACGCTGGCTGTGGCGTTGGCGATGGCGGCGACGGTGGCCATGCTCAGCGGGCGAGGCTGGGCGATGGACACGATGCTGGGCGTGCTGGCCCATTCGGCGCTGGCTCTCGGTCTCGTCGCGGTGAGCTTCCTGCCCTCGGTGCGCACGGACCTCTCGGCCTGGCTCTTCGGCGACATCCTTGCGGTATCGCCGCGCGACCTCGCCTTCATCTGGGCCGGAGCCGCCGGTGTGGTCGCGCTGCTGCTATGGCGCTGGTCGAAGCTTCTCACCGCCACGATCAACGAGGATCTGGCCGCGGCCTCCGGCATCGATCCTGGGCGCGAGAGGCTGATTCTCACCCTGGCGCTCGCGGTGACGGTGGCGGTGGCGCTGAAGGTCGTCGGGGCGCTGCTGATCTCGGCCATGCTGATCATCCCGGCCGCGGCGGCACGCGGACTTGCGCGCAACCCCGAGCCGATGGCGTTCCTCGCGGCACTCATCGGTGCGGCGGCCAGCCTCGCCGGCCTTGGCGCATCCTTCGCCTTTGACACGCCCGCCGGCCCGTCCATCGTTGCGGCCGCAGCACTTGCCTTCGCCCTCTCGGCGCTTCTGCGGCGCGCCTGAGTCTGGCTCACGAGGGTTCAGGGATCTCCCGTGCAAGGCGCAGGGAAGAGCGTCTCGGGCGTTGACACGCTCGTCGCCTGCGGCCGGACATCCCCGCACCGGGCCTCCTCGACACAGATCTGACGGGTTCGGCGCCGGCCTCGCCGGGCATCGACCTGCTCTCGCCCGTCGAAGCTGCGCATCCATCCCGATCCCATGTCGTTTTCGGACGCATTAGGTCGGGCTGACCTGTTCCGAATGGCCACGATGAGTCATTGATGCGGCAGACCCTGCGGTGACGGAGTGCGCGGATGAAGACCCATGTGAAAGCCCTTGTCGTCGGCGGCGGCGCCGTCGGGAACGGCATCGCCTACCATCTCGCCAAGGCGGGTTGGGATACGATGCTGGTGGAGCGCGACGAACTGACCGCAGGCTCGACCTGGCACGCGGCGGGACTGCTGCCGCTGTTCAACATGGGCTATGCCACCACCCACATCCACAAGTATTCGGTGGACTTCTACAAGGGGCTGGAGGCCGAGACCGGGCTCAACCCGGGCTTCTATGTGGTCGGCAACCTCCGCATGGCGCAGACCGACGCCCGGATGGACGAATACATGCTTTATTCCTCGGTCGCCGAGACCGCAGGCGTCTATCACGAGTTCCTCACCCCGGCCCAGATCAAGGAGCGCTGGCCGCTCGTCCGCACCGAGGATCTCAAGGGCGCGCTGTTCCACCCGCAGGACGGCTACATCAACCCCGCCGACGTGACACAGGCCATGGCCAAGGGCGCGCGGCAGCTGGGCTGCACCATCGAGCGCAAGATCCAGGTCAACGGCTATCGCTGGACCGGCAGCGAGTGGATCGTCACCTGCTGCCGGATGGCGGAAGTGGGCGGCAACCTGATCCCGACCGAGGAGACCTTCGAGATCCACGCCGAGCATGTGGTGACCGCGACCGGCAACCACGCGCAGCGCACGGCGCGACTTCTCGGCATCAAGATCCCGGCGATCCCGGTCGAGCACCAGTATATCGTGACCGAGCCCGACCCGGCGCTGGTCGAGTGGCGCAAGACCAACCCGCAGCACCCCGTCCTGCGCGACGCCGACGCGAAGTGGTATGTCCGCGAGGAACGCGGCGGCTGGATCCTCGGCCCTTATGAGCGGAACGCCCCGGCGCGGTTCCTCTATGACGTGCCCTCGAGCTTCCGCGCCGACCTCTTCCCGCTCGACCTCGAGCGGATCGAGGAGGAATACATGTCGATGATCCACCGTCTGCCGTCGTCGGAGACCGTGGGCCTGAAGGACGACTACAATGGCCCGATCTGCTACACGCCCGACGGCAACCCGCTGGTCGGCCCGGCGCCGGGCCTGCGCAACATGTGGCTGGCGGAGGGCTTCAGCTTCGGCATCACCGCGGCGGGCGGCACGGGTTACTACCTCGCGCAGATGATGACCGAGGGCGAAGCCGAGATCGACATGGCCTCGCTCGATCCCAAGCGCTACGGCTCGTGGATGACGACCGAATACGCGGCGCGGAAGAACGAGGAATGCTACGAGCACGTCTTCATCCTTCACCATCCGGATGAAGAGCGCGAAGCCTGCCGCCCGCTGCGCACCGCCCCTGTCTATGACCGGCAGAGGGCGCTCGGCGCGCAGTTCGGCCAGGTGAACGGGTGGGAGCGGCCGAACTACTACGGCCCGCTCGATGCCGGTTCGAGCTTCGATCACGACAGCCGCAGCTTCCGCCGCGGCGCCTGGGTGCCCTACGCGCGCGAAGAGGCCGAGGCGCTGCGCGCAACGGCCGGCCTGATCGACGCGACAGCCTTCACCAAGCACCTGGTGCGGGGCCCCGGCGCCACGGCCTTCCTCGACTGGTTCACCTGCAACAAGCTGCCGGCCGTCGGCCGGATCAACCTGACCTACGCCCTGACGCCCACCGGCACCACCCGCACCGAGTACACCATCGTGCGGCTGGCCGAGAACGAGTACTACCTCGTCTCCGCCGGCGCCTGGACGGCCTATGACGCGGATTACCTGCGGAAATGTGCCGAGGAGAAGATCGCCGACTTCGGCTGGATCGACATCCATGACGTGACCACCCAATGGGGCGTCTTCGCGCTGGCCGGCCCGAATTCGCGCGCGATCCTGAACGAGGTCGTCCGGGATGCGGACCCGGCGACGCGGCTGTCGAACAAGCGCTTCCCGTGGCTCAGCTATCGCGACATCGAACTCGGCATGTGTCCGGTGCGCGCGGTGCGTGTGGCCTATACGGGCGAGCTTGGCTGGGAACTGCATCACCCGATCGAGATGTCGACCTATCTCTGGGACCTGCTGCTGAAGGCGGGCGAGACGCATGGGCTGCGCCTCGTGGGCGCCCGTGCGCAGAACTGGCTGCGGCAGGAGAAGAGCTATCGCGCCTTCGGCAGCGAGCTCGGCCGGGATGCCACGCCGCTGGAGGCGGGTCTCGACCGCTTCATCGACCTCTCGAAGGACTTCCAGGGCAAGCAGGCGATGCTCGACGTGGGGATCCGCTCGAAATGCGTGACGCTGCTGATCGACGGTCCGGCCGATGCCGATCCCTGGGGGAAGGAGGCGCTGCTGCTGAACGGCGAAAAGGTCGGGCGTCTGACCTCGGGCGGCTGGTCGGTCGCCTTCGGCAAGCAGATCGGCATGGGCTACGTCCGCCCCGACCTCGCCGAAGTCGGCACGAAGCTGCAGGTGCGGATGTTCCGTGACACGTTCGAAGCCGTGGTTGCCGAGGATTCGCCCTACGATCCGAAGAACGCCCGGATCCGTCAGGACGGCTGAACCCGGGATGGGGGGCTGTCTGCCCCCCAACGCCGCCGGCCAAGCCGGCGGCCCCCCGAGGATACTTGGGCGAGAGCGAAAGCCTCAGCGCAGGTTCAGCGCCAGCCAGGCGGCCCATCGGGTGGCGTCGCCGTTGAAGACGTTGATGTCGGTGACCTTGCCGATGCCCGGCACGATGCCCGTGCCCGTATATTGCCAGAAGGTCCAGGGGTGGCCCGCGTAGCGCTCGTGCGGGTGGGCGGCTACAGAGCGGAGCCAGAAGTCGTAGCCCTCAAGGCGCCACATCTCGTTCCGCTCGAAGAAATCGATCGTCGTGTAGATGATCGGACGCTTTCCGTAATGCGCGCCGACCTCGCGCAGGAAGGTCAGCGCCTCTGCCCTGACGACCGCAGGCTCGGGGCGGAAGGTGCAGGTGGGCGAGAAGGGGTTCCACTCCATGTCGAGCACCGGCGGCAAGGCCCGCGGCGATCTCGGCACGTTGCGGATGAACCAGTCGGCCTGTTCCGCGGCGGGGCGGCAGAAGTAGAAGAAATGGTAGGCGCCGCGCGGCACGCCGGCGCGGCCCGCGCCGCGCCAGTTCTCGTGGAAGGCGACGTCGAGACGGTCGCCGCCCTCGGTCGCCTTGATGAAGGCGAAGGACACGCCCGCCTCGGCCGCCGTGGGCCAGTCGATCAGGCCCTGGAAGCGCGAGACGTCGATCCCGTGGACCTGATAGCTCGACGGCGCCCGCCCGTTCCAGGGGTGGGGTCGGGCGTCGCCGAAGCTGGGCGGCGCGATGGTGACGGTCTGGCCCGAGGGCAGTTCGGCGGTGACTTCGGGCTTGCCGCAGGACAGCAGCAGGGCCGCGAGGCCGAGGGCGAGGAGGCGTCGGGTCATGGGGCTCCGGGTGGGGTGGGGAAGACAGGCGCGACTTTGCCGCAACTGCGGACGGCTGTCACCCCTCGGGAGAGCGTCCGCCACCGGAGGTCGTAACGGCGGCGCCGAACGGGGCGTCCGGGCGAAGTTCCGCCGGCCGCGCAGGTTGGGCGCGGCCGCGCAGGATCAGGCGCGGCGGGCCACGAACATCAGGTTGTGGGCGGGCATCTCGACCACGCGCGGCCGGAGGCCGGCGGCAAGGAGTTGCGCCTCGACCCAGGCCCTGTCCTTCAGGCCGAGCCTCGGGTCCTGCGCGCGGAGGCTCGCGTCGAAATCCGCATCCCCGTCGCTGCCTGGGCGGCCGTCGCGCAGGAACGGGCCGTAAAGGAAGAGGGTTCCGCCCGCCGTCAGCGCGGAAGCGGACTGAGCGAGGACAGAGGCGGCGTCCTCGTCCGGAATCAGGTGCAGCAGGTTCACGATGAGCACCGCCTCGGAGGGGTAACGCTCCGGCCATCCGGGCCGGGCCGCATCGAGCGCAATCGGAGCAAGAAGGTTGGGGGCGGCAGCGGTCCTGCGCCAGGCCTCGATCGAGACGAGGTTCTCGGGATCAAGGTCCGAGGGCTGCCAGAGCAGCGCGGGAAACGCGGCCGCGAAACGTGCGGCGTGCTGCCCGGTGCCCGAGGCGATCTCGAGCAGCCGCCCCGTTGGCGCCTCTGCGCGCAGGACGGCGAGAATCGCCTCGGCATTGCGGTCCGCCGAAGGGGCGTGGCGGCGACCGTCCGGCCCCGTCGGCGCGCCGGAATCGGGCAGCTGCAAGCTCATGCGAACCGCTGGGGCGAGAGGGCCGCGACGAGCGCCGCAGGCATCTCGGGGCTGCGACCGCCAACAAGGTCGGCGATGAGGCGGCTTGCGGCCGGACAGGTCTGGAACCCGTAGCCGCCCTGGCCTGCGAGCCAGAAGAAACCGGGCACGCGCGGGTCCTCTCCGATGACCAGCACCCTGTCGGGCGCGAAGGTGCGCAGGCCCGCCCAGGAGGCGAGGAGGCGCGTCACGGGCTCCGTCACCATCTCCTCGTACCGCGCCAGCCCCTCGGCCAGCACCATGTCGTCCGCCCAGGCGTCATGGGGCTCCTGCGGATCCTCGTCGGCGGGCGAGACGATCAGCGCGCCCGCATCGGGCTTGGCATACCAGGTCTCGCCCACGCCGAACATCATCGGCCACCGCGAGACGTCGAGCCCGCCCGGCGCCGGAATGCGCGCCATGGAGCGCCGGTACGGCGTGAGGCCGAGCGGCCGAACGCCCGCCATTTCAGCCAGCCGGTCGGCCCAGGCGCCGGCGGCATTGACGAGGATGCGGGCGCGATGCTCCTCGCCCGCGGTCACGCGCCATGTTGTCCCATCGCGCGCGATGGAAGTCACGGGAGCGTTCGTCAGGATCCGGGCGCCCCTGCCGCGGGCCTCGCGCGCGAAGCGC
This sequence comes from Rhodobacter sp. NSM, assembly GCF_052244495.1. NCBI lineage: Bacteria > Pseudomonadati > Pseudomonadota > Alphaproteobacteria > Rhodobacterales > Rhodobacter > Rhodobacter sp. NSM. The sequence continues at coordinate 46,698 of NZ_JBQPXH010000011.1, forward strand.
TGCAGGAGGAGGTCGGTGTCGATGTCCCAGGCGTGTCCTGCCAGACCGACATGCGAGACCTCCGGCGCCAGGATCGGCACGATGGCGCGGGCCTCGTCCGGAGAGATCTGCTCCAGATGCATGAGGCCCGCCTCGGTGGCGAAGCGTTCGGCTTCGTGATCCCGGCCGAGAACCATGATCCCGCGAGGCGAGAGGATGCCGTCGGATTGGCGGAAGAAGTCGCCCGAGGCGAGCGACAGTTCCACGACCGGCGGAAGCCCGTAGCGTGGCTCGTAAAGTGCGGCAGAGCGGCCCGAGGCGTGATGCGCGAGGGAGTCCTCGGCCTCGAGCAATGTGACCGAACCCAGTTCGGACAGGCGGGCGGCGGCCGAGACCCCGGCTATGCCCCCGCCGATGATGAGGAAATCGCGATCCATGCGGCGCAGGCTGGCCCGCGGCGCGGGCGTTGGCAAGGGGTCATCCCTTGCGCGCGGCCTTGAGCTTGTCGATGCCGAGCATCTTCATTGCCGCCCATTCGTAGATCGGCTCGGCCGTGCCCATCTTCACCTTGCGCAGGAAGTATTTCTCGAAGCCAATCTTGGCGAAATGCACCCAGCGGCCCTCGGACGACCAGTTGACGTTGCGGGGCGGGATCTGCGGCTGCGCGATGAAGGCGATGCCGCGATCACCGAAATCCGCGAGGCAGACGGCGTTCCAGGTGGCCACCTCGTCAGGCTCCTTCCCGCGGACGAGCGCCGCGATGTTGTGGGCCGTGGCCGTCACCATCGATTCGATCATGAAGCCGGTCTTGGGCACGCCGACGGGCACGGGGGTCTCGCCCATCGGAGGGATCGCCACGCAGACACCGATGGCGAAGATGTTGGGATAGGTCGGGTTGCGCTGGTGGCGGTCGACGATGGTGAAGCCGCGCGGGTTCGAGAGGCCCTCGATGCCCGACACCGCCTTCACGCCGCGGAAGGCGGGCAGCATCATCGCATAGCCGAAGGGCAGGGCATGCGGCCTTGTCGTTCCGTCCTGACCCACCTCCTCGACATGCATCAGTCCCTTTTCGACCCGGGCTACGCGCGAAGAGGTCAGCCACTTGATGTGCCGCGTCCGCAGGGCGGATTCCAGCAGGCCCTTGGTGTCGCCCACGCCGTCGAGCCCGAGATGGCCGATATAGGGCTCGGAGGTGACGAACGTCATGGGCACCCGGTCGCGGATCTTCCGCTTGCGCAGGGCCGCATCAAGGATGAAGGCGAATTCGTAGGCCGGGCCGAAGCAGCTCGCGCCCTGCGCGGCACCGACGACGATCGGGCCGGGCTCCTCGCAGAAGCGCTCGAAGGCTTCGTGCGCGGCCTCGGCATGGTCAATGTGGCAGACCGATTGGGTATGGCCCTCCGGTCCGAACCCCTCGATCTCGTCGAAGGCGAGATCGGGGCCCGTCGCCAGCACGAGATAGTCGTAGGAGAGGGAGGTTCCGTCGGCCAGCTCCACCCTGTTCTGCGCCGGCAGAAGCCGGGTGGCCGGCGTCTTGCGGAAGGCTATGCCGAGACGCTGCATGGTTGGCGTCAGATCGGCGGTGATGTGGCCACGGGTGCGCCAGCCGACGGCCACCCAAGGGTTCGAGGGCACGAAGTGGTAGGCCGGATCCCTTGTGACGACGGTGATGCGATCCTCGCTACGCAGTTGCTGCTGCAGTTCGTAGGCCATGATCGAGCCGCCGAGACCGGCTCCGAGGACGACGACATGTGCCAAGGTGATTCCTCCGCTTCCCTCAACCGACAATACATCATAATTAATGAATATGTCGAGCGATCCGCATCGGGGCATCGGAGGTGGTCCGCCGTGGCCGCTGCCCGGAGAAGAAAAAAGCCCCGGTCGCAAGGACCGGGGCCAGGAGGTCGCATCGGGAAGGGGTATCGAGGTAGGAGCGGCTCCGGGGCGTCGTGATCAAAAAGGAAGTCTTTTCAAAAAAATACCGAACAAGGCAAACTCGCATCTGGGGGAAGGTCTGAACGAAAGCAACTGAAAGGTCATCCCCGGTTCCGCTGAATTCAACTTAGCACGTCCCTCAGCAGTGCAGAATACGGGGGGATGGGTCTCACCTCCGTTTTGACGGAACATTCACGTCAAAAAGAATGGCCCGGACCATGAGGTCCGGGCCTACGCCTCCGAACGGGGCAATCGTTACTTCGGGATCTCGCCCGAAATGCCCTCGACGTAGAAATTCATGCCGAGAAGGTCGGAATCAGGGGCCGTCTCGCCTTCGGCCAGCCAGGCCGATCCGTCCTGCTTGTTCAGCGGACCGGTGAAGGGGTGGTAGGTGCCGGCGGCGATCGCATCGTGGACCTCCATCGCCTTGGCCTTCACCTCGGCGGGCACGGCGTCCGTGATCTCGCCGATCTTCACCTCGCCCCCGGCGATGCCTTCCCAGGCGTCGGTGCTCTCCCAGGTGCCGTCGAGCACCATGCCCACGCGCTTGACGTAGTAGGGCGCCCAGTTGTCGATGATCGAGGAGACCCGCGGCGAGGGCTTGTAGTTCGCCATGTCCGAGGCCTGGCCGAAGCCGATCACGCCCTCGGTCTTGGCCGCTTCGGCCAGCGGCGCGGTCGAGTCGGTGTGGGCGAGGATGACGTCCACGCCCTGCTCGATCAGCGCCTTCGCGGCATCGGCCTCCTTGGCCGGGTCGAACCAGGTATAGGCCCAGACGACCGAGATCGATACGTCGGGATTGACCTTCCGGGCGTGGATGAAGGAGGAGTTGATGCCCTGCACCACTTCCGGGATCGGATAGGAGCCGATGTAGCCGATCTTGTTCGACTTGGTCATCATGCCCGCGATGGTGCCGCAGACCGCCCGGCCCTCGTAGAAGCGGGCGTTGTAGGTCGCGACGTTCGGATGCTCGCGCTTGAAGCCGGTGCAATGCTCGAACTTCACGTTCGGGAACTTGGCCGCGACGTTGTTGGTCGCGTCCATGTAGCCGAAGGAGGTGGTGAAGATGATGTCGCAGCCCGAGAGCGCCATCTGCGTCAGCACGCGCTCGGCATCCGATCCTTCCGGCACGCTCTCCTGGTAGACGGTTTCCACCCGGTCGCCGTATTCCGCCTCGACGGCCAGCCGGCCTTCGTTGTGCTGGAAACTCCAGCCGCCGTCGCCGATCGGGCCGACGTAGATGAAGCCGACCTTCACCTTGTCCTTGGCCTGGGCCACCGCGGCCCGGCCTCCCGCCAGCGACAGCGCGAGGCCCGAGGCGGCGCCCGCGAGAAGCGTTCTGCGATCCATTCCGTATGCTCCCTGTTCGGTGCCGGGCAGGCCCGGCCGATATGCTGCCTCAGCGCGAGGCGTGGAAGGTCTTGCCCAGCGAGGCTGGTGCCGCCGTGCTGCGGCGCCGATCCGCGGACATGATGACCAGCACGAGGATGGTTATCAGATAGGGCGACATGGACAAGTATTGCACGGGGATCCGCGCGCCGGCCGCCTGCAGGTTCAATTGCAGGACGGTGATGCCGCCGAAAAGATAGGCGCCGAGCAGGACGCGCCAGGGCCGCCAACTGGCGAAGACCACGATGGCCAGCGCGATCCAGCCCGCGCCGGCGGTAATCCCGTCGGTCCATTGCGGCACCCGGATGAGGCTGAGATAGGCCCCGCCGAGCCCCGCCATCGCGCCGCCGAACAGGATGGCGAGCACCCGGATCCGCACCACATGGTAGCCGAGCGCATGGGCCGCCTCGTGATTCTCGCCCACCGCCCGCAGGACGAGGCCCGCCCGGGTGTGGCGGAGCACGAACCAGACCGCTGCCACCGCCGCGATCGAGAGATAGACCATCACGTCATGCCGGAAGAGCATGGTCCCGAGCCAGGGAATGTCCGAAAGCGGGCCGAGGTCGAGCCGCCCGGTCGGAGGCGGCTTCACGCCGACATAGCTCTGGCCCAGAAGGCTCGAGAGGCCGAGCCCGAAGAGGGTAAGCGCAAGGCCCGTCGCCACCTGATTGGCCATCAGGACCTGCGTGAGCAGCGCGAAGATCACGCTCAGCGCGGCGCCGCCCGCAGCGCCCCCCACGAAACCCGCGAGGGGACTTCCGGTCTCGACGGCCACGACGAAGCCGCAGATCGCGCCGATGATCATCATCCCCTCGACCCCGAGGTTCAGCACGCCCGATTTCTCGACCACCAGCTCGCCGATGGCCGCGAGGATGATCGGCACCGAGGCCGTCATCAGCGAGGCCACGAGCACGGCCGGATTGATGCCTCCGAGCAGGTCCATCAGGCGGCCTCCTTCCGGCTGAGGCGGATGCGGTAGTTGGACAGAAGGTCCACGGCGAGAAGGAAGAAGAGAAGCATCCCCTGGAAGGCCTGGATCGAGGCCGCGGGCAGGCCGAGGTTGGTCGAGGCATTGTCGCCGCCGACATAGGTCAGCGCCATGAGCAGGCCCGCGAGCAGGATGCCCACAGGATTGAGCCGGCCGAGGAAGGCGACGATGATCGCAGTGAATCCGTAGCCCTGCGCGAAGTCGATCGAGATCTGCCCGGCCGGGCCCGTCACCTCGAAGAGCCCGGCGAGACCTGCGAGCGCACCCGAGATCCCCATGCACATGAGCACCAGCCGGTTGGGCGAGACGCCGGCGAAGCGCGCGGCTCGCGGCGCCTGGCCCGCAAGCCGGATCTGGAAGCCGAGGATATGGCGCTGAAGGAGGATGTAGGCCGCGATCACCGAGGCAAGGGCCGCGACCACCCCCCAGTGCATGCCGGTGCCCGCGATCAGTTCGGGGTTGGCCGAGGAGGCCCATTGCGAGAGGTTGCGCGAGCCGGGAAAGCCGCCGCCCTCAGGGTTCCGGAGCGCGCCGAGCGCCATCGAGGCGAGGATCGACTGCGCCACGTAGACAAGGAGCAGCGAGACGAGGATCTCGTTCGTGCGGAACCTCGTGCGCAGGATCGCGGGGATCATGGCCCAGATCCAGCCGCCGAGCGCGCCCGCGGCGACCATCAGCGGAAAGATGAGACGGCTGTCGGCCGGGTAGAAGGCAAGCCCTGCCGCGGCGCCGAAGATGGCGCCCATCATGTATTGCCCCTCGGCGCCGATGTTCCAGATCCCCGCCCGGAACCCGAGGCTGAGGCCCACCGCGATCAGGATCAGCGGCCCCGCCTTCACCAGAAGCTGGCCGCGGAAATACCACGCGAACTCGCCGAAGAGAGGATCCCAGAAGATCGTGCGGATAGCCTCGACCGGGCTCTTGCCCAGCAGCGCGAACATGAGACCGCCCGCGATCATCGTCAGGACGACGGCCAGGACCGGCGTCGCGTAATTCCAGAACCGCGACGGGTTCGGGCGCTTCTCCAGCCTCAGCATGGGTGCGCCCCCGCGCCGTCACCCGCGAGCATCGCGCCCTTACCCGTGAGCATGATGGGCCACCTCCATTCCATGCGCGCCACCCATCATCAGGCCGATCTCGTCGATGGTCAGCCCCTGCGTGGGCCGGGGCGCGCTCAGGCGGCCCTCGTTCAGCGCGGCGAAGCGGTCGGCGATTTCCAGAAGCTCGTCAAGGTCCTGGCTGATGACGACGACTGCCGCCCCCGCCGCTGCCCGGTCGAGGATCGCCTGCCGGATCGCGGCCGCGGCCGAGGCATCGACGCCCCAGGTCGGCTGGTTGATGACGATGACCGAGGGCTCCTGCGACAACTCGCGCCCCACCACGAACTTCTGCAGGTTGCCCCCCGAGAGGGCGCGGGCCGCAACCCAGGTGCCGGGGGTGCGCACGTCGAACCGCTCGACGATCTCGGAGGCGAAGGCGCGGGTGCCCGCCCAGTCGATGAAGCCGCGCCAGGTCAGCCGCTTGCGCACCACGCCCGAGAGAAGCGCATTCTCGACCAGGCTCATGTCGGGGGCGGCGGCATGGCCCAGCCGCTCCTCGGGCGCGGCGACCAGGCCACGCGTGCGCCGCTCGTTCGGGCCAAGGTCGCCGACGCCGTGGCCCTCGATCAGCACCGCGTCCTTCGGCGCACGCAGCTCGCCCGAAAGGGCGATCAGCAGCTCGTCCTGCCCGTTGCCCGCCACGCCCGCGATGCCCAGCACCTCACCACGGCGCACCCTGAAGCTGATGTCCTTGAGCGAGGTGCCGAAGGGGATGGGCGAGGCGACCGAGAGCCCCGCAACCTCGAGTGCCACCTCGCCCTTGGGCGTGGCATGCCGCTCGGGCGGGGTGAGGACTGCCCCGACCATCAGCTCGGCCATCTCGCGGGCCGAGCGTTCGCGCGGGGTGCAGGTCGCCACCACCTTGCCGCGGCGCAGGATCGTCGCCTCGTCGCAGAGCGCGCGGATCTCTTCCAGCTTGTGGCTGATGTAGAGGATCGCCGTGCCCTCGGCGGAGAGCTGCCGCAGGGTCTGGAACAGGATCTCGACCTCCTGCGGGGTCAGGACCGAGGTTGGCTCGTCCATGATGAGAAGTTTCGGATCCTGCAGGAGGCAGCGGATGATCTCGACCCGCTGCCGCTCGCCCGCCGAGAGGTCGCCCACCATGCGCGAGGGATCGAGCGGCAGGCCATATTCCTCGGACACCTGCCGGATGCGGGACGCCAGATCGCGCAGCTTCGGCGGGTTCTCCATCCCGAGCGCCACGTTCTCCGCGACACTCAGCGCCTCGAACAGGCTGAAATGCTGGAAGACCATGGCGACGCCCGCCCCCCGCGCCTCGCTTGGCTCTCGCGGGGCATAGTCCTGCCCGCGCAGGCGCATCCGCCCCTCGTCGGGCCGCACGAGGCCGTAGATCATCTTGACCAGTGTGGACTTGCCTGCGCCGTTCTCGCCGAGGAGCGCATGCACCTCGCCCTCCCGGATCGAGAAGGACACGTCCGAGTTCGCGACCACGCCCGGATAGGCTTTCGTCACCCCCTCGATCCGCAGAAGTTCCGTCATGACGCGATCTCCGCCCCCGCCCTGCGCTTTTCCCCCAGCAACCCCACCGCGACGCCCAAGGCAATCGCCTGGGGATGCTTGCCAAGGGACTTGTCGCCGATCGGGCACACCATCCGTGCGATCTGCCCGTCCGAATGGCCAAGGGCGCGCAATCTGCCGCGGAAGCGGGCGGCCTTGGTGCCCGAGCCGATCACGCCAAGCCTGGCCGAGCCGCGCGAGAGGATGCGGTGGCAGAGCTCGAGGTCGAGCGCATGAGAGAAGGTGAGGACGAGATGCTCGGCATGGGGCGGCGCATGGGCCACCAGCTCCTCCGGCCGCGGGGTCCAGAGCGCACGCGGTCCCCCGGGCAGCACTTCGGGGAAGCGGTCGCGCGCCACGTCGATCCAGGTGAGCGCGAGGTCGGGAAGGGGGCTCAGCACCCCGACCAGCGCCCGTCCCACATGGCCCGCGCCCCAGATCCAGATCGCGCGCTCTGGCAGGGCGAGCGGCTCGACCAGCCAGCCCTGCCGGATCTGCGTCGGAGGCCGCGCCCCCTCGCGCCGCGCCCGGTCGAGAAGGCGTCGGACCTCGAGCCCCATCGGCCGACCGTCGAGACTGCGCGCGACGAGCGCCTCCCCCAGACCCTCGAGCGCCGCCGCATCCCAGACCTCGGTCACGAGCGTCACCGATCCGCCGCAGCACTGGCCGAGCGCGGGACCGAGCGGCATCCGGTCCACCCGCCGTCCGCCCGCGGGCAGAAGCGCGCGGGCCCGCGCGATCGCCTCCCATTCGAGCGCACCGCCGCCGATGGTGCCTTCGGTGCCCGTGGCCCAGACCAGCATCGCGGCTCCCGCCTCGCGCGGGGCCGAGCCCTCGACGGCGGCCACCACTGCTCGGGCAACGGGTCCATGGCAGGCCACTGCGGCGCGCAGCCCCGCGAGGTCGAAGCCCTCAGCCACGCTGTCGCCTCACCGCCGCAAGGATCCGCTCCGGCGTGGCGGGCGCGTCGAGTGCCGGATAGATGCTGCCGTCGCCGCAGGCTGCGACCGCCTCGGAGAGCGCCATCAGCACCGAGATCCCGAGCATGAAGGGCGGCTCGCCCACCGCCTTCGACCGGCCCACCGTTTCCTCGGGATTGGGCCGCTCCCAGAGCTCGACATTGAAGATCCGCGGCCGGTCGGAACAGGCAGGGATCTTGTAGGTCGAAGGCGCGTGGGTCCGAAGCCGCCCCTCGCCGTCCCAGACCAGCTCCTCGGTGGTGAGCCACCCCGCCCCCTGCACGTAACCGCCCTCGATCTGGCCAATGTCCAGCGCCGGATTGAGGCTCGCGCCCGTGTCGTGGAGGATGTCGGTCCGCAGGATGCGGTTCTCGCCGGTGAGGCTGTCGATCACCACTTCCGACACCGCCGCCCCATAGGCGAAGTAGAAGAAGGGCCGCCCGCGCCCCTTCAGCCGGTCCCAGACGATCTTCGGCGTCCGGTAGTAGCCGGTGGCCGAGAGCGGCACGCGGGCCTGATAGGCCATGGCCGCGACCTCGGCAAAGGAGAGATCCGCGCCGCTCACGCGCACGCGCCCCTCCTCGAACCGCACCTCCTCCGCCCGCGCCTGATGCCGCTCGGCCACCAGCTCCGCCAGCCGATCCTGCAGCGTGACGCAGGCCGCACGTACCGCCATCCCGTTCAGGTCCGACCCCGACGAGGCCGCCGTGGCCGAGGTATTGGGCACCTTGCCCGTGTCGGTCGGTGTGATCTTCACCGCCTCGACCGGCAGCCCCAGTTCCGCCGCGGCCACCTGCGCCACCTTCTGGAACAGCCCCTGTCCCATCTCTGTCCCGCCATGGTTCAGATGCACCGACCCGTCCTGATAGATATGGACGAGCGCCCCCGCCTGGTTCAGCCAGGTCAGCGTGAAGGAGATCCCGAACTTCACCGGCGTGAGCGCGATGCCGCGCTTCAGGATCGGGCTCTGCCGGTTCCATTCGGCGATCTCGGCACGGCGGCGGGCATAATCCGCGCGCTCGGCGAGCTCCGCCACCAGCGCATCGCCGATGAAGTCCTCGACCGGCATGTGATAAGGCGTGGTCTGCACCCCCTCCGGCGCAGGCGGCGGCAGCTCGTGCTCCACCGCCTCCGCCCCGCGCGAGGTCAGATCCACCTCCTCCGCCTCCAGCCGCGCCCGGGCTGCGGCATCTTCCTCCTTCATTCTCGCGGAAATATCCCGGGGGTCCGGGGGCAGAGCCCCCGGCCTTGCCCCCGGCTCCGGCCCACCCCTCTCTTGACCGCCCCCTGCCATCGGCGCGTAAAAGTTCGCCTGCCGCACCTCCAGCGGATCGCGACCGAGCGCATGGGCCACGTGATCCATCACCCGCTCGATCCCGATCATGCCCTGCGGGCCGCCGAAGCCGCGGAAGGCGGTGGCGCTCTGGGTATGGGTGCGCAGCCGGTGGCTCTCGATCCGCACCGCAGGCAGGTGGTAGGCGTTGTCGGCATGGAGCATCGCCCTGTCCGCGACCGGCAGCGACAGGTCCTGAGACCAGCCGCAGCGGAAGAGATGGCGGAACTCGACCCCCGCGAGCCGCCCCTCGGCATCAAAGCCTGCCCGGTAGTCGATCCTGAGGTCGTGGCGCTTGCCGGTGATCACCATGTCGTCGTCGCGGTCATAGCGCATCTTGCAGGGTCGCCCCGTGGCGCGGGCGGCCAGTGCGCAGGCGATGGCCAAGGCGTTGCCCTGGCTTTCCTTGCCGCCGAAGCCGCCGCCCATGCGCCGCACCTCGACGCGCACCGCACTCATCGGCAGCCCCAGCGCATGGGCCACCTTGTGCTGGATCTCGGTCGGATGCTGGGTCGAGGAATGCACATGCATGTCCCCGCCCTCTTGCGGCAGGGCCAGCGCCACCTGGCCTTCAAGGTAGAAATGCTCCTGTCCGCCCACCTCCATCCTGCCCTCGACACGATGCAGGGCGGTGGCGATGGCCTCGGCGGCCCCACCCTTTTCCCAGATCACCGGGCCGCCCTCGAAGCGCGAGTCCGCGTCCATGGCCTCGTCCACGGTCAGGATGGCGGGCAGTGCCCGGATCTCGGATCGGGCAAGCCGGGCGGCACGGCGGGCAGCGCGATGGCTTTCGGCCACGACGAGGAACAGGGGCTGGCCCGCGTAGTGGACATGACCCTGCGCCAGCAGGGGCTCGTCGTGGATCGAGGGCGAGCAATCGGGCATCGGATCGAGATCCTCCGGCCCGATCACCCGCACCACGCCCGGCGCGCGGCGCACGGGCTCGAGATCGATCGCGAGGATCTCGCCATGAGCGACGGGCGAGAGGCCGAAGGCGAGGTGCAGCGTGCCCCTGGGCGTCGGAATGTCGTCCACGTAGCGCGCGGCGCCGGTGACGTGGAGCGGGGCCGCGTCATGCGGCAGCGGGCGACCCATGCTCATGCGTCCACCTCCAGCACCGAGATCGCGCGGCCGTCGAGATCGTGGAAGACGCGCGTCAGCATGTTGGCCGCGGCCTCCAGCCGGTAGTCCGCCGAGGCGCGCATGTCCGAGAGCGGCGTGAAGTCCTCGGCGAAAGCCTCGCGGGCGACTTCTACTGTCGCAAGGCTCCAGGGCCGGCCAATAAGGGCCGCCTCGACAGCCTTCGCGCGCTTCGGGATCCCGGCCATGCCGCCGAAGGCCACGCGGGCGGCCGTCACCCGGCCGTCCTCGACCGAGATGTCGAAGCAGCCGCAGACCGCCGAGATGTCCTGATCGAACCGTTTCGAGAGCTTGTAGCAGCGCAGGCCCGGCGCCTCGGTCGGGATCGTGACCGCCTCGACGAACTCGCCCGGGCGCCGGTCCTGTTTGCGGTAGTCGAGGAAGAAATCCTCGATCGGCAGGTCGCGGCGCACGTCGCCGCGGCGCAGGTGCAGCGTCGCCCCGAGCGCGATCAGCGCAGGTGGCGTGTCGCCGATGGGCGAGCCGTTGGCGATGTTGCCGCCGATGGTCGCCGCGTTGCGGATCTGGACGCTTGCGAACCGGCGGAGGAGTTCGGCGAAGGAGGGCAGGCGGGGCGCCAGCGCCTCGCGCAGCTCGGCGATGGTGACGGTGGCCCCGACGCGCAGACGGCTGCCCTCGTCTTCGATGCGCCGAAGTTCGGGAATGCCGCCGAGGAAGATGGGCCGCGGCAGGTCGCGCAGCTCCTTCGTGACCCAGAGGCCCACGTCGGTGGCGCCCGCGATCAGCGTAGCCTCGGGATGCGCCTCGTAGAGCCGCGCGAGTTCCTCAAGGCTGGTCGGGCGGATGCCGGCGGCCGGGGGGCTGTCTGTTTCCCCATGCCCGTCCGCGCTGCGGGCGATAGCGACCGCCGAGGGGCTCTGGCCGCTCACGGTCCCACCCGAGGATATTTGGGGCCGAGTGAAGGACGGCAGCCAGTCGGGCGGGGGCGCCTCCTCGGCGACGCGGGCGGCGCGGACGATGGGGGCATAGCCCGTGCAGCGGCAGAGGTTGCCCGCCAGCGTGTCGTCATGGTCGCGGCAGCCGGTGGCATGGGCCACTGCCATCGACATGACGAAGCCCGGCGTGCAGAAGCCGCATTGCGAGCCGTGATGGTCGATCATCGCCTGCTGCACCGGATGGAGGCGGCCGTCCGGAGCGGCGAGGCCCTCGACGGTGCGGACCTCCTTGCCCTGAAGCTGGGGCAGGAAGAGGAGGCAGGCGTTCAGCGCGCGGGGGCCGGCCTCGTCGATCACCATCACGGTGCAGGCGCCGCAGTCACCCTCGTTGCAGCCCTCCTTCGTGCCGGTAAGCTCGCGATCCTCGCGCAGGAAGTCGAGCAGCGTCCGTGTCGGATCGGCCGAGACGCTGAGGGGCGTTCCGTTCAGGGTGAACGCGATCTCCGTCATGTGAAAACCTGCCGCCTTCTGTGGGTCCGGCTTGCGCCGGTGCAGGTCCGCCCGATGCGGCGTAAAGCGGGCCTGCGACAATTGCGACCATCAAAGCCTGTCGGAGCCCGCCGTGGCAAGGGGGTCCTCTCCAGCGCCGCGCGTTGCCAGCCCCGTCTTTCCGCGGCTTTCCGCGGCGCTGCGGCTTCTGTAGGCTCCGGGCATGTCGAACGCCCCCCGATTCATCCATCTCCGTGTGCACACCGAATATTCGCTGCTCGAAGGCGCGGTGCCGGTAAAGAAGCTGATCGGCCTCTGCACGGCCGCCGCGATGCCGGCCGTGGCGGTGACCGACACGAACGCCATGTTCGCCGCGCTGGAGTTTTCGGTGCTGGCGAGCGGTGCCGGGATCCAGCCCATCGTCGGCTGTCAGGTGTCGGTCGCCTTCGAGCCGGCGGCACTCGGCGAGCGGCCGAAGCCGCCCGCGCCGGTCGTGCTGCTCGCCCAGAACGAGGCGGGCTACGGCAACCTGATGAAGCTCTCCTCCTGCCTCTATCTCGGCAAGGAGGGGGCTCTGCCGCAGGTCACGCTGGAGGATCTGGAGCGCCATGCGGAGGGGCTGATCTGTCTCACTGGCGGGCCCGACGGGCCGGTGGGGCGGCTTCTGCAGGAAGGTCAGCGGTCCAAGGCCCAGGCACTCCTGCACCGGATGGCCGCCATCTATCCCGGGCGGCTCTACGTCGAACTGCAGCGCCATCCGGGAGAGGGCGGGCGGCTGACCGAGGCCGAGCGCGCGACCGAGCCGGGGCATGTGGACCTCGCCTATGCGCTCGAGCTGCCGCTCGTGGCGACGAACGACGTCTACTTCCCGAAGTCCGAGATGTACGAGGCGCATGACGCGCTGATCTGCATCGCCGAAGGCGCCTATGTGGACCAGGCCGCGCCGCGCCGCCGCCTGACGCCGCAGCATTACTTCAAGTCCGAGGCCGAGATGGCAGCACTCTTCGCCGACCTGCCCGAGGCGGTGGAGAACACGGTCGAGATCGCGCGCCGCTGCGCCTTCAAGGCCGCCAAGCGCCCGCCGATCCTGCCGCGCTTCGCCGATGACGAGGTGGAGGAGCTGCGGCGGCAGGCCAAGGAGGGGCTGGCCGCCCGCCTCGCCGTGATCCCGCATGCGGCGCCCGTCGAGAAATACGAGGCGCGTCTTGCCTTCGAGCTCGGCATCATCGAGCAGATGGGCTTTCCGGGCTATTTCCTGATCGTGGCCGACTTCATCAAGTGGGGGAAGGCCAACGGCATCCCCGTGGGTCCGGGACGGGGGTCGGGCGCAGGCTCGCTCGTGGCCTATGCGTTGACGATTACCGATCTCGATCCATTGCGTTACCAGCTTCTCTTCGAGCGGTTTCTGAACCCAGAGCGGGTCTCGATGCCGGACTTCGATATCGACTTCTGCATGGACCGGCGCGAGGAGGTGATCCGCTACGTCCAGGAGAAATACGGCCGCGACAAGGTTGGGCAGATCATCACCTTCGGCGCGCTCCTCTCGAAGGCTGCCGTCCGCGACGTGGGGCGCGTGCTGCAGATGCCCTACGGGCAGGTGGACCGGCTGTCGAAGATGATCCCGGTCGAGGGGGTGAAGCCCGTCTCGATCCAGAAGGCGCTGGCCGACGAGCCGCGGCTGCGCGAGGCCGCCAAGACCGAGGAAGTGGTGAAGCGCCTTCTCGACTACGGCATGCAGATCGAGGGGCTTCTGCGCAACGCCTCGACCCATGCCGCGGGCGTGGTGATCGGGGACCGGCCGCTCGACGAGCTGGTGCCGCTCTATCAGGATCCCCGATCCGACATGCCGGCCACCCAGTTCAACATGAAATGGGTGGAAGCCGCGGGGCTGGTGAAGTTCGACTTCCTCGGCCTCAAGACGCTGACGGTGATCCAGAACGCGATCGACCTCATCCGCGGCACGGGGCGGGCCCTGCACATGGCTGCGGACGGGCGGGTGCTCTACGATCCGCCGCCGGGGGCCGAGAACGACATCGGGCATATCCCGCTCGAGGACAAGGCCACCTACGAGCTCTATGCGCAGGCCAAGACCGTGGCGGTGTTCCAGGTCGAAAGCTCGGGCATGATGGATGCGCTGCGGCGCATGAAGCCGACCTGCATCGAGGATATCGTGGCGCTGGTGGCGCTCTACCGGCCCGGCCCGATGGAGAACATCCCGGTCTATTGCGAGGTGAAGCACGGGCTGCGCGATCTCGAGAGCCTGCATCCGACCATCGACCCGATCCTGAAGGAGACGCAGGGCATCATCGTCTATCAGGAACAGGTGATGCAGATCGCGCAGGTCATGGCGGGCTATACGCTGGGCGGCGCGGACCTTCTGCGCCGCGCCATGGGCAAGAAGATCGCCGAGGAGATGGCCAAGGAGCGCCCGAAGTTCATCGAGGGCGCGAAGAAGACCCACGGCATCGACACGAAGAAAGCGGGCGAAGTCTTCGACCTGCTGGAGAAATTCGCGAACTACGGCTTCAACAAGTCCCACGCCGCCGCCTATGCGGTGGTCAGCTATCAGACCGCCTGGCTGAAGGCGAACCATCCGGTTGAGTTCATGGCCGCGGTGATGAACTGCGATATCCACCTGACCGACAAGCTCGCCGTCTACAAGCGCGAGGTGGACAAGCTCGGCATCCGCACGGTGGCGCCCTGCGTGAATGCCTCGCTTGCCACCTTCACGGTGCGCGACGGCGCGGTGGTCTATGCGCTCGGCGCGCTGAAGAACGTGGGCGTCGAGGCGATGCGTCTGATTGTCGAGGCCCGCGGCGACCGTCCTTTCGCCACGCTCTTCGATCTCGCCCGCAGGGTCGAACTGAAACGGATCGGCAAGCGCCCGCTCGAGATGCTGGCGCGCGCCGGGGCCTTCGACGCCCTCGACCGCAATCGCGCCCGGGTGTTCGAGGCGCTGGATGCGCTGGTTGCCTATTCCGCCGCCATTCACGACGCGCGGAATTCGAGCCAGGTCTCGCTCTTCGGCGAGGCGGGGGCCGACATCCCCGAGCCGCGCCTTCCCAACCGCGACGACTGGCTGCCGGTCGAGCGGCTGGCGCAGGAGCATCAGGCCATCGGCTTCTATCTCTCGGGCCATCCGCTCGACGATTACATGGGGGCGCTGAAGCGGCGCAACGTCACCACCCTCGCGGCGCTGACCGATCTGGCGCAGCGGGGGCCGATGGTGGCCAAGCTCGCGGGCGCCGTCTCGTCGCGGCAGGAGAAGAAGTCGGCCAAGGGCAACCGCTTCGCCTTCGTGCAGCTCTCCGACCCGACCGGGCTCTACGAATGCACCGTCTTTTCGGACGTGCTCGAACAGGCGCGCGACCTGCTGGAGCCGGGCGGCCATGTCGTTCTGACCGTCGAGGCGACGCTCGAGGGCGAAAGCCTGAAGCTGCTGGCGCGGAGCGTGGCGCCAATCGACGCAGTGGCTGCGGACGCGGGGGCCACCAGCCTGCGCGTCCACCTCGACCGCGCGGAGGCCGCGACCTCGGTCGCGGCGCTTCTTGCGCGAGCGCAGGGCCGTGCGCGGGCGCCGGTGAGGATCTGCGTGCGCGATGCCTCGGGCGGTCAGGAGATCGACATCGACCTCGGGCAGGAGTTCGCAGTCTCGCCCCAGATCCGCAGTGCCCTCCGCGCCGTGCCGGGTGTGGAGATGGTCGAGGAGATCTAGCCGAGGCGGTGCCAGACCAGCCGCGCGACAGTGACGCTGAGAACGATGCGCGCAACATGATGGGCCGTCACGTAGATGATGCTCATCTGAAGCGAGAGCGCGATCAGGCTCATCTCCGCAAGTCCGCCGGGGGCGAAGGCGAGGAACACGGCGCCGACCGGCTGGTCCGAGAGGGCGGCGACCGGAAAGGCGAAGGCGAAGGCCAGCAGCAGCGCGGCGCAGACGTTCAGCGCCGCAAGCCGGGCCGCAAGCGGCAACGCGCCGCGAGGCATCCCGGCGAAGCGGGCGCCGAGAACGCTGCCGATGCCGATCTGGGTGGCGCCCACCAGCCAGTCCGGGGGCACGCCATGCGTCAGACCCGACAGATGCGCGAGAGCCGAAAGCGCAAGAGGTCCGGTCATCACATAGGCCGGCAGGCGCAGCATCCGCCCGAGCCAGAGTCCCGCCAAACCGGCAGCGGTCAGAA
The DNA here is from genome assembly GCF_052244495.1 of Rhodobacter sp. NSM. Classification (NCBI taxonomy): domain Bacteria; kingdom Pseudomonadati; phylum Pseudomonadota; class Alphaproteobacteria; order Rhodobacterales; genus Rhodobacter; species Rhodobacter sp. NSM. The sequence continues at coordinate 62,605 of NZ_JBQPXH010000011.1, forward strand.
CCGCCATGTCGATCAGACCGAGCGGCGCACCCGCGACACCGGCGCCGGCGGCACTGCCCACGGCATGGCCCGTCAGGAACGTGAAGAATGTCGGCACGAGCACGATGGTCAGGATCAACCGCAGGAACTGGAGGAGCACCAGCATCTGCGGATCGGCTCCGGCCTCTTCCCCCAGCGTCACGGATTCGATCAGGCCGCCGGGAGTCGCGCCGAACCAGGCCGTGGCCTTCGACAGCCCTCCGATGCGGCGGAAGATCCGGTAGCCGATGACGTGGGCGAGCGGGATGAAGAGGCAGAGTGCGAGCAGGCTCGGCCACCAGCGCGGCGCCTCGGCAACGACGGAGGGCGTGAAGGCGCCGCCGATTGCGAGGCCGATGACCGGGATGAAGACCATCCTGAGCGTCTGCGGCACCGCGACGGCACGACCGAAGAGCCTCAGGCGGAAGGCCGCGGCCCCTCCCACGACGCAGAGCGATCCCATGAGCAGCGGCAGAGGCAGGCCGATGACGCGCGCAGCAAGCCCGCCGGCAGTGCCGAGGGCCAGGGTGAGGGCCAGGCCCATCGGATCGAACGGCAGACGCATCCGCGGCAAATCAGCACGCGGACGCGGCGAAGGCAAGCGGTGCTCAATAGTGCGGTGGCCGCTGGTCGGCGAGAACCGCCACGCCCTCGGCTTCGCGATCGGCCTCGCGTTCGAGCAGCATCTCGACCCGCCGGCGGAGCTGGGCGATCTCGGCCGACTGCCGCGCCACGACCTCGGAGAGGTCCTCGACGTTGCGTTCGAGATGCGCGATCTGCACTTCCGCGGCTTCGATCCTGTCTTCCATGCGCTTTCTCCTCGTGCTGCGCCCGGCGCTTGTCCGCGCGCCGCCCTTCCGATACACCGCGCCCGACCAACAGCGAAGGGTGCGACCCATGGCCAAGGACAAGGCTCCCCGCCGCCCGCGCGCGGAAACGCCGAAGGGCTTCCGCGACTATTTCGGTGCGGATGTCACCGAGCGCAAGGCGATGCTCGATGCGGTGGCCGAGGTCTATCATCGCTACGGCTTCGATCCGCTCGAAACCTCGGCGGTCGAGACGGTCGAGGCCCTGGGCAAGTTCCTGCCCGACGTGGACCGGCCGAACGAGGGCGTCTTCGGCTGGCAGGACGAGGACGGTGACTGGCTGGCGCTGCGCTATGACCTGACGGCGCCACTGGCGCGGGTGGCCGCGCAGTTCCGCAACGACCTGCCGAACCCCTACCGCCGCTACGCCATGGGCCCCGTCTGGCGCAACGAGAAGCCGGGGCCGGGCCGGTTCCGCCAGTTCTACCAGTGCGACGCCGATACGGTGGGGGCCGCGAGTGTTGCGGCCGATGCCGAGATCTGCGCCATGCTGTCGGATGCGCTCGAGGTCGTGGGCATACCGCGCGGCGACTACATCGTGCGGGTGAACAACCGCAAGGTCCTGAACGGGGTGATGGAGGTCGCGGGCGTGCTCGACCCTTCCGACCCCGCCAGGTTCGAGGCCGAGCGCGGGATCGTGCTGCGCGCCATCGACAAGATCGACCGGCTGGGAGAAACGGGCGTGCGGGCGCTGCTGGGGCAGGGGCGCCGCGACGAGAGCGGCGACTTCACCAAGGGCGCGGGCCTGTCGGACGAGCAGGCCGAGGTGGTGATGGGCTTCATGGCCGCCAGGCGCGCGACCGGAGCCGAGACCGCGGCGCGCCTGCGCGAACTGGTGGGAAGCTCGGCCCTCGGCCGCGAGGGCGTGCAGGAACTCGAGCTGATCGCGGAGCTGCTCGACGCGCAGGGCTATGGCGCGGATCGGATCGTCGTCGATCCCTCGGTCGTCCGGGGCCTCGGCTATTACACCGGCCCGGTGTTCGAGGCCGAGCTCACCTTCGAGATCCTCGACGAGAAGGGCCGCAAGCGGCAGTTCGGCTCGGTCGCGGGCGGCGGGCGCTATGACGACCTCGTCAAGCGCTTCACCGGCCAGTCGGTGCCGGCCACCGGCGTCTCGATCGGGGTGGACCGGCTTCTTGCCGCGCTGCGGGCCAAGGGCCGCGCGGGGCAGGAGGCCGCGGGGCCCGTGGTCGTGACCGTCATGGACCGCGACCGGATGGGCGACTACATGGCGATGGTGGGCGAGCTGCGCCGTGCCGGTCTCCGGGCCGAACTCTACCTTGGCAACCCGAAGAACTTCGGCAACCAGTTGAAATACGCCGATGCGCGGAAGTCTCCGGTGGCGGTCATCCAGGGCTCGGACGAGGCCGCCCGCGGGGTTGTGGTGCTGAAGGATCTCGTGCTCGGCGCGAAGATCGCCGAGGGCGCAAGCCTCGAGCAGTGGAAGAGCCGCCCGGCGCAGGTCGAGGTGCCGCGGGCGGATCTGGTCCGGGCGGTGAAGGACATGCTCTCGTGACCAAGGCCGCGGTCCGTGCCGAGGCCGAGGCGCTCTTCGCGGCATTCCAGGCGGCGGGGGCGCTGCCGGTCGAGGCCGACATCCTGCTGCCCGCGGGCACGCTGCTCGACCTCTACGGCGAGGACATCCGTGGGCGGGCCTATGTCACTTCGGACCCGCTTCGGGGCGAGATGATGCTGCGCCCCGACTTCACCGTGCCGGTGGTGCAGGCGCACATGGCCGAGGGCGCCGAGCCCGCGCGCTACACCTACATGGGCGAGGTCTTCCGACGGCAGGAACATGCGGGGCCGCGGGCCTCGGAATATCTGCAGGTGGGTTTCGAGGTATTCGACCGTTGCCGGCCCGAGTCCGCGGATGCAGAGGTCTTCGCCCTGATTGCGGAATTGCTCGCGCCGCTCGGTCTGCGGGCGGCAACCGGGGATATCGGCATCCTGATGGCGGCCGTTCGCGGTCTCTCGACGACGGAAAAGCGGAAGGTGGCACTTCTGCGCCATGTCTGGCGCCCGAAGCGGTTCAGGGCGCTTCTCGACCGGTTCGCCGGCCGGACGCCTGTGCCCGAGGCGCGGCTGCGGCTGCTCGACCGGCTGGCGGGGACGGATGCGGCGGCCCTGATGGAGGCTGCAGGTCCGGCCATCGGGTTGCGCGAGCCGGCCGAGATCGAGGCGCGTGCCGCGGCTCTGGTCGAGGATGCGCAGGCCGATCCGATCGCGAGCGAAGAGGCCTCGGTGCTCGACGACCTCCTGATGCTCGAGGATACGGCCTCGGCCGCTCTCGCGCGGCTCGAGGGGCTGGCGTCGCGGATGCCGAAGCTCGGCCCTTCTGTCGCGCGCTTCGGTCGCCGGCTCGAGGCGCTCGCCGACCGCGGCATCGACGTGGAGCGCCTGCCCTTCGACGCAAGCCACGGCCAGAGTTCGCTGGAATATTATGACGGCTTCGTCTTCAGCTTCCACGCCGCGGATCCGGCGCTGCCGCCGGTTTCGACCGGCGGGCGTTACGATGCGCTGACCGCGGTGCTGGGGCAGGGGCGGGCGATCCCCGCCGTGGGCGGCGTGATCCGCCCCGGACTGGTCGCGATGCTGAAGGGGCTCGCATGACGCTGAAGATCGGAGTGCCCTCGAAGGGCCGGCTGATGGAGAAGACCTTCGACTGGTTCGGCACGCGCGGCGTGACCATGCGCCAGACCGGCGCCGAGCGCGAATATGCCGGCGCCGTGGACGGGGTCGAGGGGGTCGAGCTCGTGCTGCTCTCGGCGGGCGAGATCCCGAGGGAGCTCGCCGCCGGGCGCATCCACCTGGGCGTGACGGGCTCGGATCTGGTGCGCGAGAAGCTCGCCGACTGGAAGACGCAGGTTGCCGAGATGGCGCAGCTCGGCTTCGGCCATGCCGATCTGATCATCGCCGTGCCGTCTTTCTGGATCGACGTGGATACGCTTGACGATCTCGACGCGGCGGCCGCGGCCTTCCGTGCGGCCCACGGCTTCCGCCTCCGGATCGCGACGAAATACCATCGGCTCGTGCGCGAGTTCCTGACCGCGAACGGCGTGGCGGACTACCAGCTGGTGGACAGTCAGGGCGCCACGGAAGGAACCGTGAAAAACGGCACCGCCGAGGCCATCGCCGACATCACCTCATCGGGCGAGACGCTGCGCGCGAACCATCTGAAAATTCTTTCCGATGCTCTCGTGCACAGTTCACAGGCGGTTCTCTTCGCGTCGCGCAAGGCTGATTGGACCGAAGCCGCAGGAGCGCTCCGAGCCCTCGGCGCAAGGCTCGGTCTGCCCGCGCCGGAGCCGCTGCTCACCTGAGGCCAATGTCGGCGAGCGCTTGCGCCAGTTCGGGCGGAAGCGGCTCCTCGCAGGCGCGTTCCTTCGGCAGGTCCGCGGGTGCCTCGTTCGCCGGCAGGTAGCGCCAGCCCTGGAACGGCCGCCGCGGCGCGGGAACCGTGCGGATCACCTCGGGATCGAGGACGAGGGCACAGCGTGCGATGCCATCCTCACCGGTGACGGAGTCAAGCGCGCGGATCCTCTGGCGGGCCAGCACAAGCCCCTTGAACACCCAGTAGAGCGAGCCGCCGGCCAGAACCTCGGCCTCGCGCTTCGGCCACATCCTCGTGACGTGGCGCGGGATGCCGTCCGGCCAGCGATGCTTCTGGCTCTCCTGCCAGCGGATGAGATCTTCCACCGCCTCCGCGCCGACGCAGAGTTTCAGGATGTTCACGTGACCGGACAAGGGATTCTCCGCCGAGGATGGCCTCCATATAGTCCAGCCCCCGGGCCGCTCCAACCCGGATCAGCGGCCGGAGATCGAGGGGGCAGACGGGGCACTTACGGTTTGACCCGTCCGGCGGACGGGCATATCTTGGGCAACCTGCCCCTGCCAACCACTAGCCCAAGGAAATCCCATGTCGCGCTTCCACGCCCCCATTGCCGAGCAGATCTGGGACATGAAATACCGTCTGAAGGACGCGGCAGGCCATCCGGTCGACGGAACGGTCGAGGATACCTGGCGCCGGATCGCCCGTTCGCTGGCCGAGGTCGAGGCCGAGCCGCAGGCGTGGGAGGACCGCTTCTTTCACGCCCTCGAGGACTTCCGCTTCCTGCCCGCGGGCCGGATCACCGCCGGAGCCGGAACCGGGCGCAGCGTGACGCTCTTCAACTGCTTCGTCATGGGCACGGTGCCGGACAGCATGGCGGGCATTTTCGACGCTCTGAAGGAAGCGGCGCTGACCATGCAGCAGGGCGGGGGGATCGGCTACGACTTCTCGACCATCCGCCCGCGCGGCGCCGAGGTGAAGGGCGTGGCTGCCGATGCCTCGGGGCCGCTGTCCTTCATGGACGTCTGGGATGCGATGTGCCGCACCATCATGTCGGCGGGGTCGCGCCGTGGCGCGATGATGGCGACGATGCGCTGCGATCATCCAGACATCGAGAGCTTCATCGAGGCGAAGAAGGATCCGGCCCGGCTGAGGATGTTCAACCTCTCGGTGCTGGTGACGGATGCCTTCATGGAGGCGGTGAAGGCCGACGGCCCGTGGGAGCTGACATTCGGAGGCAAGGTCTACCGGACGCTGCAGGCGCGCGACCTGTGGAACCGCATCATGCGCTCGACCTTCGATTTCGCCGAGCCTGGCGTCATCTTCATCGACCGTATCAACCAGATGAACAACCTCGCCTATTGCGAGACGATCGCCGCGACGAACCCCTGCGGCGAGCAACCCCTGCCACCCTACGGCGCTTGTCTGCTGGGCTCGATCAACCTTGCGAAGCTGGTTGCGAAGCCTTTTTCCGATGATGCGGACTTGAATCTCGGGGAGCTGGACGAGCTGGTGCGGGTCGCGGTCCGTATGATGGACAACGTGGTCGACGCCTCGCGCTTCCCGTTGCCCGAGCAGGCGAACGAAGCCCAGATGAAGCGCCGCATCGGGCTCGGGGTGACGGGGCTCGCGGATGCGCTGCTGATGGTCGGCCTCCGCTACGGATCCGAGGAAGCGGCTGCCCGCACCGAAGCCTGGATGAAGGCAATTGCCCGCTCGGCCTATCTGGCTTCGTCCGAACTTGCGCAGGAAAAAGGGGCCTTCCCGCTCTTTGACGCGGAGAAGTATCTCGCCTCGGGCTCGCTCACCCACATGGACGAAGACGTGCGCGAGGCCATCCGCGCCAACGGGATCCGGAACGCGCTCCTGACCTCCATCGCACCCACGGGCACGATCAGCCTCTATGCGGGCAACGTTTCCTCCGGGATCGAGCCGGTCTTCGCCTATGCCTACAAGCGCAAGGTGCTGCAGAAGGACGGCAGCCGGACCGAGGAAGAAGTTGTCGATCACGCCGTGCGGCTGTGGCGCGAGAAGATGGGCGACGCCCCTCTGCCCGACCATTTCGTCGATGCCCAGTCGCTTGCGCCCCTCGATCATGTGCGGATGCAGGCGGCGGCGCAGAAATGGATCGACAGCTCGATCTCCAAGACGATCAACTGCCCCGAGGACATCAGCTTCGACGACTTCGCCGGCGTCTACCTCGCGGCTTGGGACCAGGGGTGCAAGGGTTGCACGACCTATCGGCCCAACGAGGTCACGGGCTCGGTCCTCTCCGTCTCCGAGGCGGCGCAGGCAGCACCTGCAGAGGCGCCCGAGTCGAAGGCCGGCGAGGTCGTGTATCTGACGGATCCGCTCGACCGGCCTGCCGCACTGGAGGGCGCAACCTACAAGGTGAAGTGGCCGGGGTCCGAGCATGCGCTCTACATCACCGTGAACGACATCGTCATTGCCGGACACCGTCGTCCCTTCGAAGTCTTCATCAACTCGAAGAACATGGAGCATTTCGCCTGGACGGTCGCGCTTACGCGCATGATCTCGGCGGTCTTCCGGCGCGGAGGCGACATCTCCTTCGTGGTCGAGGAGTTGAAGGCCGTCTTCGACCCGCGCGGCGGCGCCTGGATGGAGGGGCGCTACATTCCATCGATCCTTGCAGCGATCGGCGGGGTGATCGAGCGCCACCTGATCGCGATCGGATTCATCGAGGGCGAGGGAATGGGTTTGAAGATGGATCCAAAGGCCGACGTTCAGGTGCTCGGCGTGAAGGCGAAGGCCTGCTCATCCTGCGGCAGCTACGACCTGCGCATGGTGGAAGGTTGCATGACCTGCGCCAACTGCGGGTTCTCGAAATGCGGGTGATGGATGTGCGGCGGTAGTCTCGCGGTTCAGATAAATTGTCCATTCTTGTTTGTTGAGACCTGAAAGGCCCCCGGCCGACATCGGCCGGTGGTGAAGTGCGAGATCCTTTGCCATGGCTTGAGGAGTACGATGTGGCACGGCGCATGACCCCCTCTCAATTCCGTTCTGCCCTTAGGCAACGGGAACAAAAGATCAATCAGGCAATCAACAAGCTTAACCAAGCGAACAAAAAGGCCATTTCAGCGTACAATGCGATCGTGCGTGCGCATAACGCTGAGGTCAAACGCCGCCGGCAAGCCTATCTGACTGCGGTTGCCCAATATAATCATGCAGTGGCCCTTCATAACTCGAAGGCCCAAGTTCGTCAGCCAGAGACGCAGAAGTTGATCGTTTCGATGAGAGCTCCCACAAGGACGAACTACGTCTCGACCCGAACCACCTCTATCGAAGTTTTGCAGCGGTTTGAGCAGGTTGCCGTTGAGACGCCTCGAACGGAAGAGCATAAAGACTTGATCTCGATGGCTGCTGTCGAGAGAGACAATGCAGCATTGCTGGCCCGGATCCTCTTTCCTGATGAAGAAGGGGCAGCTCCGCCTCACCTTGATGACGAGAATGAGCCTCCTACAGGAATTTTGTCGTATCTTTCGGACCTCTCCGAGGATCTTCTGCTACGGTGGAAAGGTGCGATGTTCGCTCTGAACCCCGCAAACCCTGATGCGGCTCGACATTTTTGCACCAGCGCCAGGGAGATCTTTACTGAAATACTCGAGCGATGGGCTGATGATCGTGAGGTGATCGAAGCCAATCCACAGTGCCAGAAGACGCCACAGGGAACGAAACCCACGCGTCGCGCCAAGATCCAATATTTGCTTGAAAAAAAAGGTGCTGACACGGCCGAGATGATCGGCTTCGTTGATGCTGACATCGAGAATGTCGTGCAACTCTTCGCGGAGTTTAATCAAGGGACGCACGGCCCCGCTCGCAAGTTTGCATTTGAGCAGCTACAAGCAATTCGGCGCAGGGTAGAAGGCGGCATAATGTTCCTTGCCACCATTGCGGCTTAATGATCAGGTTGCGCCTGTGGTCAGTAAGAGTTTTCGGTCGCGCTCAAATTCTTCTTCCGACAAGACCATTTCATGAAGGACTGCATGCATGTCTCGCGATGAGAACATGTGGTCTATCGCGTTCCTCCAAATCATTACATTCCAAGAAGCGGGATCATCACCAACCAGTTGATAATAAACTCCATCTGGTTCGTTGTGTCGGTTGTCCATGACCAGTAACCGCCGCGGACTAATTGGGAATATCACCATAGTCTCTGGATCACAAACGCCGCGAAATTTAAGAGATGGATGGACTATTGTTACCGGATTGTCCGACGTAACAAACGCGTCTCTATTTGATGCGACAACTACCATCCGCATTTTCAGCAGCGTTGGCGCCAAGTCACCAGCTGACGAAACGTAGTTATTCCAAGCAAACTTCATCTCTTCTTCAGTAGAAGAGACAAATTTTTCGTAATCTGCTTTGTCAACTGGGTGGCTTTTTCCCTTAAAGATAAAAGCAGAAGGCGGGCTGTCAGATCGAAGAAGTGTATCAGCAATAGTCCGGTGAGTATCCTTCCAACCTTCAAATTGGACTGGATTTCGGGCAAAAGTCGTCGCTACCATCAGCGAGAGCATTTTACGCAAGCTGGGATACTCCAGATCGAGATAGCCTGAGCACAATTCGCTCCAAACTTTACTCCCGAACCAGTTTTCAACACTTCCAAGTTTCTTTTCGAGGAAGTCATCGCGTTTCCCATCTTTCAGCGGTGAATACAGGTAATGCTTGACCGCCACCTTCCTTATCGGTTTCAACTCGGGGTCACCGATCGTTTTGCTAAAGCGCCAGATCTTCTCGCGGCGCTCATCAGCAGCGAAAGCTCGCAAGTATGACTGTGGCACCCAGTGGCATCGTTTTGTAATTTGGCTCATGGTTCACCCTTAATCACGCTATACGTCTTGCGCCGCGCACCGCTCGCCCGAACATCAGCCCCATGATCATCTCCCGTCCTTCTCGGTCTTGCAGGAAGGCGCTCTGCATCTGGCGATCGCGTTGGAACGCCAGAATGGCCCGACGCATGAACTCCTCGCCGAACCTGGGCCGCACGACCTCGGGCGGGTTGTTCCTCAGCATTTCGGCCCAAGCCTCGTCGTCGATAATGGCCTCGTTCACTGCCTCGAAGCGGATGTAATCGTCTTCGGTGAAGTTCGTGGCGTGACGGTCGTTGAACGCTTTGATGATCTCCGACAGCGTGCGCCGCTCTTCTTCAGTGAACGGGTTCGCGCCGAACCGGTCGATCGGAGACAGCGGCTTCGCCTCTGTCGCTTCAAGGGACGCATCGACCACGTCGCCTTCTTTAAGTCGGAAGGCCTGCAGCTCCAGCATGTCGTCGGTGACGTCGCCGCCTTGGGGCGCCTCGCGGGATGGCAGCAAGCGCTTCAGCCAGCTTCCGAAGAGGTACATCTTTTCGAGATCGCTGTCCTCGAGGGCGACGACTTGCGAGATGAAGGCATAGAACCGCAGGAACGACGCCAGCAACTGCCGGAACTCCTCCTGCTGCTCCTCGGTCAGGACTGTCCGGAATCGCTCCACCGTCTCCCGGACGATGCCTTCCAGCACCGGCCGCTCATCGGCCCGCTGCTGCGCCTGAAGGAAGCGCGACACGAACCGGTCGATCTCGCCTTGGTCGAGGATGTGCATCTCCTGCATCCTGGCCAGCAGCGCGTAGACCTGATGCGGATCGGAGACCTCTTCCATCGCGGTCGTATTGAAATAGGGCCGGAACGCCTCCTTGATGTCCTCCACCTCGTTGCGGAAATCTAGGACGTAGGTCCTTTCCTTCCCTGGGAAGGTCCGGTTCAGACGCGACAGGGTCTGGACCGCCTGAATGCCGCTCAGGTGGCGGTCGACATACATCGCCACCAGCTTTGGCTGATCGAAGCCGGTCTGGTATTTTTCCGCGACGACCACGACATTGTAGTCATCGCTGTCGAAGCGGCCCGGCAATTCCGTCTCACCGAAGCCGTTGATGCCGGGCTCGGTCAGGTTCGCGCCGTCCACCACGATTTCACCCGAGAAGGCAACCAGCGCCTTGAGATCGTCGTAGCCTTCTTGGCGGATGTAGCGGGTGATGGCGCGATGGGTCCGCACGGCATGCTCGCGGCTGGCCGTGACCACCATCGCCTTCGCCTGACCATTCAGTTCGGGCAGGGCATGACGGCGGAAGTGCTCGACAATGACCTCGGCCTTCTGTTCCATCGCCGTCTCATGGAAATCGACGTAGCGCGCGACCTTGCGGTTGGACTTCCGAGGCGACAGTTGGGGATCGTCCTCGATGGCACGTTCCAAAGCGAAATAGGTTTTGTAGGTCTGGTAGTTGCGCAGGACGTCGAGGATGAAGCCCTCTTCGATCGCCTGGCGCATCGAATAGAGGTGGAAGGGACGCGGCAGGCCATCCGAACCCCGCACTCCGAACCGCTCCAGTGTCACGTTTTTCGGCGTGGCAGTGAAGGCCAGGTAGGACAGGTTGGCTTGCGGGCCCCGCATCCGTTGCAGTTCGAGCAGCGCGCGCTCGTTGTCGTCCAGATCTTCGTCGGCCAGCACGGACTCGGCCAGAACCCGGCCGAGGTTGTCGGCGTGCTTGCCCGACTGGGAGCTATGCGCCTCGTCGATGATGATGGCGAACCGCTTGCCGGCCTCGTTCTTCAGGACGTTCACATGGTCGGTCGAGAACTTGTGGATGGTCGTGGCGATGATCCGCGCCCCGCTCTGAATGGCGGTGCGCAACTGGGCCGAAGTCTCGTCAATCGGCCGGAAATACCCGGGCGTTGTGACGAAGGACCGGATGGTGCCCTGCAGCTGTTGATCCAGCACCTTGCGGTCCACGACCACGATCACGCTGTCGAACACCGGCCGCTCATTGTCATCGTGCAGCAGGGCGAGCTGATAGGCCGTCCAGGCGATGGTGTTCGACTTGCCCGAGCCGGCCGAGTGCTGCAGCAGGTAGTTGTGTCCGGCGCCCAGCCGGCGGGCGTGTTTCACGATCCGGCGCACGGCATCGAGCTGGTGATACCGCGGCCAGACGGTGGTCCGTTTCAGCCGTCCACCCGGTTGTTCAACCTCCGACACCAGGGCGAACCGGTTCAGGATGTCGAGCAGCACGTCACGGGACAGCGCCGCTTCGGCTCCATCTATGTCGCGATAGAGAAAGGCAATGCGGAACTCATCCGACACGTCCGGATTGCCGGCGCCACCGTCACGGCCGCGGTTGAACGGCAGGAACCGGGTGCGACCGTTCTCCAGCTGCGTCGTCATCGACACGTTATCCTGGTCCACCGCCAGGTGCAGCAGCGCGCCACGCTTGAAGGTCAGGAGCGGCTCTCCATTCGGTGCCCGGTCCTTGCGATACTGCTTCTCGGCCGTCAGGTAGGTCGAGCCCGTGGCGGTGTTCTTCAGCTCCATTGTGATGATGGGCAGGCCGTTGATGAACAGCACCACGTCGATGGCGTTCTCGTTCCGCGTCGAATAGCGGACCTGCCGCATCACGGTCAGTCGGTTGCCCTCATAGGCGCGGACGAGATCGGCGTTAAGGCCCGAGGCAGGGCGAAACCCGCAGAGGCTGATCTTGATACCCGGGATGATCTTGATCCCGTTGCGCAGCACCTCGAGCGTGCCGACCGCCTGAAGCTGCTTTACCAGCTGCTGAACCAGGGTTTCGCGTGCCTTACCGACATACTGGTCCGACAGGCGCTTCCAGGCGTCCGGCTGGGTTGTCCGGACGTAGTCCTCGACCATCTCAGGATCGAGAGCTGACGATCGATCATAGGCGGACGGAGGACGCTCCTGCCAGCCCTGCCGCGTGACCAGCTGGTGAACGAGATGGAGTTCCACCGCTTCTTCGGTGTGCAGCTTGTCGCGGGACAAGGACGGGCTGGTCATGATGATATCCGACTGGCAACTGTTATGGGTGATTTCCGGCTTCGTCTTCCGCCAGAAAGTGCAAAAGTGCCTCGATGGCTTGTTTTTCTTTCTCGAGCGACGCTTTAATCGATGACACTCCGTCTTCGGATTTCGGTCGGTAAGCGGCGGTCATGGACGTTGAGGTGACGTTTCTTGCTGCGATCGCCGGTTTTAAGAACTTCTCGAACTCGTTTCGCCAGAATGCGCCACCCTTTGCATCGGGGCGCTCGACCAACGATATGGCCTCGCTTGCAACATCAAAAGTGCCACGACTGCTATCATCCCATCGGACTGTGACAGTCCAACCTTTTTGAGCCAGAGCATAGCCACCCGGGGCAGTTCTGTCTTTAACTTGCCCTACACTCACTTTGGGTTCTGAAACAATGGTGCCAAATCCACAAAACTTGTGATCGATCCGGTCGCCCCATACAAACGGGCACTCTTGTTGCCTTTCTTTGTAATGGTCACTCATTCTGCAATTTCCTCTTCCATCCGATCAAGCTCAGACAAAATGGTGCTGGTCTTTCCGTACGTTGTCACGTCAATTTGACCAGTGACAGCGGTGGTAATCAGGGTGGCGCGGAGCTCCTGCAGTTTTTTCACGCTGGCGGTGATGCGGGAATGAACCTGACGGTAGCAACGAATCGAGTCATCCAGTTCGCGGATGATCCGATCCTGCTCTGCCAGCGGGGGCAGTGGCGTCCGGAGTGCTCGGATGTCAGGCATGTAAATCGTCTGATGCGTCGAGCCCATCATGAGGCGACGGAACTCTGGTTTCATTGCGCGAAGGACATAATAGAGGAACTTCGGGCGGATCTTTGGGCCGCAGATCCATCCGGCGAAATCCTGGGTCGTGGCCATTGGCCGGGCCAAGATAGTTACGAAGCCAACGGATGCGGTACGAGACAGCACGACGGTGCCTTGCGGCAGCAACCGGGCAGCCGAGTTGGCCATGCCAATTTCGCTGATCTTCTCGGAGGTGTCCTCTAGGTAGACGGTCTCACCAGTTCGCAGTTGCCAGACGTCCGCAAGAGACAGCCAAGGGATCACGCACTCCTCAGGCACCCAGTACGTCGGTTCCTTTCGGCTTGGCGTGTGACCCGTCTCCTGACGTGCCACCATGGTGAACTTGGGCGTCGACCAACCTGCTGGCAGGCTTCCAATCCATTCCACGCCAGAATCCGCGCGAGGTCCAGCTGTGTTGCGTCCGGTTACAGCCGCAAGAAACGACGCTTCCTCCCTCTCAAGGATAAGGTCGGCGAAAGCGCGCTTCTTCGCGATCAGTTCGTCGATCCGCGTGGTTTCACGGTCGAGGAATGCGGCAATCCGACCTTGGATGCTGATGTCGGGAAGGGCAATTGCCTGCTCCCGCACCATGCGCGAATTCAAACCCGGTTGAGCTGCTCTGGCGGCCAAGAACCGTAGTTCAAGCGCAGTGATATAGTAGGACAAGAAGCGAGTATTAAATGCGGCACGCTTCTTTACGCGAAAGGCGTGCTCAGTCGCCCAGAAATCCGTATCGGGAATGTGGACATTTCCGCAAAGTGCGCCGTAACGGCCGATGATCATCGTATGAGCGGGGGCATTGCAGCCTCTAAAAAAGCCGCGCCGACCATTACCGCCAAAAACTGGGTATCCTTCATCGGTAAATTCATCAGGAGAAAGAAAATCTCCACTTGAAACAGACATGATTCTCTGGAGCGTGGTGACTTCCCAATCAGGTGGTGCATTCTTTGCCCAGATCACGCCAAGGGGACCAAGGTTCAGCCTAGCGTCCAAGGCTTGCCGCCGCGCATCGCGGTTCGGACGCGACCTCACGCCACCACCTCCCTAAGCAACCCGGCAATCTCCGCTTCCAGCGCCGTCAGTTCGGAGTCGATCTCCGCCAGCGGCCGCGGCGGCACATACTGGTAGAAATACCGGTTGAAGTTGATCTCGTAGCCGACCCGTCCGACCTTCCCATCCTTGTCATCGGTGTAGCTGGTGTCCACCCAGGCGTCGGGCACGAAGGGCGTGACCTCGCGGGCGAAGTACGCCTTCCAGTCCTCCTTCAGCGGCACCAACTCGAAATCCCGCAACTCCGGATCCGGCTCGATCTGCCCCTTGGCGTCGCGGCAGATCTCGGCCTCTTCGTCCCGCTCACCGAAATGCTGGACCAGCGCCTTCCGGACAGGTGTCGACAGTTTCACGCCGACGGCCTTGGCCAGCGCCGCGACCGCGCCTTCGAAGGCATCGCGGCTGGTGAAGCTTTGGCCTATCAGGCTGTCGCGCAGGACTGCTTTCAGGCCGGACAAGTCATCGCCAAGCTTGTCGAGGCCCTTCGCGTCATCCATCTCGACGATCATCGCGCCGGTGATGTCGAAGCGCAGCCGCAGCGGGCGTTCCACCCGGATTTCGCGATAGCCGAAGTCGGTGGTGTCGAAGATCTTCGACACGTCGCCATAGCCAGCCCTGCCGTTCAGGAACTCGTGGTAGATGCGGACGATCTCCGCCCGGGCCTCGTCCGGGATCTGCCGGCGCTTCGAGCCGAGCGACGGGCGCATGGCCTTCCAGAATCCTTCGCCTGAGGCGTCGATCAGCTGGACCTTGCCGCGTCGGGCGGCGTCTTTCCGGTTGTCGAGGATCCACACATAGGTCTGGATGCCGGTGTTGTAGAACAGGTCGGTCGGCAGGGCGACGATCGCCTCCACCCAGTCGTTCTCCAGCATCCAGCGCCGGATTTCGCTCTCGCCCGAACCGGCGCCGCCGGTGAAAAGGGGCGACCCGTTCATGACGATGCCGATGCGCGAGCCGTTCTCGTCGTCGCGCATCTTCGAGATCATGTGCTGCAGGAACAGCAGTTGTCCGTCGGAGATCCGCGGCAAGCCTGCCCCGAACCGGCCCTCGTGCCCCTTGCGATCGGCTTCGGCCTTGATCTCGTCTGCGTACTTCTTCCAGTCCACGCCATACGGCGGGTTCGACAGCATGTAGTGGAAGGTCTCGTTTCGGTGCGCGTCCTCGGTCAACGTGTTGCCGAAGGCGATACGCGATGCATCATGGCCCTTCACCAGCATGTCAGATTTGCAGACTGCGAAGGATTCTGCGTTCAGCTCCTGCCCGAAGAGGTCGACCTTCAGCCCGGGATTGAGGGCTGTCATCGCCTCTTCCGCGGTGGAGAGCATGCCGCCGGTGCCGCAGGCGGGGTCATAGATGCGCCGAATGATACCCTTGCCCGACAGCGCAACTTCGTCGTTAGCGATGATCAGGTCGACGATCAGGCGGACCACTTCGCGCGGGGTGAAATGCTCCCCGGCGGTCTCGTTCGAGATTTCCGAGAAACGCCGGATCAGCTCCTCGAACAGGTAACCCATCTCCAGGTTGGAGACCTTGCTCGGATGCAGGTCCGCACGGGCGAAGCTGTCGAAGACCCGCCAGAGGGACTTGGCATCCTCGAGCCCTTTCAGGACTTCGGTGAACTTGAACTTCTCGATGAAGATGTCGCGCACGTTCGGGCTGAAGCCCATCAGGTAGTCGACGAGGTTCTTGCGAAGGTGCTTGGGGTCCTGTTCGCGCAGCGTGGCGAAGGTGAAGGGGCTGATGTTGTAGATCTGGCCGCCAGCGTTCGCGACCGAGGTCAGGATCATGAACCGGGCTTCGTCGTCGATGCCTTCGGGCAGGCTGGCGGCGGCTTCCAGGACCTGGTCCTTGGTGGTCTCCAGAATGCAGTCGAGGCGGCGCAGCACCGTGAAAGGCAGAACGATCCGGCCGTATTCCGATTGTTTGAAGTCGCCGCGGAGCAGTTCCGCGATCGACCAGATGAAGGCCGCATTATTCTGAATGGCTTCCTGCCCCACGTCGTCACTCCAATTGCAGCCCTTCAATTCCGAGAGCTTTCCGGTCAATCCTAAATCGAATTGCGCAGGTGTTCAATGTGTCAATTGACACAGGAATGTGGAAAACCTCAAGTTTTTGCCGTGACCATCATTGGACATTAATGGAGGTCCCGGACTTAGAGGCAATCATTTTCTGATCCAACACCCAATTCGTACGCCACGTTAGTGAGCTGTTCGGCCTGGTCGTGTTTTAACGGTATGTTGCGCCCTTGGCTTCGCAGTGTTTCAGAACCTCTTCGATCCATCGGTCGAACCAAACCCAGTTTCCGTAATCTCCAACGCAGCCAAAGCCCTTGCCCTCCTTTTTCGCGTCAAGTTCCTTCCAAAGATCGGTGTGGTCTTGGATCCTGAAGCGCGGGAAACCAGCAGCGTTCACCTTATTGACGACCTTTCCGGGCGGATATCGCTCCTTGTTTACCTCCTTGAGGATGATCCTCTCGATCTCACCGGCCTCATCACTACCAGCCGATACAATCTGCACCGCAGTGTCCGCAGCACCAGCTTTCTTCGCAACCATCGGCACAAATCCATAGGAGATCCGGTAAGCCGGGTCCTTCATCTGATCTTCAGTCAACCCGTTTTCAAAGGCATTGATCGCGGCCTCGATGTGCTTGGGCAAGTTAGCGGCTTTCTTAAGTGCCGTTCGCTGCTCCGACCCGAATGAAACGAACTGCAACGCGAGAGGCAAACGCCTTTCCAGGCCGTATTGTACTCCAAACTCCTTCTTGAGAAGTTCGTTGAAATTTAACGCGCAGGACTGAAGCTTGGCTCCCAGTGCGTCGTCGATCCTGTTGGTCGATCGATGCTCGATCTCGTGTCTGAGCTCGATCAGGAATTCGAGGTTCTTCGCAACTCCACCTTTCGCCGGGCACTTCGTCTGTTTGAGGCAATGGCCGAGGTCCCAATACTTATCGGCACCTTCCTTCGTCTTTTGGCTCGGGTAGCGATAATCGACCCCTTCGCGCCGGAACCAAGCGTGCAGAAGGTATGTCCAGGCGATGATTGCAGTGACGATGAAGAGTTCGGCCCGGAAGGTCAGGCCCGCGCTGTTGAATGTCTGAACGGCGGCGATCATGGCCTCTCGCGCCTTGATCAGGAGCTCATCACCGCGGACACTTAGGCCCGTCTCATGGTCGACATCCGGCCATGTTGCAAGGAAGACATCAAGATCCTCATCGCTCCCGGCCTTTACGGCTTTATGCTTGGCTTCGTTTCTGATTTCGCCAATGAGCCTATGATTCACCGATCGGGTAGGGCGCGTGAAATAGGCGAGGATATCTTGGTCGTTCGTGAAGAGACCACCACGTCTGATCATGGCTTTCACGATAGCAATTTCCCAATTTTCCAAGGTATTGCCTCGGCGCCGCTTTGTTACCTTGGGCTTCTTGTCCTCTTCATCTGCCATGCTGCACCTCCTGGGAGATGAGTAACAAGCAACGGATCATACACGAAGAGACGCTTCAGCCGGCATCAAGCGACTATGCGCCGCACGGTTGCTTGATGCCGGATTCGCGGCGAATGAGTTCAGGTGGCAATTTCTCGGACATCGCTCACGACAAGCTTCCGCTCGTCCTGCGAGCGACAGTATGGGTACCGCCGGCCCGATCTGGCTACACCGGGTCAGTCAGTCTGATTTTACTCGGGGATCGAGGGCGCGACACCCGACAACGGCGCCAGCCAATCCGTCAGTGTCTTGCCGGCCAGCAGTCGCTCGCGCACAAGAACCCGGGCCATGGCCTCCAGACGGTCCTTATGCCCAGCGAGCAGAACTCCGGCCCGCGCCTCCGCCGCATCGACCCTCGCGCGGACGCGATCGCGAACCTCAGGATCGCGCAGAAGCACATCCGGGCTCGCGTCGATCCAGAGGGAGCCGTAGACCCCGAGGCCGAACCGGGTGTCCAACATGACCGCCAACGCGGTGACCTTGGCCAGATCAGAATGTTCCGGGCCGCCCGCCCCGGCAGAGACCTCGCCGAACACGAGCCTTTCAGCCGCCCGCCCAGCCATCAGATAGGCCATCTCCGCCTCGATTTCGGCAATCAGGCCCTCGTCGGTGACCGGCATCCGGGTCGTGATCCCGCCGTCGGGCGTCAGCGTGAGGCGTTCGATCGAGCCGCGACCGAAGGCGATGGCCGCAAAGGCGTGCCCGCATTCATGCACGGCGGTGCGCCATTCGACCGCCTCTGTAACGGGGCCGGCCGGCGCAAACTCCGCCCGGATGTCGTCGAGGCGAAGCGCCCGCCCTGCGCTGCGGGCAGCACTTCGGGCCTTCCGGACCGCCGCATCGACGTCCGCTGCACTCCGGCCGATGGCCGCCCGGGCCAAGGCGCGCATGTCCGCTTCTGGAAAATCGTTCACCAGACTGCGCCTCAGCATGCCGAAAATGGCTTCGCCATCGGGCAGGGGCACCTCGATCTTCAAATCGAACCGCCCGGCCCGCAGCACCGCCGGATCGATCCGCTCGGGAAAGTTGCAGGCCCCGATGACGATCACGCCTTCCTCCCTCGAGATGCTGTCCATCTGTTCGAGGAATGCGTTGATGACCTGGTGGGAATAATGCGCGCCGTGCCGGTCGCCGCTGAGCCGGGATCCGACGGAGTCGATCTCGTCGATGAACAGGATGGAGGGCGATTTCCGGCGCGCTTCGGTGAAGCTCCTTTGCATGGCGGCCAGCATGTTGCCAAGGTGACCGGCGGCCTGCCACTCGGCGAAGCTGGTGGCGATGAAGTCGACGCCGGCGCTGGCACCCATGGCCCGCGCAAGCCAGGTTTTGCCCGTTCCCGGCGGACCGAACATCAGCATGGATCGGCAAAGCTCATTCCATTTGATCCGGCGCTCTTTCCAGAGCCCGAGATCCTCCACCAGCCGCCGGGCTGCGGCCAGGGCCTCTCCATCTCCCGTGAGATCGTCAAGGCTCGGCCCGAGCTTGGTGGCGGGTCGCTGAAAATCTGCCAGATGACGCGCCACCTCCAACGCGAAGGGCGCCCGCAGAGCCGCCTTGAGAGCGAGAGGCGACAGATCAGCCAAGGCGCGATCGTCCGGCAGGGCGGCAAGGATTGCGCCCGCATCAAGGGTGCCGGACTCACCATGGGTCAGGCGCAGAAGCTCCAGCAGAATCATGCGGTCGGTCGGCACGAGCCTGAGCGGTGCCGGGAGAAATCGGGCGATATCGACCGGGAGTTCTTCCTCATCCGGCCAGAGGATCAGGACGGGGACGCGGGAATCGAAGGCATTCACAAGATCTTCGTGAAAAGTGCGAAGGTTGAACCGGCTGATTTCATGGCCGTCTGTCTCCGGGGCGCACAGGACCAGATCAGGCGTGATGCTTGGTGACCGCCGCGACATGGTCAGCGTCCGGGTTCCAGGAGGGAGAAGGCCGTAGTCCAGCACTTCCAACACCGGCTTGACCTCCGCCAGCCGCAGTCCGGACAACACTGTGAGAGCCTGGGGCGCGAGGCAGGAGTCGACGGCCCGGCGGCTGCCAAAGGTTTCAGCAAGGCGCAGGGCGAGCAGAAGTTGCGTGACGGTCGGGTAACATTTGTTGTCCTTGCCGTCGCCGGACGAAAAAACGACGGCATTGGCCTGCTCGACAGAGCGCAGACGCTCGACGACTTCGGCCGCAAAGGAGAGCCAGACGGGATCCGCCAGGCCGGCTGCGGAAATCTCCGGTGAAAAGGGAAGGGCCTGGCGCTCATCATTGGCGGCACCATGGGACCGATTGCTGGTCGTCACGGCATCGTCCGGACCGAAATTCCTGGTGCCGAAAAACTCCTGGCTCATCAGCTCTCTCCTGAACTCATCCCGATGAAGCCGGGGCATTGACTCCATTGCGGTGCTCACCGATCAGAAGATCTGGTTGGAGTCAACACACTGTTTTTGCTATGAAATTTGAAAAACGTGGGGATCGTCGGGGAAAAATCCCGCGCCTGTCCCGATTTGGAATCGGGAAAAAATGACAATGTGCCGAAGCCCTACGCAGTGGCGGCGCCAGCTCATGACCAGCGCCGCGGTCTCGAGCTGTGTTCGAAAATGCGGATGGCGTCCGGAAGCGCCCATCCGGTGCTTTCGAAGATCGGCAAGCCAGATCGGCAAAATCCATGAGAAACGTGCTGTAAGGCGCGGACAGGCCGCAGATTTCCGGGCTAAAAGATCGGCAAAATAACCCCGCAGCCGTTTGCATGCATCGCGCCTGTGAATTGCCACAGAACTTTTCCTCAAGGGGCAACTATCCTTCTTTTGAGGCAGGTTTCTGACCTTCACGATCGGTGCTGGAAGGCCTCGCATCGAACACACCGCACCCGGAAGTTGCTGATCTTTCGCTCGCGGTCGCAGCGACATCCAAGCACCGAACCCTCCGGGAGACAGGCGTAACCGTACGGGCTGTCAACGTGTGTTTCAGTAGGTCATGCCGCACTGCCGTCAGGCCACTCTCCACCCTCTGCGATACCACGTCGGAGCAGGGAGGCTCGACCCTTCCGGCGCCGACCTCCGAAACCGCTAGTCCAGCGCGCTGCAGCGAGGGGGCCGAGCAGCCCTTCTCAGAACTTCGAGCTCACCGAATGCCGCATGAATGGCTTCTTCAGTCTCATGCAGGTCCGCTTGGCAAGGGGTATTTCTTTTGTTCCCAAGGTCTTGAAAAGTTGACAATGCGTTACCTTATCGGTGCGGCAGAGAACTACGAGGTGACAACTTGAAGCTGACGGACGGTGAGAAGATCATCATTGCGATGCTGGCGGATATCCACAAGGCAATGGGGATCAAAGGTGAGACGAATTTGAACCTTTTGATGGAAGCCATTCACGGCGGACATCTTTGGTCCCTGGAATGGGACATGCCAGGCCTCCTCCACAATCATGTAGACGACGAGCGGGAAGTTTCAGAAACCTGCAACATTCTCGATATGTGGGGCTTTATAGAGCGGTCTTTCGACCAACTGAATACGCCTGAAAAGGATCGGGTCCGGGCCGCCAACCATAATCATGACCCGAAGTTCAGCGGCTTTGACGGCAACAACGAAGACCACTTCGGAATCGCAAAGCATCTAATCGATGTAATGGGCCGCTTCACAGAGTTTGCGGGCCGCGACTTGAACTCTCATTCCCGCGTGGTGCCGCATTACCTGCGAATGTATAATGTCTTTGAGCCCATGCGCGCCATGCTGGGGACACGGCGCGACGCGGTGCTTACTGCCGATGAGATCATTGAGATCTTACAGGCAAGTTGATCTGAACTCCCTTCGCTGCCCGGCGCTTTTGTTAGGGGAAGGACTGGTCTCACCTCATGGCCGGAACATGACGCTTGCGGCGAGGGCGACGGCGGAGAGAAAGCCCTTCGGGAACCTGTCTTAGCGAGTGGCGACCCGTCGTCAGCATACGTCTGGGGACGACAGGCTGAAACTCGCTCTCGGGCGGCAGTTCCGAAACATCGCAACGGCCGGATGCGCTGGGAGGCGCATCGATCCTGGTCGTGCCGTCAGTTGCAATGGCCGGTTTCGCAGGATGCCGCTGATGCCATGCCTCGTGTACGTCAGGCGGCTCCACCGCCCTTGGCCCCGATGGCGTCCTGTTCCCCGCATAGGGGCCCGGCCAATGGCTGCGCACAAGCTTGTACCAGCACTTGCGCATGGCTGATCATGCTCCTTCACCAACCTCGAGATCCCGTCTTGCGTTTGGAAATCGCGAGAGCTATGACCGCGAACGGCGAAGCGCCATGTGTCGCGCCGCCAGCCTCTTTCTTGATCCGAGCCCAGCCCCAACGGCTGGTGTCTCTGGCGTTATGATGAGGCAAACATGATCTCCTGTCTGACCGATTGCGCCCCCGGCAAGCCGCCCTTCATTGCTAAGGCTGCGCCTGTTCCTGCGGGCCCCTGACCGCATTCCCATCCCTCCGTTCCTGTGGCTCGACCGCTCCATCCTGAGGGCTGTGGTCGGCTGAACCGCATCTTGGCGCCCGGTCCCGGCAGATGGTCTGCCGGGGACGAACCGTCGCCATGCGAGGTTCATATGCAGATCCTGCCCAACGGAGAGATCCAACTTCCCGCCCCCAGCATCGCTTATCGCGACGTCCCGCTCGCGTCGAAGGGCCATTTCTCTGGCCATGTCGTCATCGGCGGCGGCGCCGGCCGTATTACCCAGACCGAAAGCCACCTCGAGATGAACGGCATTCTGTGCCTGCACTATCGCCCGGATGTTCGCGAGGTCCGCGAACAGGTGCGGTTCGACTGGTTCGACGAGAACGGCGAGGTCTTCTCCCATTACTTCGACTGCGTCGCTGTTCACCAGGACGGGACGAAGACCGCCTTTGCCTTCAAGGCCGCGCGCTTCGCCACCCCGAAATTCCTCCGGAAACTCGGCATCATTCGGGCGCAGGCGGTGGCCCTGAAGGTCATCGACGACGTCCGCGTGGTCACCGAAAAGGACCTCGATCCGACGGAGGTCCACAATGCCTGGCTCCTGCACGGCATGCGCCATCCGGATCCCGAAGCGGATGCCCGGGCCGCCGAAGTTGTCGGGGATGCCCGCGGCATCACTAGGGTGGACGAACTCAGCCGGGAAATCGGCCTCGGTGCGCGGGGAACGCGGGCCCTGTTCCGGTTGATCGCCGCTGGCCGGCTGCAACAGGCCGAGCTCGGCCGGCTGTCGCCGGAGATCCGGGTCACCTGCAGCGCCGCGCCCGCGAATGATCCGGTCCCGCTGAAAGATCCCGCGATCGACGTTGCCGCCTGATCCGAACAACCCAAGGACAAGACATGACCCTTCAGTTCAACTCCGAAGGACGGCGCCTTGCGCTGTCCACCCACGACCGCGTGACGATCAACGGCGTGGAATGGCGGCCGGCTTACGGCAACGACACCGGCTATGCCCTGGCGCGCGCCGACGGGACCGGCGTCACGGAAACCTTCAGTCACCGGCAGCTCAGCCGCCTCGCCAGCGAAGGCAAGCTTCGGCACGAACCCGACTGGTTCCTGCCCGAAACGGCCGTCAAGCGTCTGGAAGTGCCTGCTGTCATGACGTCGGCCCTTGCCGCGCCGGTGCGGCAGCGGATGACCGATAGGGAGGCCTTCGTCCTCGCCTTCATCGACATGTGGAACGCGAAGGCGATCGTGAAGACCGACGCCTCGATCGAAGCCAACATGCCGACCCTGCGCCGGAAAGCGATGGAATACCTGCAGGGTCCGGACGATGCCGGGCCGGGCAGGTTCGGGACCATCGAGCGGAGCATCAACCCGCCGTCCGCCCGCCGTCCTGGGCGCCCGATCTGGGTCCGGCCGAGGCGGACGGCAAGAAGCGCAACGAGGCCCCCCTCGAGGTGGCGCCGATCCATGGCGTCCTGCCCTTCACCGGCGCGCGCAACCCGCTGACCCGCAGCAACACCGCGCGAAGGGTGTCCTTCGCCGCCGCCACCCCGGCGACGGGGGGCGTGCCGCAGGTCTATCACTTCGAGAGCGAGGCGGAATCCGCCGTCGCGATCGAGGCGCTGCTTCATCCGGACCTCCACGGCCTCGAGGTCCAGCTGCCGCCGATCCCCTTCCGCTGCCGGCGCAGCGGCAGGATCCGTGAGCACCATTTCGACCGGCGCCTGACCTACCGCGACGGGCACCGCCGCGCCGTCTTCGTGCGCAACGGCTGGAGCCTCGGCAAGCGCGCGACGCAGGACGAGATCGACGACATCTTCACGGCGATCCCGGAGGGCTTCGCCGACGACGCCGTGGTGGTGAACGCCGACGATTATTCGCGGGCGTATCGCGACAACCTGCGCCGGATCTGGCATCTCAGCCGGAACCCGGATCCCGCGGCCGACGCCCATGTCGAGGCGGTGGCGCGGGCGGCCAATTACTGGCTGATGAAGGACCTCGTCGCGCAGTGCGACCTGCCCCCGGCCACGGCCTGGCAGTCGGCGATGCGGCTGATCGGCCGCCGCATCCTCCGGGCCGACTGGCACGCGGCGATCACCCTCCACTCCCGCATCGGGCTCGCCGCATGACAACCGGCCCCCTCTTCAAGGTCCCTGCGGGGTCGCACCTTGTTCTGGACGGTCGCCCCTGGCGGGTGACCGGCAAGGACCGGGACGGCTACGCCGTGGAGGGCCTCGAGGACGGGGAATGCCTCACGCTGGCCTTCGCCCGCGTCGACCAGGCGATCCGGGAGGGGACCTGCGAGATCACGACGCCCGCCGAAGAGGAAAAGCGCCGGGCGCTTCTCGAGTTCACCGGCGGCTATGAGCTGGTCCACCAGCTGCCCGAAGAGCAGCAGGACATCGTACGCGCCCGCCTGCCGGTGGTGCTGGCGATCCTCGAAATGGAGGCCGAAGGCTGGAAGCTCACCCAGCGGGCCATGAGCCGGAACCCCGTCACCGGCACCAATGGCCCGGTCCGCAAGGAGCTGATGCGCCGCGCCCGGGCCATCGCCCAGGACGACCGGATCCACGGCACCGCGCGCGGTGGCCGCGTGACCGCGAGTTTCGACTGGCCTCAGGGCCGCACCCTCCGGAAATACGCCGATCTTTACGTCCAGTACGGCCAGAACCCGGTCGTGCTGCTCGACCGCGATCACCAGAAGGGGCCACAGGGAGAGGACCGCCAGCGGCTGAGCACGTGCCAGGAGCAGTTCATCGCCTATGTCCTGAACCTCTGGCAGAGCACCCGGAAGCCGAAACTGGCACCGCTGGCGGCGGACGCGCAGGGGACGTTCCATGTGCCTCCGGCCGAGCTCGCGCGCGGCTTCACCTTCCCCTCGATCACCACCATCCGGACGAGGGCAAAGGCGATCTCGACGGTCGTCTCGACGCTCGGCCGCCGCGGGCTTCGCCAGGGCGCGAACCTGATGGGTGCGGGTTCGACCGACGCCCGGGCCCTGATGTACGGCGAG
>NZ_JBQPXH010000012.1:0-80022 GCF_052244495.1 Rhodobacter sp. NSM
CCGGGATCGCCGCGGTGCGGCCGGATGTGATCGACCTCGGCCGCCGCCACCACGAGCCCGAGCCCGGCGCAGTCGGCGCAGAGCGGATGGGCCGCGAGGAAGCGCGCCCGCGCCCGCCGCCACCGGCCGGTGGCATAGAAGGCGGCACCCGCCTGCGCCGCGGCGCCTGCCTTGGCCCGAGCTTTCCGCGCCCGTGCCTTCGCCTCGGCCTCGGCGGCGTGATCGGCGCAGTGGGCGCGGCCCTCGAGCGCGAGCTCCTCGCAGCCGGGCGCGCAGCAGAGTTTGCGGATCAAGGGGGAGGCTCCAAAACGAAGCGCCCGGAGAGCTTCTGCTCGCCGGGCGCTTGTCTTCGATGATGGCAATCTGCCGAACCGAACGGGCCGCGTCAAGCGGGTGTCAGCTCCATGCCTCGTGGAGCGCCTGCAGTCCCCGCTGGAGCCGGTCGAGCTGGCGGGCCTCGTGCCGGCTGTTGAGCCGCCCGGGCAGGCTGCGGAGCGACTGATCGTCCAGAACGACATGCTGGATGACGGGCCGGGCGAAGGTCGGGACCAGCTCCCACATGCGGAAGAACTTGCGGCGCCGGTCCACCCGCTCGGCCTCGGGATCATGGGTGCCGCTCGTGTCCACTTTCACGATGGCGGCCAGCGGATCGCGCGCGGGCATGCCTGACGCCGCCTCGAAGAGCTCGGCCGCGATGTTCGCCTGCTCGACCGAGAGCTTGCCCTGCCGGTGATAGCGCCCGACCCAGGTCTCGCGCCTCGTGCGGATCACCCGGTTCGGGTTGCTCTTCCTGCCGGTCTTCGGGTCGACCTCGGCCACCTCCTCGATCCGCTTGCCCGCGATCTGCGCGGGCGTCAGCGGCCCGAGATCCCACGGCGCGAGCTTCAGGCTCACCAGCTTCGCCTTCATGGCCTTCCGGCCCTTCGCGCCCTTCATGCGGCACCCTTCTCGTTGTTGTTGTTCTTGTTGCCGCACCGGCTCTGTCCGCCGCATGTCCACCGCGCCGCCGATCATGCCGCCGCCCCTTCCTTCCGACCGCGCCCGGCATCGACCAGCGCGCGGGCCTGGGCCCGGTCGCGGAGGTAGAGCTCGAGCCAGTCCCGATCCTCCCGGCTCGCGGTCTCCCGGTCGATCCGGTCGCGGATCAGCTCGCAGCGCCGGGCATTGTCCTGCGCCTGATCGCGGATCTCGCGCAGGTCCATCGCGAGCGGCGGGCGGGGATGCTTCAGGAGCCAGCGGTAGAGCTCCACCAGATGCCCGCCCGCTTCCGCCTTCGGTCCCTCGACCGAGGCGAGCCAGCTCGAGACCAGCCGCCGCTCGGCCGGCGGCGGCTCCTCGATGGCGCGTGCGAACTGGCGGATCAGCACCTCGGACGGCCAGACCCCATCCGCCGCGCTGTCGATCAGCACCTCGGCCAAGGTCATGAGGTTCTCCGCGCCCATGTAGCCCAGCTGCTCGCAGAGCCTGGCCATCGCCGCCTCATGCGCCGCGGCGGCCGTGCCGCGCCGCCTCACCATCCCGGCCTGCTCCAGCCGGTCCACCACCAGCGCCTTCACCCGCGCCCGCTCCTCTGCTTTCGTCATGGCCATCCCTTTCTCAGCCAGCCACGCCTGCCGTCTCGCCACCGGTTCCGGTGGTTCCGGAACTCTGTTCTGTCTTGTCTCTGTCAGTGTCTTGTGCGCGGGACAGAATTCGGCCCGAAGCGGCCGCGTCCGTCCGGATCCGTCCGGTTCTGTCCAACTCTGTCCGCGTTCTGTCCCGATCCGTCCGGTTCTGTCCCGAACTGTCCGCATTCTGTCCGTCGGACAGAAGTTTCCGTTACACGGCAATCCCTTGCAGGACGTCCGCCTGCGCCAGCGCATCCGCCTCCAGCGCGCGGCGCACCATGTCGCGGGTCCGGTTGCCGGGGCAGTGCTGGGCGAGCCAGCCGTCCACGCGCTCGAGAAGCCCCGGATCGGCCGCCATCTTCCGCGTGCCGCCCGCCTCGAGGATCTGGTCGGGGAGCCGCGCGAGACGCTTTCTCCGCCGGCCGGCCTCGCCTTCGACGCGGCGCTTCTCTCGCAGGCTGAGACTTTCGAGGATGATCTCGACCACCACGCCGTGCATGAGCCGCACCTCGCCGTCGCACTGGCAGGGCACCCACTTGTAGAGCGGCGACCAGTCGCGCGCGCGGTAGGATTGCCAGGCCTTCAGGTCGAGCATGAGCAGCGCCGCGAGCTGCACGTCGTCATCCGGGAGGGTGCCCACCGGGGTCTGCTTCTGGCTCAGGCAGAAAAGATCGAAGGCGAGGCCGCGCACGTCGGGCGGCGCCGAGAGCCGGAAGCGGCTGTTCAGCCACCGGTCGTGATGCCAGGCCATGAAGAAGTGGGTCGTGAGCCGCTGGTTCGGATCGAGCGGATAGTCCGGGAGCTGCCCGGTCTCGATCAGCCGCGGCGAGGGGCGGGGGAGGGTCATGGCCGCGCCCTCCGCGGCGGGTCTGCAGGAAGATCAATCCTCATCGGGGAACCTCCGAAGCATAGATGAAGACGGGCACCTGGGCGGCGAGGGCGGATGCGACCTCGTGCCGGATGCCGGTGGATTGCGCCCAGCCGCGGATCTCGGGGACCACGACGGCGGCGCAGACGGACAGGATGGGGCGGCACCAGTCCTCCCAGAGGACCGGGTTGAACGGATCGATCCGGAGCCGGGGGAACATGGTGGCGTGGAGCGCAGCGGCGGAGAGCACGACGGGCGAGATCGCCGTGACGCCGACCTCGAGGAGCCGCGCCACCTCGCGCGCCGCCTCGGCCATCGCCGCCTCGGACTGATCCCGCGACCAGCACCCGTCCGGGCCGATGGCGCGGAGCGTGTAAGGGCTCGCCAGATAGACCGGCCGCCCCCAGCGCGCATGCCGCGCGACGAGCGCCGGATCGGCATGCCAGCGCAGGAGATCGGCCTGGCCCGCCGGATGGCGCCGCAGCGCGGCCCACCCGCTCGATCGAAAAGCGCCGGAGGCCGAAGCCCCCGGCGAAGTGGCCGCGTCCTGTACAGGCAAGGGCGCGGCGGCGGTCACAGAAGGCTCCCGAGAGCCGTGGCGAGGATCGCGGATCCGGCGAGAACGGACGGCACGAGCCACCAGCCCGAGGGCAGGAGACGAGGCGAAAGCTCCTCGCCTTCGGCCTCGTCTTTCAGCCATGTCTCGGTCAGCCGGGAAGAATATTTCCGCGACTGTTTCTTGAAGTGCAGATGGTTGCAGAAGGCGCGGAAGGACCGCGCCTCGTAGAACCGCTGCATGAGATACCAATAGACCCGCCTCATCCCCGTCCCTCGATGATGCTGAAGATTTCCTCGCCGCAGGCGATGGTCATGACCGCGAAGACATGGCGCAGCGCCGCGTCGTTCTCGCATTGCAGCCAGTTCCGGACCTGCCGCTCGCTCACGCCGAGCACCGGCGCGGCCTTCGCCGCCAGATCCCGCTCCGAGGAGGCCGGGAAGGCACGCCACAGAAGCCCCGCGAACCTTTTCCGGCTCGCTCGGGCATGAACGTCACTTTGGGCAAGATTTTTCCGCATGTTCACTCCATCTTCTCCCTTGGGCAGGGGTTTTGATGACGAAGCGATTTCACGACCGGAAAGGGGGGCGGCGTAGAGCATTACGCCGCCCCCTTAACTTCGCTGGACCGGTCGTGGACGGCCAGCATCCATTCTGCCGTTGCGAACGTCAGGCCTCGAGCGGCGGCAGCCTTTACGACTGCAGCTTGCCAGTCAGCAGGAACACGTCCTGCCCTCGCCCACTTGTGGACGGCCTCCACATTCGCGCCGACTTCAGCGGCGAAGGCCCGGCGCGTCGGCCAGCAAGCGATCAGCTTTTCGATCAGGTTCTCGGTCTGCATGCGGCGCATTCTGGACAAAACATCCAGAAATACAAGATGGAAGAAACTTCAATGGGCAAACTTTCCATTTGTCGTCAAAATGTGCCCATGAAATCAGTGCCTAGCAGGCTACCCAAGATTGACCAGGCTGGCGTGGCGCGCCGGCTCGAAGCCCTAAGAGACGCACTTGGTCTCGATAAGGGCGAGTTCGCACAATCGTTCGGCCTCGATCCTTCGAGCTATTCCAAGGTGCTGCAGGGCAAGAAGCCGCTGAAGTCCGAGTACGGCCACGCCATAGCCGAAGGCTGGGGTGTCAGCATGGACTTTATCTATCGGGGCGACATGTCCCGGATCGACGAGACCTTGCGAGCTAAGGTCATGCAGAACCTCACCGCACCGATGCGATAGAGGCGATCAATCGACATTCCGGAAGCATCGGCAAACGCGAACAGCAACCGGTCTCCTGCATCCAGTCTCATCTCTACCCCTCTTGTTCACATGCGGCTCTAGGCAAACTATGGCCATCACAGCGCCATTTCGGTCGGTGCCAGGTCGGGGATCGTCGTATGCCGCAACGGCGGAGATCCGCGCCCTAGTGAAAATTCTCTTTTTTTGCTCGCACCATACGATGACGGCAAGCGCAACCCTCGGCCGCTCCGGACGTTTCTGAGTTCTCCCGCTCCACGGCCAAGGCTTCCCCACCTGTCACTCCGACACTGCTCGTTGACTGCGGCTACTCCAGCTCATCAACGATCCCTCCGGAGCCCAAGTCAGCGACGCTCCTCAAGCAACTGGACGTTACATCCATCAATAAGTTGACGATGGAAGAAATGTCCAGCATGTTGAGGCGCACTTACTTGCATGGAGATCCTCATGCCCGCCACCGCCATCCGTTACCCGGCCTCTGCGCCGGTTGCCCGCTTCGCCCTCCTCGACCTGACCGAGCCCCAGCTGCGCCGGCTGCTCGCCGCGGCCGAGGCGGGGCTCCCGCAACTCGACGCCGCCGACGACGAGATCGCGGCCGAGGTCGACACCATCCTCGCCCAGGCGCGGGAGGCGCTCGGAGCATGAGCCGGATCCTGCCCCTCACGCCCCGCGATCTGAATGCCGTGCGCCATCGTGCCGAGCACGCGCCCACGCCCGAGATACGCGAGGCCGCCAGCCGGCTCCTGACGGAACACGAGCTGGCCGTTGCCATCGGCCGCCCGCTGCACCGCGCCCGGCCGCGGCCCGCCTTCCGCATGAGCAGGCCGAGCCCGCTCGGGTCGAACCTCACCGGTTTCTTCGTGGGCGCGCTCGCGCTCCTGGGCTTCCTGTTCGTCGCGACGGTCCTCTGGGCGCACGCTACCGATGTGGCCGAGACCATGCGCCAGCAGGCCAGCGCGATGCGGGGCATGTGATGAAGGCCGCCCCGCAGCCCGCGCCGCGCCCGCGTCCAGTTCCGGTGGAGAGCCTCAATGCAGCCGATCTCGACCGCATGGCCGCGGCCATCGACAGCGGCCGGATCCGGAAGCCGCCGATGAAGGAGACGCCGGCCGACCGCGCCGTGGCGGAGGCCGTCTATCAGGTCGCGGCCGACGAGCTCCGCCAGTTCATCGAACGCTACGAGCAGCTCGAGGCCGAGAAGAAGGAGATCGGCGGTCAGCAGAAGGAACTGATGGCCGAGGCCAAGGGCCGCGGCTATGCGCCGAAGATCCTCAGGATGATCGTGGCGCTCCGCAAGCGCACCCGCGACGACATCGCCGAGGAGGAGACGCTCCTCGAGCTCTACAAGGCCGCGCTCGGCATGGCCTGACCTAGCCCCGGCGCGGCGGGTTTTCCGCGCAGCTTCCGTTCACCTCGCCCGGCGCCTCCGCGGCCCGGGCCCTTTCTCCCGAACCTGCGGAGCATTCCCATGAAGAGCAAATCCTCGATCCTGTCCGCCTGGCGGCAGGTCCTCTCCGAAACGGCGCGGTATCTTCCGTTCGGCGGTGCCACTTCGGAGGACCGGCCCGGCCTCTATCGCCGTGTCGCGCGCAGCTGCGGCGTGCCGGTTGAGGCGGTGCGCCGAGCGGTGGAGGCCTCCGGTGGCTGATCCCATGCGCATCCTGATCGGCTGCGAGACATCGGGCGTGATGCGTCGGGCCTTCGCCGCCCGTGGGCATGACGTCTGGTCCTGCGACCTCCTGCCGGCCGAGGATCGCTCGAACCGCCACATCGTGGGCGACGTGCGCCACCATCTGGCCGATGGCTGGGATCTGCTGGTCGTGGCGCACCCGCCCTGCACGCGGCTCTGCAACAGCGGCGTCCGGTGGCTGCACGAGCCCTCGAAGCGCCTGCCCGAGACCTATGCCGCGGCGGAACGCGAGGCATTCGCCCGGATGGGTCGCGAGGAGCGGCTGGCCTTCCTGTGGGCCGACCTCGATCGCGGGGCGGCGCTGTTTGCGGCCTGCTGGCAGGCGCCGGTGCCGCGCGTGGCGGTCGAGAACCCGGTGATGAACCCGCACGCGCGAGAACGCCTGCCGGCCGACCTGCCGCGGCCGCAGACGGTGCAGCCGTGGTGGTTCGGCGAGCCCTTCTTCAAGGCGACGAGCTTCTATCTGCGCGGCCTGCCGCGGCTCGCCGCCACCAACCGGCTGACGCCGCCCCGGCCCGGCACGCCCGAGCACAAGAGCTGGTCGGCCGTCCACCGCGCGCCGCCGGGGCCCGACCGCTGGAAATTCCGCAGCCGCACCTTCGAGGGCGTGGCCGAAGCCTGCGCCGACCAGTGGGGCGGGTGGGCCGAAGGGGAGGCCGCGGCATGTGGGTGAGGCTGCCGAACGTGAACGAGGAACACGAGGAGGTCTAGGACATGCGATCAGCCACCGTCACGAAGACCGCGATCAGCCGCGCCATTGCCGCCTGGAAGGAATCTGGGCTGAAGGTCGGCGGGATGGAGATCACCAAGGACGGCACCATCCGTATCACGGCCGCGATGGACGATTCGGCGCCCGTGGCTCAGCGTGGTGGGCCGAAGCAGTGGCCGACCAGGTGATCGACGTGAAGCACAACTTCCCGGGCCTCCTGCGCGAGAAGCTCCCGTCCGGGGCCATCCGCTTCCGTGTCCGGGCCGAGGGCAACAAGCGGCTCCGCACCCCCATCCCGGTCGGGCCCGACCATGCTGACTTCTATCACCACTATACGGCCGCCCGGGAGGGGCGGCGCTGGGAGGGGCCGTCGCCCGAGAGCAAGGCGGTCGCCCACTCCATCCAGTGGCTGGTGGACAAGTATCTCGCGCACCTTGGGCGGCTGGTCGACGCCGGACAGGCCTCGAAGCTGACGCTTCAGCAGCGGCGATCCCAGCTGCGCAGGCTCTGCGCCATGCCCACCGACGACGGCGGCGGCATCTACGGCGAATATGACATGTGCGCGCCGCGGAGTGCCTTCATTGCCGCCCGGGACCAGTGGCGCGACAAGCCCGGCGAGGCGAACAACCTCATCAAGTCTGTCTCGGCCATGTATCGCTGGGCCATCGAGGAGGCTGAGCTCCTCGCCGAGAACCCGGTCAAGGGCATCAAGAAGCTCGCCATGAAAGGGGAGGGGGCGGCGCCCTGGACGCCGGAGGATCTGAAGAAGTTCCGGGACAGGCATCCGCTCGGCACCACCGCGCATCTGTGGCTCACGCTGCAGATGTTCACGGCCTGCCGGATCGACGACGCGCGCAAGCTCGGCCGCCGGCATGAGGTCGAGAGGGCCGGGGAGCTGTGGCTGGACTTCCAGCCCAGCAAGAAGGGAAGCGCGCCGGTGTCGATCCCGATGATGGCGCCCCTCCTGCGGGCCGTCCGGGCGCAGAAGGTGCAGGGGGCGACCTATCTTCTGACCGACTACGGCAAGCCCTTCAGCACAGCCGAGAGCCTGCGCAACCGCGTCCGCAAATGGTGCTCGGCGGCCGGCATCGAGGGGAAGTCCTCGCACGGGATCCGGAAGGCCGTGGCCGAACTCTTGGCAGAGGCCGGCTGCACCCAGCACCAGATCATGGCGATCATGGCGCACACACAGGCGAAGACCTCCGAGATCTACACGAAGGGCGCGCAGCGGCGGGTGCTGGCGGCAGATGCCCTAGCCGCTCTGAGCGACATGGAGTGGTGACGAAGAGACGACCTCGCCCCCTGCGTCAGGCGATGGTGCTGCTTGGAGATCATGGCCCAGTGGGCACAATGACTTGTTGGACAGCTGCTCCCGAAGGACTGCTGTCTGCTAGGCGCAGAAGCGGACCCCCGCTGCTGCTTGGCCGAGCGCAGCAAGATTGCGCGCCCGGCCCAAAGCGGACCTTGGTGTAAGTTGCCCTGAAGGTCGGCTTCGGAACCCATACCTGCGCCGCGAGGCCGACCCAGCCCGGCAGTAATTCTCAGCTTATCCCAGCCCGATTCATCGACCGACGATATTAAATGTGATATGCTCTTAATCAATCGGTGAGCCAGAGGTCCTGGCGCGTCGGACATTGCGAAGGTTCGAGCGCATGCGAACAGTCATGTATTCACCCTTGCGAGCGGGAGTTGCTCGGCGGACGCGAGCTTGCTCTTCTTGGAACCATGGTTGGAATTACCCTGTCGTGGCAGCGGTTTGGTTTGCGGGAGTATTGACTGGCGCGGTTCCGGCCGCAGCGACACCTCCCGAAGCCGTGCAGCCGGATTTCACCGGCCCCCCGAATGAGCTGTCACACGAAACGCGATGGTTCGACTTCCGGACCGATGCTGCGGCAGGCGAGGTTTACCGGAGCATCAATCGCTCCTTCTGGGTGCAAGTTCAGAACGACAGCGACAACGATTTGAGGATTATCTGGCACATCGCCGGTGTTGATGGCTGGGTCGAGCCAGGCAGCGACCGGGCCTGGCCCCGCGACCTCGTCGTGGGGTCCGAGCGGCAGATAAATGTCTTTACCAGTTGTGTCTCCTACGGAAACCGGGGCTCCGATCACGTTACAGCGACGCTGATCGGACCGTCTTGGGAAATCCAGCCGTCCCAGGAGCAGGTTGACGCGCAGTGCGCGGGCCTTGAGGGCAGACCCACCCTCGTTGATCCGCCGCCGGCCACCCAGGAGACGGAGATTTTCCCATTTTCACGCTTCTACGATTTCATATTTCCGTCGTCGCTCGATGAGCCCGGGAGCACCATGCTGCGCATACGCGCGAACTACACGATCAATCCTGAGACGGAGTGGGCTTACCAGGCCACTCTCGATTTCGAACTTGGTCGCGCGGAAGGCTATGAGGGTGGCGATCCGCGCGGGATGAAGTTATCAATTTTCCAAGCCTCTGAGGAGGACCAAGTGATCGCTGACGCCTTGGAGGCAAGTTTTCCCGACGGTCTCCAGCCCGGGCTCGTTGAGCCACCTGTAGTATTTGGCACGGTCGAGGAGCCGGGAGACGAGCCCGTCTTTGGTTCGGTGAAGTTCTATGTCGAGGGAGGTGAGGAGACCGTCTGGCGCATGGCGCAGCTCGGCCTCGGCTTCGAAACCGCCGACGGGGAAAGGGCCGCGACCCTCTACATTCCAGTCTTCAGCACCTTGGAGCAATAGGGTGCTTCTATGGCCGCGTGTTCAGCACTTGAATTCGAGCCGCCATTCCCCGAATTGGGTGCGGGGTGTAGTCACGTTTGGCCAGAACTCCGTTCGGAGTGGGGCCTGGGTCCGCGGCAACTGGCGGAGAAGAGCTCGACGCTCTTTAAGAGCGCCGGGAGGCCCTGCACGCGAGGCGAATAGGCCATGACCGATCCTCCGAAAAGTCTGCTCGAGAAGCTCTTCGAAGGCGTTTCTTTTGAAAGGCTCGGTAAAAACTTTGTGGAGATGATCGTGGCCTGCATGACGCCGGCCTTGGTTATCCTGCTCGATTCGCAATTCCAGATCCTTGGGGGCGAAGGCTCCTTTCTCTACAATCCCGAATGGAAGTCCGGAGCGCACGCTACGGCGCTGTCCATCTGTTTCCCGATCGCATTCGTGTTGAGCTTCCTTCTGAGGTCGACTTCCGAAAGGCGACTACTCAACTTAGGAAAAATCATCTTCATCCTCTTCTGTGTGTCTGTCGTTCTTTGCCTCGTTTTCTACTTCAGTATCAACGCCATGGGTCGGGAAGCGAGCGAACTCGCGCAAGATGCCTGGATGTTGTTCTACATACTCGCTTACGTGTTCCTGACGGTGTCCGGGACGGCATACGCAGTGAAATATATCGGGTGAGGCCGTCGCGCTGCACGCCCATGTGCAGATACGAAGAAGAGTTTTCCTGCGGAGTCCGACCTCCGATAGAGTTTCCAGTTGCAGCGAAGAAGGAGCATGTGCGGCGAAAGGCAGGAATGTTCCGCACTCCGGACATTAGTGGAGCCTGCGGCGAAGGTCCGTTTCCCGCCCTCTGCGGCAACGCGGTGCATTGCGCTGCGTCCCGCATGAGTGACGGCAAAGGGCTGGTAGCGGTCATCATGCTTCGAGCCTTCATAGATCTCCCGAGCGCTGTTCGTTGCGGAGGGCCGGCCAAGAGGCGCCGCCCTCTCGGCATGCGCATGGTCCGGTCTCGCCCACTTTAAGGGTGCGGATCGTGTCCTCAAGGGAGCCGCTCGAGTGGCCGGAACCTCGCGTCTGCGGCTCGGTGTCCCACGGTCCCGAAAATTGGGACACCTTACGTTGTTCTTGCGGGATAAAATGCTGGAATGCTAGGCCCGGAGGGACTCGAACCCCCAACCAAGGCGTTATGAGCGCCCTGCTCTGACCATTGAGCTACAGGCCCGGCCGGTTCCGGTTAAGGCGAAGAGGCGCAGGGGTCAAGCGCGCTTCGCGTTGCGGAGGCGCCGTTGATCGTCTAGAGCAGCCGCAGGCAGCGGCAGGGGTGAAAGATGGCCGAAGAGCAGAAGGGTCTGACCTACGCGGACGCGGGCGTGGACATCGACGCCGGCAATGCGCTCGTCGAGCGGATCAAGCCCGCGGCGAAGCGCACCGGGCGTCCGGGAACGGTTTCGGGCCTTGGTGGCTTCGGCGCGCTCTTCGACCTCAAGGCCGCGGGCTACACCGACCCGGTGCTCGTTGCCGCGACTGACGGTGTCGGCACCAAGCTGCGCATCGCCATCGACACGGGCGAGGTGGACACGATCGGCATCGACCTCGTGGCCATGTGCGTGAATGACCTCGTCTGCCAGGGCGCGGAGCCGCTGTTCTTCCTCGACTACTTCGCCACCGGCAAGCTCGAGGTGGAGCAGGCCGCCCGCATCATCGAGGGCATCGCCGAAGGCTGCGCCGCCTCGGGCTGCGCGCTGATCGGCGGGGAGACGGCCGAGATGCCGGGCATGTATCACAAGGGCGATTTCGACCTCGCCGGATTCGCCGTGGGCGCGATGGAGCGCGGTGCCGACCTGCCGCAGGGCGTGGCCGAAGGCGACGTCCTGCTCGGGCTCGGCTCGAACGGGGTCCATTCGAACGGCTATTCCTTCGTGCGCAAGGTGGTCGAGCTTTCGGGGCTGGGCTGGGACGCGCCGGCACCCTTCGGCGAGGCGTCACTCGGGCGCGAGCTCCTTGCGCCGACGCGGCTCTACGTGAAGCAGGCGCTGGCCGCCGTGCGTGCGGGCGGGGTCCATGCGCTGGCCCATATCACCGGCGGCGGGCTGACCGAGAACCTGCCGCGCGTGCTGCCCGAGGGGCTCGGCGCCCGCATCGACCTTGGCGCATGGGAGCTGCCGCCGGTGTTCCGGTGGCTGGCCGGGACCGCCTCAATGGCCGAAGCGGAGCTTCTCAAGACCTTCAACTGCGGCATCGGCATGATCGTCGTCGCAGCTGCCGACCGGGCCGACGAGATCGCGGCGCTGCTCGTGGCCGAGGGCGAGACGGTGACGCGCATCGGCGAGGTGATCGCCGGCCATGGCGTGAGCTACGACGGCCGCCTTCTGTGAAACGCGTCGCCGTCCTGATCTCGGGCGGAGGCTCGAACATGCTCGCGCTCCTGCGCAGCATGGAGGGCGACCATCCGGCGCGTCCGGTGCTGGTGGCCTCGAACGACCCGCAGGCGGCGGGCCTCGCGCGGGCAGCCGCGCTCGGCGTGCCGGTCGCGGCAGTGGATCACCGGCCGTTCCACGGAGACCGCGCGGCCTTCGAGGCCGCGCTGCTGCAGCCGATCCTCGCGGCCGAGCCCGACATCCTCTGCCTCGCGGGCTTCATGCGCGTGCTGACGGCGGATTTCGTCGGCCGGTTCGAGGGCCGGATGCTGAACATCCATCCCTCGCTGCTGCCGAAATATCAGGGGCTGCACACCCACCAGAGGGCGCTCGATGCGGGCGACGTCGAAGCGGGCTGCACCGTGCACGAGGTGACGGCCGCGCTCGACGACGGGCCGATCCTCGGGCAGGCGCGGGTGCCGGTGCTGCCGGGCGACACGGCAGAGACGCTCGCCGCCCGGGTGCTCGCGCGGGAGCATGTCCTCTACCCCGCGGTTCTGCGCCGTTTTGCGGCAGGCGACCGCAGTCCGCTGCAGCTCGACTGACGCAAACGCCCATCGGCCTTTCCTTTTCCCCTCACGCCGCCTATAGCGGAAGCGCGGGACGAACCCGCATGAACCCCGAGACGCGGGATCTGGATGCAGACGATCACCACCACCGAGGCGCTGGCCGCCTTTTGCGCGGCCGCCAAGACCGCTCCCTATGTCACGATCGACACGGAATTCCTGCGAGAGCGCACCTACTGGTCGAAGCTCTGTCTGATCCAGATGGCCCTGCCGGGCAAGGATGGCGAAGCTGTGCTGGTGGATCCGGTCGAGGGGCCGGAGATGTCGCTCGAGCCGCTCTACGACCTCTTCCGGCACGAGCCGACGGTGAAGGTGTTCCACGCCGCGCGGCAGGATCTCGAGATCTTCTTCGTCGAGGGGCGGACCTTCCCCACGCCGCTCTTCGACACGCAGGTCGCCGCCATGGTCTGCGGCTTCGGCGAGCAGGTGGGCTATGAGACGCTGGTCAAGAAGATCGCGCGCGAGCAGCTCGACAAGACCTCGCGCTTCACCGACTGGTCGCGGCGTCCGCTGAGCGAGGCGCAAAAGACCTACGCCATCGCCGACGTCACGCATCTGCGGGTGATCTACGAATGGCTCTCGGCGCAGATCGAGAAGAACGGCCGGCAGAAATGGGTCGAGGAAGAGCTTGCGATCCTGACGGATCCCGAGACCTACACGGTCCGACCCGAAGAGGCCTGGCTGCGGATCAAGACGCGCACGACCTCGGGCCGCTTCCTTGCCGTGGTGAAGGAACTCGCCCGGTTCCGCGAGGAATATGCGCAGAAGAACAACGTCCCGCGGTCGCGCGTGATGAAGGACGACGCACTGCTCGAGATCGCCTCGACAAGGCCCGCCAATTCCGAGGAACTGGGCCGCTCGAGGCTCCTTCTGCGCGAGGGGCGGCGGGGCGATATCGCCGAGGGCATCCTCGCTGCCGTCAAGGCAGGCACGGAGGTGCGGGCCGAGGACCTGCCGAAGCCCGACCTCTCTCGCGAGCAGCTTCAGGTGAATCCGGCGCTTGCCGATCTCCTGCGGGTGCTGCTGAAGGCCAAGTCCGAGAGCCTCGGCGTCGCCGCGCGCCTGATCGCCTCGGCCGCCGATCTCGATGCCATCGCCGCGGGCGAGCGCGACCTGCCGACGCTCAAGGGCTGGCGTCTCGAGGCCTTTGGCGCCGACGCCCTGCGCCTCTGCCGGGGCGAGATCGCGCTTTCGGCCAAGGGCAATGACGTGCGCGTGGTGAAGCTCTGACGCTGCGAGGCTGTTCGCGCGCGTAGCCACTCCGATTGTCCGATCCCGCCCGCCCGACCCGCATGGCGCCGGTCGGGCGGAGCGTGGTTCTGCGACGGCGCGGCACCACAACCCTACAAAAGGGCCGCATGGCGGGTGCGCCGGGACCGGCGCAGCCTTCGCTCAGCGCCGGCTGGTGAGGGCGTTGCCCGCTGCCACCACGGTGATCTGGCTGATCGACCGGAGCTGATAGGCCGTCAGATACGCTCCGACCGTCACCTCGCGCGAGGCCTGGGTCGAGACATCGCCGCCCTGAGGCGGGGGCAGGGCACGGAACTCGTAGGTGATCACCCCGTTTTCAACCGGCCGCGCCACAAGCTCGGCATCCCAGTAGCCCTGCGTCGGCGGCACGCCCACGGCGCGCACCACGGCGCCGCCGCGGTTCTGCTCCACATCGAGCGAGATCACCTGCGCCATCAGCGGTCGCGTGTCGGGCGCGGTGCTCGGCAGGTCCGTCGGTGCCAGCACGGACGGCGCGGGCTCCGACCCGCCGAACCAGTTCAGCGGGTTGAGGCGCGAGCCGCAGGCCCCGAGTGACAGGACCAGCGTGAGCCCCACGAGCAGCGGTCGTCTCATTCCTTCATCCCTCGCATCGTTCTCTGCCCATTGGCTAGCCGATGCCGCGCGCTTTGGAAAGCGCGGGCGCGCAGGGCTGGACCTTGCGTGGGCGAGGGGCTACCTCTGGCTCAGAGACGGAGAGGACCATGGCCACCGAAGCCTTCGAAGACATTGCCGAGACGTTCGACTTCCTCGACGACTGGGAGGACCGGTATCGGCATGTGATCGAGCTCGGCAAGGCGATGCCGCCGCTGGACGACGCCTTCAAGGTGCCCTCGACGAAGGTCGAGGGCTGCGCCAGCCAGGTCTGGATCCGGCCGGTCATCGAGGGCGAGGGCGGTGCCGCGCGCTTCGACTTTCATGGCGACAGCGACGCGATGATCGTGCGCGGCCTCATTGCGGTGCTGCACGCGCTCTATTCCGGTCTGACGGTGGCCGAGGTGGCAAAGGTGGACGCGCCGGCCGAACTGGCGCGGCTCGGGCTGGATCAGCACCTGTCCTCGCAGCGGTCGAACGGCCTGCGCGCGATGGTCGACCGCATCCGCCGCGTCTCGGCCGAGGCTGCAGCCGCCTGAGCGGAGACGGCTTCCCGATCCCTCAGTACTGGCCGACCTTCGTGAACTCGGGCGCGAAGGCGAGATAGCCGGCGATCGATTCGAGCCCCTTCTTCGGCGATTCGTAGGACCAGGCGGCGTCCCGCAGGGTGCCGTTCGCGCCGACGATCGAGAAGTAGCTGGCCTCGCCCTTGAAGGGGCAGGTGGTCTTCTTCTCGCTCTTGTCGAACATCACCATCGCCACGTCCTCACGCGGGAAGTAGATCACCGGCTCTCGCGTGCCTTCTGTCAGTTCGATGGCATTGAGGGTTTCGCCCAGAACAGCCGAATCCGTCCGGATGACCCATTTGCCTTCGGCCTTGCGCAGGTGAATGTGATCGTTCATCGGAGAGTCCCTCACTGTGCTGCAACGCAGCAAATCATGCCGCCGCGCAGGCCTTCGGGCAAGAGGTCAAAGAGGCGCAGCCACCTTGCCAAGCCACTCGCGCGCGCCTGACGACAGGCGCATACCTATCTTCGCGATAACGTCCGCATGATAGGCGTCCAGCCATTCCCGCTCTCCCGGCGCAAGCCGGTCGACCAGGATCAGGCGCCGGTCGAACGGCACGAAGGTCAGCGTCTCGAAGGCCAGTTGCTTGCGATCGTCGCCCAGCGGGGCGGCCTCCTTCACGACGATGAGGTTCTCCAGCCGGATGCCGAAGGCGCCCTCGCGGTAGTAGCCCGGCTCGTTCGAGAGAATCATCCCGGGCTCGAGCGGGACCTCGGAGATCCGCGAAAGCCGCTGCGGCCCCTCATGCACGGACAGGAAAGCGCCCACGCCGTGGCCGGTGCCGTGGTCGAAATCCTGCCCCGCTATCCAGAGCGGATAGCGGGCGAGCGGATCGAGATCGCGCCCGGCAAGGCCCTTCGGCCAGCGGACACGACTGATGGCGATGAGGCCCTGCAGGACGCGGGTGTAGCATTCACGCGCCTCCTCGCCCGGATCCCCCACGGCAATCGTGCGGGTGATGTCGGTCGTGCCATCGGCGTATTGTGCGCCCGAGTCGACGAGCAGCAGCTCGTCCTGCCCGACTTGCCGGTTCGAGCCGTCGGTCACGCGGTAATGCATGATGGCGCCGTTCGGTCCGGCTCCGCAGATCGTGTCGAAGCTGATGTCGTGCAGCGCGTTGGTGGCGCGACGGAAGCCCTCCAGCGCCGTCACGACGTCAATCTCCGTGAGGCCGCCGGACGGCGCCTCGGCATCGAGCCAACAGAGGAACTCGACCATCGCCGCCCCATCCCGGAGATGCGCGTCGCGCATGCCCGCGATTTCGGCTTCCGTCTTGCAGGCCTTGGGCAGGCGGCAGGGATCGTCGCCTTCCGCCACCTCGATCCCGGCATCGTGCAGTTCGAGCGTCACGGCGAGCGGGGCGGTCT
The DNA here is from genome assembly GCF_052244495.1 of Rhodobacter sp. NSM. Taxonomy (NCBI): domain Bacteria; kingdom Pseudomonadati; phylum Pseudomonadota; class Alphaproteobacteria; order Rhodobacterales; genus Rhodobacter; species Rhodobacter sp. NSM. Next base: position 16,143 of record NZ_JBQPXH010000012.1, read on the forward strand.
TTCGGTCGACCTGCACAGGGCCCTGAAGGGTGCGCAGGCCCGGCACGAAGGCTGCCGGGGGCCGCAGTGTCACATGCTCGCCCAGATGGGCCCTGGTCGGCTCGTCAAACTTGCTGTCTTCGGTGTAGAGCGTCACGCGCCCGTCGTCGTGCAGCACCGCGAAGGCGTGGAGCACCGGATTGCGCGGCACGTCGGCGCCCCGGATGTTCAGCAGCCAGCAGATCGAATCGGGCAGGGTCAGGACAGCCGCCTGTCGACCCGCTGTGCGCAGACCCTCCGCCAGACGTTGGCGCTTCGCCTCGCTGGTCTCGCCTGCACGCTCGTCCGGATGGATGAAGGCGCGGCCCAGAGGCGGCTCGGGCTGATCGGGCCAGATCCCGTCAACCGGATTCTCGACAGGCCGCAGGACGATGCCCGACCCCGAAAGCGCCGCTTCCAGCCGCGCGATCTCATCGGCGGTGTGAAGCCAGGGATCGAAGCCGACGGTGCCTTGTGAAAGTTTTTCACGCAGCCATTCGCCGGGCTGCACCTCGGGCCAGGGCACCGGCACGAAATGTCCCGTATCGACCTGGTGCTTGACCTGGACACGGTAGCGGCCGTCGATGAAGACCCCGGCCGCGTCGGGCAGGACGATGCAAAATCCGGCGGATCCGGTGAAGCCGGTAAGCCACTGCAGCCGCTCGTCGCGGGCAGCGACGTATTCGCCCTGATGCGCGTCCGAGCGCGGGACAATGAAGCCCGAAAGCCCATCTGCCGCGAGGGCCGCCCTGAGCGCCGCAAGCCGGGCCGGCCCCTGGGCCGGGGAGGAAGTCGCATGGAACGTCTGGAACATCAGGCCACCCGCCGTTTGCCGACGCGCTTCTTCGGATCGGCGTCGAATAGGGAGGCGAGCTGCTCGGTCATGGCGCCCGCCAGTTGCTCCACGTCGGTGATCGTGACGGCGCGCGCATAGTAGCGCGTCACGTCATGGCCGATGCCGATGGCGATGAGCTCCACCTGCCGCTTGCGCTCGACCATCGAAATCACGTCGCGAAGATGTTTTTCAAGATAGCTTGCCGGATTCACCGACAGGGTCGAATCGTCCACCGGCGCGCCGTCCGAGATCACCATCAGGATCTTGCGGGCCTCGGCGCGGTGGCTCAGCCGGCGGTGCGCCCATTCCAACGCCTCGCCGTCGATGTTCTCCTTGAGGAGCCCTTCTTTCATCATCAGACCGAGATTTTCCCGCGCGCGGCGCCAGGGCGCGTCCGCCCCCTTGTAGACGATGTGGCGCAGGTCGTTCAGCCGCCCCGGCTGCTGGGGCCGGCCCGCGGCCAGCCACTTCTCGCGGCATTGTCCGCCCTTCCAGGCGCGGGTCGTGAAGCCCAGGATCTCGACCTTGACCTGGCAGCGTTCCAGCGTTCGCGCCAGCACGTCGGCACAGATGGCGGCAATCGAGATCGGCCGGCCGCGCATCGAGCCGGAATTGTCGAGGAGCAGCGTCACGCAGGTGTCGCGGAACTCGGTGTCCTTCTCGACCTTGAACGACAGCGGCGTGGTGGGATTGGCCACCACGCGCGCCAGGCGGCCGGCATCGAGGATGCCTTCCTCTCGGTCGAACTCCCAGCTCCGGTTCTGCTGCGCCTGAAGCCGGCGCTGCAGCTTGTTTGCCAGCCGGCTCACCGCGCCCTTCAGCGGCTCGAGCTGCTGGTCGAGATAGGCCCGCAGCCGTTCGAGCTCGGCAGGCTCGGCCAGATCCTCGGCGCGGATCTCCTCGTCGAAATCGGTGGTGAAGACGATGTAGGCGGGGTCTGCCTCGGAATGGGGCGCCGGGGGAGGGGGCTCCAGCGGCGCCTCGCCGTCCGGAAGCTCCACCTCCTCGCCCTGGTCGGCATCGGGCTGGTCTTCCATCGAGACCTGCGCCTGGCTCGGATCGTGCTGCTCTTCCTGGCTGCGCTCGGGCTGCGCCTCGGGCGATTCCTCGGAGTCGTCCTCGCCCTGGCTCTGGGACTCGTCCTCGGTCGTCTCGGCATCCTCGCCGGCGTCGTCCTGCTCGTCCGTATCGGGATCGTCGCCGAGCTGGTCGCCATATCCAAGGTCCGAGATCACCTTCCGCGCGAACCTCGCGAAGGCCGCCTGATCGCCCAGCACCTCGCCGAGATCCTGCAGAGTGCCACCGGCCTGCTGCTCGATGAAGCCACGCCACAGCTGCATCACGTTGTCGGCGCCTCCGGGCAGCGATCGGCCCGTCGCGAGGTGGCGCACCAGATAGCCCGCGGCCGTCGCAAGCGGTGCATCGGCGGCTTGCGTGATCTGCCCGTAGCCGCGGCGCTCGGCCTCGTGGCCAATGCGGGCGTCGATGTTGCCGGCGGTACCGGGCATGGTCTGCGCGCCCACCGCCTCGCATCGCGCCGTTTCCATCGCGTCGTAGATCTCGCGCGCCATCTGGCCTTGCGGCAGGTAGCGGGCGGACACCGCGTCATCGTGATAGCGCCGCCGGAGTGCGAAGGCATCGGCCGTCCCGCGCGCAAGCAGCACCTCGTCTCGCGTCATCCGGCGGCTGACCTGCGGCAGCCGCATTCCGTCGCGGTTCATGCCCGCAGGATCGACCGTGAAGGTTACCGTCATGTCCGGATCGTCGGCGAGCGTCTTCGTCGCCTCGGCAAGGGCCTTCTTGAACGGATCGGCGGGATTGTCGCTGGGCTTGCTCATGGCTTCAGATAAAGCACCGGGGCAGGGCGCCGGCAAGGGGCGTCAGCGGAAGAGCTTCCACCGTTCGGCGCGGGCGGTCGCGCAGGCCAGGCGGTAGCGGTCCATGGCGAGGGCAACCTGCTCGGGATAGGCGCGCTCCAGCGCGGCGCGCTGGCGCTGGGCCCGCAGGCGGCGCAGAGAGAGGGGCGCCGCCGCAGCAACAAGGCCGCCGAGCCCGCAGGCAAGGATCCAGACGCCGTCGGCCGCGGCCAGCCACGCAGCGAATGCAGCCGAGCCGCCTGCCGCCAGCAACAGGAGCCGGTCGCGGCGCCGCGTGCCGTCGATCACGCTGTGCAGACGGGCCAGCCGCTCGGCGATCTCGGCCTGATCCATTTCAGCAGAAAAGCTTGTAGCGCGAGGCGCGCTCCGTCGCCGAAACCATCCGGTAACGCTCGAGCGCCTCGGCAAAGAGGGCAGGCTGATCGGCCTCGAGCCGCGCCAGCCTGCGGCGCGTCGAGACCAGCACGACAACGGCGCTGGCGGCGCCAAAGGTCGCGCCCACCACCGCGAGCGCGGCCGCATTCCGGACGCTGCCAAACAGCAACAGGCCCAGCAGCGCGCCGGTCAGCGCCAGCACCGGGGCGAGGAACAGAAGCTGGCGCCTGGCCCGCGTCCGCGCCGCCTCGCAGTCGGCGATGCGCCCGGCAAGCGCCGCGACCGTCATCTCATGGCCTGCGACGCAGCGCTTTCGGGCAGTTCCTCGTTGAAGCAGCGCTGGTAGAACTCGGCCACGGTCTGGCGCTCGAGTTCGTCGCACTTGTTCAGGAAGGTCAGCCGGAACGCATAGCCCACATTGCGGAAGATCTCGGCGTTCTGCGCCCAGGAGATCACCGTCCGCGGGCTCATTACCGTCGAAAGATCGCCGTTCATGAAGGCCGTCCGCGTGAGATCCGCCACCGTGACCATCTGGCTGATCTGCTTGCGGCCCTTCTCGGTGTTGTAATGCGGGTTCTTCGACAGGACGATCGCCACCTCGGCATCATGGCTGAGGTAGTTGAGCGTGGCCACCAGCGACCAGCGGTCCATCTGGCCCTGGTTGATCTGCTGGGTGCCGTGGTAGAGGCCGGTCGTGTCGCCGAGGCCCACGGTGTTTGCGGTCGCGAACAGCCGGAAGCACGGGTGGGGCGTGATGACCTCGTTCTGATCGAGGAGCGTGAGCTTGCCGTCGGTCTCGAGCACGCGCTGGATCACGAACATCACATCGGCGCGGCCGGCGTCGTATTCGTCGAAGACGATGGCGCAGGGGTTCCGGAGCGCCCAGGGCAGGATGCCTTCCTGGAAGGTCGTGACCTGCTTGCCGTCCACGAGCTTGATTGCATCCTTGCCGATCAGGTCGATCCGGCTGACGTGGCTGTCGAGGTTCACGCGAACGCAGGGCCAGTTGAGGCGACTGGCCACCTGCTCGATGTGCGTGGACTTCCCGGTGCCGTGATAGCCCTGGATCATGACGCGCCGGTTGTAGGCGAAGCCTGCAAGGATCGCGAGCGTGGTGTCCGCATCGAACTTGTAGGTCGGGTCGAGATCGGGGACCCGCTCGGCACGCTCGGCAAAACCCTTCACCTTCATGTCGGTGTCGATGCCGAAGGTTTCGCGAACGGAAATTTCCTCGGTGGGTTTCACAGTCATGTCCAGCATTCCGTCCGCCTTGTTTCCGCTTCGGGCGCCTTTCCGGCGCACGCCCGGTCTTTGATGAAACATATCTTGGGGGCCTGCAAGGGGAAGGGGTCCCGGCAGCGGCGCCTCGACCACGTCCGCGGGGCGTATCCCGCCGCTCGCAATGCGTCCCTCAACCGTCCCTTGACGGCTCTCGCCCCCGAGGCGCCTGGCCAGGGACGGGTGCGGCGTCGGTGACGACAGGTCATCCGCGTCGGCGCATGGGGGTGCAGACCGCGGCTTGCGCCCCTATCTCTGAAGCTAGGAATCGTTGTTGCGAAAGGAGGAGACCATGCTGCGCCGGACCTTCGTGGGCCTTTCGGGCCTCGCGGCAGGCCTCTCGGTCCTGCCGGGCCGGATGAGGGCCGCCGAGACCTTCGAGGTCACCCTCAGCGAGGCCGAATGGCGTCGCCGCCTTTCTCCCGAGGCCTTTGCCGTCCTGCGGCAGGAGGCGACCGAGCGTGCCTTCTCGAGTCCGCTGAACGACGAGCATCGGGCGGGCGTCTATCACTGCAAGGGATGCGAGCTGCCGCTCTATTCGTCCGAGACGAAGTTCGAGAGCGGAACGGGCTGGCCGTCCTTCTGGCAGGCGCTGCCCGAGGCGGTGGCGACGAAGCGCGACTGGAAGCTGATCATCCCGAGGACCGAGGTCCATTGCCGCCGATGTGGCGGGCACCTCGGTCACATCTTCGACGATGGGCCGGAGCCGACCGGAAAGCGGCACTGCCTGAACGGGGTGGCGCTGACCTTCGAGCCGGCCTGACGGTCCCGCCGCCTTGGACTCCTCCAGCGCATCGGCCGGGGGATCGTCCGTGAGCCGCCCGTTTCCGCCGGCAGGGCCGGGTAAGGGGCCATCGCCTCGCGTCAGACGGCGCTGCGCTGCCGGAGGTGCAGGCGCAACGCCTGCTGCCGGTCCGGATCAGTCCCTGAAGTAGCGGCTGTCCTTGATCTGGTCCCAGGCCCAGACGACCTCCTGCAGGCGGTCCTCGTCGGCGCGGTTGCCGCCGTTCATGTCCGGGTGCAGATCCTTGACGAGGCTCTTGTATTGCTTGCGGATCTCGACCTTCGTCCAGGTGTCGCGGGCATCGAGGATCTCGAGCGCCTTCCGCTCGGTCGGCGGAAGCTTGCGCGTGGCGGTGGTGGCCACCTTGCCGGGGTTCTGCGTCGCCTTCTCGCCCAAGATCTCCATCGGGTCGCTGACGCCCAGACGCGACCAGACGCGGCCCTCGTCGGGGCGCTTGCCGAAGGGCTGGGTCTCGCGTCCCCAGAGGCGATCCTTCTCGAGGATGCGCTTGATCTCTTCCTCGCCCGAGCCCTGGAAGAAGTTCCACTTGAGGTTGTACTCGCGGACATGGTCCTTGCAGAACCAGAAGAACTCGTCGAGCAGGTCCGGTGATTTCGGAGCCCGGTAAACCCCTGCCTCGGCGCAGCCCGGATACTCGCATTGACGGTTCGACGTCTCGAAGGCGCCCGACATTCCCCGCCGCCCGGTCTTGCGCCGCTTCTTGTCCGAGGACACCCGGATGTCGAATTCGAAGGGGGGGCGGTTGGTCATCTCTTCTGCCTTTCCGACTCGGAGGCGTGAGTTTAGGGGTTTGTGCGCGGGATTGAAGAGGGGAAGGCGCAGGATGGGTGTCGTCGAGGAAATTCGTGATCGGCTGAAGGCGGCCTTCTCACCGAACGAGCTTGAAGTCGTGGACGAAAGCGAGAAACACCGCGGTCACGGCGGCTGGCGCGAGGAAGGCGAGACGCACTTTCGCGTGAGGATGCGGGCCGGAGCGATGGCGGGCAAAAGCCGGCTCGAACGGCATCGCGCAGTCCATGCGGCGCTGGGTCAGGATCTGGTGGGGCGCATCCACGCGCTGGCGCTCGACCTCGACGGCTGAGGCCGGCCCGTGCAGGTCCGGCGGCGTGGCCGTTGCCGCCGCCGGATGCACACTGGGGGAAGAATGACAGAGGCCGTGTCGCCGTTGCGGGGGGCGGCGCGCCCGGTCAGCTCCGGCTGACCTGCGGCGTCCGTTCGGCCTTCACCTGCAGCCGGCGGGCGTGGAGCACCGGCTCCGTGTAGCCCGATGGCTGCTCACGTCCCTTGAAGACGAGGTCGCAGGCTGCCTGGAAGGCCGCGCCATCGAAGTCCGGCGCCATCGGGCGGTAGGCCGGGTCCTCGGCATTCTGCTGGTCCACCACCGCTGCCATCTTCTTCAGCGCGGTCATCACCTGCTCCTCGGAGACGACGCCGTGGTGCAGCCAGTTGACCAGCGCCTGGCTCGAGATCCGGCAGGTGGCGCGATCCTCCATCAGGCCCACGTCGTTGATGTCCGGCACCTTCGAGCATCCGACGCCCTGATCGACCCAGCGCACGACATAGCCGAGGATGCCCTGGGCGTTGTTCTCGATCTCCTGGCGAAGCTCGGCATCCGACCAGTTCACCCCCTCGGCCACCGGCAGGGTCAGCAGGTCGGCGAGGCTGCCACGCGGTCCGCCGGCCGCGATCTCTTCCTGGCGGGCCTTGACGTCCACCTGATGGTAATGCGTGGCGTGAAGCGTCGCCGCCGTGGGCGAAGGCACCCAGGCGCAGTTCGCTCCCGCCCGGGGATGGGCGATCTTGGTGGCCAGCATCTCGGCCATCCGGTCGGGCATGGCCCACATGCCCTTGCCGATCTGCGCCCGGCCGCGCAGCCCGCAGGCAAGGCCGATGTCCACGTTCCGGTCCTCGTAGGAGGCGATCCAGCGCGACGCCTTCATGTCGCCCTTCTTGACCATCGGCCCGGCTTCCATGCCGGTGACGATCTCGTCGCCGGTGCGGTCGAGGAAGCCCGTGTTGATGAAGGCCACCCGATGCCTTGCGGCCCGAATGCACTCCTTGAGGTTGACCGAGGTGCGCCGCTCCTCGTCCATGATGCCGAGCTTGACCGTGTTGCGCGGCAGGCCGAGCGCCGCCTCGACGCGGGTGAAGATCTCGTCGGCGAAAGCCACCTCTTCGGGCCCGTGCATCTTCGGCTTCACGACATAGATCGAACCGGCGACCGAATTGCGGGGCCCCTCCGTCTTCTGCAGGTCGTGCATGGCGCAGAGCGTGGTCGCGAAGGCATCGAGCATGCCCTCGAAGATCTCGGCGCCCTCGGCATCCAGAACCGCGGGCGTGGTCATCAGGTGCCCCACGTTGCGCACCAGCATCAGCGCGCGCCCCTTCAGGGTCAGGGTGCCGCCGTCGGGCGAAGAGAACTCGAGGTCTGGCGCCAGCTCGCGCACGAACATGCGCCCGGATTTCGAGATCGCCTCGCGCAGGTCGCCGCGCATCAGCCCCAGCCAGTTGGCATAGGCCAGCGCCTTGTCCTCGCCATCCACGGCCGCGATCGAATCCTCGCAATCCATGATCGCAGACAGCGCGGCCTCCATCCGGATGTCGGCCACGCCCGCCCGGTCGGTCGCGCCGATCCGGTGGGCGCCGTCGATCTCCAGGATCACGTGCAGCCCGTTGTTCCTCAGCAGGATCCCGGAAGGCGCATCCTGGGTCCCCGTGTAACCTGCGAACTGAGCCGGATCCTTCAGCGCCGGCACGAGCGCGCCGCCTTCGACGTTGTATCGCTCCACCGCCGCATGGCTTCCTTCGGCGAGCGGCGCCACCTCGTCCAGGAACCTGCGCCCCCAGGCGATGACGCGGGTCCCACGCTCCGCGTCGAAGCTGCCGTCGGGCGGCAGGTCGCCAAGCGCATCGGTTCCGTAGAGCGCGTCATAGAGCGATCCCCAGCGCGCATTGGCGGCGTTCAGCGCGTAGCGCGCGTTCATCACCGGCACGACGAGTTGCGGCCCGGCGACCTCGGCAATCTCGGGATCGACGCCGGTCGTCTCGATCATGAAATCCGGCCCCTCTGGCAGGAGATAGCCGATCTCGCGCAGGAAGCTCATGTAGTCGTCGGGGCTGGCTTTCCGGCCGCGGTGCTCGCGGTGCCAGTCGTCGATCTGCGCCTGCAAGCCCGCGCGCCGATCAAGCAGCTCGCGGTTGCGGGGTCCGAGTTCGGCCGTCATCCGGGCCAGTTCGCCCCAGAAGACCTCTTCGCTGACGCCCGTGCCCGGGAGAGCCTCGCGCGTGACGAATTCGGCGAGACGAACGTCGACCTGCAACCCCTGCTTCTCGATCCGATCGGTCAAGGCACCACTCCCGCTGAGGACAATCTGTCGCAGCAATACGAAGAAATGCGGCAACATTCAATGTTCTGGTCAGCAAAGATGACCAATCCCTCTCGCGGTGGCTGCAAAAGACGGGATCGCTATGGCGCGCGCAGCGGCGGTCGCCGGCATCTCGGGCAGCCCATGACGTCCTTGCCAGATCACGGATGACCGCTTCCTGCCCGAGCAGGCCCGGCTGAGCGGATGCGCGGCCTTCCGGGCGCGCCGGCACGCCGCAGCCCAGGTCGGGGCGCTGTCACCTTCCTGAAACCGGACGGGATCATCATCCTGCGACCTTGCCGATCCTGTGCGGCGGGCCTTGCACGCGGCGTGGCGCGGACTAGGCTGAAGGTCCAGGAGAAGATCATGACCGAAATGCCGATCCGCCTCGCCGATTACCTTCCCCCCAGCCATCTCGTCGATGCCGTCACCCTTACCTTCCGCCTGACTCCCGGGCAGACACGCGTGCTGTCCGAGATCCGCTTCCGGCCGAACCCGGCCCGGCCGGGCCCTCAGGACCTGCGGCTGGACGGCGAGGGGCTGACGCTTGTCGAAGCGCGCATCGACGGAGTGGCCGTGACGGCGCAGCCGGATGCGACCGGGCTGAGCCTGCCGGCCCGGATCCTGCCCAACGGCCCCTTCACCTTCGCGGCGGAAGTGGAGATCGACCCGGCCGCCAATACGGCGCTTGAGGGGCTCTACATGTCGAATGGCATGTATTGCACCCAGTGCGAGGCGGAAGGCTTCCGCAAGATCACCTTCTATCCGGACCGGCCCGACGTGATGGCCCCGTTCCGCGTGCGCATCGAAAGCGACCTGCCGGTGCTGCTGTCGAACGGCAACGAGATTGCCTCCGGGCCCGGCTGGGCCGAATGGCACGATCCCTGGCCGAAGCCCTCGTATCTTTTCGCGCTGGTGGCGGGCGACCTCGTGGCGCACAGCTCGGGCTTCACCACGAAGTCGGGCCGGGACGTCGCGCTGAACATCTGGGTGCGCCCGGGCGACGAGGCCCGCTGCGCCTATGCGATGGACAGCCTGATCCGCTCGATGCGCTGGGACGAGGAGACCTATGGCCGCGAATACGACCTCGACGTGTTCAACATCGTTGCCGTGGACGACTTCAACATGGGCGCGATGGAGAACAAGGGGCTGAACATCTTCAACTCGAAGTATGTGCTGGCCCTGCCCGAGACCGCGACCGACGACGACTTCGCCCGGATCGAGGCGATCATCGCGCATGAATACTTCCACAACTGGACCGGCAACCGGATCACCTGCCGCGACTGGTTCCAGCTCTGCCTGAAGGAGGGGCTGACGGTCTTCCGCGACCAGCAGTTCAGCTCGGACATGCGGTCGGCCGCGGTGAAGCGGATCGAGGACGTGCTGACGCTGCGCGCCCGGCAGTTCCGCGAGGATAACGGGCCGCTGGCCCATCCCGTCCGCCCCGAGGAATACATCGAGATCAACAACTTCTACACCGCGACCGTCTACGAGAAGGGCGCCGAGGTGATCGGCATGCTCAAGCGTCTCGTCGGCGACGAGGGCTATGCCCGCGCGCTCGACCTCTATTTCCAGCGGCACGACGGAGAGGCGGCCACCATCGAGGACTGGCTGAAGGTCTTCGAGGACGCGACGGGCCGCGACCTCTCGCAGTTCAAGCTCTGGTATTCCGAGGCCGGCACGCCTCGCCTGAAGGTCAGCGACCGTTTCGAGGACGGGCGCTACACGCTCGAGGTCGAGCAGATGAACCCGCCGACGCCCGGCCAGCCCGTCAAGCGGCCGAAGGTCATCCCGATCGCGGTGGGGCTGCTGAACCCCAACGGCGACGAGGTGGTGCCGACGACCGTCCTCGAGATGACCGAGCCGCGGCAGAGCTTCAGCTTCGACGGGCTGGCGAGCCGGCCGGTGCCCTCCATCCTGCGCGGCTTCTCGGCCCCCGTGGTGCTCGAGCGCGAGACCTCGCCCGAGGAACGCGCCTTCCTGCTCGCCCATGACACGGATCCGTTCAACAAGTGGGAGGCGGGCCGCGCACTGGCCAAGGACGTGCTGGCGCGGATGGTGACGGAAGGGGCACAGCCCGGGCCGGACTGGCTGGATGCGCTGGCCCGGGTGGCGGTGGACGACGCGCTCGACCCCGCGTTCCGTGCGCTGGCCCTCCGCCTGCCGGGCGAGGACGACATGGCCCAGACGCTGCATGCCGCGGGTCACGTTCCCGACCCCGCGCGCATTCATGCCGCGCGCGAACGGATGGCGACGGCGCTGGCCGAGCGGCTCGAGCCGCTGCTCGGCCCGCTCATCGAGGCGCTGGCAGAGCCCGGTCCCTTCTCGCCCGAGGCGCGGGCCGCGGGGCGGCGCGCCCTGAGGCTGGCCGCGCTTGCGCTCGTCACCCGCCGCGATGGCGGCGCGCAGGCCGAGGCCGCCTTCCGCGCCGCGAACAACATGACGGAGGAGGTGGGCGCCCTCGGCTGCCTCCTCGAGATCGGGCGCGGACAGGAGGAACTCGGCCTTTTCGAGACGCGCTGGGGACGCGACCGGCTGGTGATGGACAAGTGGTTCTCGATGCAGATCCTGCATGCCGCGCCGGAGCAGACCGCGGCGACCGTCGAGCGGCTGACGGCACATCCGGCCTTCGACTGGAAGAACCCCAACCGCTTCCGCTCGGTCATCGGGGCGCTGTCGGCGAACCACGCGGGCTTCCACCATGTCTCGGGCGCGGGATACCGGCTGCTGGCCGACTGGCTGATCCGGCTCGATCCGCTCAATCCGCAAACGGCCGCGCGCATGTCGACCGCCTTCGAGACCTGGGCGCGCTATGACGTCGACCGGCAGACCATGATCCTGACCGAGCTCGACCGGATCCTTGGGACCGGCGGCCTGAGCCGTGATCTAGGCGAGATGGCAGGGCGGATGAGGCACGGATGAGGGAGGGGAACCTTGGGCCGAAACGGGCGTTCTGACAGGCGGATGACCGCCGAGAGCGAAGGGATGCGAAGGCCGGCGCTTGCCGACGGAACGGACCCTGCCTCATGTCACGCGAGAGCTGGAGGCCCGTGATGTCGCGCATGATGCAGTCCCGAATCGATCCCCTCATCGAGGAACGCGCGCCGTGGCTTTTCTCGGGCAGGCCGCATCACGAACTGTCGCGGAGGGTGCTGACCCGCGTTCTGGGCTACCACAAGACTGTCGAGATCGGCGAGCGGCTGCAGGACGACGCCACGCCCGACATCATGCGCCGCGTGGCCGAGATGATCGCCCGCGACGTCGAGGCGACGGGCCTCGAGAACCTGCCGCGCAACGGGCCGGCGCTCGTCGTCTGCAATCATCCGACCGGCATCGCTGACGGGGTGATCCTGCACCATGTCCTCGCGCCGCTGCGGCCCGACCTTTTCTTCTACGCCAACCGCGACATCCTGCGGGTGCTGCCGCAGATGGAAAACCTGATCTGCCCGGTGGAGTGGCGGCAGGAGAAGCGGAGCCACCAGAAGACGCGCGAGACAATGGACTACACCCGTCGTGCCATCGAGGCGGGGCGGCTCGGGGTGATCTTCCCCTCGGGGCGGCTGGCCAAGCGGACGGGGCTGAAGCTGATGGAGCGGCCCTGGATGGCCTCGGCCGCCATGATCGCGCGCAAGTTCGACCTGCCGGTGGTGCCGGTGAACATCCGCGCACGCAACTCGACGCTGTTCTACCTCTTCGACCTGATCCATCCGACGCTGCGCGACATCACGCTTTTCCACGAGGTGCTGAACAAGCACCGCCAGCCGTTCCGCATCACGATGGGCCGGCCCATCCCGGCCGAGCGGCTGCCCTCGAAATCCGAGGAGGGCATCGAGATGCTGCGCGAGGCGACGCTTGCGCTCGGCGGCCAGTATTCGCCGGCAGTGAGCATCCTGCAGATGACGAGCCTGCGCGGAGCGCTCCGCTACGCACGGGGATAGGAGCCCGGCCTTTCGACAGACAGCCTGAGCGACGCCACGCAGTTGCGATCCGCACGAGGATGAGAGCGCCGGCGGCCGTGCCCCCGGCGGGCTGCTCGCGTCTTTCTTGTCGCGGCTGTGGTCGCTCGCGCGCCATGGAGGCGGCTCTTGCGCCGGCATGCGGGATGGCGTTCAACTCGGCGCCATGACCGGACCTCGTTACACCCCGCTCGTCACGAGCCTGCCCGCCACCGTTCCCTTCGTCGGCCCGGAAACGCAGGAGCGCGCGCGCGGCCGTCCGTTCCGTGCACGCCTCGGCGCCAATGAGAGCCTCTTCGGTCCTTCGCCCCGGGCGGTGGCCGCCATGACGCTCGCCGCGTCCGACGTGTGGATGTATGGCGACCCCGAGATCCACGAACTCCGCCATGCGATTGCCGCCCATCACGGCGTGGCGCCGGATCAGGTGACGGTGGGCGAGGGGATCGACGGGCTGCTGGGTCTGCTCGTCCGGCTGCTCGTGACGGAAGGCGATCCCGTGGTGACCTCGGAGGGCGCCTATCCGACCTTTGCCTTTCACGTCTCAGGCTTCGGTGGCGCGCTCCACAAGGTGCCCTACGGCGGCGATCATGAGGATCCCGAGGCGCTGGTGGCGCGGGCACGGGAGGTCGGGGCGAAGATCCTCTACATCGCCAATCCGGACAATCCGATGGGCTCGCACCACCCGGCCGCCACGATCCGGGCGATGATCGAGGCGATGCCGGACGGGACGCTGCTCGCGCTCGACGAGGCCTATGTGGAACTCGCCCCCGACGGCACCGAGGCCGAGATCGACCCGGAGGATCCGCGCGTGATCCGCTTCCGCACCTTCTCGAAAGGCTATGGCATGGCGGGCCTGCGGGTGGGATATGCCATCGGTGCGCGCGGTCTGATTGCGGCCTTTGACCGTGTGCGCAACCATTTCGGCGTGGGACGCATCGCGCAGGCCGGTGCCCTTGCCGCGCTCGAGGATCAGGACTGGCTGGCGCAGGTGCGTGCGCAGGTCGTGCTTGCCCGCGACGAGATCGCCCGGATCGCGCGCGATTGCGGGCTGAAGCCGCTGCCCTCGGCCACGAATTTCGTCACCATCGACTGCGGTCGCGACGGAACCTTCGCCCGGGCGGTGTTGAAGGAGTTGTCGGAGCGCGACATCTTCGTGCGGATGCCCTTCGTCGCACCCCACGACCGCTGCATCCGGATCAGCTGCGGCCGCGCGGTCGACCTTGAGGCACTGGCACTCGCGCTGCCCGAGGCGCTTGCCGCAGCTGGCTGAACCCGCTGCGGCGTCAGGCTCCGGTTGCAGGCCATCCCCGAGGGGGGATGACGCCCTTGCGTGTCGCCGGCTGCCTGCGCGGCGCAGTAGCACGTCGCGGCTCGGTCCCCTACGGTTCCCGCAAGGCAAGGCCCCTTCCGGTGGAACTGCCGGGCTGCGCTTGCATGACGCCTATTCGGCCGCGAGGCCGCCGCCGCGGGCAGGCCCGACCGTCGGTGCATGGCCCTGCGGTGCCTTCGCCGAAAGGGCCCGGACCCCACCCTTCACGCGGGGATTGAGCGTGGCCGCCAGTTGCGCCTGCGTGGTCGCGCGTTCGGGCCGGAAGAAGGCGGGAAGGTCGGGCGGGAGCCCCTCTTCGTCGACTTGCGACCCCGCAGAGGAGACCTCTTCGACCGACCGCCGGAAGATCAGCAGGTTCTGGTAAGTGGTCGTCTTGCCGGTGAAACCCGCGCGCTCCTCGCAGGGCAGGGTTTCGGCGCGCATGTATTCCCAGCCGTCGCGGCCGAGTTCGTTCATCACCTGCGTGAGGGAATGGGCGAACCTGTCCGAGGGCGTCTTCAGCCCCTTCACCTTCTCGCCTTTCCGCGGTGCGGGAACCACCTTGTATTCGAATCGGGTCATGATCTGAAATTCTCGCTGACTATCAGGCGAGTCTAGGACAGATCACGCAGTTGCCAAGAGCCAAGGACCGGCCCTGCAGTCCACCGCGCGGCGAATGGCCGAGCGCGAAGGGAGGAGTGGCTGGCACCCCTTCCGGCTGAAAGGTCAATCCTGCGCCGAAAGGCGAGGTGTTTCGGTCAAGAACGGGCAGTGCGGAGCATCTCGTGCACCGCACTGCCCGTGTGGATCAAAGGCCCAGCTTGCGCGCCACGATCTCGTTCACGGCGGCCGGATTGGCCTTGCCGCCGGAGGCCTTGATCACCTGTCCCACAAACCAGCCGGCGAGCTTCGGGTTGGCCTTGGCCTTCTCGACCTGCGCAGGGTTGGCCGCGATGATCTCGTCGACGGCCGCCTCGATGGCGCCGGTGTCGGTCACCTGCTTCATGCCGCGCGCGGCGGCCACTTCGGCCGGATCGCCGCCCTCGGTCCAGATGATCTCGAACAGGTCCTTGGCCATCTTGCCCGAGATCTCGCCCGAGGCCATCAGGTCCAGCACGCCGCCCAGTTGCACCGCGCTGACGGGGGTCTCGGCGATGCCGAGCCCCTGCTTGTTCAGCCGCCCGAAGAGTTCGTTGATCACCCAGTTTGCGGCCTGCTTGCCGTCGCGACCGCGGGCGACCTCCTCGAAATAGGCCGCGGCGTCGAGTTCGGCCGTCAGCACGTTGGCGTCGTAATCGGTCACGCCGTAATCGGCCATGAAGCGCGCCTTCTTGGCGTCCGGCAGTTCCGGCATCGAGGCGGCGATGTCGTCCACCCAGGCCTGTTCGATCTCGAGCGGCAGCAGGTCGGGATCGGGGAAGTAGCGGTAATCATGCGCCTCTTCCTTCGACCGCATCGACCGGGTTTCGCCCTTGTCGGGATCGTAGAGGCGGGTTTCCTGCACCACCTTGCCGCCATCCTCGAGGACCGCGATCTGGCGGCGCGCCTCGTAGTCGATGGCCTGCTGGATGAAGCGCATGGAGTTCATGTTCTTGATCTCGCAGCGGGTGCCGAGATGCGAGAAATCCTGCGTCGCCTGATAGCGCTCGTAGTCGCCCGGACGGCAGACCGAGACGTTCACATCCGCGCGCAGGTTGCCGTTCTGCATGTTGCCGTCGCAGGTGCCGAGGTAGCGCAGGATCTGGCGCAGCTTCGCGACATAGGCCGCGGCCTCCTCGGGTCCGCGAATGTCGGGGCGGCTCACGATCTCCATCAGCGCGACGCCGGTGCGGTTGAAGTCCACGAAGGACAGGTTCGGGTCCATGTCGTGGATCGACTTGCCCGCGTCCTGCTCGAGGTGGATGCGCTCGATCCGCACGAGCCGCGCGACGCCGGGGGCCATCTCGACCAGCACCTCGCCCTCGCCCACGATGGGGTGGTAGAGCTGGCTGATCTGGTAGCCTTGCGGCAGGTCCGGGTAGAAGTAGTTCTTGCGATCGAAGGCCGAGGTCAGGTTGATCTGCGCCTTGAGGCCAAGGCCGGTGCGCACCGCCTGCGCCACGCAGAAGTCGTTGATGACCGGCAGCATCCCCGGCATCGCGCAATCCACGAAGGAGACGTTCGAGTTCGGCTCGGCCCCGAAAGTGGTCGAGGCGCCCGAGAAGAGCTTGGCATTCGACGAGACCTGGGCGTGGATCTCCATGCCGATCACCAGCTCCCAGTCGTGTTTCGCCCCGGCGATCACCTTGGGCTTGGGGGCTTCGTAGGTCAGGTCGAGCATGGGACACCTCCGGTCGATGGGCGTTTCTAGGCGGGGAACCGCCAGAGGGCAAGGGAGGGGCGGGCGGAGTCTCGCCGATATCCGCAAGGTCGGGTTGCCAGAATCCGCCGTCCGCCGGCACAACCTCCGGGCCGCAGTGTGAGGCGGTGCAACACGAGGTTGTCGGATGAAGATCCGAATGGTCCTGATCGGTCTGATGCTCGCCCTGCCCGTATCCTGCGGCGAAGCACGGCCCACTTCGGAAGTCCGCAACTTCCTGCCCGTCATGCGGTGGGATCACCGACCCGAAGCGAAGATCTGGACCGAGCGGACACTGCTCGCCGTCGAGCAGCGCGACGACTTCCTGACCGACACCGTTCCGCAGGACATCGGCACCTGGTGCCCCGGTTATCCCGACGCCACGCCGGAAGAGCGCCGCGCCTTCTGGACCGGCATCCTGTCGGCGCTGGCCAAGCACGAGAGCACGTGGAACCCGGTCGCCTCGGGTGGCGGCGGCCGCTGGATCGGCCTGACGCAGATCGCGCCTCAGACCGCCCGTGCCTACGGCTGCCGCGCGCAAAGCGCCGGTGAGTTGAAGGACGGCGCGCTGAACCTCTCCTGCGCGGTGCGGATCGCCGCCAGGCAGGTCGGGCGCGACGGCATGGTGGCGGGCAACGGCCGGCTCGGCCTCGGGCGCGACTGGGCGCCGTTCCGCAACGCCTCGAAGCGCGCCGAGATGGCCGCCTGGACCCGCGCACAGCCCTACTGCCAGGTCAAGAGCTGAGGACTTAGCCGCGCAGGAAGCGGCGGCGCGCCTCCTCGGCCATCGCCTGCCGCATCTCGATGCGCGCCAGTTCCGACATCGCCGCGCGCCGTTCCTCGGGATCGGTGATCTCCGCCAGACGCGCGCGCTGAGCAGTGGCCTGCTTCTTCAGGACGATTTCCTCGGGCAGCACGCCCGCTTCGGCCATGATGCGGAAGCCGATCGCCTCGCCAGGGGTGGTGAAAGCCTCCGAGGGCCGCTCGGGAAACGGGCGTCCCTCACCCGACAGCCCCGAGAGCTTGCCCTCGGCCCGGGCCTTGAGCATCCGGCGTTCCGCGATCCGGTCGAGCCACCCCATCCGCGCCTCCATCGGGTCCGAGACGGCTTTCCGGCCCCGCTTGGGGCAGGGGCGGCGCCGCCCCTGCCGGTCGTCCTCAGGCGATCTCGGACAGGCGGGCGAGGGCGGCCGAGAGCTTCGCCCCTTCCTCCTCGCCCTGTTCGAGCCGGGTGCGCGCCTCGTCCACCACCTCTTCCGGGGCCGAGGCCACGAAGTTCGGGTTGCCGAGCCGTCCGCGCAGCCCCGCCATGTCCTTCTCGAGCTTCTCGAGGGTCTTGGCGAGGCGGGCCTTCTCGGCGCCGATGTCGATCACGCCCTCGAGCGGGATGGCGAAGCTGCCGCCCTCGACCGGGATCGTGAGCGCGCCCTTGGGCGCACTGGTGGCTTCGGTGAACCCTTCGAGCCGCGCAAGCCGGAGGATCAGCGCCTCGTTCCGCGCAAGCGCCCCGCGGCCGGTCTCGTCCAGCGCCAGTTGCAGCACCGGGAGCTTCATGCCGGCCGGGACATGCACCTGCGCACGGGCCGAGCGAATCTCCTCGATGAGTCCGATCACCCAGGTCATCTCGCGGTCGGCTTCGGGATCGACCAGTTCGGCGCCGAAGGACGGCCAGTCGGTGTGGACCAGCATCTTTCCGCGCGCGCCGGTGGTGGCCCAGAGGTCCTCGGTGATGAAGGGCATGATCGGGTGGAGCAGGATCATGCACTGGTCGAGCACCCAGCCCATCGTGGCGCGGGTCTCGGCGGCCGCCTCGGTGTCGAAGAGCGGCTTCGAGAATTCCACATACCAGTCGCAGACCTTGCCCCAGACGAAAGCGTAGAGGGCGTTCGCCGCCGCGTCGAAGCGGTACTGGCCAAGGGCCGCATCCACTTCCTCACGGACGCGTCCCGTTTCGCCGATGATCCAGCGGTTGACGGTGGCGGTCGCGGCGGGCGGGGCGGCCTGCGTCGCATGGCCCTCCCAGACGCCGTTCATCTCGGCGAAGCGGCAGGCGTTCCAGAGCTTCGTGCCGAAGTTGCGATAGCCCTGGATGCGCGCCGTCGAAAGCTTCAGGTCGCGCCCCATAGCGGCCATGGCCGTCAGCGTGAAGCGCACGGCGTCGGCGCCGAACTCGTCAATCAGCTCCAGCGGATCGAGCACGTTGCCGAGCGACTTCGACATCTTCTTGCCCTTCTCGTCCCGCACGAGGGCGTGGACGTAGACGGTGCGGAACGGGATCTCGTTCACCACGGCCAGCTGCATCATCATCATCCGGGCCACCCAGAAGAAGATGATGTCGAAGCCGGTGACCAGCACGCTGGTCGGGAAGTAGCGCGCAAGTTCGGGCGTCTCCTCCGGCCAGCCCAGCGTGCCGATCGGCCAGAGGCCCGAGGAGAACCAGGTGTCGAGCACGTCCGGATCGCGCCAGACCGGGTAGACGAGGTGGGTCGGGTCCTCGTTCAGGTTGTAGTCGGCCAACGCCTGCGCCAGCCGGTCGACGGCCTCGGCGCGGTCGGCGACCTCGATCACCCGGGCGTTGTTCAGCGGATGCGGCAGCGAGGCCAGATCGTCGAGGAACTTCTCCGACACGGCGTCGAAGTCGAAGGCGCAGTGATGCGTCGGTTCGGCATGGTTGAAGGCGCCGTCTTCCAGCAGTTCGAACAGTTCCACGTCGTCCAGCGTGTCGTCGCCGTCATCGTCGAAGCGCGCGGGCCAGACGTCGAGGCCGTACCACACGGGGATCTGGTGCCCCCACCACAGCTGGCGGCTGATGCACCACGGCTCGATGTTCTCGAGCCAGTGGAAATAGGTCTTGGCGTCGCGTTCGGGCAGGATCTCGGTCCGGCCGTCGCGCACGGCGTCGATGGCGGGCTGGACGATCTTTGCCGTGTCCACGAACCACTGGTCGGTCAGCATCGGCTCGATGGCGACCTTCGACCGGTCGCCATGCGGGACCATGTGGCGGTCCTGGTCGATGCCGTCGAGCCAGCCCTGCTCCTCGGCCAGTGCCACAATGCGCTTGCGGGCGTCGTAGCGGTCGAGGCCGTCCAGCGCCAGCGCCTCCTCGGACGGCTCGCAGCCTTCAAGGAAATCCGCGTTCTCGGCCAGGAACATCGTGGCGCGGCCGGTCATGACGTTGATGGCCGAAAGGCCGGTGCGGCTGCCCACACCCCAGTCGTTGAAGTCATGCGCCGGCGTGATCTTCACCGCGCCGGTGCCCTTCGCGGGGTCGGCGTAGTCGTCGGCCACGATGCGGATGCGGCGGCCGACCAGCGGCAGGATGGCCTCCTTGCCGATCAGATGGGCATAGCGCTCGTCGGCCGGGTTCACCGCGATGCCCGTATCGCCCAGCATGGTCTCGGGGCGGGTGGTGGCGACGGTCAGGTAGTCGCGTTCTTCCCATTCGGTGGGATTGCCCTCTTCATCGAAGGCCACCGGATGCCGGTAGGTCGCGCCATCGGCCAGCGGGTAGCGCAGGCGCCACATGTTGCCGTTGACCTCGACCTGCTCCACCTCGAGATCCGAGATCGCGGTCTCGAAATGGGGATCCCAGTTCACCAGCCGCTTGCCGCGGTAGATGAAGCCCTTCTCGTAGAGGTCCACGAAGACCTTCAGCACCGCGCGCTGGAAGGTCGCGTCCATCGTGAAGGCATTGCGCGACCAGTCGCAGGAGGCGCCGAGCCGCTTCAGCTGGTTGACGATGGTGCCGCCGGACTGCTCCTTCCACTCCCAGACCTTTTCGAGGAAGGCCTCGCGGCCCATCTCGCGGCGGCCCGGATTGCCTGTCTTGGCCAGTTCGCGCTCGACCACCATCTGCGTGGCGATCCCGGCGTGGTCCTGGCCCGGCTGCCAGAGCGTGTCGAAGCCGCGCATCCGGTGCCAGCGGGTCAGGATGTCCTGCAGCGTGTTGTTGAAGGCGTGCCCCATGTGGAGCGAACCCGTCACGTTCGGCGGCGGGATCATGATGCAGAACGTCTCGGGACGCGAGGCGTTGGCCCCCGCACGGAAGGCGCCCGCCTTCTCCCAGGCATCGTAGAGCCGGGCCTCGGCCTCGGCGGCGTTGAAGGTCTTGTCCATCGGCATGTCGGGCCTCGCAATTCGTTGCGCCCGGTCTACCCAAGGCGCAGCCCGAGGCCAAGCCTCATCGCAGCGCTGCCATGCGGCACGAAAGGTCGGGCGGTGGCGCAGGGCCGGCGGATGATCGCCCTCAGACCGCGCGGTCGATCCGGGTCGAGAGGTGGATCAGGCTTTCGGAACTTCGGACACCGGTCATGGCCCCCACCTCGTCGAGCACCTGGTCGAGCACCTGCGTCGACGGGGCCGCGATCTGCAGGAGGAGATCGAACCGGCCGGAGGTGGTGAACACGCGCTCCACCTCGGCGATGGCCTTCAGACGCGTCAGGATCGCGGCCTGCGTCCGCGGCTCGATGGTGAGCAGGACCGAGGCGCGCAGCCGGCCCTGACGGGCATGTTCCCCCAGCTTCAGCGTGTAGCCGGCGATCACGCCTGAGGTCTCGAGACGCTCGAGCCGGGCCTGGATCGTCGAGCGCGCGACCTTCAACCGGCGAGCGAGCGTCGCCACCGAGGTCCGTGCATCGGCGCCCAGGATGCCGAGGATGTTGCGATCGAGTTCGTCCATGAGATATGACCAGATTTTTCGTCATTATGACGACGATGCGCTACAATTCAACACTTTTGATCGGTGGATTTGTGCCCCAAATGAGGCATCCTTTACTGCAGGAAAAGGGCGGCTCATACGCACCTGGCCTGGTTTGTCGAAACCGCGCAGGTGCCTCCCACTCCCCCATGAAACGCGGGCAGAGGGCTTGCGTCTTGTTGGCCGAAAGGAACGCCGATGGGACTCTCGAAGACGATCTGGACAAACCCCGCCGAATATCTCCGCGCGATCTCTCCCGAGGCGCCGGTGCTGTTCTTCTCACCGGCGACCCTGCAGGCGACTGCACGCCGCTTCATCGACGGCTTTCCGGGGATGGTGACCTATGCGGTCAAGTCGAACCCGGAAGAGGTCGTGATCGAGAACCTCGCCGCCGCCGGGATCCGCGGCTATGACGTGGCCTCGCCCTACGAGATCCGCATGATCCGCCGGATCGCGCCGGATGCCGCGCTGCACTACAACAACCCCGTGCGCTCGCGCTCCGAGATCGCCGTCGGCGTCGAGATGGGCGTCAAGAGCTGGTCGGTCGACTCGAAATCCGAACTGGCGAAGCTGATCGAACTGGTGCCCGCCGAAGGCTGCGAGATCTCGGTCCGGTTCAAGCTGCCGGTCTCGGGCGCGGCCTACAACTTCGGCGCCAAGTTCGGCGCCACGGTGGAACTCGCCATTGAACTGCTGCGCGCGGTGTCCGAGGCGGGCTTCATCCCCTCGATGACCTTCCACCCCGG
This sequence comes from Rhodobacter sp. NSM, assembly GCF_052244495.1. Classification (NCBI taxonomy): domain Bacteria; kingdom Pseudomonadati; phylum Pseudomonadota; class Alphaproteobacteria; order Rhodobacterales; genus Rhodobacter; species Rhodobacter sp. NSM. The sequence continues at coordinate 37,741 of NZ_JBQPXH010000012.1, forward strand.
CACGCAATGTACCGATCCCGCGGCCTGGGAGACCTACATCCGCACCGCGTCGGAGATTGCGCGCGAGGCGGGCGTGACGATCGCGCGGCTGAACGTCGGTGGCGGCTTCCCCTCGCACCGCCTGAACGGCGTCGAGCCGGAACTCGAGGCGATCTTCCACCTGATCGACCGGGTGGCCGATGAGGCCTTCGGTGTCGATCGCCCGCTTCTCGTCTGCGAGCCGGGACGCGGCATCTGCGCCGACGCCTTCACCCTCGCGACCCGCATCAAGGCGGTGCGGGACGACACGCATGTGTTCCTGAACGACGGGGTGTACGGCTCGCTGACCGAGCTGCCGCTGATCGGCGTGATCGACCGCGTGCAGGTGCTGACCCCCGAGGGCCGGCGGCGGGAAGGCGAGACCACCGACCGCATCATTTTCGGGCCGACCTGCGACTCCGTGGACCGTCTGCCGGGTGAGCTGCCGCTTTCGGTCGATGTCCAGGAAGGGGATTTTCTGGTCTTCCGGGGGATGGGTGCCTATTCCACCGCCACCAATACGCGGTTCAACGGCTTCGGCGAACTGAGTATGGCGACCGTCCTTTCGCTCAAATTGTAAATCATTCACCTCTCGGTGATATTTATAAGTCCGGTCGGAACTTTCCGGCCGGACTTTTTCTTCATCCTCCATGTAACAGTGGATGGGCAACATGTTTGCGCTCGGTCAGTTCGCACATTGCAGGGACGGAACCGCGTCAGGACCGGAGGTCCGCGCATGTCGCTGATGAAGAGTTTCCGCCACTGGTTGCGCCCCCATCCCAATGTCGAGACCGAGCCCGCCACACCGCCTGCACGCGGGGCCTGCCGGGGTCCGGTCGATCACGTCATCCTGCTCGATGGAACCTGCTCGTCGCTGGAACCGGGCAACGAGACCAACGTCGGTCTGGTCTTCAAGCTGCTGCGCGAGGGGCGACGCTCAGCGCATCGGACCATCTACTACGAGCCCGGGCTGCAATGGGGTGGCTGGCTCCGCATCGGTGATCTGGTGCAGGGCAAGGGCCTCAACCGGCAGATCCGCCGCGCCTATGGCTATCTCGCCTCGCACTACCGGCCGGGAGACCGGATCTTCCTCTTCGGCTATTCGCGCGGCGCCTATGCGGCGCGCTCGCTGGCGGGGGTGATCGACCGCGTGGGCCTGCTCCGGCGCGAGGAGGCAACCGAACGCAACGTGCAACTCGCCTGGAGGCACTACGAGCTTGGCGGCACGCGCCCCCATGCGCGGGCCTTCGCCAGGCGCTACTGCCATGACACGGTCGAAATCGAGATGGTCGGCATCTTCGACACGGTCAGTTCTCTGGGCCTCAGGCCGCCTCTGCTCCGCCGTCTGCGACCCGACCGGCATGCGTTTCACAGCCACCGGCTCGGGCGCAGCGTGCGCCACGGCTTCCACGCGCTCGCCCTCAACGAGACGCGGCGCGTGTTTCAGCCCGTGCTGTGGGATTACCCTTATCACGGGCAGATCGTCGAGCAGGCCTGGTTCCGGGGCGGACATGGCGATATCGGCGGCCAGCTCAACCGCGGGCGGCACGGCTCGCGGATGCTGTCCAACATCCCGCTCGTCTGGATGCTTGAACGGGCATCGCATTGCGGCTTGCAGCTGCCCGACGGCTGGCGCGCGCGCTTCCCCTGCGATCCGGCGGCCCCGATGACGAGCATGTTCGCCGGCTGGGGAAAGATCTTCCTGATGCGGCACCGGCGCGTCACCCTGCGCTGCCCCACCGAGTACATTCACCCGACTGCCCGGCGCCCGGAGCGCGGGCCGCGCAAGTGGCGGCTGCGCCTCGGCTCGGCAGCCGAAGGAGAGGCGACGCAAGGCTGAGGCCAGAGCCGCTTCTGCCGCCCGAAGCTTGGGTTTTCCGACGCTGACGAGTGGTGCCTGAAACGCAAGACGGCGGCTCTTTCGAGCCGCCGTCTTAAATCTGACATCAGCGGTGACGCAGATCCGTGTAGTCGCGCCGCTTCTCGCCCTTGTAGAGTTGCCGGGGCCGGCCGATCTTCTGCGTGGGATCGCCGATCATCTCTTTCCACTGCGAGATCCAGCCGACAGTGCGCGAAATCGCGAAGATCGGCGTGAACATCGAGGTCGGGAAGCCCATCGCGTCGAGGATGATGCCCGAGTAGAAGTCCACGTTCGGATAGAGCTTCTTCGAGACGAAGTAGTCGTCCTCGAGCGCGATCCGCTCCAGTTCCTTGGCCACCTGCAGCGTCGGGTTGTTCTCGATGCCGAGCAGACCCAGCACCTCGTCGGCGCTTTCCTTCATGACCTTCGCGCGCGGGTCGAAGTTCTTGTAGACCCGGTGGCCGAAACCCATCAGGCGGAACGGGTCGTCCTTGTCCTTGGCGCGGCGGATGTATTCCGGGATGCGGTCCACGGTGCCGATCTCGCGCAGCATCTCGAGGCAGGCCTGGTTGGCGCCGCCATGCGCCGGGCCCCAGAGACAGGCGATGCCGGCCGCGATGCAGGCGAAGGGGTTCGCCCCCGAAGAGCCCGCCAGACGCACCGTCGAGGTCGAGGCGTTCTGCTCGTGGTCGGCGTGCAGCATCATGATGCGGTCCATCGCCTTGGACAGCACCGGGTTGACCGTGTAGGGTTCGGCCGGAACGGCAAAGCACATGTGCAGGAAGTTGCCCGCATAATCGAGGTGGTTCTGCGGGTAGTTGAAGGGCTGGCCCACCGAATACTTGAACGCCATCGCGGCGATGGTCGGCAGCTTGGCGATCATCCGCACCGCGGCGACCTCGCGCTGCCAGGGGTCGTTGATGTCCAGCGAGTCGTGGTAGAAGGCCGACATGGCACCCACCACGCCCACCATCGTGGCCATAGGGTGGCTGTCGCGGCGGAAGCCCCGGAAGAAGTAGTGGATCTGTTCGTGCAGCATGGTGTGCCGCGTGATCCGGTATTCGAAATCGGCCTGCTGGGCCGCGTTCGGCAGTTCACCGTAAAGCAGCAGGTAGCAGACTTCCAGATAATGCGACCGCTCGGCCAGCTGCTCGATCGGGTAGCCCCGATACATCAGCTCGCCCTTGTCGCCGTCGATGTAGGTGATGGCGCTTTCGCAGGCCGCCGTCGAGGTGAAACCCGGATCGTAGGTGAAGACGTCGGCCTCCGCATAGAGCTTGCGGATGTCGACCACGTCCGGCCCAAGGGTGGGCGAATGGACCGGCAAGTCGATGACCTTGTCGCCGATCGTTAGCTTTGCGGATTTCGTCATGCTTCTCCCTCTCTCGTTCGGGCCAGCCCCGCGCCGGATGGCGCGGTGCCGATGGGTTCCGGCCGTGCGGCCGACCGCGACGCGACCGGGAGGGGAGGGCGGCAGCTCAGGCCGCCGCGGCATCCTCCAGCCGCGCGATCGTCTCGTCCCGACCGATGACGAGCATCATGTCGTAGACGCTGGGCGTCACCGTGCGCCCGGCAAGAGCAGCGCGCAAGGGGGCGGCCAGTTTGCCGAAGCCCATCCCCTTTTCCGCCGCGAAGGCGGCCAGGACGGCCTCGAGTTCCTGCTTGGACCAGCTAGCAGCTTGCAGGAGCGGCGTCAATTCTCGCAGTATACCACGGGATACCGCATCGAGTGCCTTGGCCGCTGCCTCGTCCGCCGAAACAGGGCGGGAGACGAGCGCAAATCTTGCCTTCTCAAGCAGTTCCGGGAATGTCTTGGATCGGTCCTTCAGGCAGTAGAGCGCCGCCGACAGCCGCTCCGACTGCAGGTCCGTCAACGGATCTTTCCGCGCCGCAGCGAGAAATGCCCCTATTTCATGCATCAGGGCTGCATCATCCGTGACGGCGATGTGCTGACCGCAGACATTCTCGAGCTTCTTGAAGTCGAGTCGCGCCGGCGAGCGGCCGATTCCCTCCAGATCGAACCATTCCATCGCCTGTTCCGAGGTGAAGAACTCGTCGTCGCCATGCGCCCAGCCGAGCCGCGCGAGGTAGTTCCGCATCCCGGCGGCGGGGTAGCCCATCGCCTGGTATTCCTCGACCCCGAGTGCCCCGTGCCGCTTCGAGAGCTTCTTGCCGTCCGGTCCGTGGATCAGCGGGATATGGGCCCAGACCGGCACCTCCCAGCCCATCGCCTCGTAGACCATCGTCTGGCGCGCGGCGTTGTTGAGGTGGTCGTCGCCGCGGATGACATGGGTCACGCCCATGTCGTGATCGTCCACCACCACGGCCAGCATGTAGGTGGGCGTCCCGTCCGAGCGCAGGACCACCATGTCGTCGAGCGTCTCGTTCTGGAAGCGCACCGTGCCCTGCACGCGGTCCTCGACGACCGTCTCGCCCGTCCGAGGCGCCTTCATGCGGATCACGAAGGGCGCGTCGGGGTGGGTGGCGGGATCGGCATCCCTCCACGGGCTGCGGAACAGGGTCGAACGGCCTCCGGCGCGCGCCGCGTCACGAAACGCCTCGATCTCTTCCTGCGTCGAGAAACACTTGTAGGCCGCGCCGCGGTCGAGCATTTCGCGCGCGATTTCCGCGTGGCGGTCCTTGCGGGCGAACTGGCTCACCACCTCTCCATCCCAGTCGAGACCCAGCCATTTCAGGCCGCGCAGGATTGCATCGGTCGCCTCGGGCGTCGAGCGCTCGCGGTCCGTGTCCTCGATCCGCAGAAGGAAGGTCCCCTTCCGGCCGCGGGCGTAGAGCCAGTTGAAAAGCGCCGTCCGCCCGCCGCCGATGTGCAGGTAGCCGGTCGGCGAGGGGGCGAAACGGGTGACGACGGGCTTGTCGGACGCGGCGGACATGGGCGGATTAACCTTTCTGAAACCATCAGGCGCTCAGGATCGGGTCTGTCTAGGCAATCACGGATCAGGAGACAAGGTGCGCGCTCTGGCGCTTCCTCTCGTGGCTCTGGCCGAAGCTCGGGGCTTCCTGTTCCCCTTCGTGCCGGTCTTCCTCGGCGTGGGGATCGGGATCTGGTTCACGCCCCTGGACGAGCCGGGCTGGCCCGCCTATGCCCTCGCGCTGACGGTGGTTCTGGCCGGTGCCATCGGTCGCTGGAGGGCGCCGGAGCTGTTCCACCCGCCGCTCGTCGCGCTGGCCTGTGTGGCGGCGGGATTTCTCGCAGCCGGAGGCCGTGCGGCGATGGTGGCGGCTCCGATCCTCGGGTTGCACTACTACGGCGCCATCGAGGGCAGGATCGCCGCGATCGACCGCTCGCGGAGCGACGCGATGCGCCTCACCCTCGACCGGGTCGTGATCGAACGAACGGACCCGGACCGCACGCCCGAGAGGGTGCGGATCACCGTCCACGGCGCTCAGCCCTTCGAGCCGACGCCGGGCATGGTCGTGATGACGACCGGCCATCTCGACGCGCCGCTGGCCCCGGCGGAGCCCGGCGGCTTCGACTTCCGCCGCATGGCCTTCTTCGACCGGCTGGGGGCGGTGGGCTACACGCGCAGCCCCGTGGTCATGCTCGAGCCCGCCCATGCGCGGGACAGCCCGGTCAACCGGCTGCGCACGTCGGTGCGCAGCGCAGTGCAGGCGCGCTTTCCCGGCGAGGCGGGCGCCTTCGCCGCCGCTGTCCTGACGGGCGACTACGCGGGCATCAGCGCGGCGACGATGGAGGATCTGCGCCGCTCGGGCCTGTCCCACATCCTCGCGATCTCGGGACTGAACATGAGCCTCCTCGCGGGCTTCGTCTTCGGCCTCGTCCGGCACGGGCTGGCGCTGGTGCCGCCCCTGGCCCTGCGGTTGCCGACGAAGAAGATCGCGGCCGCAGCGGCCTTCGCGGCCACCTTCTTCTACCTGCTCATGTCAGGGGGCAACGTGCCGACCCTGCGGGCCTTCGTCATGATCGCCATCATGCTGGCGGCGATCCTCGCCGACCGGCGCGCGCTTTCGATGCGAAGCTTCGCGCTTTCGGCGACCGTCATCCTGCTCTGGCAGCCCGAGGCCCTGCTCGAACCCGGCTTCCAGATGTCCTTCGCGGCCACCGCGGCGCTGATCTGGGGTTTCAACGCCCTGCGCGAGAAGGTGCATCCCCGCACCATGTCGCGTTGGGTGGCGCCGCTTTTCCTGCTCTTCGTCTCGTCGCTGATCGGCGGGCTGTCGACCGGCCCCTATGCCGCGGCGCATTTCAACCGGATCGCGGTCTACGGGCTGATGGGCAACCTGATCGCCGTGCCCGTGATGGAGCTTCTGGTGATGCCGGCCGCAGGGCTGGCGGCGCTCTTCGCGCCGCTGGGCGCCGCGATGCCGGCGCTCTGGATCATGGAGATCGGCGCGCGCTGGATCCTCTGGGTCGCGCATTGGGTCGCGGGCCTGCCAGGCGCCGTCGGGGCGGTCGTCACGCCCGGCCCTTGGGTGCTTCCCCTGCTTTCGCTCGGGGGGCTCTGGCTCATGCTCTGGCACGGGAAGGCGCGCTACGCAGGCCTTGCGGTGATTGCGGCGGCCTTCGCCCTGTGGGCCGTGGCCGAGCGCCCTCCGCTGCTCGTGGCCTCCGACGGATCGCTCGTCGGCATCCTCGGCCCCGGAGGTCGGGCGCTCTCCACGGCACGCGGCGGAGGGTTCGCAGCCGGAAGCTGGCTCGAGAATGACGGCGATCTCGCCGATCAGGAAACGGCTGCCGGGCGACCCGGCTTCGAGGGCCCGCGCGAGGCACGTCGCTTCATGCTCGGCGGATTGCCGGGGATCGCCCTGAAGGGGAAGGAGGCGGCCGCGACCGTGTCGGAAGCCTGCGCAGAGGCGCGGCTCGTCATCCTTGCCGAAACGGCCAAGGTCCCCGTCAGCGGCGGATGCATCCTGATCGATCGCGCATCGCTCGCCCGCAGCGGCTCTCTGGCGATCTGGGTCGACGAAGCCGGACTCCGTCTGGAATCCGCCCGCGCCGACCACAGGATGTGGAGCGGGCGCCACTGAAGGAAGCTAAGGGCGCCTTTCGCAATCAGGTCGCCGCCCGTGGCGCTTCGATGCGGTCAGGCTGGCGCGCACGCGCCGGGTCCGCGACAGAAGGCCGTCCGGCAAATTCCGGCAAGGGCCGGCTTTGCCGAAGCGGGATTCCCGCGCCGGCCGGGGTCGCCTCGGTCAGTAGCTGCGGATCAGCCCGACGAGCCGGCCCTGCACCTTCACCATGTGATCGGGATAGACCTGCGTCTCGTAGGAGGCGTTCGCCGGTTCGAGCGCGATCATGCCGCCGCGACGGCGGAAGCGCTTGAGGGTCGCCTCGTGATCGGCGACCAGCGCCACCACGATATCGCCGTTGTCGGCCGTCTGCTGCTCGCGGATCACGACGATGTCGCCGTCGTTGATCCCGGCCTCGATCATCGAATCCCCGCGCACCTCGAGCGCGTAGTGCTGGCCGCGCCCCGAAAGCATGGAACTCGGCACCGTGACCGATTGCGCACCGTCGGTGATCGCCTCGATGGGAAGACCCGCCGCGATCCGTCCCATCAGCGGCAGATCGAGAGCATTGGCGCTCTCGACCGCGATCGCGCCCGCGGGCATCTGCGGCCTGTCACCCTCGATCACGCGGGGCGTGAAACCCGCCCGCTCCATCGCTTCGGGCAGCTTGACGATCTCGAGCGCGCGTGCGCGGTGGGCGAGGCGGCGGATGAACCCCCGCTCTTCCAGCGCGGTGATGAGGCGGTGGATCCCCGACTTCGACCGCAGGTCGAGCGCATCCTTCATCTCGTCGAACGAGGGCGGCACGCCGTCGCGGTCCATCCGCGTCTTGATGAAATCGAGCAGTTCCATCTGCTTGCGGGTCAGCATGGCGACATCCTCCCATCCCGGGTTCACCGCCTGTTCTGCCCGCGTTCCCGCTTTGTGTCAAGCCGTCAGCGGGATGTAGTCCACCGTCTCGCCGGCCGTGCGCGGCCCGTCGTCCACCGGGCGCACGAGAAGCGCGTCGGCCTGCGACAACAGCCGCAGGAGCGAGTTGTCCTGCGAGGCGAGGGGCTCGATCAACGGCACCCCGTCGCGCAGGGCGAGCCGCGCCCGCATGTAATGCGCCCGCACCGGGTTCGGCGGAAGCGCGACGGCCAGTTCGGCCCGCCGCACGGGTGCTGGACCGGCGGGCAGGCCCAGCATCGCCCGGACCATCGGCAGCAGGAAGAGATGGGCGCAGACGATGGACGAGACCGGGTTGCCGGGCAGGCCCAGCATCGGCACGCCTCGCAGACGCCCGGCCATCAGCGGTTTCCCGGGCCGCATGGCGATCTTGTAGAAGGCCCGGTCGAGGCCCATGCCGGCCGCCACCTTGCCCACGAGGTCGTGGTCGCCGACCGAGGCCCCGCCGATGGTCACGATCAGATCGGCGTCGGAGGCGAGGTCGAACACCGTGCGCAACTCGTCCTCGGTGTCCCGCGCGATGGGCAGAAGCCGCCCCTCCGCGCCTTCGGCCTCGACGAGCGCCTTCAGGGCGAAGCTGTTCGAGGCGATGATCTGCTCGGGGCGCGGCACCTCGCCGGGCATCACCAGTTCGTCCCCCGTCGCGATCAGCGCCACGACCGGGCGGCGCGTCACGTTCACCTCTGGAATGTTCATCGAGGCGAGCAGGGCGAGGTCGTTCGGGCGGAGACGGCGCGGCGAGAGGCTGTCTCCGACGCGGAAGTCCTGTCCCTTCGGCCGGATATGGGTTCCCCCTGCGGCCGCGGAGGCAAGGCGGATCCTGCCGTCCTCGACCGTGACGTCCTCCTGCAGCACCACGCGGGTGGCCCCCTCCGGGACCGGCGCGCCGGTGAAGATCCGCACCGCCTCGCCGGGTGCCATCGCTCCGGAGAAGGCGTGGCCCGCCGCGGCCTCGCCCACGACGGGGAAGGTGGCGCCCGCCGGATGGTCGCCGACCAGCGCGTAGCCGTCCATGGCGGAGGCGTCGAAGGGCGGCTGGTCGCGGGTCGCCACCGCCGGGCGCGCCATCACCCGCCCGCAGGAGGCCGCGAGCGGCACGCGCTCGACCGGCAGCGGGGCGGCGAGCGCCAGTGCGCGCTCGAGCGCCTCCTCGACGCGGATCACGCGCGGGCCTCGAACCGGCCGGACTTGCCGCCATCCTTGAGGAGGAGCCGGATCCCGGTGATCTCCATGCCCTTCTCGACCGCCTTCACCATGTCGTAGATCGTGAGACAGGCCACCGAGACGGCCGTCAGCGCCTCCATCTCGACGCCGGTCTGCCCGCCGGTCTTGACCGTGGCCTCGACCACCACGCCGGGCAGGGCCGGATCGGGCGTGAGTTCCAGCGCGACCTTGGTGATCGGCAGCGGGTGGCAGAGCGGGATCAGCTCCGCCGTGCGCTTGGCGCCCATGATCCCGGCAAGCCGCGCGACGCCCAGGACGTCTCCCTTCCCGGCCCGGCCCTCGGTCACGAGGGCCAGCGTCTCGGCGCTCATCTTCACCGCGCCGCGCGCGACGGCCACCCGGGCGGTCACCGGCTTGTTGGAGACATCCACCATATGGGCGCGGCCGGCCTCGTCGAAGTGGCTGAGGCCCGGCATCACGCACCCCCGGGCGAGGTCAGCGGGTCGGACAGGATCGCGCGCGTGGCGGATTCCACGTCGGGCTGGCGCATCAGGCTCTCGCCGATGAGGAAGCAGCGCGCGCCGTAGCGGGCGAGGTCGGCGAGGTCGTCGGGCGTGTAGAGCCCGCTCTCCGCCACGATCAGCCGGTCCTCGGGCACCCGGCGGGCGAGGTCGCGCGTAACGTCGAGCGAGACCTCGAACGTGTCGAGGTTGCGGTTGTTGATGCCGATCAGCTTCGACTTCAGGTGCTCGGCCCGTGCAAGTTCCTCGCGCGAATGGACCTCGATCAGCACGTCCATTCCCCAATGGATCGCCGCCGCCTCAAGCTCGAGCGCCTGGCTGTCGGTCACGCTGGCCATGATGATCAGGATGCAGTCCGCCCCGAGCGCACGCGCCTCGGCGACCTGGTAGGTGTCGTAGAGGAAGTCCTTGCGCAGGCAGGGCAGCTGAACCGCATCACGCGCCTGGCGCAGGAACTCGTCCGCGCCCTGGAAGGAGGGGGTGTCGGTCAGCACGGAAAGGCAGGTCGCGCCGCCCGCCTCATAGGCGCGGGCAAGGGCGGGGACATCGAAGTCCTCGCGGATCAGGCCCTTCGAGGGGCTCGCCTTCTTGATTTCGGCGATGAGGCCGTAGCCGGTCGAGGCCGCGGTGGAGAGGGCGCGGGCGAAGCCGCGCGGCGCCGCGGCGGCGCGGGCCGCATCCTCCACGGCCGTCAGCGGATGGCTGGCCTTCCGTGCCGCGACCTCTTCCAGTTTGTAAGCCTTGATGCGGTCGAGAATGGTGCTCATCGCCGGCCGGTCCCCCTTGTTTTCTTGGCCGTCAGGCGGCGTTCGTCAGCCGGGCCAGCAGGGCGACCTTCGCCTTGGCGGCACCGGACAGGATGCTTTCGGTGGCGATCTCGGCGCCCTCCGTCAGGGATGCGGCCCTGTCGGCGACCACGAGGGCCGCCGCCGCGTTCAGCAGCACCGCGTCGCGGTAGGCGCCCGGCGCCCCGTCGAGAAGCGCGCGGAAGGCCTGGGCATTCTCGGCGGGTGTGCCGCCGATGATCGCCTCGAACGGATGGACGGGCAGGCCCGCTTCTTCGGGGTGCAGGTCGAACTCGCGGATCTGCCCGCCCTCGAGCGCCGCCACCCTCGATGCGGCCGATATCGAGAGTTCGTCCGTCCCGTCTCCGCCGTGGACGAGCCAGGCCTTCTCGGAGCCCAGCATGGCCAGGACCTCGGCCATCGGCCGGATCAGATCGGCGCTGAAGGCGCCGGTCAGCTGGCGCTTGACCCCGGCGGGGTTCGTCAGCGGGCCAAGGATGTTGAAGATCGTGCGCGTGCCCAGTTCGGCGCGGACCGGGCCCACATGGCGCATTGCCGGATGGTGCATCGGCGCCATCATGAAGCCGATCCCGGCCTCCATCAGGCAGTCCTCGACCCGGTCCGCGCCGATCATCACGTTGAGACCCATCTCGGTCAGCGCATCCGCCGCACCCGACTTCGACGAGAGGTTGCGGTTTCCGTGCTTCGCCACCGGCACGCCTGCACCCGCCACCACGAAGGCCGTGGCCGTGGAGATGTTCAGCGTGCCCTTGCCGTCGCCGCCGGTGCCCACGATATCGATGGCGCCGGGCGGCGCCTTCACCTTGTGGCACTTGGCCCGCATGACCGAGGCAGCCGCCGCGTATTCGTCCACCGTCTCGCCGCGGGTGCGCAGCGCCATCAGGAGGCCGCCCATCTGCGCGGGCGTGGCCTCGCCCTCGAAGAGGCACTCGAAGGCCAGTTCCGCCTCGTCGCGCGTCAGCGGACGGCCCGCCGCGATGCCGATCAGCGGCTTCAGCCGGTCGCTCATGCTGCCACCGCGGCGCGGGCGCTGTCGAGGAAGGTGCGCAGCATCTGGTGGCCGTGTTCCGAGGCGATGCTCTCGGGGTGGAACTGCACGCCCTCGATCGGCAGGGTCTTGTGGCGGAGCCCCATGATCGTGCCGTCCTCGAGCCAGGCCGTCACCTCGAGGCAGTCGGGCAGGCTCTCGCGCTCGACCACGAGGCTGTGGTAGCGCGTGGCGAGGAAGGGCGAGGGCAGGCCCGCAAAGACGCCTTTCCCTTCGTGGTGCATGGCGCCCATCTTGCCGTGCACGATCTCGTGGCAGCGGACCACCTTTCCGCCGAAGGCCTCGCCGATGGTCTGATGGCCGAGACAGACGCCCAGCAGCGGGATCCTCGCCTCGGCCGCGGCGGCGGTCAGGGGCAGGCAGATGCCGGCGGCGGCGGGGTCGCAGGGTCCGGGAGAGAGCACGATGGCATCCGGCCGAAGCCCCATCGCCGCCTGCACGTCGATGGCATCGTTGCGCCGCACATCGACCTCGGCCCCGAGTTCCCCCAGATAATGCACGAGGTTGTAGGTGAAGCTGTCGTAGTTGTCGATGAGAAGCAGCATCTTGCGGCACCCCGAGGCGATGTGGAGGATAGGGGGTGAACCCTTGCGACCGTCGCGTTATACATGGGCTGACCGGCGCGGGGGCGTCAAGGGGATGAACGGCGCGGCGAACGCGCGAAATGCCCCACGCCCGACCCGGTTCGAGGCTGGAGCGACAGGGCAGAGTGCAGGAGTGGCCGGATGAGCCGTGGTTTCCTTTCGGGCGTATTGGTTGGCGGCGTCGTGGGCAGTGTGGGCCTGGCGCTCGCCTCGCAGATGGCGCGGCCTCCGGGCACGACCTGGCCTGAGGCGGCCGTCGAGGGTCCCGCAGCGGATGCGGCGGCTTCCCTCGCATCGGGGACTGCCGCTGCACCCGAGGCGGCAGGCGGAACGGCGACGGGACCGTCCTCCGGGGCGTCGATGACGCAGGACAGTCCCGGCCCGGCCACGGATCTGGCGCCGCCGCCCGGCTCCGAATTTGCCCGACCGCTGCCTGAGGCGGCCCCGGTCCTGCCATCCGCCGACACGGCTCCGGCACGGGCGGTGGCCCCGTCCGTATCGACCCCCGAGCTTCGGGATGCCGCGTCGCCCGACACAGAGACCGCCCTGCGGCCGCAACCGGTGCCGCTCGAACCGATCGCTCCCGCGCCGCCCGCGACCGAGGCCGTAGCCCCATCGCTGCCGACCGCGCCCTCCACGGTGCCGCTCCGGTCGGGCGGCGCGCCGCTGCAGCAGGCACCGGATGCCGAACCGGAGACCTTTGCCGTCGAACTGCCCCCGCCGCCGCCTCTCACGCCCGAGGAAGAGGCGATGCTGGCCGGCGCCGCCGATGGCGCCCCGGTCGAGGCGGAGGCCCCTGCTGAGCCCGGCAAGCCCCGGATGCTCGAGACCGACCCGCCGCGGGTGCCGTCCGACGGTTCCGCAGCCTCGCGCCTGCCCCGGATCGGCGATCCGGCTCCGGAGGCCGGGGCGCCGCCCGCGGAGGAGGCCGAGGCCGATCTGCCGCCCATCCGCCGCTATGCCCAGCCCTTCGAGAACCCTGACCGGAAGCCTCTCTTCGCGGTGCTCCTGCGCGACACGGGCGGCCCCTCGCTTGACCGCGAGGCGCTGGCCGGGCTTGCCTTCCCCGTGACCTTCGTGATCGACCCCAGCGCGCCCGACGCGGCGACCGCGGCCGAGATGTATCGCAAGGCAGGCCACGAGGTGCTGATGCTCGCCACCGGCCTGCCCGAAGGCGCCAAGGCGTCCGATGTCGAGGTGACGCTCGAGGCTGCGGCCAACGCGCTGCCCGAGGCGGTCGGGGTGATCGACCTGCCTGCGGGCGGCTTTCAGGATGCGCGCCCGCTTTCCACGCAGGTGGTCGAGATCCTGAAGGCGCAGGGGCGTGGGCTGGTGACGCACGACCGTGGCCTCAACGCGGCCGAACAGGTGGCCCGGCGCGAGGATCTGCCCTCGGCGCTCGTCTTCCGCATGCTGGACGGAGAGGGTGCGGATCCGGCCACCGTGCGCCGCGTGCTCGACCGCGCGGCCTTCAAGGCGGCGCAGGAAGGCCGGGTCGCGGTCTACGGCGACACGCGCCCCGAGACGGTGCAGGGCCTGCTCGAATGGAGCGTCGAGGGTCGCGCGGATGCCGTGGCCCTCGCGCCCGTCACTGCGCTGATGCGCTGAGCGAGCCGCCGAGCATCCGTTCGTCTGTCAGGAGGCTGGCGCGTTCCGCGGCAGCCCGCTCCTGACGGGCGATTGCCGCCGGGTTCACACGGCAATCACGCTCGCAAGAGTGGGGCGCCGCGCGCTCGCGAAGAAGCGCCGATCTCCGCCGACGGACGCCCGGCATTCCTGCCATCCGCCTGCCAGCGGGTCGGGCCTGGCAGGATGCTCCTGCCGGTCTCAGGCGTTGCCGTTGCGGCGGACAAAGAGCCCCGCGTCCTCGGCCGCCCGGCGCAGCGCCATGGCCTTGTTCACCGTCTCCTGATATTCGGCCTCGGGATCGCTGTCGTAGACCACGCCGCCGCCCGACTGGATGTAGAGCGTCTCGTCCTTCAGAACGGCCGTCCTGAGCGCGATGCAGAAGTCCATCTCGCCATTGGCCGCGAAATATCCGAGGCCGCCGCCGTAGATCCCGCGCTTCTCCGGTTCGAGTTCGTCGATGATCTCCATTGCCCGCACCTTGGGTGCGCCCGAGACGGTGCCGGCAGGCAGGCCCGCGAGCAGGGCGGACAGCGCGTCCTGCCCTTCGGCGATCTCGCCCACCACGTTCGAGACGATGTGCATGACGTGGCTGTAGCGCTCGATGATGAACTTCTCGGTCGGCCGCACCGTGCCGACCTTCGCCACGCGCCCCACGTCGTTCCGCCCGAGGTCGAGCAGCATCAGGTGCTCGGCCAGTTCCTTCTTGTCGGCCAGCAGGTCGGCCTCGAGCGCGCGATCCTCCTCGGGGGTGGCGCCGCGCTTGCGGGTTCCGGCGATCGGGCGAATCGTGACCTCTCCGGCGCGCAGCCGCACGAGGATCTCGGGGCTGGCGCCCACGACCTGGAAGCCGCCGAAGTTGAAGAAGAACATGAAGGGCGAGGGGTTGGTCTTGCGCAAGGAGCGGTAGAGCGCGAAGGGCGGCAGCCGGAATGCCTGCGACCAGCGCTGCGAGGGCACCACCTGGAAGATGTCACCCGCGCGGATGTAGTCCTTGGCCTTCTCGACGGCCGCCTTGTAGCCCTCGTGGCTGAAGTTCGAGCGCATCTCGCCGACCTGCGCGGCCTCGCCGAAGTCGCGCTGCGCCGGCGGGGCACGGTCGAGGTCGCGGAGCGCATCCATCACCCGTTCGGCGGCCTGTGCATAGGCCGCGCGGGCGGAAAGCCCCGAGGACACCCAGGCAGGCGCCACGATCGTGACCTCGCCCTTGACCCCGTCCAGCACCGCCACCACCGAAGGCCGCATCAGCACGGCGTCGGGCAGGCCCAGCGGGTCGGGATTGATCCCCGGCAGATGCTCGACCAGCCGGATCATGTCGTATCCGAGATAGCCGAAGAGGCCGGCCGCGATCGGGGGCAGGTCCTCGGGCATGTCGATCCGGCTTTCGGCGATCAGCGCGCGCAACGTCTCGAGCGGATGACCCTCGAGCGGCTGGAACGCCTGCCGATCGAAGCGCGCCTCGCGGTTGATCCGGCTTTCCTGTCCGTGGCACTGCCAGATGAGGTCCGGCTTCATCCCAACGACGGAGTACCGGCCGCGGATCTCGCCGCCCGTCACCGACTCGAGCATGAAGGTATCGGTCCGGGCCTCTGCCAGCTTCAGCATCAGCGAGACGGGCGTGTCGAGGTCGGCGGTCAGCCGCGCGTGGACGAGTTGGTTCCGCCCGGCATTCCAGCCGCGCTCGAAGCTATCGAAGGAGGTCACGAGCGGCACGGGGCACCCTGTTGCTTACTGGAACTGCGCCTGAACCGCAGAGATCGCGGCATCGTTGAGCGTGATGCCGGCCTCCTGCATCAGGCTGTTGGAATAGAGGGCGAGCGCATCCTGCGACAGCGCCTGTTCGATCTGCGCCGAGAGAGAGGCCTTCAGCGCCTTCGCGGCGTCGTCGTCTGTCGCCGCCGGCTCGATGCTGTCGAGCCGCAGGACGCCCGCGAAGGCATCGCCCGCGACGGACCGCAAGGCATCGGGCTCCATCTCGAAGGCGGTCTGGACGAGCGTGGGCGGCACGCCCTCGACGAAGCCATCGCGCGTCATCGGTCCAAGGTTCTCGACCGGGCCGAAGCTGCCGAGGTCGGTGCCCTCACCGGCGGCTTTCGCGATTTCCTCGGCTCGGGCGGTCAGCGCCTTGGCCATCGCATCGGCGCGGACAGCCTCGGCGACCTGCTCGCGCACCTCGTCGAAGGGCTTGAGCTGCGGCGGCACGACCTCGTCGAGACGCATGGCCAGAAGGCCGCCGTCGTTCAGCTGGATCGTCTCGGGGAAATCGTCCTTCTGCAGGCTGTCGGCGGCGGTCCGGAAGGCCTCGTAGCCTGCGATCTCGACGTCGAGCCCGGGGGCGTAGTCGACGGTCGCGATCTTCATGCCCGCCTCGGAAGCCAGATCCTCCAGCGTCGCACCGGCGGCGAGCAGGTCGTCGATCTGCTCGCGGCGGCTGGTGATGGCACGCCCCGCGGCGTCCTGCTGAAACTCGGTCAGGAGGTCGTCGCGCACGTCCTCGAAGGGCGTCTCCTGCGCCGCGATCACCCCGTTCACCCGGAAGAGGGCTGGGCCGAGATCGGTCTCGACCGGCCCGGTGATGCCGGGCTCGGTGAGGGCAAAGACCGCATCGGCCGCAGAGCCCAGCTGCTCGCGCGTGGCGTCGCCCAGGTCGATGTCGGCAAGTTCCAGCCCGCGTTCCGCGACGATCGACTCGAAGGACGCACCCTCGTCGATGCTCCTTTTCGCGTCGGCTGCGGCCTCGGCCGTCGGGAACACCAGCCGCTCGACCAGCCGCCGCTCGGGCTGGACGAACTCCGACCGGCGCTCGTCATAGAGCCGGCGCAGCGCATCCTCGTCGGCGGGAAGCGTCCCGGCGACATCCTGCGGCAGGAGCGCTGCATAGGTGATCCGCTTGGTCTCGGGCGCGGTGAAATCGGCCGGATGGGCGTCGTACCAGGCCTTCAGCTCTTCTTCGGTCGGCGCGGGCAGGGGCTGGGCAAGGTTCGCCTCGGTGACCCGCAGGAGGCTGAAGCTCCTCCGCTCGGCGATGTAGGCGTGCAGCGCGTCCACCATGGCGGCGGGCGCGGTGAAGCCGCCGCCGACCGCTCCCTGCAGCAGCGACCGGGACATGTCCTCGCGCAGGCCGTTCTCGAACTCGCCCTCGCTGAGGTTGTTCTGGCGCAGCACGAGGCGATAGGTCTCGCGGTCGAACTGTCCGGAGGGGCCGTGGAAGGCGTCGGTGCCGGTGATCTCGCGCGCCACGCGTTCGTCGCCGACCGACAGGCCGATCCTGTCCCCTTCGTTGGCCAGCGCGGCCTCGGTCACCAGGCGGCGCCGGACCTGCTGGTCGAGCCCGAAGGCCCGCGCCATCTCCATCGTGACCTGCTGGTCGATCTGCGCCCCGAGCGCCCGCATCTCCTGCTGGAGCGCGCGGGCATAGGCGCCGGTGGTGATGTCGCGGTCACCGACGCTGCCGATCGTGCTGAGGCCGCCGCCGAAGTTCGTCACACCGAAGCCGCCGAGGCCCACGGCCATCAGGCCGACGAGACCCCAGAACACGATCTGCGTGCCCTTCTTCTTCGGCTTGTGGTGCTCGATCGACGTCAGTCTCGACATGGCAGGTCATCCGGTTTGGGCGGTTGCGACTGTCTAGGGCCTCGTCGCCGCCGGGGCAAGGTGCAGAGGGCCGCAAGGCGCGGGGGCGCAGGCGGCGCCTCACGCGATCCTGACCGCGCGTGCGCCGGGCGGCGCCGAGGGGTCGGGCGCGATGCTTGCTGCGGCCGGGGGCGACGGCTAGGCTCGCCTGCAAAAGATCGGAGGTGTCGATGCGCTGGCTGATCCGACTGGCGGCAGTGTTCCTAGGGCTCGTGGCCCTGTTCCTTGTGGCGCTCGTCATGGTCCCGCGCGAGCGGCTGGCCGAGCTGGCCGCGCGGCAGTTCGAGGCCTCGACCGGCCGGGCGATGACGATCTCGGGCGATGTCCGGCCCTCCGTCTGGCCCCGGCTCGGCGTGCGCACGGGTCCGGTCACGGTCGCGAATGCGGACTGGTCCGATGAGGGGCCGCTGCTCGAAGCGCGGTCGCTCGAGATCGGTCTCGACACGCTCGCCCTGATGCAGGGCACTTGGCGGATCAGCCGCATCGCTCTCGAACAGCCGGTGATCCGGCTCGAACGCGATGGCGAGGGCCGGTCGAACTGGGATCTCTCGACAGGGGCCGCGTCGGGGTCACCCGGCGCGGAGGCGACTCCGGGAGCCGAGGCGGGGCCGGAGGCCGAGGGGACATCGGGGGCCGCGGCAGAGGCCGGCTTCCCGCGCTTTTCGCTCGACGAGGGGATCGTGAAGGACGGTCGCGTCCTCTGGATCGATCGTGTCGCGGGGACGCGGGCGGAAATCGTGGCACTCGAGGCGCAAGTCGGCCTGCCGGAGGCGGGCGGTCCGGCCGATCTGACCCTTTCGGGGCGCGCCAACGACCGGAGCTTCGCCGTCACGGGACGGCTTCAGGAGGCGGGAAGGGCCTTTGCGGGCCGCGTCGCGCCGCTCCGCCTCTCGCTCGAGACGGGTGCCGCGCTGATCACCTTCGACGGACAGGCCGGCAGCGCCCCTCTCATGGCCGAGGGGCGGATCGCCGCCAGGCTCGGGGATCTCGGCGATCTGGCGGCGCTCTTCGGCCAGCCCCGCCCCGAACCGCCGGAGGGTCTCGGGCGCCGGCAACTCGACGTGTCGGGGCTGCTGACGCTGGCCGAGGCCGGCACGCTGCACCTGCGCGAGGGACAGGTGACGGCGGATGGCAATCGTATGGCGGTCGATGCGGACCTTCAGCTGGACGGCGAACGCCCGAGCCTCGAGGCGAATGTCCGGGCCGAGGAGCTGGATCTCGGGGGCCTTGCGCAGACGGGTTCGGGCGACGGCGGCGGAGGCACCGGCACCGAGGGCTGGTCGCGAGAGCCCATCGACACGACGGCGCTTTCCGCGCTCGACCTGCGCCTCGGCCTGTCAGCGGCCAGCATCGATCTCGGAAAGCTGAAGCTCGGCGCGACGAAGGCGATCGTGACGATCGACCGGTCCCGGTTGGTGGCCGACCTGCGCGAGGCGGCAGCCTATGGCGGCAGCCTCGTAGGCGAGGTGGTAGTCAATGGCCGGCAGGGACTGTCCGTCGGGGCCGACCTCACGATCTCGGGGCTCGAAACCGGGCCGCTGTTCGCGGATCTTGCCGGGTTCGACCGGCTGGTAACCCGCGGCGACCTCGGGCTGAAGCTGCTGGCCTCGGGGCCGCACCAGGAGGCGCTGATGCGGAGCCTCTCGGGCACGGGGTCGGTCAGCTTCGGCAAGGGAGAGCTTCGGGGACTGGATCTGGCGCGGATGGTGCGGACGCTCGACGCGGGCTCGGTCGGAGAGGGCACGAAGACGATCTTCGACCGGATCGAGGCAGGCTTCTCGATCGAGAAAGGGGTGCTGCGCAACGAGGACCTGACGCTCGAGGCGCCGCTGATGCGGGCGACGGGGGCGGGCCGGGTAGGGGTGGGCGAGCGGACCCTCGATTACCGACTGGTGCCGACCCTCCTGCCGCGCGAGGACGGCACGGGGGGCGTCAGCGTGCCGGTCCTCGTCACCGGCCCTTGGGCAAAGCCGCGCTACCGGCTCGACCTTGAGGCGCTGGTGCGCCAGCCGGTCGAGCGGCAGGTGAAGGAACGGCTGCAGGAAGAAGCGGCCGAGCGGCTCGGGGTCGTGCCTGAAGAGGGCGAGAGCCTCGAGGATGCCGCCAAGCGCCGCGCCCGCGACGCGCTCAGGAACGAGGCGGGGCGGGCCTTGAACCGGTTTCTCGGCGGTAACTGACACGCTGCCGAAGCCGGTGCCCCGCGGTCCGGCGTCCCGCCGAGGGCGGGGACGTTCCCGAACGCCGTCAGGCGCACCGGCCGCAGGCTGAAGCTTGGCCCGCGTCGCGGCACAAGAGCCAGCCCGCATCGCGGCCAGAAGGGCGCGCCGTCAGCGGCGACGGTCGCGGCGGGCGCTCATCGGCTGGAACGCGACGCCGACATGGGCCTCGCAATAGGGCTTGCCGGGCGAGGAGGGCAGGCCGCAGAACCAGAAGTCCTCGGTCGCCGGATCGCCGATCGGCCATTTGCAGGTCCGCTCGGTCAGTTCCATCAGCGTGAGGCGGCGCGCCCGCTTCTCGACCTCGCGCACCGAAGCCAGCGCCTCGGGGCTGATCTCGTTCGCCGACGGCTGCGGCGGAAGCGGCTGGCCCGCCGCCACCACGGGCTTCCTGAGCGGCACCGGCGCCGGCGGCGCGGAAGGCGCCGGGGCGGGGCGCTCGGGTGCGGGACGCGGATCGGCGGCGCGGGGCTGCTCGGCCGTGCGCGCGGGCTCGGCGCGGGGGGCCGTCGGTGCCGGTCCGGCTGCGGGCGTGGGCGCCGCCGGCGACACCTCCTCCTCGGCCTCGTCGCGACCACCATTGCCGCCCACCCGGTTCGACAGGCCCAGACGGTGCACCTTGCCGATCACCGCATTGCGCGTCACGCCTCCGAGTTCCTTCGCGATCTGGCTGGCACTCTGGCCCTCGGTCCACATTCGCTTGAGGGTCTCGACGCGCTCGTCGGTCCAGGACATGCCGCAACTCCGCTTGAGGGTGGACCCGGCGCCGGGCGCCGGGCTTCCGCCGTCCCCGCTTCCGGGGGAGGAGGGGCGAGATTTACACCCGCCCCGGCCGTGTTTCAAGCCGCTCCCGTGCCGCGTCCCCGAGCGCCGGGGCGGCGACTCTTCACTCCGCCGAGGGTCAGACGCCCGAGCGGCGACAGGGAGGGCACGATATCTCGCCACATGCCGCGAGGAGGGAGAAGCGTGCGGATCGGACTCTTGGCGCCATGGCCGGCCCTGCAGCAGGCGTCATCGTTGAGGATCGCGTCGGCAGACCGACTGCGCGCCAAGGGCGCCCGGATTTCCGCGCGCGGCCGCCCCGTCGTGCCGGAAATATCTGTGGACAGCCGTCCTCTGCGGCGATATGGGCACAGGCATGACCAGCCGGATCCGCATCCTTTCCGTCCGACGCCGACGCTTCTGAGCGTCCGTCCGTGCCTGCGCGCGCGCAGGCCCCTTCCGCCTGTCATTCCTGCCTGACACATCACGTTGACTTGGGGCGCCGCCTCTGGCACCCCTTTGGCTTTCCGAGGACCCTGCCGATGATCCCCGCTGTCCTTCCGACCTACAACCGTGCGCCGCTCGCCTTCGTGTCGGGCCAGGGTTGCTGGCTTACCGCCGAAGATGGAAGCCGATATCTCGACCTCGGCGCGGGCATCGCGGTCAACGCTCTGGGCCATGCCCATCCGGCGCTTGTCGAGGTGATCTCGGCGCAGGCTGCGAAGCTCTGGCACGTCTCGAACCTCTACCGCATCCCCGAACAGGAGCGGCTGGCCGCGAAGCTGGTCGAGGCGACCTTCGCCGATACGGTCTTCTTCACCAATTCGGGGACCGAGGCCGCGGAACTCGCGATCAAGATGGTGCGCAAGTACTGGTCCGAGAGGGGGCAGCCCGACCGGATCGAGATCCTCTGCTTCGAGGGCGCCTTCCACGGCCGTTCGACCGGCGCCATCGCGGCGGCGGGCTCGGAGAAGATGACGAAGGGCTACGGTGCGCTGATGCCGGGCTTCCGGCAGTTGCCCTTCGGCGATCACGACGCGCTGCGCGCCGCCATCTCGGAGAAGACGGCGGCCGTGATGATCGAACCTGTGCAGGGCGAGGGCGGCATCCGCGTCCTGCCCGACGTCTGCCTGAAGGGCCTGCGCGACGCCTGCGACTCCGTCGGCGCGCTGCTGGTCTTCGACGAGGTGCAATGCGGCATGGGCCGGACGGGCAGGCTCTTCGCCCATGAATGGGCCGGGATCGAGCCCGACATCATGATGGTGGCCAAGGGCATCGGCGGCGGCTTTCCGCTGGGCGCGGTGCTGGCGAAGGAAGCCGCCGCCGCGGCCATGACCGCAGGCACCCACGGCTCGACCTACGGCGGCAATCCCCTGGGCTGCGCAGTGGGGGCCAAGGTGATGGAGATCGTGGCAGACGCGGCCTTCCTCGCCGAGGTGAACCGCAAGGCCGCGCTCTTCCGCCAGAAGCTCGAGGGGCTGGTCGCAGCGCATCCGGAGGTGTTCGAGGAGGTCCGCGGAGCGGGCCTGATGCTCGGCCTCAAGTGCCGGGCCCTGAACGCGGACCTCGTGAAGTCGGCCTATGCCCAGCATCTGCTGACCGTGCCCGCGGCGGACAACGTCGTGCGGCTGCTGCCGGCGCTCAACATCCCCGACGAGGACATAGCCGAGGCCGTGGCACGGCTCGACCGTGCGGCAGGCGCGCTGGAAGCCGATGCGGCCTGAGGCCTGCCGCCACGGCCGCCCCCGCCGACGAGGGCGTCTTCGCACCGATCACGCATGACCATCCGCGGGCGGCGCTGCCACGAGCACGCTCCCGATACAGAAAGCCTTTTCCGTGAACCACTTCCTCGACATTCACAAGACCGACACCGCCGAGCTTCGGCAGATGATGGATAACGCGCATGCCATGAAGGCGGCGCGCAACGGCCGCCCGAAGGGCCAGCTCGACGACGATCAGCCTCTCGCGGGCCGCATGGTGGCGCTGATCTTCGAGAAGCCTTCGACCCGCACGCGCGTCTCCTTCGACGTGGGCGTGCGCCAGATGGGCGGGCAGACGATGGTGCTCTCGGGGAAGGAGATGCAGCTCGGCCATGGAGAGACAATCGCCGACACGGCCCGCGTCCTCTCGCGCTATGTCGATCTCATCATGATCCGGACCTTCGAGGAGGCGACGCTGCTCGAGATGGCCGAGCATGCGACCGTGCCGGTCATCAACGGGCTGACGAACCGCACCCATCCCTGCCAGATCATGGCCGACGTGATGACCTACGAGGAGCATCGCGGCCCGATCGCGGGGCGCAAGGTGGTCTGGGCAGGAGACGGCAACAACGTCTGCGCGTCGTTCCTGCATGCGGCGGGCCAGTTCGGCTTCGACTTCACCTTCACCGGCCCGCCCACGCTCGACCCCGAGCCCGAGTTCGTGGGCTTTGCGCGCGAGCGGGGCCGGCGCATCTCGATCGAGCGCGATCCGATGCGGGCGGTGGAGGGGGCCGATCTCATCGTGACCGACACCTGGGTCTCGATGCACGATCCGCAATCCGCCCGCGAGCGGCGGCACAACCAGTTGCGCCCGTATCAGGTGAACGAGGCGCTGATGGCGCAGGCGCGGCCGGATGCCCTCTTCATGCACTGCCTGCCGGCCCATCGCGACGACGAGGCGACGAGCGCGGTCATGGACGGACCTCACTCGGTGATCTTCGACGAGGCCGAGAACCGGCTGCACGCGCAGAAGGCCATCATGCGCTGGTGCCTCGGAGTCTGACGACCGGCGTGGATCGACCGGCCCGCAGCCTGCGGGGCAGGCCGATGCGGTCCGAGACATGCGCGGCGCCCGAAATCGGCTTCAGGGTGAGCCACCGGAGTCGGCCCGCGTCGTGACAGATGCGCAGGACGTTCGCAGGAAGACGGCACCGGGGCCGTTTTCGCGCCGTGACACTCTGCTGTGTCCGTCGGCTCCCAACGGGCCGGCCGTGCGACGTTGCCGTCCGGCTACATCCTGCGGCGCGCGTCAGGCATCCTGCTCGCTCGCCGGCCGGAACCGGCAGCTCCAGCTTGCCACCTGGTATTTCGGATGGTCGAAAACCCATTTCGCCAGCTCGGGCTGGGCGCGCATGACGCAGGCCACGGGGCTCAGGCCATCGGCGTAGTAGAGGCTGCGCTTTTCGCAGGCAGAGGGAGCGTCACTGAGGCACGCTACAAAGGCAAGTTCGATCATGTCGACCTCTTCACTGGGTTGGCGAGGTCCTCCCTGAACACCGCTGATACAGCGAAAACCTTGCCTGACCATTCACGCGCAGTGCCGTGCGAGGGGCTGAAACCATATTCCGGCGGATGATGTGCAGAAACGGCGGCAATCGCCAAAAAGTTTCGCAGAGAGAAAAATCGAGCATCACAGAGGCCGCGCGATTCCGATCACCGCCAGCGTGACTTCGCCAGCCGGCCGGGTCCAGATCACCTTTTCGCCGATCCGCGCGCCCAGGAGCGCCACGGCGAGCGGAGAGTGCGGCGCGATGCGATGGCGGGCTGCCGAAGCCTCGTCCTCGCCGGTGATCTCCCAGACCGTCTCGCGGCCGTCCTCGTCCTGGACGGTCACGCAGAGGCCGAAGGCAACCTCGTCGAGCGGCTGGTCCGCGGGATCGACCGGGATGGCCGAAGCGATCCGTGCCTCCAGATAGCGGATGTCGCGTTCGGCCGCGGCCTCGGGCAGCCGGTCCAGCCGGTCGGGCCGCGCCCGGAGATCCTGAAGGCGGGCCTGGGTTGCGCGCAGCCGCTCCTTGAGATCGGCAAGGCCGCGCGGCGTGACCAGATTGGGATGCCGGCTGATCGGCAGGTCGGGGAGCGGGGCATTGTCGGGACCGTCCTCCTTCACGAAGGCGCGGCTCATCGGACGATCACCTCCAGCGGATCGTAGAGGATGCCCGCGCCCCAGGCGGTTGCGGCGAGGCTGTCGGGCTTGTGGCGGATGCGCGCGATTTCCGCGCGGGTGAAGAAGCGCCGCTCGGTCACGACGCCGGCCGGGTCGAGCCACTCGGTCGAGAGGAGGCCCGCGGTGATCCGGCAGCGGAAATAGACGTCGACCTGATGGAAGCCGGTGTCCGGGTCGTGGAACTCGTTGACGAGGCAGGGATCGCCCACCGCTACGGCAAGCCCCGTCTCCTCTGCGACCTCGCGGACGAGGTTGTCGGGCAACGAGGCGCCGGCTTCGACGCCCCCGCCGGGCGCGCACCAGAGATCCGATATCCCGCCGGGCCATGCGTTGACGAGGAGGAGCCGGTCCTCGTGCAGGATCAGGGCGCGGACGGCGAGGCGAGGGACCTTCATGAGGCGAGCCTCGCAGGCCGCGGGCGCTTTGTCCATGGCGGCGCCTTCGCCCGTCCGGCGGGAGCGACGGGGGGTGCCGGCTGCGGGGGCATCGAGCCCCCGCAGCCGGCGCTGCCGCGGACGGAGTGCCGCCGCCCGCCAAGGCTGTCCCCCGGCGTGGCGCTGGTGCCTCAGGTTCCGCGCGGCTTGGCCCGCACTGTCGGCTCGGCCACCGTCGGATCCTCGGGCCAGGGGTGACGCGGGTAGCGGCCACGCATGTCGCGGCGCACGTCGGCATAGGAGGTCGCCCAGAAGCCCGGCAGGTCCATCGTCACCTGCACCGGCCGCTGGCCCGGCGAGAGCAGCGTGATCCGGAGCGGCAGGCGCCGCGGCCCCACGGTGGGATGGACCGTAACCCCAAAGAGTTCCTGCAGGCGGATCTCGATTCCCGGCGCCTCGCCCTCGTAGTCGATCGGCACCCGACGGCCGAGCGGCGTCTCGTAATGCGGAGGCGCCAGCCGGTCGAGAAGCTGCACCCCGTCCCAGCCGAGGAGGGCGCGCAGCGGCTCGGTCAGGTCGAGGGCGCGCAGGTCGGCCTCGGTCCGGCGGGTGCCGAGGAAGGGCAGGAGCCAGTCGGGATCCGCCAGCAGCGCCTCGTCGGAGACATCGGGCAGATCGGCACCCTCGGCCCGGAGGAGCGCGATACGGGCCCGGAGCCTGCGGGCAGGCTCGCTCCAGGGCAGGCCGATCTGGCGCAGCCCCTCGACCGCGGCCCGTGCCACGGCTTCGGCCGGAACGTCCGGCCAGATCCGGTCGTCGAGCACGAGCGCGCCGAAGGTCTCCTGCCTGCGCGCCAGAACGCGGCCCTCGCGGCGCGACCAGTCGCAGACCTCGCGCCAGCGGATCTGCGGCGCGAAGAGGTCGCGAAGCTCGGATTCGACGAGCGGCGCCGCCTGCCGCACCTTCGCCTCGCGCGTGTCGCCGTCGAGGTCGGTCGCCACGATCAGCCGCGCGCCCGAGAGCGGCTGGCCCGGCTCCATGACCGCGCCCTTGCCACCGGAGAGGACCCAGCGCGGCGCCTCGCCCTTGCGGCGGAGCCCGACGCGGTCGGGATAGGCCAGCGCCGCCATCTGCCCGACAGAGAGCCCGGCTTCCTGCGTCGAGACGGCGCGTGCGAGCCGCCGGGCCTCCTCGCGGATGCGGGCGAGGGCCACCCGGTTCACCTCGTGCGGATGCTCGTCCGAAAATCGCTTCGGGTCGGCCAGCGCCGCGAGGCGCAGCGCCAGGTCGGGCGGGCCCCTCACCGGATCGCGATCCGCCATCAACGCAGCCAGCGGCGCGGCGGAGGGCCCCGCCACGGTCAGCATGTGCCCGAGCCGGGGATGGAGCGGCAGCCGCGCGAGCCGTCGGCCGTGCGCGGTAATCCGGCCGTCCTCCAGCGCGCCCAGCCCTTCCAGCAGCGCGCGCGCCTCGGCCAGCACGCCCGGATGAGGCGGCGTGAGGAAGGGCAGCTCGGCGCTGCCCCAGAGCGCGAGTTCGAGCGCGAGCCCGGTCAGGTCGGCGGCCTCGATCTCGGCGGGCGGGAAGGCCGCCAGCGCCCCTTCCTCGCCGCGGGTCCACATCCGGTAGCAGATGCCCCGGGCGACCCGTCCCGCGCGGCCGCGCCTCTGGTCGGCCTCGGCCCGCGTCACCCGCTCGGTCACCAGTCGCGACATGCCCGAGTTCGGATCGAACCGGGCCCGCCGCGCGCGCCCGGCATCCACCACCACCCGCACGCCGGGGATGGTGAGCGAGGTTTCGGCGATCGAGGTCGCAAGCACGATGCGCCGTTCGCGACCCTCCTCCAGCGCCGCGCGTTGCGCCGCGAAATCCAGCGCCCCGAAGAGCGGCGCGACGAGGCAGCCGGTCGCGTTGAGGAGGGTCTGAACGCGGCGGATCTCGCCCTCGCCGGGCAGGAACACGAGGATGTCGCCCTCCGTCTCGGCCACCGCCTGCCGCACGAGGCTGGCCACCTCTGGCTCGAGGCGCGTGCCCGGCGGAAGGGGCCGGGGCAGCCAGCGCGTTTCGACCGGGAAGGCCCGGCCCTCGGAAGTCACGATCGGAGCCTCGCCCATCAAGGCGGCCACGGGGCCTGCGTCGAGCGTGGCGGACATGGCGACGAGCAGCAGATCCTCGCGCAGCGCCCCGCGAACCTCGAGCGCGAGGGCGAGGCCGAGATCGGCGTTAAGACTGCGCTCGTGGAACTCGTCGAAGACCAGCGCGCCGATACCCTCGAGGCCTGGATCGTCCTGGATCATCCGGGTGAGGATGCCCTCGGTCACCACCTCGATCCGCGTCTCGCGGCCCACCCGTGCCTCGCCCCGGATCCGGTAGCCGACGGTCCGGCCGACGGGCTCGCCGAGCGTCGCGGCCATCCGCTCGGCCGCGGCCCGGGCCGCGAGGCGACGTGGTTCCAGCATGACGATCCGCCCTTCGGCAAGACCGGCCTGCAGGATCGCGAGCGGGACGCGCGTGGTCTTCCCGGCACCGGGGGGCGCCTGCAGCACCGCCATGCGCCGCGCCCGCAGGGCCTCGATCAGTCCCGGAAGTGCCGCGTCGATGGGAAGAGCTTCGATCATCCGGCCGTTATGACGGCGCCCGCGGCCGCGCACCAGAGGGTTGCGACGGGCCGTGCTGCCCTAACGCCGCCGCAGCGTCGCGCGACCGTAGATCGTGTCGGTCGCCACCTCGACCACGCGCATCCGTCCCTCGGAGGTCGGACGGTAGACCAGCGAGAAGGGGAAGCGCGACTTCTCGGCCATGTCTTCCTGCGAATAGCCGGCGACACGGCGGAACTCTCCTGCGCAGGCGACCCCGCCCTCGACGGGCTTCGGCTGGCCCAGCATCACCCGCGTGCGCCTCCGGCCGTCGAAGATGTCGAGCGAAAGACGGCACTCCTCGCCCGGCTCGACGTCGCGCAGCGCGGCGTAGAGAGCGGTGAGCGGATCGACCGTACCCTGCTGTGCTGCCGGATCGATGTCGTAGGAGCGGGGCTTGCGTGCCGGAGAATAGCGCTCCACCCGTGGCTGGCCACGCTCCCATGACAGGATGACCTCGGACTGCCGGCGCCCGGTGTCAGCGCTTTCGCTGTAGGCAATGGACTGCGGACGGTCGCGCACCATCCGGCCGCTCGACCGGGCATCGTAGCGCATCGTCCGCACGAGGCCCAGAAGCCCGCCGCTCTGCAGCCGCCCGCGCACGCTGTAGCGTCCGTCGTGCTCGGTCCCCTCGAACGAGAGCGTTCCGGCCCGCAGGCCGCGAAGCACGAGGTCGAAGACCGCTTCGTCCGTCTGTGCCGTCGCCGGCGCAGCCAACGCCAGCATCAGGGCCGCAATTCCGACGCCAAACCGCATGGAGCCCCCATCTGCCGCATCCTCACCTCTGGCATATCGCGGGAAGAGAAGGCAAAACAGCCCCGCAGTCCCCTTTCGGCCTGACAATCGCGTCACCGCCCCGAGGACTGCGCCTTACCCTGCCGGAGAGCCCGATGGACACAGCCGACCTCGCCTCCCGTATCGCCAGCGGCGACCGACGCGCGCTCGCCCGCGCCATCACGCTTGTCGAAAGCCGCCGTCCCGATCATCGCGAGCAGGCGCTGGCGCTTCTGGCCGAGCTGGCGCGCAGCGGCCGCGAGGCTCTGCGGATCGGACTTTCGGGCACGCCGGGCGTCGGCAAGTCCACCTTCATCGAGAGCTTCGGCCTCCTGCTCACGGGGCAGGGGCTGCGCGTGGCGGTCCTTGCCGTCGATCCCTCCTCCGCGCGCTCGGGCGGCTCGATCCTCGGCGACAAGACGCGGATGGAGCGGCTCTCGCGCGATCCGATGGCCTTCATCCGGCCCTCGCCCTCGCAGAGCCACCTGGGAGGCGTCGCGCGCCGCACGCGCGAGGCCGTCGCGCTCTGCGAGGCCGCGGGTTTCGACGTGATCCTGGTTGAAACGGTGGGCGTGGGTCAGTCCGAGACGATGGTGGCGCAGCTCTGCGACCTCTTCCTGCTCCTGCTTGCGCCGGCGGGCGGAGACGAGCTGCAGGGGGTGAAGCGCGGGATCATGGAGATGGCCGACATCATTCTCGTCAACAAGGCCGACGGCGATCTGAAGCCCGCGGCACTGCGCACCGTGTCCGACTATGCCGGGGCGCTGCGCCTGCTGCGCCGCCGGCCGCAGGATCCCGAGGGGTTCCCGAAGGCCATGCCCGTCTCGGCCATCGAGGAGCAGGGACTGGCGGATGCCTGGGCCGAGATGCAGGCGCTGGTCGGCTGGCGTCGAGCGCAGGGCCACCACGCACGCCGGCGCGCGGACCAGTCACGCCACTGGTTCGAGGAGGAGGTGCGCCAGGGCCTGCTGTCGGTGCTGACCCGGCCCGGCCCGGCCCGCGATGAGATGGCGCGGCTTGGCGAGGCGGTCACGCGCGGCGATCTCACGCCCGAAGTCGCCGCCGCGGAACTCCTTGCGAGCCTCTGATCTTCCTCTCCGCCGGTGGGGCACGGGGCGCAAGGCCCTCGATTCGTGCTCCGCTGCATCCCGGTTGCCTCACGGACTGCCCCGACCGCGGCCGGCGGACGGCTGCCCTGCCTCATGTGCTTCGAGAGGTCGTGCCGCTCGCCCGATCGGCGCCCTGAATCGCTTGACGCCGCCCGGCTTTGCCCCTAAACGGCCCCGATGGAATTCGGCGCGCTGCCTCTGGCGGTGCCCTTCATGCACAACCCGTGCAGTCGATGCACAACCACGAGGATCACGACCATGTCGCGCGTCTGCGAACTTAGCGGTAAGGCTCCGATGACCGGCAACACGGTCAGCCACGCCAACAACAAGAGCCGTCGGCGCTTCCTGCCGAACCTGAACGACGTCACTCTGATCTCCGACGTCCTCGGCCAGTCCTTCAAGCTGCGTATCTCGGCCGCGGCGCTCCGGACCGTCGACCATCGTGGCGGGCTTGACGCCTTCCTCGACAAGGCGAAGGACGACGAGCTGTCGCTGAAGGCCCGCGCCATCAAGAAAGAGATCGAGAAGGCCCGCGCCACCGCGGCCTGATCCCGCTCAGCTTCAGGACATACGGCCCCGCCATCCGGCGGGGCTTCTGTTTTTGGTCGGGCGTCTCGCCGCCGTTCCCCATCGCGGGCGACGGAAGCTTGTGCCCGAACAAGCTTCCGGCGCGGCCGCGCTTGTGGCAGGCAGCCGAAGTCATATGATCGCCCCCATGTTGCGCGCTCTGCTGGCCTGCGTCCTGTCTCTGGTTCTCGCCGCAGCTTCGCTGACGGTGGCAGAGGCGCGCGCGCGGGCGGCCCTCTCTCAGCAGATCGTCATCTGCACCGGATACGGCGTCACGACCATCACGCTCGATTCCGAAGGCAGGCCCTCGGGGCCGCTTCATCCCTGCCCGGATTGTCTCTCCGGTCTGGGGCTCTGCACGCTGCCCGCGTCGCCGGAGCCCGCGGGCGTTCCGCTTCTTCGCGGGGACATCCTTCCCGTGGCCCCCGCTGTGCCCCTTGTCGCGGCCGACTCTCCCGTTCCGCGCGCCCGCGATCCTCCTGCGTCCGTCGCCTGAAGACACGCCTTCTCGTTTCACAGGAGAGACACATGACCCACCTTCAGGGACTTCTTGCCGCGGTTGCCGTCACCTTCGCGCTCCCGGCATTTGCGGACAGCCACATCGCCATCTCAGACCCCTACGCCCGCGTCGCTAGCCCTGCCGCGCAGTCCGGCGGAATTTTCATGACGATCGAGAACCACGGTACGAGCGACGACCGCCTCGTCTCGGCCGCGTCCGAGGCTGCGAAGAAGGTCGAGCTTCACACCCATCTCGCGGGCGCCGACGGTGTCGTGAAGATGGTCGAGGTGAAGGAGGGCTTCCCGGTGCCGGCCCATGGCAGCCACGCCCTTGCGCGCGGTGGCGATCACGTCATGCTCATGGGGCTGGTGAAGCCGCTCAACGACGGTGACGAGATCGCGGTCACGCTCACCTTCGAGAGCGGCAAGACGATCGATGTGACCGTGCCGGTGGATTCGCAGCGCGCCGATATGGCAAGCCAGCCGATGCACGGCATGACCCACGGAAACTGATCGCAGGAATGGACCGAGGGGCGCACCGGCAAGGTGCGCCCAGCCGGGCTCAGCCGCCGCAATAGGTTTGGGCAGCTTCGCCGAAGGACTTGTAGCGTTGCCAGAAGGCGGTGTCGGAGTTGCGGCCCGAGAAGCGCACTTCCTGCGCCTCGTCAGGATTCGAGAAGAACTTTGCCGCGCGCTTCTGGTCCGCGGGCCGCAAGGTGATGTCCGCCACCTGCTGGATGCAGTTGCAGACCGAGGGATTCGCGGCCTGCCGGTCGGACCGCAGGCAGGATCTCTCGATCGGGCCGCCGGCAAGGGCAAGGGAAGGAAGGACGAGCACGGCAAGGGCCGCCGCGAGAGCCGGTTTCTTCATCATCTGCCTCGTTCACTGCTCCGGCAGGTTGGTCCCGCCGCATTTGATGCAGCCAATATGCCGAAACGAGGGGATCTTATCAAACCGATTCGCGGCGGGTTCCCGTCACAACAGCAGGCCGTCCCGCACGTCAGCCAGGGATGCGTGCACCGAGATATAGTAATCCGCCGCGCCGTCGCCGTTGCGATCGGCCATCAGATATCCGCCCTCGTAGCGCAATTCTCCAGCCCGCCCGCCGAAGTCGTCGGCTCCGATGAAGCGGAACTGCTGGGTGTCCGCCTGTCGCAGGTTGGCATCCGCCGAAGTGAGGTCGATCACGTCGGCGCCGCCAAAGTCGCGGATGACATCCGCCGTTGACCTGCTCGTGCCGCTTCCGGTGGTCTGGAACACGAATACATCCGCGCCCGAACCGCCGACGAGCACGTCCCGTCCGGTGCCGCCGTCCAGCACATCGTCGCCGGCGCCGCCATCGATCGTGTCGGCCGCTGCGCCGCCGCTCAGACGGTCGTCACCATCCCGTCCGGAGAGCACGTTCGCCTGACCGTTGCCGTAAATCGAGTTGTCCCGGGCATTGCCGGTCCCGTTGCGCGCCCGGCCCATCAGCGCAAGTTCCTCCACGCCGGCGCTGAGGGTGAAACTCACCGTGGAGTAGACGTAGTCAAGATCCGTGCTGGAGGCGCTTTCGACGATGACGTCACGCAGGCTGTCGACGTAGTAGGTATCGTATCCGGCGCCGCCCACCATCGTGTCCGCGCCACTTCCCCCGTCGATGATGTCATGATCCGACGTGCCGAGGATCCGGTCGTTTCCGCCATGTCCCGAGATGGTCATCGAATTGTAGCGCGACGACGCGTCGATGACGTTGCCGGCGTCATTGCCTTCGAAACGCAGCACGTCGGCCTCGATCAGCACCCGCTCGACGTTGGCCGGCGTTCCGCCCCAAACGAGCGAGGTCCTTATGATGAAGGTGTCGATTCCGCCTGCGGCATCCTCGTGAATCGAAACCGAAAAACCGCCCGAGTTGTAGTCAGCAATGTAAGTGTCGTTGCCCGCGCCTCCGTAGAGGTCGTCGCGCCCGGAGCTGACGTAGATCATGTCGTTTCCGGCGCCGCCGAACACCCGGTCGTTGCCGGACGACCCCTGGATCGTGTCATTGCCGCCGCGGCCGAAAATTATCAGGTTTTCGACAGAGCTCGTGTGGAGGTAGTCACCCAACGAGGTACCGTTAATTCTTCTGGTCATATTGTTCTCTGTAATCAAGGTGTTGAACGGGTTTTCAATGGGGGCACGATAGGGCTGTTCCTACGGGTCGTCAACGCGTATGGGGGGTGCGCAGGCCTCTTCCCGGCGCAAGCGCGACAGGATATACGCCGCGCATGACCCAGCTCGACCTCATCCGCAACTTTTCGATCGTGGCCCATATCGACCACGGCAAATCCACCCTCGCCGACCGGCTGATCCAGCTGACAGGGACGGTGGCCGAGCGCGACATGAAGGCCCAGATCCTCGACTCGATGGAGATCGAGCGCGAGCGGGGCATCACCATCAAGGCCAACACGGTCCGGATCGAATATCCGGCGAAGGACGGCCGGACCTACATCCTGAACCTGATCGACACCCCCGGCCATGTCGACTTCGCCTACGAGGTCAGCCGGTCGATGCGCGCGGTCGAGGGCTCGCTGCTGGTGGTGGATGCGTCGCAGGGCGTCGAGGCGCAGACGCTGGCGAACGTCTATCAGGCGCTCGACGCGGGGCACGAGATCGTTCCGGTGCTGAACAAGATCGACCTGCCCGCGGCCGAGCCTGACCGGGTCAGGACCCAGATCGAGGACGTGATCGGTCTGGATGCGTCGGATGCGGTGCTCATCTCGGCAAAGTCGGGGCTCGGCATCCCCGAAGTGCTCGAAGCCATCGTGCATCGCCTGCCGGCGCCGAAGGGCGACCGGAACGCGCCGCTCAAGGCGATGCTGGTGGACAGCTGGTATGACGCCTATCTCGGCGTCGTTGTCATGATCCGCGTGATGGACGGCGTGATCCGCAAGGGCGACCGGGTCAAGATGATGCAGACGGGTGCCGTCTACGGCATCGACAGGCTCGCTGTGCTCAAGCCGCAGATGGTGGACATCGCCGAACTTGGACCGGGCGAGATCGGCGTACTGACCGCCTCGATCAAGCAGGTGCGCGACACCCGCGTGGGCGATACGATCACGCACGAGAAGAAGGGCTGCGAGGCGCCGTTGCCCGGCTTCAAGCCCGCCCAGCCGGTGGTGTTCTGCGGCCTCTTCCCGGTCGACGCGAACGATTTCGAGGCGCTGCGAGAGGCGATCGAGAAGCTGGCACTGAACGACGCCTCCTTCACCTACGAGATGGAGACCTCGGCGGCGCTGGGCTTCGGCTTCCGCTGCGGGTTCCTGGGGCTCCTCCATCTCGAGGTCGTGCGCGACCGGCTGGAGCGGGAATACGATCTGGACCTGATCACGACGGCGCCCTCGGTGGTCTACCAGATCTACATGAAGGACGAGACCGTGCAGGAACTGCACAACCCGACCGACATGCCGGACCTGACCTATGTCGACCACATCGAGGAGCCGCGCATCCGGGCGACGATCATGGTGCCCGACGAATATCTCGGCGACGTGCTGAAGCTCTGCCAGGACCGGCGCGGCATCCAGCTGGATCTGAGCTACGCCGGCGCGCGCGCCATGGTGGTCTACGACCTGCCGCTGAACGAGGTGGTCTTCGACTTCTACGACCGGCTGAAGTCGGTGACCAAGGGCTACGCCAGCTTCGACTACCAGATCACCGGCTATCGCGAGGATTTCCTCGTCAAGATGTCGATCCTCGTGAACGACGAGCCGGTGGATGCACTGTCAATGATGGTGCACCGCGACCGGGCCGACCTGCGCGGCCGGGCGATGGTCGAGAAGCTGAAGGAACTGATCCCCCGGCACATGTTCAAGATCCCGATTCAGGCCGCGATCGGAGGGCGGGTCATCGCACGCGAGACGATCTCGGCGATGCGCAAGGACGTGACGGCAAAGTGCTATGGTGGCGACGCCACCCGGAAGCGCAAGCTTCTGGACAAGCAGAAGGCCGGCAAGAAGAAGATGCGCCAGTTCGGGAAGGTCGAGATCCCGCAGCAGGCCTTCATCAATGCGTTGAAGATGGACAACTGAAGCGGGGCGCGGCGCCGCCTGGCGCCGCGCCCCCCGCGCCTTACATCCCCGCCTGTGTCTCGCGGGATTCCTCGCTGATGGCGCTGCCAGCAGCCGAGAGATCCTGGCCCGCACCCTCGACGGTCTCGCAAGCGGACAGTCCCATGAGGGCGAGCAGGGGGAGGAGAAGAAGGGATTTTTTCATGCTGAAACTCCGTGGTTGCTTGGCCACGAACGCGCGGAACTGCCTCGGCGTTCCCGATCTAATCCGCGCTTAATCCCTCGTTAATCGACATGTGGCTTATTCGCCGCATGACCCAGTTCGTCCTCGCCCTCTTCATGACGATCCTTGCAGCACTGGGCGCTGCGCCCCTGCTGGTGGCCGGCCGCGACCT
Source organism: Rhodobacter sp. NSM (assembly GCF_052244495.1). NCBI lineage: Bacteria > Pseudomonadati > Pseudomonadota > Alphaproteobacteria > Rhodobacterales > Rhodobacter > Rhodobacter sp. NSM. The sequence continues at coordinate 72,226 of NZ_JBQPXH010000012.1, forward strand.
CGCGGCAGGGCCGCGGCCGCCGTCAGCCCGAGCCCGACATTTCGTGCTGGATTGCGCGCCTGCTCTTGCCTTGCGGCAGCGCCTGGGGATCAGGCGGCGTCCGGTCCCTTGATGACCAGGACCCAGAAGGCATAGATCCCGAGCAGCAGGAAGATGACGGCCCAGATCGGGTTGCCCAATGCGAAGAGTTCGACCCCGGACCAGGCGATCGGCAGGAGGCCGGTCAGCCAGCGGCGCCAGGCGGGGCGGAAGAACGGGTGGTTCGGATCGATCAGTTGCATGAAGGAGAGCCTATCGCGAGCCTCCTCACAGCGGTAGCGCGATGTTGCCGCAGGGATGTGACAGGAAAGGCCGCAGGGGCACGCGTTCGACCAATGGAGCGAGCCTCGGAACCGCAAGGCACGCCGGCGACGGAAGCAGCGCGCCCTCGTGTCTGGGTGCGAGCCGCGTTGAGCATGGCGGCAGGGCCCGGAAGGCCCGGCGGACCCACGCGCATTGGGACAGCGGCCATGTCCGGTGTCCTGATGGTCGGCCGGTCTGGCGCGCCCTCGCGTATGGGGGCAAGCCTCTGGCTGGTGCTGGCGTTGCCTGCAGTGAAGGTTGCTGGGCCTGCGACCCCTCGTCGCTTCGCGGCGCTTGTGGCATGTGCCGGGCAGGCATAGGCTTTCTTCTGACGAGAGGAGACTGGACATGACCAAGATTGACCCGGCCTTCACCGGCCAGACGGTGATCACAACCTTCGAGATGACACCGGGCACCTGCGGAGACTTGCTGGATGAACTGCGGTCCGCAGTCGACGGCTTCATCCGCCACCAGCCCGGCTTCATCTCAGCAAGCATCCATGTGAACGATGCCCAGACGCGGATCGCGAACTACTCCCAATGGGAAAGGCGGGAGGATTTCCAGGCCATGTTGCGCGCGCCCGAGATGCGCGAGCGGACACGGCGCTTCGCCGAACTCTGCCGGAGCTTCGAGCCGGTGATGTATGAGGTGGTGGCGGGATTCTGAGCCATCGGAGGCTGACCTCCGGCGCACTTCTGGCGCGGCCTGGCCGAGCCTGTGCTGCCCGATCTTGCCGCTGCCACGGACCCGGCCGGCGCTTGCCGCGTTCTGATGGCAACCAGGGGAGAAGATCATGGAAGACGTCATCCAAGGCATCGGCGTGGTGGGAGTCGTGGTGCTGGCCCTCGTCGGGCTGCTCGCCGGCTGGCTCGCGAGCTACGTCTCGGGCGGGCGGCATCGCGGGCGCTACATGCTGATCGGCCTTGCGGGCGCGCTCGCCGCGCCCTTCCTGCTGATCGCGCTGGGGGTGACGGTGCTGGCCGCCTCGGGCCTGGTCGCGATGATCGTGGCAGCCCTGATCGGGGCGGTCATCGTGCTCCTGATCGCGAGGCTGATCCTGGACTGACCCTGGCGGTCAGAAATCGAGCCACATCCCGAGCTTCAGCGCAGGTTCCGAGCGTCCGCTCACGGGAAGGATCAGGCCGAGTTCGAGCTTGACCGGCTCGCGAAGGTCGTAGACCAGCGACGTCGCGAGCCGGCTCTCCAGCCCGGCCTCTCGGCCGTAATCCAGTTGCAGTTGCCCGATCAGCATCAGCCGGTCCCGGGGCTTGAGTCCGACCGTCAGTTCGGCCTTTCCGCTCGTCTCGGGCACGAGATAGGTGTAGGTGGCAACCGTCTGAGCATTGAGTTCCTGCGAGAACGTCACGTCTCGCGCGGCAATGATGGCCCGCGCCTCGGCAGCGAGCCAGCCGGGCCCGAAGCGGGTCGTCACGCCGCGCCCCCATCCGCCGCCCACCTGCAGGAGGGGCGACGCCTTGCCGGCGATGAAGCTTGCTCCGACCCCTGCGGATGCAGCGATCCGGTGCGGCCCGCGTTCCCACGCCTTCTGCGCCCAGAGGATCAGCTTGCCGTCGCCGCCGCCGGACATGCCGCCATCGAGCCCGAGGGTGATGCGTGGGGTGAATCCGTATTCCGCCCACAGGCCCGTCCAGCTGTCGCTCGCGGCATCCTGCTGGTGCGAGATCGTCAGGAACAGGCTGCCCTCCTCGCGCGCCCAGGGACCGCTGGCGGCAGGCGAGGCGCAAAGTGCCGCTCCGGCCAGGGCCGCGAGCCCGAGAAGGCGCATGAGAGCGCTGCACATGGATCGACCCTCCGAACCCGCGCAGCCTGCTCCCCACAGGGTTAACGGCCAGTTAAGGAAGGTGATCCGAGGCAGATGCCGTCGCGAACCGTTCTGCTTTCGTGCAGCCGCGCCTCATCGGCCACGGCGCCGCTTGTTGCCGCCGCGCTGGCCCGCGCGGCCGGCCGTGCTTCGCCCGGAGCTTTTCACCGCAGCTTCCGATGCCTCCTCCACCGCCGTCTGGCGCGCCAGAGGGTCGTCGGCCACGGCAAGCTCCACCGCCTCGAGCCGCTTGATCTCGTCCCGCAGCCGCGCCGCTTCCTCGAATTCGAGGTTCTCGGCCGCCTTGCGCATCGCCGTCCGCAGAGCGTCGAGATGGGCCGCGAGGTTTGCGCCGACCATCGGCTTCTCGACCTTCGCCGTCACTCGATTCATGTCCGTGTCGCCCTGCCAGAGGCCGGCAAGCACGTCCTCGACGTTCTTCCGCACGGTCTGCGGCGTGATACAATGCGCCTCGTTGTAGGCCATCTGCTTCTCGCGCCGCCGCTCGGTCTCGCGCAGCGCCCGTTCCATGCTGCCGGTTATGCGGTCGGCGTACATGATGACCCGCCCGTCGGCGTTCCGCGCCGCGCGACCGATGGTCTGGATCAGCGAGGTTTCCGAGCGCAGGAAGCCCTCCTTGTCCGCATCGAGGATCGCCACCAGTCCGCATTCCGGAATGTCGAGCCCCTCGCGCAGGAGGTTGATCCCCACCAGCACGTCGAAGGCGCCAAGCCGAAGGTCGCGCAGGATCTCGATCCGCTCGATCGTGTCGATGTCCGAGTGCATGTAGCGGATGCGGATGCCCTGTTCGTGAAAATACTCGGTCAGATCCTCGGCCATGCGTTTGGTCAGCACAGTGACGAGGACGCGCAGGCCCGCGGCGGCGACCCTGCGGATCTCGTCCAGCAGGTCGTCCACCTGCATCTCGACGGGGCGGATCTCGACCACGGGATCGAGAAGCCCCGTGGGCCGGATCACCTGCTCGGCGAAGACGCCGCCCGCCTGTTCCAGCTCCCACGCGGCCGGCGTGGCAGAGACGAAGACCGACTGCGGGCGCATCGCGTCCCATTCCTCGAACTTGAGCGGCCGGTTGTCCATGCAGGAGGGCAGCCGGAATCCATGCTCGGCCAGCGTGAACTTGCGCCGGTAGTCGCCGCGATACATCCCACCGATCTGGGGCACGGTAACGTGGGATTCATCGGCAAAGACGATGGCATTGTCGGGGATGAATTCGAACAGCGTCGGCGGCGGCTCGCCCGGCGCACGCCCGGTAAGATAGCGGGAATAGTTCTCGATGCCGTTGCAGACGCCAGTGGCCTCCAGCATCTCGAGATCGAAGTTGGTGCGCTGCTCCAGCCGCTGGGCCTCCAGCAGCTTGCCCTCGTTCACCAGCTGGTCGAGCCGTTGGCGCAGCTCTCGCTTGATGCCCTGCACCGCCTGCTGCATCGTCGGCCGCGGCGTGACGTAGTGCGAATTCGCGTAGATGCGGATCTGCTTGAAGCTGTCGGTCCTGGCGCCGGTCAGCGGGTCGAACTCGACGATGTTCTCCAGTTCTTCGCCGAAGAACGAGAACCGCCAGGCGCGGTCTTCGAGGTGAGCGGGCCAGACTTCGAGCGAATCGCCCCGGACGCGAAAGCTGCCGCGCTGGAAGGCCTGGTCGTTGCGCCGGTATTGCTGCGCCACCAGTTCCCCGATCACCTGCCGCTGGTCGTAGCTTTGCCCCACGACGAGATCCTGCGTCATCGCCGAGTAGGTTTCGACCGAGCCGATGCCGTAGATGCACGAGACCGAGGCCACGATGATCACGTCGTCACGCTCGAGCAGGGCCCGAGTGGCCGAGTGGCGCATCCGGTCGATCTGCTCGTTGATCTGCGATTCCTTCTCGATATAGGTGTCCGAGCGCGGCACGTAGGCCTCGGGCTGGTAGTAGTCGTAGTAGGAGACGAAGTACTCGACGGCATTCTCGGGGAAGAAGCCCTTGAATTCGCCGTAAAGCTGCGCCGCCAGCGTCTTGTTCGGGGCGAGGATGATCGCCGGGCGCTGGGTCTCCTCGATGATCTTGGCCATGGTGAAGGTCTTGCCGGTGCCGGTCGCCCCCAACAGAACCTGGTTCTGCTCGCCCGAGCGCACGCCCGAGGCCAGTTCGGCGATGGCCGTGGGCTGGTCGCCGGCAGGCAGGAACGGGGTCTTCATATCGAAGCGCCGGCCGCCCTCGAGCTTGGGGCGGGTCAGCACCTCGGGACGGTGCATCGGCATGTTCGTGTTGTTGTGCGGCATGATGATTCCCCTCGGCCGCTTAGATTTGATCCGTTTTTGTTCGCAAACAAGAGAGCGACGGCGCTTCTTTACCGCCCGTTAAGGCTTCCGGGGTAGAAGCAGGGGGCAAGCAGCAGAACGCTGTCGGTCGGTTGCACCACACCCCCCACCCACCCCTCCCGTGATTGACCGACAGCCGCTTGCCATGCGGTCTGCGGGTCTTGATCTGCGTCGGAAAAGCCGCCAATAAACAGAGCATCTGTGAGGGAGCTTTCCATGCGCGCGCGTATCTACCAGCCAGCCCGAAATGCCATGCAGTCCGGCACCGGCAAGGCGAGGGGCTGGGTGCTCGTATTCGAAAGCCGGGAGGCTCGCGACATCGATCCGCTGATGGGCTGGACCTCTTCGGCCGATACGCAGAATCAGGTCGTGCTGCATTTCGACAGCCGGGAGGCCGCCCTCGACTATGCGAAGGCGCATCGCATCGAGGTGGAAGTGACGGAGCCGAAGGCCCGGAAGGCGAATGTGCGCCCTCGCGGCTATGGCGAGAACTTCGCCACGGATCGTCGCGGCGCCTGGACCCACTGACCGCGACGGCGATCGATCTGCAGGATGCAGCGGCGGCTTACCCGGGCCTGCGCGCGACGATATAGCGGCCGTGGGTGCTTTTGCCGAAGCTGCGATCGCAATCCACGGACAGGCCAGCGTCGGCGATGGCGGCTCGCAGCTCGTCCACGTGAAGATTGCGTGCCGGAGGGAAGAAGCCCAGAGCACGAAGCACCGGGAAAAGCATCCGCATCTTCAGCGCCATGTCGCCGAAGCACCAGGTCTTGCTGATCAGCAGACCGCCCGGCCTGAGGTTGTCGTGGATGGCTGCGAGCAGGGCGGGCAGATCCTCCGCCAGATGGAGGATGTGGAAGGCGCAGATCGCGTCGAAAGGTCCGTCATCGAAGGCCGCCGACGCTTCTGCCTGCCGGAAGCGGACGCTCGCGGGCGCCTCACGCCCGCGCGCGATCCTCACCATCTCGGGCGAGAAGTCCGTGCCTGTCCACTCGGCCACGGCGCCTCCGCACCGGATGGCAGTCGTGCCCGTTCCGCAACCGATCTCGAGCACCCGGTCGGTTGGCTTGAGCCGCGCCCTGACATCGGCCAGCGTGGCTTCGTATGCCTCCTCGTCCCGGACGGGCCGTGCCGCGTAGCGGTCGGCGACCCTGTCCCAGAACCGGCGTCCCTCGCTCTCCATGCCAATCTCCCCTGTGCCTCGTCGCCAGACTGCACCCTCACCGCAGGAACGGCGCTGCGACAGGACGTCGTTCTCCCTCGTTCCCTTGCCGTTCGCCCCTCGACCGAGCTGGGGAGCACGTATCCGTCCCCAACCCGGGCCAAGCGACGGGATCTCCCGGCAGCACAGGGCCGCTCTTGGAGGCCCATGCGTTTCGTGCCATGGATCGGCGAAGCCAGAAGGAGGCCGGCGCCCCAAGATGCCGCTGCACGCCACACCCATTATCCGGCGCGACGATCCACTGTCGCCCGAGTTCCAGCCGCTTTTCGATCGCCACCTGAAGCTCATGCGCGAGACCTCTCCTCCCGAGAGCGTCCATGCGCTCGATCCGGGAGATCTGGCGTCGCCCGGCGTCTCGTTCTTCGGGCTTCGTCTCGGCAATGCGCTGGTCGGTATGGGAGCCTTCAAGGCAATCGACGCGACCCATGCCGAAATCAAGTCGATGCATGTCCTGTCGGAAGCACGCGGTGCGGGCCTCGCGGCCCTGCTGCTCGAGCATCTCCTGCGCGAAGCCCGTGCCGCCGGTTTCACCCGCATGAGCCTGGAGACCGGGGTGGAGCCCGCCTTCACCGCGGCTCGGTCGCTCTACGAGCGCGCGGGCTTCGACATCTGCGCGCCTTTCGAGGGCTACTGCGAGGATCCGAACAGCGTCTTCATGACCCGCAGTCTCTGACCCCTTGCACGGCCCCGCGCGCTGGCGCAAAAGGACGGTGGGGGCCCATAGCTCAACTGGATAGAGCAGCCGACTTCTAATCGGCAGGCTGAGGGTTCGAGTCCTTCTGGGCCCGCCAGATCGCCTGTGCTTGTTGTCAGGGGGGCATAAGTGTGCGCAAAACGGCTGTTTCTCGTGCGCACCCCTGTCAAGCATTTTTGCAACTCGGCGGCGAAGCATCGTAAGATATTGAATAGTCTTGATTACCGTCAAAAAGGCTGAGCTTCACCAAGGTCCGTCGATCTGCCACCGCACGCTGACGCTGTCACCACTGGCCGTCATCTCAACGCCCACAGAACCTCGGACCTGAGGTAGACCGGACCGATATCCTCACCTTCCGGAGAGAACCTCTCGACGCGGGATTCGGCCAGCCGGGTCCGGATCGTAGCCCTGTGCTGCCCGGTTTCCTCGGAAAGCGCCGTCAGGGTCACGAAGCGTTGGTGGAACGCGGAGATCTCGGCCGGGCCGAGAAAGTGCTGCAGACGGTGCGTTCGGGGTTCATGTCCCGGGCGGCCGGAACGTGCCCGGCTTCGATCAGGGCGAGGAAATGGCCGTTGTCGCGCAAGCCCACGGATCGGCCGAATTCGGCAGCGGGCACCATTTTCTTTGCACATGCATCCGCGCGCGGTCCCGGTTCGCGCGATCGCTGCAGTCGTTCGACGTCGCGCTTGAGGACCACGATCCCGTGAAACCCGAAGATGCCGACCTGCTGGCCTACCGCAAGCCGCTGGGCATGGATGGCTTCAATCAGCTCGGTCAATCTGATCCTTGTGCGCTTCCGCGACAGAAGCAGCGTCTCCCATTCGTCGTCGTCCTCGGCCACGTCGACGGCGCCGGCCTGCAGATCGGCAAGGAGTGCCAGACCGTCCGAGACACGCCACGGGTTCTTGACCTTCGCGACGCGGGTGCGCGGCACCAGAATCTCTTCCTTGTCCAGGGCTACGAGCTCGCGCTTGGTCGCCCCGATCGCCTCGCGCATCGCGATGGGTCCGACGAGGGTCGGGATTTCCGCGAGAAGGGCGGCATGCTTCTGCGCGTCGAACACGCGGCGGCTGAGCGGCCGTTCGTCGTGGTCCGGGAGAGCGCCCGCCTCGACCAGGAACTGTCCGATGACTTCGGGGCCGATGCGGTTCTGTTGCACAAATGGACTGACGGGATTCATCTCGTGAATCCAGCGTGGTAGCTGGGGGACATGAGCAGACCGACGCCCCCGACCTGCAAGACCCGGAACTGGCCGGCCTGCAACGAGGCGCTCAAGCGCCGCGGCTCGCTGACGATCTGGTTTGATCCGACCATGAGCTGGGCAGCCGCGCCGATTGGCAAGCGCGGCCGACAGCCTGCCTATGGCGATGGCGCCATTCAGAGCTGCCTGACCATGAAGGA
>NZ_JBQPXH010000013.1:0-77714 GCF_052244495.1 Rhodobacter sp. NSM
GTTCTTCGAGCGCGGCCTTGCCACCATGGCCATGGCCGAGCGCGCCGCGCGCCGCCTCGGGCTCAAGGACTGGTGGGTCGAGGAGGTCGCGTGATGCACCGCGACGTCACCCACGCCCTGAACTTCATCCTGCACCAGCTGCACCAGGAGATCGTCCGGCAGGCCATTCAGACGCGCTGCCGCTGCCTTGGCTCGGATGACTACTGCGCCTTCCAGGGCGAGCCGATCTCCAAGGCCGCTCGCTGTCCTGAGTGCCGCCAGCCCGGGCCGCAGCACCAGAGCTGGTGCCCGCAGAGCGATCTGGCCTCGCAGGTGTCAGCGATCATCGCAAGCGCCAATGCCGGATCGGTGCCGACATGATGCGTGCGAGAGACGAGGGCGCGTTCCCCGTCACCATCATGCACCGCGTCGGCAAGAAGTCCGCCGGCCGCCTCCTCGACGGTCGCACCTGGGACGAGATGCCGGAGGTGCGGCATGGCTGACGATAGCACCCGGCAGGGACGGAGGACGGACGTGCCCGCTGCGAGCGCAGGGACGGCTCCCCCTGCGACCGGGTCCGGGCAGGATACAGGCGCGGCCGCCTACGGCAAGCCGCAGCGCATCCAGCTTTCCCGCGCGAAAGGCTGGCGCATGCCTCCCGGCGCTGTGAAGGTCGATCGCTCGACCAGGTGGGGCAACCCGTGGTCGATCCAGAAGGCGCGCGAGGTCGGATACAGCGGGACCGACGCCGAGCTTGCTGCGCTGTGCGTCGGCATGTTTCGCAATGCGATCCAGCGGCGCCTGCCGGCGGTCGTTGAGATCCTCGAGAACATCCACCAGCTGCGCGGCCAGGATCTCGCCTGCTGGTGCCCGCCCAGCTCGCCCTGCCATGCCGACGTGCTTCTGGAGATCGCCAATGGCTGACCACCTCCGCATCTTGATCGGCTGCGAGACCTCGGGCGTCATGCGCCGGGCCTTCGCCGCTCGCGGGCACGATGTCTGGTCCTGCGATCTGCTGCCGGCCGAGGATCGATCGAACCGACACATCGTCGGCGACGTGCGGGATCATCTGGCCGACGGCTGGGACCTGCTGATCGTGGCGCACCCGCCTTGCACGCGCCTTTGCAACAGCGGCGTCCGGTGGCTGCACGAACCGTCGAAGCGCCTGCCCGAGACCTATCCCGCGGCCGAGCGCGAGGCCTACGCACTCATGAGCCGGGAAGATCGGCTTGCCTTCCTCTGGTCCGACCTCGACCGAGGCGCGGCCCTGTTTGCGGCATGCTGGCAGGCACCCGTGCCCTGCGTGGCAGTCGAGAACCCGGTTATGAACCCGCATGCGAAGGCCCGATTGCCGGCCGACTTGCCGCGACCGCAGACGGTGCAGCCGTGGTGGTTCGGCGAACCCTTCTTCAAGGCGACGAGCTTCTACATGCGCGGCCTGCCGCGGCTTTCACCGACGAACCGGCTCACGCCGCCGAAGGTCGGCACGCCCGAGCACAAGGAATGGTCGGCCGTCCACCGCGCAAGCCCGGGCCCTGACCGCTGGAAATTCCGCAGCCGCACATTCGAGGGCGTGGCAGAGGCCTGCGCCGATCAGTGGGCCGGCGGGGCGGCAGAGGAGGCCGTGGCATGACTCGCGCCGTTGCGCTCTCAACGTACCTCCACGATGCTGTTTGCGGCGTAGCCGCTACAGTCCTCTCCGCGAGATTGCAGTTCCTGCATGGCAGCCTGCTTCTTCGCCTCGACGATAATCCCCTCGAACGCGAGGTCGGCCTTGAAGGCCTGGCTGCAGAGGATCGGGGTCGGGGTCGATTTAGCGTCGGCACAGGCCGCGAGGGCGAAGAGTGCCGCGCCCACCATAATCACTCGCATGCTCAATCCCTTAAGGCAGTTGATCTCTGCAGCCTTTCAGCTGCACGGGTCGAACTCCATCGAACGAAATGTCGCGGAACGAAGGCTCTTGCGGCGAGGCCGGCCGATGCCTGAGCAGCTGTCCCTATTCATGGAAGCCCCCGCACCTGCCGCCGGGCGCCCCACGGTGAGGCTCTACGCCCCGTGCCGGCGGTGCGGCAGCGGCCCGCTGTTCCAGTGGATCGGCTCGCCCGCCACCTGGTCCGTCGCCTGCTCCGGCTGCGGTGAAGCCAGCTGCGGCGGCCGACCGAGCCTCGAGCACTGCGAGGCGATCTGGAAGCGCTGGAACGGGGTTGCCGAATGACCGCGCAGCTTCGCCAGCCCGCGCAGCAGGCGCGCGTGACCGGGCTCACCCATATCAGGGTCGCGGACCTGCGCATGACGATCCTGGAGGCCGAGGGCACGGTGCAGCTCGTGGTCGCGCGCGAAGGCGATGCCGGATGCTTCACCACCTTCTTCAACGAGTTCTGCGACTCGGAGACGGCCGGCCAGCTGCGGCAGTTGGCCGATGCGGTCGCGGCGGCTTGGGAGGCATCGGTCGGAGGTAGCGCAGCATGAGCCAGACCATCATCACCGCCCCGATGACGGTCACTGTCTCGGCGGCTGAGGGATCGGAGCGGCGGCCGGTTTTGCCGGTTCTACGAGGCAGATTTGGCCGCGCTGGAGGCGGCGCAGAGGGAAGCGAAGGAGCGGATCGGATGACTGTCTACGTCGACGATATGCACCGCCACCCGATCGGCCGCCTCGGGCGGATGCGCATGAGTCACATGATCGCGGACAGCACGGCCGAGCTGCTCGAGATGGCTGACAGGATCGGGCTCGACCGGAGGCACCTGCAGCACGCGGGGACCGCACGTGAGCACTTCGACATCTGCCTGAGCCGGAGGGCTTGCGCCGTGGTGGCCGGCGCCGTCGAGATCACGATGAGGGACATGGCGCGGCGGCGCCATGAGCGAGGGCACGGATCATGACGGCACGGCCTTCAATCGCCTTCGCGCCGCGGCTGCTTGGCGCGGCCGAGGCCGCGGCCTATCTCGGCATAAGCGCCACCACCTTGCGAGGCCTCGATCTCCCTCGCCGGATCCTCGGCGGCCGCAGGCTCTACGACAGGCTCGATCTTGACGCTTTCGCCTCTGCGCTGCCCGTTGAAGGGGAGCAGCGCGAATCGGAGGTGGATCTGTGCGACCGTCACTTCGGGATGCAGGCGTGAAGCTGCCCCGCGTCCAGCGAATCCGGCGGGGTGATCGGGTGCTGTGCTACCACCGGCCGACCGGGACGCGGCTGCCGGACCTGCCCGAGACGCACCCCGAGTTCATCGCCGCATGGGCGAGAGCGGAGGCATCGAAGCCGGATCACACGCCGAAGAATGACGGCGGCACGGTCGCGGCGACGATCCGAGCGCTGCGGGCGTCGAAGAAGTGGAAGGCGCTGGCGCAATCCACGCGGACTGCCCTGCGCTTCCACCTCGAGCGGATCGAGGCGGCGCACGGAACGCTGCCGATCAAAGGCTTGCGACAGCAGCACATCGAGGCGGACCTGTCGAAGCTCGATCCGAACCCGGCGAACGCGAGCCTGAAGGTATGGCGCCACATCTTTGCCCAAGCGAAGGCCGATCGGCTGATCGTGTCGGACCCGAGCCACGAGATCCGCAAGCAGGTTGCGAAGGGGGCAGGGCACGAACCTTGGTCTCATGCCGAGGTGGCGCGGTTCAGAGACCGCTGGCCCGTCGGGACGCCGCAGCGGGCGGCGTTCGAGGTTCTGGCCTGGACGGGGTGCCGCGTGTCCGACGCCTGCCGCCTGACGCGCGGCATGATCGACGGAGGCGTGATGAGCTTCAGGCAGCAGAAGACAGGAGGATGGGCGCATGTGCCGTGGACGGCGGCGTTACCGAGCTGGGCGGCGGGATGGGAGGCGGAGCGCCAGATCACCCTATCCGCAATCGAGGCCTGCGCGGGCGAGCTGCTGCTGATCCAGACCATGTATCGGAAGGCGAGGACGGTGAAGGGCCTGTCCAACTATATCAGCGCTGCGGCCGTGTCCGCCAAGGTTGTGGGCCGAACCGCCCATGGCCTGCGAAAGTACCGTCTGTCCGCAATCGCCGAGTGCGGCGGATCCGCGCATGCGATCATGGCTTGGGGTGGGCATGCGAGCCTCTCTGAGGCAGAAGCATACACCCGGGCTGCGAACCGGCGCGCAGTTGTGACGGGTGAAGGAACGCCTGGCTCTGCGATCGCACACCGAGACAAGTTGCCCGGTCGAATGTAGTGACAAATGGCACTTCGGGTGCTATGTCTAACGACGCAAAGCCGCCCCGCTTCTCCGAACTGTCTCCGTATGGTGCGCGTGCCGTGGGTATCCACGGATAGGAAAGCGGGGCGCACTACTTCCAGTGCCAGATGTCCGGTGTCTGCCCGTTGGCGCGGAGCATTTCGCTCCAGCGGTCGGCTTGGGGCTTTTGCGTGTACGACCTCGCAATCGCGCCGGCACACATGTCGGCGAGCTGGACCAGTGGAGAGTTGGTCGAATCCTTGAACGTGATTTTCTTGATCGCCCCCGTAGGCAGCCCTCGTCGTAGGTGAGCCACCAACTCCTGCTTGAACAGCCGGTCGCCGGAACCGTCTATGATGACCCTCGCGTCGCAGAGAATGCTGCGGTTGAAGGTAAGCATCCGCTCAAGGAAGAACTGGTAAAACGCCTCTTTGCTCTCCCGGAGGTAGGTGGCTTGGAGTGTGTTTTTCGTCACGACGATCGCAAAGCAGGTGAACTTAGCTGCCGAGATGCTCTGAAAGAACCGGTCTCGAACCACGTCCGCGCTCTTGGAGAACTTCCACTCCGGCTTGACCCGGTAGGTGCGCTGCGCCTCCACGATCAACCGCTCTGCGCGCTCCGCGTCGTCCGCATCATCGAAGACAACCATCGCGAGGACGAACACCTCTGATGAGCCAGACCCGAGCTTGAACCCAGGATCCCCAGACTCATCTATGAACACCAGCATATCACGTCGTCTGCCTGTGGCGCTTAACGCTTGAGGGGCGACCGCCAAATCCGAAAGAAAGATCCGGCCCCACGCAAGGGCAGGTTCTGAAGCCGACCAGCCACCTCAGATGAAGTGGCTCGCCGAACGTTATCCATCGCGTGCCCCATCTGGACAAGCGCTACCCTTGAAACTGAGCGACTTCGCACCTTGTGTCGCACACGCCGAAAGTCGTTGCGTGAGCCTGCCCCCGATCAGAACAAGAACGGAACGCTGTAAACGCCGACCTGCAATCGTGTAAATGGCGGGATTTTCCGCTTGATTTCAATGTATTATGGACGAGATGGTGACCCCGGCAGGACTTGAACCTGCAACCTATCCCTTAGGAGGACAGCGCGCTCCCGCCAAGCTGTTGATTTTTGGCAAAGCGCGCTGTCCCTAAATGGATGGATGTTCCCGCTTTGGCCAAGGAAAACCGGCATCGGAAGGTTCAGTGAACCTTCGTGCTGTCCCCAGACTCTGCCCATCCTGCGGCGCGAGGAAAACAAGGTTGCGGGGATCGCGGCGCTTCTCCACATTACGCAACCCAGAGGCCGCGCAGCCGCCTCTGCCTCAACGCCGCTTTCGGATCCTAAATAGTGCCCATTCAGTATCCTGTAGATGCCCGGACCATTGTCATGTGCAACTTCGACATGGGCGGCTTTCGATCCCCGGAGATGGTGAAGAACAGGCCGGCCGTGGTTTTGGTTGGTCGGCTACCGAGACGCGATGGGCTTCTCACGGTGGTGCCATTGAGCGGCACGCCGTCGCACCCAGAGTGCGATTACCAGTGCGAGATCAGGTTGGAGCACCCCCTACCAGCGCCGTTCCAGATGGCGACAACCTGGTGGGTGAAGGCGGACATGATCGCAACCGTCAGCTTTCAAAGGGTAAGCCTGTTCTCCACGGCCCGCGGTATCGACGGCAAGCGGCGCTACGTGATGCCAAAGGTCACGCCGCAACAGTTCACGACAATTCAAGACACCGTTCTGAACGCTCTACGGATCGCTCGTTGACCAGAAAGGGTCCGAAGCCTATATGAGGAAGTGATCTGCTCGGGACGCTTGCCGTACACGAGCCTCAAGACCCCGTATGGGGCGGCCGCACACTGAGACGATACCAAGTCCGCCGTGCGGCTTGATTTGAGCCCTCAGGTGACCCCTGAGGGCTCCTCTCTTTCTGCCGAGCGCTCTTCAATCAGCTCAGTCGATCCACCGCACCATCGGCGGGTGGATGCTGACACCCGGCCGCCCCATGGCCTCCCGGCTCGCATCGAGGCTGTCGAGCACGATCACCGCATCCGGCAGCATGCCATCCTTCTCACACCGCAGCCGGGCGAGCAGCTGCGAAAGCGCCGTGGTGCCGCCGAACCGCTTGACCAGCAGATCGCCATGCAGGTGCACCACCCGTCCGCATTGGCGGCAGCGGAGCATCAGTGTAGCGCGCTCGTGCGCGAGATCCTGCAGGCGGATCGGCATGTGAGAACACATGCGGAACATGCGGTGATTCTGGAAGGGTCGTGGCGCGCAATCTGCCGCAGTGCGCCCGCGCTCCGGAACCCGTAGCAGGCGCGCATCCGAAGCTGGCCTCATATCTTGCAACGGATCGGCCGCAGGTCACCCAAGGACCTGCGGCCACCCTCAGCGGGGCTCTCCGAGCAGAGGATCTGCGAGTTCGCCCTGGCGCCTCACTTTGTGCAGCCTCCGCCGCTTGCCGTATCTCCTTTGGGTAGCACCGGAAGAAATGTCGCACACCCAAAGGCGAGCAGCGCTGCTATTCTGGATGAAGCCCCCGAGAGCAGTCCCCTAACTGACTCGGACGGTCAGGCCGCGGGCATTCTCCACCGTTTGCCCGCGGCCGTCATTCCAGCCTCCTCAGACCAAACACCCATGGCGGCCAGCGCGCCGCACATCCGCCACATGCAGTGGGGGCGGTACGAACGCCACGCCGCCCAGCACCTTGGTCCGCAGGTTGTAGGTGTCCGCGTGGCGGGCATGGCCGATCCACGACATGATGACCGGATCGATGTCGTCCCAGGTGATCTCGCCTCGGTGATACTGGGAGGCCATCCGGCGCATCTTCCGCTTCATGCGGTGGATGCAGTCCTTCCGCAGGGCGCGGTGCGTCGGCCAGATCCGGTAGCCCAGGAAGTCCAGCGCGCGGCCGGGATCTCCGATCGGGAAGACCTGCGTCTTGGCGTTGGTGCGCAGGCCCAGCTCTGCCCACAGGAAATCCTCGCAGGCCCGGCGGACTTCGTGCAGGTGCGCCTTGTCGTGGTGGATCACGGCGAAGTCGTCCATGTAGCGGACGTAGCGGCGCTCCCGCAGGGTGTGCTTCACGAAGTGGTCGAGCTCGTGCAAGTAGATGTTGGCGAACATCTGGCTCGTGAGATTGCCGATCGGGATGCCGCGCGGGGTCAGGGCGCCCGGCTCGGCCGAGCTTTCGAGGATGCTGTCGATGAGCCAGAGCGTGTCCGGGCAGGCGATCCGCCGGCGGATGATGCGCCGCAAGGCGTCGTGGCAGACGGACGGGAAGTATTTCGAGATGTCGGCCTTGAGCGCGAAGACCTGCCCATGCTCGCGCAGCACCTCGCGCATGTAGCGCTGGACCGTGTCCGCGCCCTTGTGGGCGCCCTTGCCGACGCGGCAGGCGAAGCTCTGGTCGATGAAGCGGGCTTCGAAGATCGGTTCGATCACGCTCACCAGCGCGTGCTGCACCACGCGGTCCTTCAGTGGGAGAGAGGCGATCTCGCGCTTCTTCGGCTCGTAGACGAAGAAGCGGTGGTAGGGGCCGGTGCGATAGGTCTTCTGGATCAGGCTCTCCTGGATCGCGAAGAGGTTCGGCTCGAGGTCGGTCTCGAAAGCGATCACGGCGCGCTGCCGGTGGCGGCCCTTCGAGGTGCGCGCCCAGGCCTCGACCAGTGTCTCGAACGCGATGATGCGCGGCCAGAGGCCGTTGTAGGTCTTCGCCATCAGAGCGCCATCCAGTGTGAATGAGAGGGTCGGCCGGGACGAGGGGTCGCCGCGGGGCTACTGCGACGCCCCGGCCTGTTCAGGTTTTTCGGCACTTGGCCGAGGACTGCGGGTCCTTTCGAGGGTGTGCTGCACCGTGGCCCGTAAGCCCCGGCTATCTGACTGTCCCCGGAAGCGGGGCGAAACCCGATGTTCGTGTTCGCGTTCGACCGCGTGTTGTTCGCGTTCAGCGCCCACACACCCGCCGAGGCACCGTTGTTCCAGTTGCCTCCGCGGATCGGCATCCGCTCATGCATCACCCGCACCCCTGCTCAGCGACTTGAACCAGCCGCCGATCATTCGCCCGATCTCGTCGATATGACGCGACCAGGTCTCATACTTCTTCAGGTCGATATACTGGAGCGCGAAGGCGGTCCTGACCTGCGACCGGAGGAGGTCCAGCTCGGCATCCAGATCCTGCATCGTGGTCTTCTTGTGGTAGCGCTTGTTGCAGACCACGATCAGCCGCAACACGCCCCACATCGAGCCCCGGATTTCGGCGGCCAGCACATGCCGCTCGAACTTCGGGAACTGGCGGAGTGCGACGTAGCCGTAGGCAATCATCTCTTCGCACTTCCGCCGGATCTTCAGGTCTTCCACGCCCTCGGCCTCTTCGGTT
Organism: Rhodobacter sp. NSM; assembly: GCF_052244495.1. Classification (NCBI taxonomy): domain Bacteria; kingdom Pseudomonadati; phylum Pseudomonadota; class Alphaproteobacteria; order Rhodobacterales; genus Rhodobacter; species Rhodobacter sp. NSM. Next base: position 8,534 of record NZ_JBQPXH010000013.1, read on the forward strand.
GTCAGGCCCGCGCTCTCGCGCGGACCTCAGATATCAGGTCGGCAGATTTCAGATGACGAAAGCGGGGCGAAACCCGACGCCCGGGTTCGCGTTCGACCGCGCGGAGTTCGCGTGCAGCGCCCACACACCCGCCGAGGCACCGTCGCCCCAGCTGCCTCCGCGGATCGGCATCCGCTCACCGAGGTTGCGCATGTAGAGGCGCGAGCCATCCATACCTGTCGTCGCCACCGGCATCAGGGCGAGCGCCTTGAGGATTGGCGGGATGGTGACGCCAGCGGCAGCGGTGATGGCCGAGAACGTCTGGCTGGCCGAGCTGGACCCGTCCGATTGAGACGTGATCGCCGTGGCCAGTTGCGGTGATCCGGTGCCGCCCACCCCTGTCGCGTCGAACTTCAACGTGTTCGCGGTGCCTGGCGCGACGAGGCTGCCGTTCTGCAGGATCGCGCGCCATGCTGTCGAGGTGGGTGACAAGTCGGCCCCCGTGGCTGCCGCGTCATTGTTCGCGAGGATCTGGATTTCTCCATCCACCAGCCGCAGGCCCGCCGACCATTCCCAGACGTTGCCGCAAAGATCGGCGATGCCGCTGGCGCTGTTGTCATGGTTCCACCCGACAGGCCCCTTGCCGGTGCGGGTGCGGCCGGTGCCGGACGAGACCCCCGGCAGGTTGCCATCAGGGCGCGACGCGGATTCCCATCCATTGGCGTGGCTCTTGCCCCATGTCGTGTTGCCTCGCGGCAGGAAGCCGTTCTTCGAGCACCAGAGCGCAATAGCAGCCCATTCGGCATTGGTCATCAGGTGCCATCCCGGCCCCTTGGCCGAGCAGCGCGCGACGGCCGTATCGAAGTTGATGCCCGCCGCGGGATCGTAGCCCGGCAGGGACATGGCGCGGCTGTCGTGGATCGAGGCCAGATAGCGGGCGACGAAGATTTCCGACGTCTCGACGCCGCCCACCACGAACGCGGGATGGACGCCGGTCCCGAGGCTGGCGTCGATGTCCTGCACCTGGAACTTCGGGATGACGTGCATGACGGACGGAAAGCCCTTGTCGTCATAGAGCACGGTATTGCGCCCGCCCGTGGCGGCCTCGACCGACTGGCGCAGCACATCCGGCACGGAAATGGTGAACGGCATGTCAGACCTCCTCGGCCCAGATTTCGAGATGGGTGGCCGCGACATTCAACGGGTCCGGCGTGGGGACGAGCACCGACCCTTCCTCGCCGCCCTCGATGTCGTCAGCGATCGCCTCGCTGTAGGTCAGCGGCGGGATGGTGATGACGGCCAGATATTGGCACCCGTTGCCCAGTTCGCGCGTCACGGATCCGGCCGGGCAGCGGTAGAGGGAGATCGAGACCTGCACATCCCGAGCCTCGGCCTCCAGATCTACCTCGTGACCGGCCACCGTGAGTAGCGCACCCGTCAGCGTCCACGCCGGCAGGTCGCCGGATGTCATTTGCGTTACATGCATGATGGTCAGATCCTCGTCGTGGTCCAGCGCACCTGGACGTTGTTGGCAGCCCCGGTGAAGCGGAGCTTGAAGCCGTTGGCGGCGCGGTCGTAGGCTACTACCTGACCCACCCGGCCGAGATCATCGGCCGAGATCAGGTCCACCTGCACGCCATAGGCCGCGTCTGGCAGCGCCGGGCTCAGCGCGATGCTGACGCTCGGATCGGCAGTGTGCAGCCAGCCATCAGAGGCGGATGCGCGGGTGATGGTGGCGGTGCCGGATCGGTGCTCGCCCACCACCTGGTTGGCCGATAGCGCAGCAGCTGCCGCCGAAGCTGCGGCCTCGGCGGCTTTCGTGGCGGCGGTTCCTGCCGCGGTGGACGCCGTGCTCGCAGACCCAGCCGCAGCGGATGCGGAGCCAGCTGCCTCTGCGGCTTTCGTCGCGGCGGTCCCTGCCGAGGTGGATGCAGCGCCCTCAGAGCCCGCCGCGGCCAATGCTGAGGCAGCGGCGCCGGAGGCGGCGGTAGACGCTGTGCCGGCGGATGTGGCGGCCTCCGATGCAGATCCTGCGGCGGCGGCGGCTGCCGCATCGAGCACGGCTTTCTTGACGTTCACGGCTTCCGTCAGCGTGTTGACGGCAACCGTGAGGCCGGCAACTTCGGTTTCAACGGTCATGTTTTCAGTCCTTACGAGAAGGCGTGCGCTTCGATGTAGCGAGCCTGGGAGTCCGCGAAGACCGCGGCCATCTGGATCAATGGCATCGAGATGCCGTCTCGGGCCTCCTGCGCCACGGCGGCAGAGGTGGCGGCAGCCTCTTCGGAGGCGGCCGCAGCGGAGGCAGAGGCGGCCGCCCGCCCTGCGCTGACGGATGCGGCGTCAGCTGACGTGGCCGCCTGTCCGGAGGATGCGGCGGAGGCTGAGGCCGATGCCGCGGCGGCGCCTGCGGCATCCTCCGCGGCGCCTTGGCTAACCAGCGCAGCGGCGGCGCGGGCCGCGGCCCTATCAGCCGCTGCGGTCGCGTCCTGCGCCTGGTCCACGGCGGCAGAGGCAGCCACTTGCGCAGCCGCTTGCGCTACCTCGGTGGCCCCCCGGTCGATGGCCACAGCCGTCCTGTCGGCATCAGCCTCCGCCGCCGCCTCGTTGGCGCGGTCCCTGGCCGACTGTGCGTCCAGCACCGCCTGCTGTGCCGCATCGAGCGTCGGCGGCGGGGGCAGGTCGATCAGCTGCGCCAGATAGGCGATCTCGGCCTCGGGCACGGTGATGACGGCCTCGACGGCCGAGAACCCGTAGCGGACCCGGTAGCGGCCCGGCACGAGCGGCACCACGAACGTCCCGTCCGCGGCGGCATCGACCTGCACCAGACCGGCGGGGATCATCGTTCCGTCGGCGCGGCGCCAGCCCTGCGGGTCGCCGTAGAACACCAGCTTGGCGCCGGCAATGGGAATCAGCCTCAGGTCCGCAATGGACCCGTGGACTGCACATGTGGACATGTCGGAACTCCATGGGCGCGGCGCGCCAGTGCTTCGATGCAGGCCGCCCACAGCACGAGGGCGGCCCATTGGTCAGCGTTGGTCACGACTTGGCCCGCCCCCATCTGCGAGGGCGGGGGCGAAGCCGGACGGCTGCGGCGTCCAGCGGGAGTGCCAGGCGCCAGTTGACGATCGGCAGCATCAGCGGCCGCCCGCCTCCGTCAGCTTCGAGCGGATCAGGGCCTCGAGCGTCTCGGCCGAGGGGGCCAGACGCCGCAGGGCATCAGGCACGGAGGCGCGGATGTAGCTCGAGACGAACTCGGTCGCTACCTCGCGGGTCAGCCCGCGGGCCACGGCGGTGCGGGCGGCGGTCATGATGGCCGAGTGCAGCGCCTCGCGGTGCTTGGCCTCGATCTGGATCCCGGTCCACTGCTGCACCCTGACGGCGGCGAGGCCGATCAGCGAGGTCAGGACGACACCCAGCATGTCGAGGAGGCTCGGGGTCAGGGCGGCGATGATGTCGCTGCCAGTGGATGCGGCGGCCGGCAGGCCGATCACCGCCATGGTAATGGCCGCGAGGGTCGTAATGATCATCTTCATGTGCTCTCTCCTTCAGAGGCGGGCGAACTGGAAGTGCATCCAGTCCTTGTTGCAGGCGCGGCCGAGGCTGGTGGCCCCGGCGGCTTCGACGATGTTCCAGAAGGGTGCGTAGGCGGCGGCCGCGAAGGCGGCGCGGTCGCGGCCCCAGCGCAGCTGGTTGCGCTCGGGATCGAGATCGACGGCGATGCCCCAGGCGTGCATGGAAAGCGACGAGCCGCCGCGCATCTTCCGGTAGTTGTAGCAGCCGCCGAAGACGTTGAGCTTCAGCCGCTCGAACTCGGTCACGCCGTAGTGCGCGACGGCCTGCCGGAAGATCCGGGTGAGCGGATCGGCCACGAGCTTGTGGCAGCGGAAGCTCGAGACGGCCTGACCGAGGTCCCAGGCGATCCGGAACGGGACGGGCAGGGTGACGACGCCGGCCGTGCAGTCCGGCCCGCCGGCCGCGCCGTAGAAGGTCGCCACCGTGTCCTGGCGCGGATAGGCGCCCTGCGTGTCGGAGACGGCGTGAGCGGGCTGCAGGATCCGCTCGACGGCGGCCCGGATGGCGCCCGAGGCCCAGTCGGTCAGCGCCTCGAGTGTGTTGTGTCCGATCAGCCCGTCGATCCGCCCAGGCTCGTGCCCGAGGAGCAGCAGCACGGCCTGTCCGGCGGCGATCAGCTGCCGGGTCTTCGGCCAGGCCTTCCACGGCACGGCATCCTGCCGGCCGAGGATGACGGCCACCGCCGCCATTGTGAGGGGCCCAGCATCGCCGTCGATGGCGCCCTTGTAGAGCCCGGCCGCCGACAGCAGCCGTTGAATGTCGCGCACGTCCATGTGCGTTCTCCATGAAAAAGCCCCGCGCGACGGCGGGGCGCTTGTTAGACGGTCAGACCTGCGGCGGCCTGCTGCGCGGCCACACGGCCCGGACGATCTGCACGACCAGCCAGACCACGCCGAGGATCGGCATCCACATCGCCGCAATTTCGGATGCGCCTTTCAGCCCGGGCAGCCACGCAGTGATTGTCACGCCCGCCAGAGCCACGCCGCTGGTCGCATGCGTTGCCATCATTTCCACCTTGTCGGCCACCGGCCTATCCTTCCGTGATATGTCCACTGGCCTATCCTTCCGTGGCCGCGACGGTGAGGGCCGGGCGCGGACGCCCGTCCCGCTGTTATGACCGGCGCCTGATCCCGCGCCGAAGGCGGCATCAGTTGCCTTGGGGCGGCTCCGGCCATGCGATCACGGCAGGAAAGCCGGCCTGCTGCGGCACGTCCCGGAGCGCCTGCCGGTAGCCAGCCCATGCCTCTCGGTCCACGGGTGCGTCCGCGACCTGCGTCCAGTCGCAGCCCGCGAGGAGCTTGTCGCGACGGGCGCGCGCGGCCTCCTCTGCCGCTTGCCGTGCGGCAGCGGCCTTGCCCTCGGCAGTCACGAGGCGGGTCATGTCAATGGCGATGGTCATCAGGCGGTCTCCTCGGCATTGGCACCCCAGGCCGGGACCGGGATCGGACCGTCGGCCTCGACCAGCACGGGCTCCGGGAACAGCGTGGCGGCCGGCGCATCCGGCCCGTGCGGCAGGAGCAGCGTCAGGTGCAGGACGCCGCCGATCCGCTCGATGTCGGAGGCGAGCCAGTCGCAGGCCACGGCATCGCGGGGCAGGGTCGCCCCTTCGGGGATGCCGGACAGGTCGAGGGCCTCCCCGTTGATGGTCAGGATGTCGCCCGAGCGGGTGAGGGTCAGCCGGTCATCCCGGCGCTGCGGGGTAACTGTGATGTGCATGTGGGTCTCCTCAGAACCAGCGGCCAATGGCGACCACCGAGGTCTTGTTGATGGCCGCGCCAGTGGCGACGGCTGGAGCGCCAGCCCCGCGAAGGACAGCGCAGGAGAGGGCGGTGGCGTTTGTCGAGACCGTGACCAGCCCCAGGTTGACGCGCTCGATGAGGGAGTAGTCCTCCGGCGTCCTGCTCAGCGCCACGTTCCCGTAGGGGGTTGTTGCGAATGCGGCCGGGAATGACCAGGAGCCGAAAAAACCATCCGAGGATGCGCGGGCCATACTGGCGATTTCGCCGCGGCAGATCTGGAGGCCATTGGCGTAGCGCTCGTATTCGCCATTGGCGTTGGAGTTTCTCTCCATGAGCTTACCCGTCGGGACCCCGCCAGACTGGCTGACGGTGCCGAGGATGTCTGTGGTCAGCAACGCCTTGCCAGCCATGGCCGTGCCGAGGGAGGCCATCCAGGCCAGGAAGGCCGAGCAGTCTGCTTCAAACGTGGCAGGGTTGGTCAGCGTCGGCGCGCTTGGTGCTGCCGGCAGGGTCAAAGGCATCAGGAAAGCTCCTCGGTTTCGAGCGTGGCGATGGACGCGCCGGCTGCTTGCAGGGGAATGCGGAGGGGCTTGGCGAGGCCATAGACCGCCAGCCCGCGCTGCACGAGGTCAGCGTCCGCGTAGTAGAATGCCGGCTTCGCGCGCTGGTCGCGGATCGCCCGGCGGAACCGCTCCTCACCGCCGACCGCAACCGCGACCCGGAAGGTCACGACATCATAGGAGTCCCGCTCGACGATGTAGACCGACCCCCACTCGTCGCGGTCCCGGACGCTCATGTCCTCGTAGCTGATTTCGGTGTCGACCAGCGTCGTGCCGAACTCGAACATCTTGCCCGGCACGATCTCACCCACCTCGGCCGTGCCCACGCCCGCGTCGATGGTGATCCGCAGGGTGTAGCCGACGTAGCCCGGGAGATCCTCGAAGACGATCCGCTCGACGTATTCGGGCGAGTAGGTGAAGTAGGTAAAGAAGCTGACGATGTCGGTCCGGTCCACGAGCTGGCGCGTCTGGTTGTAGATCAGCGTGCCGCCCGCGTCCTCGACGCACACCCACACCGATCCGGCCGACAGCCCGATGAGCGCCACCGCCGTGCAGATGCTCGGTAGCGTAAGGGCATATTCGATGGTGCCATCCTTGCTCACCTTCTGGCCGGTGCGGCTGTCGAAGGCGCGCCAGCGGTTCGTGCTGCCCACTCGGATCCACCATGCCGACGCCGTGTCGGTGGCCGGGTTGTGGCCGGTGTTGCCCGCCTGCACGCTCTCGTAGATCGCATGCGTGCTGGCCAGAACCGCCCGCGCGCCGAGGGCGTAGGTCGTGCCCGAGGACCACGCCGGATAGTCGGTCTCGGGCACGTTCGAGGAGGCCATCACCGCATCCGTCACGGTGATGGGCGCGATCATTTTCATGGGGCTCAGGTCTCCGAGAGGGTGCGCCGTTCTTCACGGCGGGCGATGGACGCGCTCGTGTAGGTGTTCTGCTCGATCCGCAGCGCGAGTTGCGTGTTCTCGCTCCGCATCCGGGCCAGCTCCTCGCGCATCGCCCGCATCTCGGTCACCATCTCGCGGGTGTTGAGCAGGTCCCGCGTCTGCGAGGCGCTGTAGATCCGGGACGGGCCTGTCACCTCGAGCTCGGGACCTTGCTCCCCGACGAGCCGCATACCGCCGGCATGCAGGCCACCGGCCGCGAACGATGGCACGCCGCCCGCTGCGCGGATCGCCTCGCGGGCGCTCTCCATGATGCGATCAAGACTGGCGCGCGCTTGCCGAGCCGCCCGGTTCGCGTCCCACAGGCTGTCCTCCAGACCGCCATCGGCCCAGAACTCCGAGCGCCATTCCCCGATGGCGGCGCCGGCGCCACTGACGGCTGCGGGGTTGAACCGCAGGTTGCCGTTGGCATCGAACGTGGCCTGCACGCTGTTGCCGGCTGCATCGATCAGTCTTCCGGCCGTCCGGGCGTCGAATTCGTTGATGGCCGTTGCCGCGGACCGAAGCTGTGCGTCAGCAGCGCGGGCGCGCTCTTCCGCCGCCGCGACCCTGTTCACGGCCGCAGAGATTGCTGCCTGCCTGCGCTCCTGGTCCCTGGCCCGCGCCGTCTCGGCCCGGACCGCTCGGGCAAGGTCGAGCAGATGCCCGCGCAACGAGGTGATGGGGCCACCGATGTCGAGGCCTTCCATCGCGCTTTCGAAGACGCGGCCGAGCCCTTCGGTCAGATCTAGCCCCATACCGCGAAGCGACGTGCGCAGGGTTGTGCTGAGCCCCGAGATGGGAGCGGCCGTCAGCTCCGCCGCCCGGTCCGCGATGCTTCCGATCCGGCCGGCGAACCGCGCGATGGTGGCGGGATCCAGTTCCACGCCCGAGGTCAGGTAGTCCCGCAGCTCGCCCAGCACCGCCAGCTGACGCTCGCCCAGCCGGACGATCCGCTCCTCGTAGGACGCCTGGGCGCCAGTCACGTCCGACAGTGCCGAGACCTGGGCCAGCACGCGGGCCTGGATCCGGGCGGCGTCTATCGATGTCGCGGCGGTCGCGCGCGCGGCGGCTATGTAGTCGCCGGCGAGCCCCGCAACCGCGCCGCCAGCATCCTGATTTCCCCGCATGGTGGCCGAGACGGCCGCGCCATATTGACGCCTTGCCTGCGCCAGGGCCGCCGCGGGCGAAATCAGGTCGCCGGCCGTGCGGCGGGCGGCGTCCACGAATGAACGCAGGCCGTCGCTGATGGTGCGCCAGACCCTTGCCGACGCAGCAGCGGCCCGGTTGATCTCGGTCACGCGGCCGATCACGTCGTCCACGATCGACACGACACCATCGACCATGCCGGAGATGGCGGCCGTCATGCCGTCGATCTGGGGCAACACCTGGTCCATGGCGCCCGACATGCCGATCAGCGCGGCATAGACCTCGCGCCCGCGCTCCGTCGTCAGATCCTGCGCCTCGATCAGGGCGCGGTATTGCGCGCGGGTGGCCGGCATCAGGATGTTCAGGTCGGCCAGCGCCTCCGTCACCTGCCGGGTGGTCGTGGCGAGCCGCTCCGCGTCGGTGTAGAACGTCTGGTAGTAGGCCGAGGTCGCCTGCCCCATCGCCTCGAGCCCGCCGAAGGCGTCCGCGATGTCGGAAGCCACGCCGGCCGTGATCATGTCCACAGCCTTGAAGGTGTGGCCGAGCGTGTCCATGATGGCGTTCACGCCCTGCATCGAGGTCATGAGCCGCTGCAGCGCCGCCGCGAACCCCTCGCCCTCATGGACCAGCGCGGCCAGCGTGGCATCGGTGGAGACCAGATCGTTGTTCGCGATGAGGCTGGCCAGATCGGTATTGGCCCGTCGCTGGGCAAACATCTGGGCGATGCGCTCCCCGAAGACGCTGGTGCCCGTGAACAGCGCCTCGACCGTCCCGTTCGCGATCCGCTCCTCCAGATCCTTGATCGCCTGGTCGTTGACGCCGACGTAGCCGAAGGCCCGCGCGGCAAAGTCGTCGCCGAGTTCCGTCAGCTTCTCCTGCAGCTTCGCGCCGATCTCTTCGTCCGAGAGGCCCTTGGTCGAGAACTTCACCGAGGCCGCGAAATCATCGAAGGCGTTCCGGCCGACGCCGAGGGCATCGGCCGTCTCGAGGATCGCCGTCTGCATTTCGCCGATGGCCTTGAGGATCGGGTTCGCAACCTCGGCGCTGGCCGTGTCGTAGGTGACGCTCGTGCTCTTCGAGAGGCCCCAGAACTTGGACTTCTCGACCTTCTTGAACGTCTCGACCATGGCGTCGAGCTCTCGGACCGTGATCCGCAATCCGGCGTCCAGCAGCTTGGTCTTGGTGCCGAAGAACGAGAAGGCGGCCGCCACGGCGGCAATCGGGCCGAGGATGGCGCCGGCGGCCTGCGCAAAGCCAGCGAGGCCGCTGGTGGCGAAGCTCAGGGAGCTGCCGATATAGGCGAGGCCGCCGGACAGGCCGCCCGTCGCGAAGTTCGAGAGCGCGCCCCAGGCGCCGGTGCCGAAGGCGGACAGCGCGCCGCCGATCCGCCCGAAGCTGCCGCCGAGGCCGAGCAGGTTGCCGATCCCGCCCACCATGCCGCCAGCGCCGCCGGTCACGGCCGCACCGGCTGCGCCAGCCACGCTTCCGGATGCCCCGAGGCCGAGGCCGAGCACAATCCGGTTGCGCGCCGCGGTCGCGATCATCTCGGCCAGCATGCTCTTGAAGCTTCCGAGAACGCTGCTGACGAACCCCTTGAAGTCCTTGAACCCGCCGGTAACGAAATCGCCCCAGGCCGTCGCCACGTCATTGATGAGCGGAATGCCGTCGCCGAGTTCCTTGTTCAGCTCGCCAATGGCGCGCTGGTACTCGTCACTGTTCAACAGCCCTTTCTTCAGAAGCTCGCCGAGCTTTCCGATCTCCTCGCGGTATTTCTCGACCGGCGTCTTCAGCCGCTCCTTCCACTCCTTAGCGGCGTTGACCAGCTCGGAAAGCTTTTTCCTGGCGCCACCCGCACTGTCCCCAAGGTCGGACACGCCCTCGCCAAGGCCGGCCACGGACGGCGCTGCCCCATCGGCCGCATCCTCGACGTTCACGAGGGCATCGGCTGCAGCCTGCGCAGCGGCTGCGGCAGCATCCGCCGCGTCAGCCGCGTTTTCCAGGTCCATCGTGATGGTGTTCCTGCTAGCCCCGCGGGGCGGCCACAGCACCCCACTGAACATATCGGTCTGGAAGAGTTTGTTCAGTTCTTCAGCGATCGACCACGTCATTTCCGCGAACGAGCCTAGAACAGTGTTGATTGCCCTCAGGAACGCCGCCTCGAACTTGTAGGCCGCTGCTACGGCGATATTGCCCATCCACTGGAAGGCACGGCCAACGCTGCCCGTTGCCTCAACCGCTCGCGTCATCTGATAGACCAGCTCGCCCACGGCCACGACGGCAATGCCGAGCCCTGTCCTGATGAGCGCGGCCCGCGTCGCAACCAGCGCGGAAACAAAACCCCACGTCGCCGTCGCGGCTGCGTAGATCGCGCCGCGGAAGGCGATAGCGCCAGCCACTGCGGCGGTGCCCAGGTAGCTCGCGATCCGCCCTGTCTGATCGGCGAGCGCGCCGATCACAGAGCCAAGCCCATCAAGCACTGTCCGCAGGGCGCCGCCTTCGCGCATGGAGTTGGTGAAGGCGACCGCCATCGCCTCGACCGCCGGGGCAAGCTCTGCAGCCATCCGGTCACGCGCACCCTGAATGGCGGTCGACATCTGCCCAAGCGCCAGATGCGCGTCACGCAGGGCAGCGACCGCATCGTCGCTCAGGATGACCCCGAGGCCTGCGGCCGCCGCGCCGAGCCGCTCCATCTCGGCGCCGTTGTTCCGCAGGAGCGGCAGGAGCAGGGTCGCATCGTTCGCGATGGCCTCCATGTAGAAGGTCATCTGTGCCTGCGAGACGCCCGCCCTCTCTAGGCTGGAGACATAGAGCTGCAGCGCCTGCGGGCCGGAGAGCTTGCGGAACTGGTCTGCAGTCACACCGACGCGAGGCGCGATCTTCTCGAAGAAGTCCTTCATCTCGCCGCCGCCGGTCGAGAGGAAGTCACCGACCTTGTCGTTCACATCCTTCAGGATGTCGGCCAGCTTCTCCTGCTCGATGCCCACGGTCTTCGACGCCGCAGACCAGCGTTGCAACGTCTGGGGCGTGGTGTTGGCGACCTGCGAAAGCCGGCTGACCTCGTTCGCCGCGCGCGCAGTCGGCGCGACAATAGCCGCCATGGCGGCCCCGACCGTAGCGCCGATGGCCGACAGCGCGCCGAACGCCTTCGCCGCATCGCCGAGGGACGACTGCGCCTTCTTCAGGCCGGCTTGAAATTGGGCAGAGTCCAAGCCCAAGTTGACGCGCAAGGCGCCGATCACGGATGCCGACATTCGGGCTGTCCTTCACGAAAAGGAGAAGGCCGCCCTAAGGCGGCCTGTTCAGATTTCGATTGAGGGTGATGGGTCAGGCGGCGGCAAGACCCTGACGCCATCGGTTGAGATTTTCAGCCAGATCGTGCTGCCCGGCTTCCCGGTCGGCTTGCATCGGGTGATCGCGCGGCTGGCAACACCGAACGCCTCTCGCGCCCCGGCAGGCGTGCTTCCGGTGTACCCTTGCAATCTGATCGCTGCAGGGTCCGGCCGGCCGGTGTGGTCGAACGTGACGCTGACCGTCACGACCGCCCGGAGCCCGTCGGATGATAGCGTCCCGACGTTCCAGCACTGTACGAACTGACCAATGAAGTCGGCCCTTGCCGGGCCAGCGATGATCGCCGCGGCAAGGGCGACGACGGGAAGCATGTGATACAAGGCACTCTCCACAGGTTGTCGCAGCCATATTGGCCGGGCCGCCCTGGTGGTCAACCGCGCCCCCTCAGCGCCATCCCGATGAGAACCCCCCGCACCCGCTCGTGATCGGCATCCCATCCGCCTTCCGCCTTCTGCGGCGGCGGCGCGTCCACCTCTGCCGGCGGCTTGTATTCCGGGATCTTGTCCGGCTGGTGGAAGGCGAAGGCCACGAGGGTCGCAAGCTCGTGCTGGAGCACGCGCCTGTCCTCGATCTCGCGCCTGCGCCGCTTGTAGTCGCCGTCGAGGATCGACATCACCTCGCGCGGCGTGAGCCGCCAGAACAGCTCATACTCCTGCCCGGCAGCATGCCACCGGGCAAGGAGTTCATCGATCAGGCCGCGGCCGGCTTCGCCTTCAGCTTGGCCGGCGCCGGGGCGTTTCCCCCGACGTCCTCAGCCTCGGCCTCGGCCTTGGCTGCCTCCGGGAAGGCGGCACGGATCGCCTCTCCCAGAAGCCGCGATGCCTCGGCCAGCCCGATCTCGTCGATCAGATCGCCCGCCGCATCCTCGCTCAGACCCTCGTGGCCCATTCCGGCCCAGATCAGGCGCCGGAGCCGCACCATGTCGCCATGCGATGCCTCGCCCTGCATCGCCACGATGGCGTCCACAAGGGTTTCCCCGGCCCGCTCCTGATAGCGGACCTGGGCATTGGTGGTGAGCCGGATGTATCGCTCGCGCCCTTCCGCCTCGAAGGAAACCGCACCACGCATCACGTTCACGCCGCGGTCCCCGCCGTCCAGGTCGGGGCGCCCGTGCCACGGATGTTGAGGTTGATGCTGACCGGGGCACCGAGGTCACCGGCCTCGAGCTGCGGGACCGGGAAGCCGCGGAACTCGAACACGTCGCCCGCGCTCTGGTCCGGGGCCGGCTTCATGGTCACGCGGTAGTAGATCGGGTTCGCGGCCTCCTGGTCGGCGATCATCGCCGCGTAGCCGGCCGAGGTGTAGCCCATCGGGATGGTGATCTGGCCAATGTCCTTCAGGCCCTTGATGTACTCGCGATAGCCGCCCTCGCTGTCGAGCGAGGTCACATCCTGATAGTCCTGCTCGACCACCGGCACGGCGATGCCCTTGGCTTCCGGGATCGAGGTCCAGGTGGTGCCGTCGGTGGAGCGCTCCACCTCGGCCCCGTAGGCGATGATCTGTTTCGAGGCCATCTGGCCCTCCTATGCTGAGTAGATGGTGAGGAAGTCGAGCGAGACCCGGTAGGGCCGCGCCGTGTCGTCGCCCGGCTCGCGCTGGTCGCGCGTGCCGTCGAGGAAGACACCCTGGAACCCGCCGCCGCTGTGGCCGTGGAGCACGGCGCGCACGGCGCGGGAAAGCTGTTTTGCTGCCATGTATGTCTTGGCATAGCAGTCGATCTGGACGCGGGCCTGCTGCATCCCGTCCGGCCCGCTGATAGTCAGCCCCTCGCGGTCGCTGATGGTGTTCAGCACCACATAAGGGAAGCCAGCACCCTGAGAATGCGAGCCGAAGTTGACGCGCGTGCCGGCAAGCGCCGTCACCCCGCTGGATGCCAGCAGGAGCGCGCGGAGTGCTTCTTCCATGGGTCAGCCTCCAGCGGCCTTTGCTGCGGCCCGGGCCGCGCGCTTCCGGGCGCGGACGACGGCCTTCTGTATCTCGGTCCACATCTCGGCCTTGATGCGCTCCAGGAGCGCCTCGCGGTCCTGATCCCACGCGGGCCGCATGTATGGCTGCGGGTCCATCTTGAAACTTCCGAACTCGTTCACGATGGCCTTGATTGCCTCGCGCTTCGTCGCAGGCTGCGTCGGCCCCATGTAAAGCTCGACTGCGCTGAGGTTGCCAGAAGCGGTCGCTGACCGCCGCGCATCGCGCAGGGCGGCGCGCGCTTCACCAACTGAGCCGCCGGCGCGCATCACGGCACCGAACTCGCGCTTGCCGATGTCAGCGCCGCCGTCCACCGCTTTCGCGCCAACCGAGATGCTGTCGCGCAGGTCGCCCTCATCGACGGGCGCCTTGCTGCGCGCGATCTCGGCCATGGGCTTCATAGCCGAGATGCCGGCCCGCCGAAGCGCCGCCTTGCCTGCCGCCTTGCTCAGCTTCTGAAGCTGCGCCTCGAGCTCCTTCAGTCCCTCGACGCGGACCCGCATCTCAGCGCCACCGGATGACGGGCCACCAGACGACATAGCCACGCTGGTGCGTGAAGGCAAAGGCCAAGCCGCGCGGCACTCTGCAAATGCGCCAGTGGCGCGGGTGCATGATGTTCATTGGTCTGTCCTCGCTGCTGCGGTGATCTCAAGCCACTGCCGCCGGCCGGCGCCTTCCTTGACGCCGACGATCTCGTATTCGCGCCCCTCGCACACCAGCCGGTCGCGCGGCGTCAGGTCGGCCGTGAAGCTGCTCCAGCGCACCGTGAAGCGAGTCGTCACGCTGGCCGCGACCTCGGCCGACCGCCACCGCTCGCCGTCGCTTAGGTCGGCCTTGCTAGCCCAGATCGGCGCGCCGTGATCGGCCCAGGTCTCGACGGACGAGAAGCCATCGTCGGTCAGGGTGGCACGTCGGAACTGGATGAGGCGATCGAGCGCGCCGGCGGCCATCAGATCTTCCTGAAGCGAAGCTGCGAGACGAGAGCCGCCACGGCGAGCGGCAGTTCGGAGGTGATGTTGCCGACGTTCACGGCCTCGCGGTTCTCATACCAGTGGCCAGCGAGCATCAGGATGGCCTGCCGCGCCGCCGGCAGCAGATGCGCCGGCAGTCCGCAGGTGTAGCTCACCACGGCCTGCGACGGCTCCGCATCGACAGACACTAGAGGGCCAAGCGCCTCCGGCGTGACGGCGCAGCCCACGACCTCCCCATCCGCCTCCACGACCACATCCGAAACATCCGGAAGAGAAAGCCGATACGGGCCAGGCCCGCTGAAGGTCTGGCGCCAGCGCTGGGGCATGATCGCCCGACCGAGATGGCCAGTGCGTCCGTCGAGGTGCGCCGTGGCCGCAGCAACTAGCGCCTCGATCAGCGCGTCCTCTTCGTCGCCCGCGACCCGACAGTGAACCTTCGCCAGATCGAGCGATACCGCCGCCGCGGGCGGTTCGACGAGGACCGGGAGGCTTGTCATTCCTTGGCGACCTTCTTGCCACGGGCGGCGGGTTTGGCATCGGCCTTCCCGTCGTAGGCCTTGATCGGCTCGAGGTCGTCGGCCTCGATCGGCTCGAGGACGTGCGGCACGAGGTGAGCGACGTCTGCATGAGCAGCTTCACGCATGTCACCGGGCTCATAGGGGCGGTCACCGATGTGCTGGCGCAGGACCGTGTATTTCTGCATGTCATCCTCCTATCGGCTCATGAGAGGGGGCGGAGCCCGCCCCCTCGAGGAGACGATCAGGCCACGCGGCCGAAGTCGCCGTAGATAAAGGCCTCGGGGCGGTAGACCGCGAGCGCGAGCCGCTCCTCGGCGAGGAACGTCACCTTGTTCCGGGTGAAGTCGTCGTTCTGGTAGCCCGCCTCGACCCGGCCATCCCACTGGTCGAAGATCTGGGCAGCCATGTCGAAGGCGCCGACCAGCACCTTGTCGATCGTCATGGCCGGCGTGTCGACGACGGGCAGCCCCCAGAGGGTCTTCGCGACGCCGCCCTGAGGATTGCCGATGATGTAACGGCCAGTCGTGTCCTTCAGCAGTTCGATCCACGCCCAGTCCGCAGGGTGCATGGTGATGCCGGATGCGGGGTACTCGGCCAGCACCGCCTGAAGCATCATGAGGCGGATGCGGTCGATCGAGGTCGTGTCGCCGCCCGTGAGCGGGTTCAGGTAGGCCGTGGACTGCGGGACGATGCCGGCCAGGTTCTGCCCGGTGCCGTCGCCATAGAGGAGCTGGCCCTCCTCCTTGTAGGCGAGGCCATAGAGCAGGCGCTGGTCGATCATGGACCGCACCTGCGCCACGTCGCTCAACACCTGCCTGGTGGCGCGGGTCCAGTGGGCGATGACCTTGGTGGTGACCGACCGGTCGGCGAGCTTGATGTCGCTCTCGGGTTTCGCCGCGCCCTCCGCCACCGGTGCCGCGTTGTTGGCGAAGCCGGTCTCCTGCACGAACTCGATGGTCGGCGAATCCGTGCGGCCCGGCATCAGCAGGTTGCGGATCGTCATGCGCCGCTGCGGCAACGCCTGGACGCCCGGCAGGCGGTAGGGTGCGATCGCCGCCCCGACGGCGCCGGCCGTGTCAGTGGTGGCCGATGTCAGGTCGGCCTTCACCTCCATGGAGAGCTTCGCGCCCGGGCTCGCGTTCATCAGGCCCTTGAAGCCGTCCATTTCGACGAAGCGCTGACCCACCGATTTGGCCTCGGCCGGATCGCCGCCGCCGCGAGCCATCTTCTGCTCGATCTCGGACAGTTGCGCCTTGAGCGCGTTCATGCCCGTCAGCGCTTCGTCGGCCTTGCCCTTGATGGACTCGGTCAAGGCCTCGCCGTTTTTCGCCTTGCCAAGCGCCTCCTCAGCAAGCGCCTTCACGCCATCGAGCGACTTGTCGAGCGCAGCCTTCATCTCGACCGCCAGTTCGGCGGCCGTCTTGGTCTCGTTGTCAGCCATGGTGGCCTCCTGTGTGGGTAATCAGGCCGAAAGGCCCAGGAACGCGCGCATGAACGCCGCGCCGTCGTTTGCCGCTCCGGCCGGCTCCCCCGGCCCCTTCAGGTGGATGCGCGCGGCGCGCTCCGCCTGCGAGTTCGACAGGCCAAGACCCTTGGCCATCAGCTCGAACTCCCGCTCAGTCAGCCGGTCCCCGGCCCTGAGCTTGTTCACGACCTCGTCCATCCCCTCCGACTTGACGGCGGAGATCTTCGCCCGCTCGTTCATCGGGAAGGTCACAGGTGAGATTTCGAAGAGGTCCGCCTTCTTGATGACGCGGACATTGCCATCAGGCTCCGCTTCCCGGGTGCGGTAGCCGATCGACAGTCCGCCGATCACGTTGGCCTTCATCAGGGCATGGACCTCACGGGCCTTCGGCACGTCGAGGACGAGCCGCCCCTTGCCCCAGAGGCCCTTCGCATCCTCGGCCAGATCCTCCCATACCCCGATGGGCTGATACGGATCGTGGTTCCACAGCATCTTGATGCTGCGGCCCGACTGCCTGGCCTTGGCCATCCCCTCGACGAAGGCGCCCGGGGCGATCTTGTCGCCTCCATTGTCGACGTTGCCGAAGATCGCGGCATAGCCCTCGACCGTGCCCTCGTCGCTCAGCGCCTTCAGCTCGAGCGCGAAATCACTGTGTTCCATTGTTCTTCCCCGCCTCCGTGATCGGCACGTTCTGCATCTGCATCCGGGGCACGTCTCCGCCCGGAACCGGCGCCAGGTTCTCGCGCTCGCGCACCTCGTTGATGGTCATGGCCCCCATCTGGGTCATGGAGCCGTAGAAGGCGGACCGGGCGGCGCTGTCGCCACGCAGGAGCGCCTCCATGTTGAAGCGGACCGAATAGCCCGCGGCACGTTCAGCCGGTGTCATGAGCTGCTTTGCGACGGCCTGCTCGATCCGCTTTACGCGGCGCCGGAGCGTGAACCGCTGGAAGAGCAGGCCCTGCTGCTCGACGCTGGTCGGCCAGGCTGTCGCGCTGCCCGGGTGCCCGATCATCACCGGCGGAACGCCGAAGAACCGACAGATCTCTTCGACCGAGAACTGCCGCGTCTCCAGCATCTGCGCATCCTCCGGCGAGATGCTGAGCGACTGATACTCGACTCCACCCTCGGCGATGAACGGACGCCCGGCGTTGACGGCGCCCATGTAGCGCGACGGAAGCTTTTCCTCGACCAGCTCGCGCTGCTCATCGGTCAGCCACTCCTTGAACTTCAGGACGCCGCTCGGCCGCAGGCCATTGGCGAATGTCGATGCCGCCGCGCGGTCGGCGGCCTGCGCCGAGGCGAAAGCCTGGTAGCCCACCTGCAGTGTGGACATGCCGCCTAGCGGATCACCGCCCGGGCCACGCACATGCAGGACCGCCCGGTCGGCCCCTTGGTAGCTGCGACCTTCGCGGGTCCAGCGGTATTCCAACGCGCCTGCCTCTGTCCTGCGAACCGAAACGGCATCGGGATGGATCGGATAGAGGGCCACGACGCGACCCGCCTGATTACGCTCCACCTGCGCATAAGCGTTTCCTCTCAGCTCCAGCGAGAAGTTCAGGAACTCCCAGAAGTCGAGGGCGGTCTGGTCGTAATTCGGCGAGTCGTAGATGATGCCGTGCAGCGGGTGCGACGGGTCCACAGCAGTCAGGCGGCCAGCCTTGCGGTGCACCTCGAACGGCAGGGATGCGATGGTCCCCGCGACGAGGTTCGTGCAGGCCCACACGGCCGACAGGGCCATGGCTGACGACGGCGTGACCACTTCGCCGGAATAGCCGGCATGGGCCACGGCCGTGACGCTGGGCTGCAGCGTCACCTCCTTCCGCTCGAGGCCGCGCCACCAGGTGCGCATCTTCTGCAGCGGGCGCATCAGCCTCTCCTCAATGCGGACATGAAGTCATCGATCGACCCTCCGCCGCGGCGCGCTTCAGGATCGCGCTGCATCAGCATGAAGGCGTTGAACGTGGCGATCAGGGGGTCGATCTTGGACTTCCCCGCCACTTCCTTCGTGATCCGCACAGCCGACCCCTTGATTTCCGGTTTCGCATTGCCGGCCGACCACGCCATCAGGGGCTGAGCCCCGTGCAGGAACGTGCCCTGCTTGAGCATCCGCTCAAGGCCCCAGATCGCGGGCGACAGCCGCCAGTCCTGTCCGACCACGACGAGCTGCTCGTAGGTGATCCCACGGGCGAACATCTCGAACTGGATCGCTGCCGAGTTCGTGGTGTCCACACCGATCGCCGCCTCTTCCGGCAGGAGATCCGCCTCGAGCAGTCGCTGGGCGATCTCGGCCACCCCGCGCACATCGCCCGACACGTCATCATCCTCGAGGAGCACCAGGTCGCCATCCTCGGCGAAGTTCTGCAGGCGCGGGGCAATCTCCTTCCGCTCCTCCAGCACCTCCGGGTGCGCCCAGGCTCGCGCCCAGTGCAGCCAGCGCTTGGTCTCCCTGCACCGGCCGATGACAGCCGCGGCGAAGAGGTCGTCAAGGCCGCCGCCATCCACCCCGAGCACCGCCACCTCGCTGCGCTCGATCAGCTCGTCCAGCGTGAGGCACTCGTCGGCACAGGTGTCCCAGTACTGCGCGCCGAGCCAGCCTGCCGAGAGGCCGACGCCGATCTCGATGTTCAGGTGCTGGGACGCCCAGATCTGCTCGGTGTGCTTCGTCACCCGGCCGTTGTTCTCGTAGTCATCGAGCAGAGCCTGCTCGTCGATCGATAACCCGAGGTTGGGCAGTACGAGATGCCAGTTCCTCCGGTCGCGCCAGAAGTCCTGACTGCGCTGCAGCTCGAGCGGAAACTCGTAGAGCACCGGCAGCATGATCGGGTTACGACCGCCACGCCCGTCCCGGATCGCCCGCGCCTTGTCCAGCTCGATCTTCCATATCCCGGCTGGCGGCTCGTCCGACTGCGTCGTGATCATCAGCACCTTGCCGCGGGTCTTCGTGATCCCGCCCCCGCGGATCTGCTGCATGACGGCCGCGGCCTTCGCTTTCTTCCCGAGCTCGTGCACCTCGTCGATGATCGTGAAGACCGGGATCTCCCCCGTCACGATGGACGTGTCGAAGGTCTTCACTTCCAGCTTCGTGTTCGTCTTCCTCCGCGTGACGGTCTTCAGGTGGTCCTGCACCTGAAAGATCGCCTCGAGCTTGGGGTCGAGCCGCACCATGCCCTGCGCCTGGTCGAAGCACCGCTCGGAGATGTTCTGCGACGGCCCGACCAGCAGGCCCTGCCGGTTCGGCGCTTCCTCCATGTAGAGAGCGGTAAGCCCGAGCCCCGCAACGTAGGTGGTCTTCGAGTTCTTCTTCGGGACCATGCAGAGCAGCTCCCAGACGAGGGCCGCCTGCGTGACAGGGTCCTCGGACGCGAAGAACGCGGCGAGGATATCCTTGAACCAGTCGCCGCAGGCTTCGGCCATCGTCGGGTTGCCCGGCACGTCCGGCAGCCGCAGACGGTTGAAGAACGCGAGCGCCTTGCTTGCCTTCTCCTCGTTCAGCGGCACGTCCGCGATGGGCGTCTCACCCGCCTGCAGCTTCTCCCACCAGTCCGGGCAGGCGAAGCGCGGAAGCGCCTCAGTTCGGTCGAGCGGCATATTGGCCGGCTTCGTTTTCCAGCTCGGCCATCAGATCGGCCTCCGCATCCCGGGCGCGCAGCTTGTCGATCTGCTTCTTGCCGAGCTTGTCGGCGGCATGCTGCTTGGGACGCTCCGACAGCTTGCGCTCGATCTCCATCCGGTCCTGCCGGTCGAGAAGTTGGGCGAGGACCCGCTCGGCCCCGACGTTGCCCTTGTCCGCCTGCTCCCAGATGCGCATCAGGCGGCGCGCCTCCAGCCGGTCGCGGGCGGCATCGCGTTCGATCAGCTCGGCTCTAAAATACCGCTTCAGCGTAGGCACCGAGATGGCGAGGCCAGTGCGGGGATCCACGATCACCTTCGCGATCCGGTCGTTGCTCCAGCCGCACGCAAGCAACATACTGACTTTCCTTGCATTTTCGTCAGTGCGCTCGAAGCGCGGGCGGCCTCTCTTGCCTGCCCGCGCATAGACCGGCTCACCGAAGAGGTTCAGGGCGAAGGCGTCGTCCGAAATTTCGTCTGTCACGGAAAAAAATCCCTAGATGAGCCCACGAACCGGTCTAGGCACTCCCAGCCCCCGAAGTTTCGACCACCCCCCTCGGTGCCGCCGTGGGATCGCGGTCACGCGCCCCGCTGTCGGTCGGCGGCCTCATCGCGTTGCTTCAGCCGGTCGTGGCAGGGCTTGCAGAGGCACCAGAGGTTGCCCTCATCCCAGAACAGTGCCTCGTCGCCCCGGTGCGGCCTCTTGTGGTCCGCCACCAGCAGTGAGGTGTTGCTCTCGACCCGTCCGCACCCTGGCCACTGGCAGGTGAACAGGTCCCTGACCAGCACCTTCCAGCGGAGCCGCTGCCAGCGCGATGTCTTGTACCACGAGCGCCACTCGACACGGGCATCGCGGGCGCGGGACTGCGCGGCCTTGTCGTTCGGCAGGTAGCGCGCCGCCGGCTTCAGCCGAGCGCTCGCATCCCGGAGCATCTTCAGCCGTGCCATCCCGGCCCTCCAATGCAAAGCGCCCGGGGAGCATCTGCTCTCCGGGCGCCATTCGGTCCACCTGCAAAATGTCAATGCAGTGAGGTTCTGTCAACTTCCTTCGTCGCGCCATGGCGACATGGGGGGCATGTCTGCAGTCAGTTGGACCGTCGACAGAATATCGAGCGTGCGCAGCTCGTGGCCAAGATGCAGCAGCGCGCCCCACCATGTGAGCCACTCGCGCCGGGCGGCGGCAATCTGGGCGGGGCTCGGGGCATAGGTCACAGGGCATGCCTCGACCGCGCGGACAACCCGACGCCCGCGATGCACCGTCACGATCTCATCCACCACCTCGATCCGCGCGAACATGCCGTGCTTGGATCGGCGCCAGTCACGCGGCACGCAACGCGGGCGCGCGCCGGGCATCCAGTCGGGCCGCATGCCGGCTCGCGCGAGGGTGGCGATTTTCACCGCCATCCCGCGCCCGCCATGCTCGGGCGGCAGCGCCGCCACCGCCGAGGCGATCATCTCGGCATCGTCAGCCGGAAGGGAGTGCCCGCCCCCGTCGATGCGGCACCCGATGGCGCCTCGCTGCGCCACGAGCCAAGCCGACGAGACGGCCCGCCGGTAGCTGTCTGGCGCAGCCTCCTCGGCGAAGTCGACGCTGGCGCATTCGGTCTGGAACGCCCAGACGAGCGCGCGCTCGACCGACATCTCCCGCCGCACCGGCGCCACCATCCGTGCCTGCCGCATGTCCACCGCCCGCCCGATCATGCCGCCGTCCCTTCCTCGTCCTTCCGCCCGCGGCCGGCATCGACCAGCGCGCGGGCCGCATCCCGATCCCGCAGATATTGCTCGAGCCACACCCGATCCTCCGGGCTGGCGGTCTCTCGGTCGATCCGGTCGCGGGTCAGCTCGCACCGGCGCGCGTTCTCGACCGCCTGATCCCGAATCTCGCGCAGGTCCATGGCGAGCGGCGGGCGCGGGTGCTTCAGGAGCCAGCGGTAGAGCTCAACCAGATGCCCGCCCGCCTCCGCCTTCGGCCCCTCGATCGACGCGAGCCAGCTCGACACGATCCGGCGTTCGGCCGGCGGCGGCTCCTGGAGGCTCCTCGCGAATTGCTGGATCACGATCTCGGACGGCCACACCCCATCCGGCGCGCTGTCGATCAGCGTCTCGGCCAGCGTCATGAGGTTGTCATCGCTCATGTAGGCGAGGCGCTCGCAGATCCGCCCCATGGTCGCCTCATGCGCCGCCGCCGGCACACCGCGCTTGCGCGCCATCCCGGCCTGGTCGAGCCGATCCACCACCAGCGCCTTCACCCGCGCCCGGTCTTCCGCCTTCGCTCCGCTCATGGCCCCGTTCCCTTTCTCAGCCATCCACGCCTGCCGCGTTCGCTGCCGCCCGACTTTTGCACCCCACCAGAAGGAGTGTTTTGTCTGGTTCTGTTTTGTTGGGTCCGGTCCTGTCTTGTCCTGTAGGGCAATAACACTTCCGGGCCTGTTGGATCACTGCAACCTCACAGTTATCAACTGTTACGATTGCAGTTATTAACTGTTAGTAACACTGTTAACTCATTGGAATTGCACGACCTTGGGTCCGCCGCGCGTGGCCTCGAATGCTGCCCGCACGTTGTCCGAGGTGATGTAGAGATCCCGCTCGCCGAGCCAGTCCGCGATGAGTGCGACCACGTCCGCGCTTTCGGCCGCCCGGGTGCAGTTGATCTCGATGAGCTTCCTCCTGACGCGCGTTCTGGCCATGGCCTTCGCGCCCTCGGTCCGCGCCTGGTCGCGCCCGCGCTTCCGGCGGTGCATGTCCCGCGCGATGCCGGCGATCATCGGATGCCCGAGGCGGGGGTTGTCAGGGGCCTCGTCCTGGTTTGCGATATGCGTCTCGCGCCAGCCGTAGAGGGCTCCCACCCGCGCGGCCCGCCATCCCTCGACATCCGCGCCGTATCCCGCGAGGCGGGCGAGCTCGAAGTCGTCGTCGGGCAGCGTGCCCGCTGGATCCTGTCGGAATGCCTCGCACCACAGGAGGAGAGCGGTCCCAATGTCGGCGCGCCGCCCTTCGGCCAGCGCCCGGGCGACGAAGCGCGAGGTCAGCAGCCGGTTGATGTGCAGCGGCACCCACTCGTGGCTCGAGAGTGTGTCGCCGAAGGCCAGCGGATACTCCCAGAAGTCGCCGATGACTTCGGTCTCTTGAGGATGATCAGCTGGCATTCGCTCCTCCCCGGCGCCGCTGCTCCCGCCGCAGCGCCTCAACGATGGTTGTGTGGTCGCGCCGCAGGACGTTGCCGATCTGGGTCAGCGAGAAGCCCTCGCGCCGCGCGATGAAGGCGGCGAGGTCGCGGGCCTGAACGAGGCCCGGGAAGAGGCGCGCACCCGTAATCTCCTGCGGATCCCAACCTGTGGCGTTTGCGACCTCTTCAATGATTTCCGTGATCCGGACGGGATGGCAGCGTTGTCGGATCTCGGCCGCGCGGGCGGCATCCTCTGGCGTCATGCAACCCTCCTGGACGTCTCGGCCTTGCGTGGGCGACCTGCGATGCGGTCGACCATCTCGCAGAGCCCCATGGCCGCACGGGTGCCGACTGCCTCGGCCGCCATGGCCTCCGCCAGGCGCAGCTCACGGTAGACTTCGAGTGTGATGCTGCCGGTCCAGCCCTTCCCGCGCATGGGGAGCCCAAGCCTGCGGGCCTCTTCCGTGACGGCGTTGCGGTGCAGGCTCAGCACGGCGGCCATGTCCTCGCGCCTCACGCCGGCCAGCCACATCGAACGGAACTCTGCCGCGTCGTAGAGGACCGGCGGCCCGCTCGGGCGCCGGGGCAGGCCCATCTGGCGCGCAAGCGTCGAGACGTAGCTGGCACCCGAGATCCCGAACCGTCGCGCGATCGCCTCGACCGGAATGGAGCGGTCCGCCCATGCGGCGGCAAAGGCCGCCCGCGAAAGCCGGATCTGCCGGCCGCCGAACTTGAAGGAGATACCCCAGCGCCGCGCATAGGCGTAGGCGGTGGTGACGGTCACTCCCTCGGCCGCGGCGGCTTGCGCGACCGTGAGGCCGCGCGCCGCCATGGCCTGGTACCGCGCCCGACGCGCTGGGTCCTTGCAGATGCCGCGCCGGCTCATGCTTCAGGCCTCTCGGCATAAACAAACACCGGCATCTGGCCGGCGAGCGCGAGGCGCACCTCGTGCCAGATGCCATGGGATTGCGACCAGCCGCGGATGTCGGGCACCACGACGGCGGCGCAGGAATCGAGGATCGGGCGGCACCACTCCTCCCAGAGCGGCACGTTGAACGGATCGAGCCGCATGGAGGGGAACCGAGTCGCATGGATCATGGCCGCGCTCTGGACGATCGGTGAGACCGCACTGACCCCGACCTCGAGCAGCCGGGCGCACTCCACCGCGGCATCGCGCATGGCGGCTTCCGAACCGCTCGCGCTCCAGGAGCCGTCCTCAGCCCGGGCGCGCAGGGTGTAGGGTGAGGCGAGATAGACCGGACGGCCCCAGCGTGCATGCCGCGCGACGAGATAGAGCGAGGCGCCGAAGCGCAGGAGGCCCGAGCCTTGCGCGCGGTGCTGGGCCAGAAGCGACCACTGCGGGTCGCGAGCGGGGAACGAAGGACGCATGGGTGCGGTCATCGGCAGCTCCCGTGCGCCGCCCATGAGGACCTCAGCGCACCGTGGGTGCGGCCATGCGCCAGATTGCCAATTGTCGAGTCGGAACAGGGAGTTGACTCGTCGCGAACGAATCGGGATATGGGAGTAGGTGTGGTGGTCCGCTGGTAACGAACCACCACACTTGCGACACCCCGGCGCAAGCTGCCAAACCGGGGCGCCACTGGCAGGGCCGGGCTCACACCCCCGACACTGCCCCGTAGCCAAGAAAGGGGATTCCTGTGGCTACAATTTATCACCCCGAAACGGGGGTGCTTCTGAACGACATCACGGTGTTTCGCAAGTCCCTGGACATCGTCGAAACCGAAACGGCTCGCCTGCTGCGTCGTGATGGCTTCAAGGTCCAGGACATTGCTTCGATGCTCGGGACGAACCAAGGCCGCGTGGCCGAAGCCCTCGGGCTGAAGCGAAAACGCCGGCACGACGATGACGACGACGGGGAGCCGACGCTCTTCTGAGGCAGCCGCATAGGCGCCCGAGCCGCCGGCGCTACCGCGCGCCGTAGGCAATGCCGAGCCCCGGCGTCCGGAGGGAGGACGCGCGTCGGGGCAAAGCTTCCGAGCCAGCGAGTACATCATGCGCTCGCCTCCGGCTGAACCACATCCACCGAGAGCGTGATCGCGACGGCGTCGGCATCCCCGATCAGCGACGTGACGAAGGGCTGCCCGAGCTTCGCCGCCTTCTCTCCGGCGGCAACGGCGATCACCAGGGCCTGCGACAGAGCGACCAGCTCCGGCATCGTGAGGGCGTTGATCTGCTCTTCCGTCATGATCTCACCTCGCTCCACGAAAATGGATGCCGGGGGGTCTGGCGCCTCCGCGCCCCGGCTCGCGGCGATCCGGCCCTGGGAGGAGGGCGGCGCCAGATGGAAAGGACCGGGGGCGAATGGAGCGAGTGCCCCCGGTCGAGTGGCCGCGCCCGGCGCAGGCGAGGGCGCGGCGGCGAATGTCACGCGGTCACCAGACCGAGGACGGCCGACACGACCGACCACAGGACGATGACGAGGACCCCCGTGCCCACGATCACGGACGGCAGCAGCCACCAGCCGGACGGCAGGATGCGGTCGAACTCGGGAGCGTCGTCGCCCCGCTGCTCTTGCGCGTTGTCGATCAGAGAAAAATACTTCCCCGACTTTGCCTTCCAGCGCAGGTGGTTGGACAAGGCGCGGATCGACCGCGCCTCGTAGAACCGCCCGGCGAGATGCCACCAGACCAAAATCATTGAGCCCTTTGCCCCTCAATTCTTGAAAATACGACTTCCCCTCCCGCGATCATCAGGACCGCGGTGACATAGCGCAGCGAGGCGTCGTGCTCCTCGCGCAGCCAGTTCTTGACCTGCCGCGGCGACACCCCGAGGACGCGCGCGGCCTTGTGCGCCAGCTCGTGCTCCGAGGCGGACGGGAAGGCCCGCCACAGCATGTTGCGAAACCAGCGGCGAGACGCGCCAGCATGGTCAGACGATCCGGCAAGAAACTTCCTCATGTTCGCTCCATCATCTCCCTTGGCTGAGGGTTTAGATGACGAAGCGATTTCATGATGATCGAAGGGGGCGGGGTGACACATCACGCCGCCCCCTTGTTTTGGCTGGTCTCGCAAGGCTCAGCCGCCGGCACGAAGTCCGCGGCGGCAATATGAACCCCCGCTTCTGCAGCAGCGGCCATCAGCGCCGGCACATGCCACATCGGTATGAGGCCGCCGGTTCCGCCTTTGATCCTCGGCCTCATCCAGCTGTAGACGCGGGTGCGGTGGATCCCGACTATTTCGGCCACCTTCGATGGCCCGCCAAGCTTGGTGATGATCGTGCGTGCTGGTTCCATGCGTTAATTGTAGCGATAATCGCTGCAATCGACAAGAGGGTCAGTCGCGAAAATCGCGACCGACAGTCCGCGCTCGTTTCGCTACAACGCGGCCATGAGCAGGACGCCGAAATACGAGACCCCACCAGCGCACCCCATGAACCAGTGGGTGCGTGATGCGCTTGCCGCCTGGGGTCCCGATCGGACCATGACAGACCTTGCCGATTCCCTCACCAAGATGGGTGTCGGCACCTATGACCGGTCGAAGGTTCAGAAGATGACGGTCAAGCGGAAGGTGTCCAAGGCCGAGGCCGAAGCAATCTCGACCATCACCGGCTTCGCGCTCACGCCGCAGACAGAGGGTGCCGACCTTCTTCGCAAGTATCAGTCGCTACGGCCGGATCAGCGAGCTGCGGTGGCTCGGCTGATGGACGTGATGCTCGCGGAGGGGAAAGCATCAGGTCAATAATCGCGCACAGCGCACGGCGCTCATCGTCTGATAGTGCGCCGATGGCCGCAGCGACGGCCTGATAATCCTCTGGGTCCATCAAATCCGCTTTCACTTGCGCGATTCTACCTCGCGCAAGCTGTCTAATAGCAGCCTCCGGAACATTCAGGCAACGCCCCTACTGTCGCGTTAACCTTCGTGAACGGCCGCCAGCATGCGGCACCTTGGCGCGCCTAGCCGAATCCCCGTGTCGCTGCTTTGTAGCGTTTTTCGCTTGCATGTATGTAGCGACTATCGCTACAAGAAAAGCATTGAGCGACAAGGAGCCGCCGATGCCCGACAAATCCGCCTTTCCGATTACTGAAGTCGTGCGCCACGTCACTTCTGCCGGCCTCACGATCCACGAGGCCTTCACCATCGCAGCGCTTCCCGCCTGCATTGCCACGGCGCAGGCCGGCGAGACGCCCGAGCAGACCGCCACGCGCGCCAAGGCCTATGCCGACGCCGCCCTCTCGCATCGGAGGGCGCAGGAATGACCGCCGTCGCCTTCCGCTATCCCACCGCCGAGCCTGTCCAGCGCTTCGCCATCCTCGACCTGTCCGAGCCGCAGCTGCGCCTTCTGCTCGAGGCGGCCGAGGTCGGGCTTGATGATCTCGGCCCCGCCGCCGACCACGAGACCGCCATCCTGCAGCAGGCGCGGGAGGCGCTCGGGCAATGAAGCCGGTGCTCCCCCTCTCGCCCCGCGAACTCGCCATGGCGCGCCACCACGCCGAGCACTCGCCCACGCCCGAGATCCGCGAGGCGGCCCACCGCCTCCTGACCGATCACGAACTTGCCGTCGCCTGCGGTCGTCCGCTCACCCGCGCCGTGGCCCGCCCCGCGTTCCGGAAAAGCCGCCCGAGCCCGCTCGGCCCCGGCTTGACCGGCCTGATGGTCGGCGTGCTCGCGTTGGCGGGCCTCCTTGCCGTCGCAACGGCCGTCCTCGCCGGGACGGCGGATCCTACCCCCGCCGCCACCTGCGCCATGGAGG
Source organism: Rhodobacter sp. NSM (assembly GCF_052244495.1). Lineage (NCBI taxonomy): Bacteria > Pseudomonadati > Pseudomonadota > Alphaproteobacteria > Rhodobacterales > Rhodobacter > Rhodobacter sp. NSM. Next base: position 36,209 of record NZ_JBQPXH010000013.1, read on the forward strand.
TGCCGAGATGATCTCCGCACCCCGTCGCATCTCGCCGCTGAGCGTCTTCCTGGCCGCCTGCGCCCTGACGATGTTCGGCGCCCTCTGCCTGACGGCAGCCCTTGCCGACCACCTCCTGCACCGCTCGCAGGTCGAGCTGCTGCAGGCCGCCGCCCTGCGCGGAATGTGATCCCCAACCCGAGGAGCCGATGAACGTCCTTGCCCACCCTCAACCCGCCGCGCCGCCGGAAAGGAAGCCGATGAGCGAACTGCGCACCCTGGATCAGATCATCTCGCTGGCCGACAACGGCCAGTATCAGCCCCTGCTGCTGCAGGAGAATGACGATCTGATCTCCGAGATCGTCAACTTCAGCCAGGCCTACGGCACGAAGGCCGGCGGCAAGCTGCAGATCACCATCAGCTACACGACCGACCGCTTCGGACAAATCGATCTGGCGATCGAGCACAAGGTCACGAAGCCCAAGACACCCAAGGCGAAGGCCACCGCGTGGACCGCCGACGGCGGCGGGCTGACCATCGCGAACCCCAACCAGTCGCGGATGGAGATCCGTGAGGTCGCCGGCCGTCGCCAGCTGCGCACGCCCGGCGCGGACGAGTAACCCCGAGAAGGACAGAAGATGGACGAGAACACCACGAAGAACGTGCTCCAGACAGCGCTGGACGACGTGCTGCCGAAGATGGCGGATCCGGTCGAGATCCTGAACCACCTGCCGGGCATGTCGCCCTCCGCATCGCACTTTGCCATTCCCGACGACATGCGCCACGTCGATCTGACGGAGGCGATTGACCGGGTGGCGACGAAGCTGCAGCCGTGGCGCCGGACCGGCACGGCCAAGCTGCAGGACCTGGCAAGCCTCATCGCCTGGGCGAACTGCCACAAGGGCGAGACCTCGGCCCTCTTCGCCGACATCAGCGCAACGCCGAGCCTGACCTGCATCGCTGATTACATGGGTGCGGGCGCGCCGGTCATGGATCACGAGACGCGCGACCCGAAGGCCAGCCATTGCCGGCACCGCGCGCTCTACACCTTCCCGATGTCGAAGGAGTGGAAGCTCTGGACGGGCGTCAACAACAAGGCACTCGACAAGGCCGACTTCGGCGAGTTCATCGAGGCCAACGCGAAGGACCTTCTCGACCCGACGCCGAACCTGCTGAACGGACACATTGGCGCGGCGAACGTCGAGCCGTGGGAAGTCCGCATGATCGAGGTCGCGCGCCAGCTGAACGGGCGCTTCGGCCAGTATCAGACGCTGGTGCAGCTCTCGCGCAGCTTCCAGGTGCACGAGGTCAGCAACCTGACCGCCACCCTGAACCGCGACACGGGCGAGACCTCGATCCAGTTCATCAACGAGCACCGCGAGCCGGACGGCCAGCCGCTGAAGATCCCGAACCTGTTCATGATCGCGATCCCGATTTTCGACCGCGGGGCGGCCTACCGCATTCCTGTCCGCTTCCGCTACCGCAAGGCCGGGTCGGAGGTGAAGTTCATCCTCTCGCTCCACAACGCGGAGATCGCCCTCGAGGACGCCATCGAGGAGGCGCTCCATGAGGCGACGGAGGCCACCGGCCTGCCGCTGTTCCGCGGCGAGCCCGAGCGGGCCTGAGCCATCCCGCGCGCGGCGGGCAATCCGCGCACCTCCCCGTTGCAACTCCCCGGCCTCCGGGCCGGGGCCTCTTCCTCCGAGGAGCCAGGAGCTTCCCCATGAAATACCGCCTGCACTGTCAGAAATCCGGCCGCTTCTGGGATCGCGCGAGGCCGGATGGTCATGGCTACATCTGCCGCTCTTGCGAGCGGGTCACACCGGAGCACCTCCCGAACCCCCGCGACCGTCGCGAAGCCCGGCAGAGGGGCGAGGCATGGTGCCGTGAGTGTCTCGCGTGGCTACCTGCCGATGATGTGAATAAGCAGGGCCTCTGCGGCGAGCATCAGAGAGCTGCCGACCGCGCCCGCTATGCGGCCGACCCGGAGCATCGCGAACGGCGCCTTGCGCACTCTTCCTCCCGTAAGCGTGGAGTGGCGAGGGTTCCGAGCGAGGCCAGAGAGCTGATGCTGGAACTATTCGAGGGCGGGTGCGCCTACTGCGATCAGCAAGCCGAGACATGGGATCACGTTGTCCCAGTCTCGAAGGGCGGAACTACCGAGCCGCGGAACATCGTCCCGGCCTGCATCGCCTGCAACAGCTCCAAGCGCGACCGAGACCTGGACGAGTGGCTATCCGCCACCGGTCGGCAGATGAGCGTGCGCGCGATCGAGCATCTGGCACACCATGGAGCATTCGATGGCTGAGAAGACGACAATTGAGTGGTGCCGGAACGAGGATGGGTCTCCGGGCAGCACTTGGAACCCGATCACTGGCTGCACGCTCGCCTCGCCCGGCTGCCAGTTCTGCTATGCCGCGGATCTGGCCGCCACGCGCCTATCCTCGCACCAGAGCCGGGCCGGCCTGACCAAGCGCAACGCGGCTGGCGTGGCCGCATGGACGGGCGAGGTCAGGCTGAACGAGCAATGGCTGGACTCGCCGCTGCGCTGGAAGCGCCCGCGCCGGATCTTCGTCTGCGCCCATGCCGACCTGTTCCACGAGGCGGTGCCGGACGAGTGGATCGACCGTGTGTTTGCCGTCATGGCGCTGGCCCCGCAGCACACGTTTCAGGTGCTGACCAAGAGGGCGGCGCGGATGCGGGAGTATGTGACCGGCGGCGCATGGCGGCGCGCAATGGACATTGTCTGCGATCGAGCTGTGAACGAGATGCTCGGCGTCGTGCTTTCGATGCCGGGGATGATGCCACCGCCGGAACTGCCCGGGCGGCGCGTTGCCTTGCACCACTGGCCTCTCCCGAACGTCTGGCTCGGCGTCTCCGCAGAGGATCAGCAGCGGGCGGACGAGCGGATCCCGGACCTGCTGTCCACGCCCGCGGCGGTGCGGTTCGGGAGCTTCGAGCCCCTGCTCGGGCCGCTGGATCTGACGCGCTGGATGCCGAAGCCCTACTTTTACATGGCGCGGTGCGGCGGGTGCGGTCGCATCGCGACCAGTGAGGAATGGGGCGCCGACGAGGACGACTGCTGGTGCCAACACTGCTATAGCCGCGACATCCACGAAATTGGCGGTCTCGACTGGACCATCGTCGGTGGCGAGAGCGGACGCCACGCGCGGCCGATGCACCCGGATTGGGCCCGATCCCTGCGGGATCAGGCGCAGACCGCGGGCGTGCCGTTCCTGTTCAAGCAATGGGGCGAGTGGGGCGCGGGCTCAGTGAAGATGAGCACCGGCGAGCCAGTCTTCCGCGAGTTCACCGACTTCCAGCAGTGGGTGAACAAGGCTTCGACGTGGGTGAACGGCGGGATCTGTCTCGACGCGCGCGGCAGGCAATGCCGGATCGGTGCCGACATGATGCGTGCGAGAGACGAGGGCGCGTTTCCCGTCACCATCATGCATCGCGTCGGCAAGGCGCGCTCCGGCCGCCTCCTCGACGGGCGCGAGTGGAACGAAATGCCGGAGGCGGCCCATGGCTGACATCCTCCGCATCCTCATCGGCTGCGAGACCTCGGGCGTCATGCGCCGGGCCTTCGCCGCCCGCGGGCATGACGTCTGGTCCTGCGACCTCCTGCCGGCCGAGGATCGCTCGAACCGTCACATCGTGGGCGACGTACGCGACCATCTGGCGGACGGTTGGGATTTGCTCATCGTCGCGCACCCGCCCTGCACGCGGCTCTGCAACAGCGGCGTCCGGTGGCTGCACGAGCCGTCAAAGCGCCTGCCCGAGACTTATCCCGCGGACGAGCGCGAGGCCTATGCCCGCATGAGCCGGGAAGATCGGCTGGCCTTCCTCTGGTCCGACCTCGACCGAGGCGCGGCCCTGTTTGCGGCATGCTGGCAGGCACCCGTTCCGCGCGTGGCGGTCGAGAACCCGGTGATGAACCCGCATGCGAAAGCCCGCTTGCCGGATGACCTGCCGCGACCGCAGACGGTGCAGCCGTGGTGGTTCGGTGAGCCCTTCTTCAAGGCGACGAGCTTCTATCTGCGCGGTCTGCCGCGGCTCTCGGCCACGAACCGGCTCACGCCGCCGAAGCCGGGCACGCCCGAGCACAAGGAATGGTCGGCCGTTCACCGCGCGCCGCCCGGTCCCGACCGCTGGAAATTCCGCAGCCGCACCTTCGAGGGCGTGGCCGAGGCCTGCGCCGACCAGTGGGGCGGATGGGCAGCAGAGGAGGCCGTGGCGTGACGCACGATCCCTATCTCGACTTCCTGCGCGCCAAGGCCGCCATCGCCCCGAAGTTCGGCGGCATCCATGTGGACGAGGCCGATCTCAACCCGGACCTGAAGCCACACACCCGCCGCATGGTGGCGTGGGCGCTGGCAGGCGGCCGCCGCGCATGGTTCGCCTCGTTCGGCCTGCACAAGACAGCCACGCAGCTTGAGGCCATGCGCGTCATCACCCAGCAGACCGGCCGGCCGACGCTGATCGTCGCGCCGCTGGGCGTCCGGCGCGAGTTCATGGAGGAGGCCAAGCGGCGCTTCCGCGGCGAGTTCTCGATCGACCTGCGTTTCATCCGCTCCACGGCCGAGGTCGATGGCCCGGCGGTCTACCTGACGAACTACGAGAGCGTGCGCGAGGGCAAGGTGCGGCCAGGCCCGTTCGTCGGGGTCAGCCTCGACGAGGCAGCGATCCTGCGCGGGTTCGGCGGAACGAAGACCTTCCGCGAGTTCATGGCGCTTTTCGCCGGCGACGACCGGAGGGACCTGTCGAACCAGATCAAGACGGACGGGGTGCAATACCGCTTTGTCGCGACTGCCACCCCCAGCCCGAACGACTACATCGAGCTGCTCTCCTACGCGGCCTTCCTTGACGTGATGGATGTAGGCCATGCGAAAACGCGCTTTTTCAAGCGCAACAGCGAGAAGGCGGACAAGCTGACGCTCCTTCAGCATAAGGAGCGCGAGTTCTGGATGTGGATCGCATCCTGGGCGCTCTTCGTCACCCGGCCGTCCGATCTGGACCCGAGCTTTTCGGATGAGGGCTACGACCTGCCGCCGCTCGACGTTCGCTGGCACGAGCTGCCGACCGATCATCTGGCCACGGCAGGGCACGAGCGGTCCGGGCAGGCGCGCATGTTCGCGGACGCGACCATGGATCTGTCCGGCGCGGCGCGCGAGAAGCGGGACAGCCTGCCCGCGCGGATCGCGAAGCTGGCCGAGCTGCGGGCCGAGGATCCCGCGGCGCACCGGATCATCTGGCACGATCTCGAGGCGGAGCGGGCGGCGATCGAACGGGCGATCCCGACCTGCGCCACGGTAACCGGAAACGGCTCACAGAGCCTTGGGGAGCGGGAGGAGATCATTCGCCGCTTCGCAGACGGCGAGATTGCCGAGCTCGGTGCCAAGCCCGTGATGCTGGGCAGCGGAACCAACCTGCAGCGGCACTGCGCGTGGTCCGTCTTCCTCGGCATCGGCCACAAGTTCAACGACTTCATCCAGGCGGTCCACCGCCTGCGCCGGTTCGGGCAGGAGCACCAGGTGCGGCTCGACCTGATCTACACCGAGGCCGAGCGGGAGATCCGCCGGAACCTCGAGCGGAAATGGAAACAGCACGAGGAGATGGTGGCGAAGATGGTGGACCTCATCCGGGAATATGGGCTGAGCGAGATCGCGATGCAGCAAGCCCTTGTGCGGTCCATGGGCGTGGAGCGGATCGAGATCTCGGGCCAGAACTATCGGATCGCGCACAATGACTGCGTGATGGAGACCCGGCTCATGGACGAGGCCTCGGTCCAGCTCATCGTGACCTCGATCCCGTTCAGCACCCAATACGAATACAGCCCGAACTATGCCGACTTCGGGCACACCGATGACGACGGGCACTTCTGGGAGCAGATGGACTTCCTGATCCCGCAGCTCCTGCGCGTGCTCGAGCCGGGCCGGATCGCGGCCATTCATGTGAAGGACAGGATCATCCCGGGCGGCATCAGCGGCTTCGGCTTCCAGACGCTGAGCACGCTCCACTGCGACTGCATCGCCCGATTCAAGGGGCACGGCTTCGCCTACCTCGGCATGAAGACCATCACGACGGACGTGGTGCGCGAGAACAACCAGACCTATCGGCTGGGCTGGACCGAGCAATGCAAGGACGGGACCCGCATGGGCTGTGGCGTCCCTGAATACCTCCTGCTCTTCCGCAAGCCGCCGTCGGATCGATCGAACGGATATGCCGACCGGCCGGTGAAGAAGGCGAAGAAGGAATGGGACGCTGAGGCGAAGATCTGGGCCAACGACGGTGGCTACAGCCGGGCGCGCTGGCAGATCGATGCCCACGGCTACACCCGATCGAGCGGCAATCGCGCTCTGCTGCCCGGCAACCTCGACGGGCTCGACGCCGACGTGGTCTACAAGACCTGGAAGCGGTTCAACCTCGAAGAGGTTTACGACTTCGAGCACCACGTGAAGATCGGCGAACACCTCGAGGCGCAGGGGCGGCTCCCGCCGACCTTCATGCTGCTGCCGCCTCACAGCATCCACCCGGACGTGTGGACCGACGTGGCCCGAATGCTGACGATCAACGGCGAGCAGGCGCGCAAGGGGCAGGAAATGCACCTGTGCCTCGCCCGTGGGTCTCTGGTCCTGACGCGCGATGGCTTCAAGCCGATTGAGGAAGTCAGTGTCGGCAATGACGTCCTCACGCACAACGGCCGCTGGAGGCCGGTTCAGGTGGTGCGCAATACCGGCGTGCAGCCCGTGGTGAACCTCAGGGCGCAGGGCGTCGGGGCTCTGACCCTTACCCCCGACCACAAGCTCTGGGCCAGGAAAACAGATTGGGCCCGCAGTCGGGATGGCGCCGAGCGCGCCTCTCCGGGCTGGGTTCGAGCCGACCAGACTGTCGGCGGATACGTGAACCTTAAGCTGCCGCCTGTCGAGGAATGCGCGCTGACGGACCGGGAGTGCTGGCTGCTCGGACGGTGGCTGGCCGACGGCCATATTGGCGTCCACGGCGAAATGATCTTCAGCATCGGTCGCGACAAGCTGCGGGCCTTCGAGGACATGGCCGGCGACGCGGTAGGAACGAGGTGCGAAGGGACAGCCGTGCAAATCCGCCTCAAAGGGATGAGCGCACCCTTCAAGGCCATGATCGCCAAGTGCGGCGAAGGTGCGTCCGAGAAGCAGGTGCCCGCCGATCTTCTGGCCGCGCCGGCGGAAAAGGCGCGGGCCGTTCTTGATGGCTATCTCTCCGGTGACGGGCACCTCGTTGGCGGGCGCGCAACATGGATAGCAACCAGCGTCTCCAGGGCACTGCTGCTCGGCATGGCGATGCTGGCGCAGCGCGCCTACGGGGCCATCGCTGCCATCCGCGCCGGAAGGAGCGCCGGGCAGGCGGTAATCGAAGGGCGCACCGTTCAGACCAAGCAGGAGTGGGTGATGTCCTTCGACATGCCGGGAGTGCGCCGCAAGACACCGTTCATCAAGGATGATGGTGCGTGGAAGAAGGTTCGCTCTGCCGACCCTGCCGGCGAGGCCGAGACCTGGTGCATCCGCGTTGAGGAGGACGAGAGCTTCACCGCCGAGGGCTGCGTCGTCAAGAATTGCCCGCTGCAATACGACATTGTGGACAGGGCGATCCAGCAATTCACCGAGCCGGGCGAGATGGTGTTCGATCCGTTCGGCGGGCTGATGACGGTGCCCTTCCGCGCACTGAAGCTCGGCCGCAAGGGATCCGGGGTGGAACTGAATCGGGGCTACTTCCTCGATGGCGCCAAATACTGCGCGGCGGCCGAGGCCGATGCTTCGACGCCGTCGCTCTTCGACTTCCTCGACGAGAGCGCAGCATGAGCTCGACCATCATCACCGCCCCCATGACCGTCAGCGTCTCGGTCGAGGCGGGCTCCTTCACCATGTCCCGCGGCACCTGGTCGGCATCGGCGCCGCTCGCCTGCCTGCCGGGCTGGATCACGCTCTACCGCGGGCTGAGAGACAGAAGCGGCGGTCGGTTCAGGCGGTTCTACGAGAGGGACGTGCAGGCGCTCGAGGCCGCACGGGAGGAAGTGAAAGGGATGAAGTGGTGAGCGCTTATTGGATCGTCGTCGGCGCATGGGCTGTCACCAGCTGGGGCTGGCGCGGCCTCTGGATCATTGCTGCCACCGTTCTTGTGCTCGAGACTGCAAGTGCGGTCATCAGCATGGACAGCGCGCGCGCCGCAGGGGCATGGACGCGCGGTTTCCTCATGGAGGAGGACACGGATGGCTGATCCCCGACCCTTCACGCCCGAAACGCTGGCTGAGCGGTGGGGATGCTCGGCTGAGACCATCAGGCAGTTGGCAGCGCGGGGTGAGCTCCGCCACTTTCGCGTGGGGCGGATGATCCGAATCCCCGCCGCCGCTGTTCAGGAGATTGAGGAATGCCAGATTTCAGCGTCCAACGATTTCGAGGAGGCTTTGCCGCCGTCTGGAACGACGACGGAGGCCGCCGCCGCTACAAGCTCTCGGCCACGAGCCGCCCCGCGGCCGAGGCTGAAGCTCGTGACCTCTTCGCGCGCTCGCAATCCCCGGCGGCTGGGCTGACCGTCTCAGATCTCTGGTCGGCCTATCGACACGACCGGGCCGGCCGCCGGATCGACGATCACATGGGCATGACCGGCAAGGCGATCCTGCCCGAGTTCGGCCACCTGCGTCCCGACCAGATCACGACCGACGACTGCCGGGCATACATCGCCAAGCGGCGCGCGGACGGACGCAGCGAATGGACCATCCACACCGAGATGGGCCATCTGCGAATCGTGGTGAAGTGGGCGGAGGACACTGGCCGGATCGAGCGCGCGCCGAAGATCGAGCGCAACGCCTTGCCGGCGCCGGCAGATCGATGGCTGACGGAGGCGGAGGTGGGGCGGCTGCTGGCGGCCGAATGCGATCCGCACATCAAGCTGGCGATCCACCTGATGCTGGCCACGGCCGGGCGCGTCGGGGCGATTCTCGAGCTGACATGGGACCGGGTGCATTTTGACCGCGGTCAGATCGACCTGCGCGCATCGGCAGACGGGCCGCGGAAGGGCCGGGCTGTGGTGCCCATCAACGGCACACTGCGCGCCGCGCTCCTCTCGGCGAAGGCCGCGGCGCTGTCCGATTTCGTCGTGGAATATGCAGGCCGCCAGGTTCGATCGATCCGCAACGGCTTCTCCACCGCGGTCGATAACGCTGGCCTGAAGGATGTGACACCGCACGTCCTGCGTCACACCGCCGCGGTTCACATGGCCGCCGCCGGCGTGCCGATGCAGAAGATCGCGCAGTTCCTCGGGCACTCGAACACGTCGATCACCGAGCGCACCTATGCCCGATTTGCCCCCGAGCATCTGGCCGACGCAGCGGCTGCGGTGGACTTCGGGAGGCTGCACAAGGTTCAGTGAACCTCTGCACTATCCCTTGTTTGCCGCCTAACCGGTTGATTTAGTTGGCGACCCCGGGGAGATTCGAACTCCCAACCTATCCCTTAGGAGGGGATCGCTCTATCCGTTGAGCTACGGGGCCGGAACCGTCCGGCCTGCCCTTAATGGGGCCAATCGCCGCCCGTTGCAAGCCGCGAGGCCGCAGGCAGCACCTGTTGCTCTGTCCGGAGGAAGGGAGAGTTGGGGGAGTGACTCTTGGCCCACCACTCCCCCATGGGTCCGTCGCGTCCGTATTGGAGAGCTTGCACGACGCTCAGGATCACGCAGGCCGATGTCTCGGCCGTTATCGCTAACATGGCACAGGGAGAGGCCTTGGACAAGCCCATCCTTTGGCGCTAACTAGAAAACGTAAGGTCATTGCAAGAGAGATGTTTCCGTGGCGAAAGAGCCGGCCTCCGCCCTGCATCGGCGACCCCTGACATTGCGCGACGTCTCGGACGCATCGGGCGTGTCGGAAATGACCGTGAGCCGGGTCTTGCGCAACCGCGGCGACGTCTCAGGCAGCACACGCGAACGGGTTTTGGCCGCTGCGCGCGAGCTTGGCTACGTGCCGAACCGGATCGCCGGGGCGCTGGCCAGCCAGCGCGTGAACCTCGTCGCGGTCATCATCCCGTCGCTTTCGAACATGGTGTTCCCAGAAGTGCTCACCGGCGTGTCCGAGGTGCTTGAGGATACCGGCCTGCAGCCGGTCGTCGGCGTGACCAACTACTCGCCCGAGCGCGAGGAGAAGGTGCTCTACGAGATGCTGTCCTGGCGGCCGTCCGGCATCATCATTGCGGGGCTGGAGCGGAGCCATGCCGCGCGTGCCATGCTCGAGAACGCGGGGATCCCGATCGTTGAAATCATGGACGTCGACGGCTCGCCCGTCGACAACGCTGTGGGGATCTCGCATCGCCGCGCGGGGCGTCACATGGCCGAAGCCATCGTGGCAGCGGGCTATCGCCGGATCGGGTTTCTCGGCACGATGATGCCGCACGACCACCGCGCGCGGAAGCGGCTCGAGGGCTTCGAGGAGGCGCTTGCGGCGGCGGGCCTGTATGTCGAGGATCGCGAATTCTACTCCGGAGGCTCGGCGCTGCTGAAGGGGCGCGAGATGACCGAGGCGATCCTCTCCCGCTCGCCGGATCTGGATTTCCTTTATTACTCCAATGACATGATCGGGGCTGGCGGGTTGCTCTGGTGCCTCAATCACGGCATCGACGTGCCGTCGAAGGTGGGGCTGGCGGGGTTCAACGGGGTGGAACTGGTTCAGGGCCTGCCTTGCCATCTCGCGACGATGGATGCCTGCCGGCTGGAGATCGGGAGAAAGGCGGCCGAGATCGTCGCGGCCAAGCGATCGGACAGAGCGACCTCAGGGCTGGTCATCGAGCTTGAGCCCAAGCTCGAGCCCGGCGACACGATCCGCAAGGGCTGAGGGGCCTCAGTCGAGGATCGTCACTGACAGGCAGGCCAGCACCACCGCGGTAAGAATCAGCCGCAGCCGCATCCACCATTCGGGCGCGAGGCCCTGGCTCCAGAAGCTCCAGTCGAGCAGGAGGAGGCCCGCGAACCCCGCGGCGAGGTAGATGGCCGCCGAGGTCGGACCGCCGCCGACGAAGAAGAAGGCCCAGAGCGCGGGGATCACCGAAAGCGTGTAGCCCAGGGCGGCCTCGCGACCACTGGTCCTTGTCGCGAAGCCCCAGAGCACGCCGGACATGAACGACAGGATCACCGTTCCATAGGCGAGACCCGCATAGGGCCCGACGAATCGCGGCCCGAGATTGGCCGCGCCCCAGTCGCCGATGTCCGGGCGCAGTTCCGTCAACGCACTCCAGAGGAAGGGGAGCAGCCCGGCCAGGCCAAGGATGAGGGCGGAACGCGGGATGCGGGTCATGAGCGCTCGAAGGCAAGCCGCGCGCCGAGTCCGGCGAAGGAGGCTGCGAACAGGCGGCGAATCCAGGTCAGGACGCGTGGACTGGAGAGCAGCGCCTCGCGCGAGAGCGTGGCCAGGCCGACATAGCCGAGGAAGGTCGCGGCCGTCATTGCGACGAAGCCGGATCCCAGCTCGATCAGAAGGCGGGTCGGCTCGGCGCTTCCTGTCGGGATGAACTGCGGCAGGAACGCCATGAAGAAGAGTGGCAGCTTCGGATTGAGAAGGTTGAGCAGGATCCCGCGCGCCACGATACGGCCGGCGGATTGCGGCTCGGCCGCCTGCAGGCGAAGGCCGCCCCGCTCCTGCAGCGTCGCCCAGGCCATCCAGAGCAGGTAGGCCACACCGGCGAACTTGAGCGCCTGGAACAGGACGGCGCTTGAGTGGAGGATGGCCGCGAGTCCCGCCAGTGCGGCCGCAAGATGCACGGCGGTGGCGAGGGTGCAGCCGAGCACCGCCAGCAGGCCTGCGCGGGCGCCGCCGCCGATGGTCGCCGAAAGGGTGTAGACGACGCCGATCCCCGGTGCCAGGCAGACGATGAAGGCTGTCAGCAGGAACTCGGGGCTCATCGTCCGAGGCTCACGGTGTCTCGGCGGGCTCGCGCAGGATGCGCGGCACCTTGAACTCGACGCGCTCCTTCACCGTCTCGACGGCCTCGACCGTGGTGTCGAACCGCTCGCGGAAGGCCGCGATCACCTCGTCCACCAGCACCTCCGGAGCCGAGGCGCCGGCCGCGACGCCCACCGAGGTGGCACCCTGCAGCGCCTCCCAGTCGATGTCCGTCGCGCGCTGCACGAGTTGCGCCACGCGGCAGCCGGCGGCACGGCCGACCTCCACGAGGCGGCGGGAGTTCGACGAATTCGGCGCGCCGATCACGAGAAGCGCACCGATCCGACCGGCGATGGCCTTCACCGCGCCCTGCCTGTTGGTCGTCGCGTAGCAGATGTCTTCCTTGCGCGGGATGTCGATCGCGGGGAAACGCTCGCGCAGGGCGGCCACGATTGCGGCCGTGTCGTCGATCGAGAGCGTCGTCTGGGTGATGTAGGCCAGCTTCTCGGGATCGCGCACCTGAAGACCCGCCACGTCCTCGACCGTCTCGACCAGCAGCACCTCGCCCTCGGGAAGCTGGCCCATCGTCCCGATCGTCTCGGGGTGGCCGGCGTGCCCGATCATGATCATCTGCAGGCCGTTCTCGTGGTGGCGTTCGGCCTCGAGATGGACCTTGCTCACCAGAGGACAGGTGGCATCCACATAGACCATGTTGCGCCGCTCGGCCTCGGCCGGCACGGACTTGGGCACGCCATGGGCCGAGAAGATGACGGGCCGGTCGGTTGGCGCCTCGTCCAGTTCCTCGACGAACACGGCACCCATGTCGCGCAGCCGGTCGACGACGAACTTGTTGTGCACGATCTCGTGACGCACGTAGACGGGCGGCCCCCATTTCTCGAGCGCCATCTCGACGATCTTGATCGCGCGATCCACGCCCGCGCAGAAGCCCCTTGGGGCGGCAAGATATAGGGTGAGGGGAGGCAGTGTCATGGGCCGGCTCTCTTCGTCCTGTGCAGCCCACAGGTATTCCGATCGGAGGCTCAGGTCCAGACCCGGCAGGGCATCCGCCTCAGGATGCCGCATGTTCCGGGCCGCGCGCCCAGGGCGCGCGCCCGAACGTTACTTGGCCTCGACGGCTATCTCTTCCCGCTCCACGCGCGGCTCCCGAGGCGGGCGGCCGATGACTTCGCGCAGCTCGTCCAGTTCGATGAAATTGTCCGCCTGCCGGCGCAGTTCGTCGGCGATCATCGGCGGCTGGCTGCGGATCGTCGAGACGACCGACACACGAACGCCCTGTCGCTGGAGGCTCTCCACCAGAGGCCGGAAATCGCCGTCGCCCGAGAAGAGCACGATGTGATCCACCCGAGGGGCCAGTTCCATGGCATCGACCGTCAGCTCGATGTCCATGTTGCCCTTGACCTTGCGTCGCCCCTGGCTGTCCGTGTATTCCTTGGCCGGCTTCGTGACCATGGTGAACCCATTGTAGTGAAGCCAGTCGACGAGCGGACGGATCGGCGAGTAGTCGTCGTTCTCGAGAAGCGCCGTGTAGTAGAACGCCCGCAGCAGCTTGCCGCGGCGCATGAACTCCTGGCGCAGCAGCTTGTAATCTATATCGAATCCCAGCGCCTTCGCGGCGGCGTAAAGGTTCGAACCGTCGATGAACAGCGCCAGCCGTTCGTCCTTGTAGAACATTATCCTTGTCCCCTGCGAGAACCCTTGCCCCGGCCAATCTGCTGTCATCGAGAATAGGTTTCGTTAAGCAAAAATCGACAAGGGGTCGGATATCAGTGTAATACATCTACCGGCAAGCGGGCCTCATCAGAAACTTATACCATTGGACAGGCCGACTGGAAAGCAAGCTCTGGTTGCACTCGGGTCAAACTTGACTCTTGCGGGAAGGTTCCCTGAGGTCATTGTCCGAGAGGCGATTTCTGCCGTTGCGCGTGCATTTGGGACGGATTTTCGACCAAGCAGGCTTTACCGTACCCCTTTTTTTCCTGAGGGTCAGGCACCCGATTTTGTCAATGCGGCCATGAGCCTGCACCTAACGGAGGAGGCGGAACCGGCGGCGGTTCTCGGCCGGCTGCATGAGATTGAGGCGGATTTTGGCCGATCGCGGTCAGCCCGGTGGGCGAACCGCACTCTGGACCTCGATCTGATCGCGCTGGGTGATTCGGTTTTTCCGGATACGGCGACCCAGAGCCTGTGGAGAACTCTGTCGAGGGCCCGGCAGGCGGAGGCTGCGCCAGACATTCCGATCCTTCCGCATCCGAGGCTCCAGGACCGGGCCTTCGTCCTCGTCCCGCTCTCGGACGTCGCGCCGGGCTGGACGCACCCGCTGCTGGGTCTGACCGTCACTGAGATGCTCGCGGCCGTTCCGGAGCGCGACCGGGCTGCTGTCGTGCCGCTCGAGGCTTGACGCGAAAGGAATCCGCCCTTGTCAAGAGGCAGTGCGGCGGCTACATAGGCCGCTCCATGCCCCCTGTCCGAAACGGAGACTCCCATGGCCCGCGTGACGGTTGAAGATTGCGTTGACAAGGTCCCGAACCGGTTCGAGCTGGTGATGCTGGCCGCGCATCGTGCGCGCGAAATTGCTTCGGGGTCGCAGCTGACGATCGACCGCGACAACGACAAGAACCCGGTGGTCGCCCTCCGCGAGATCGCCGAAGAGACCCAGAGCGCCGAGGCGCTGCGCGAACGGATGATCGAGAGCCACCAGACCCAGATCGAGGTGGACGAGCCGGAAGAGGATCAGATGGCGCTGCTCATGGGCAGCGAGGTCGATCGCCCGGTCCAGGACGACATGTCCGAGGAAAAGCTGCTGCGCGCCCTCATGGAAGCGCAGGGACAGAACTGATTTCGTATTGAACCTGTTGCGGCCGGGGCCATGATCGACGTCGAAGACCTGATCGCCCTCGTCCGCAACTACAATCCGCGAACGAACGCCGACCTCATCCGCCGGGCCTATGCCTATGGCCGGCAGATGCATGACGGCCAGTTCCGCCACTCGGGCGAACCCTATTTCACCCATCCCGTCGCGGTCGCCGCCATCCTCACCGAACAGCGGCTGGATGACGCGACCATCGTGACGGCACTCCTGCACGACACGATCGAGGATACCAAGTCCACCTATACCGAGGTCGCGCGCCTCTTCGGCGAGGATATCGCCGAACTGGTGAACGGCGTCACCAAGCTGACGAACCTCGAACTCTCCTCGGCGCAGTCCAAGCAGGCCGAGAATTTCCGCAAGCTGTTCATGGCGATGTCCAAGGACCTTCGGGTGATCCTCGTCAAGCTCGCCGACCGTCTGCACAACATGCGGACAATCAAGAGCATGAAGCCTGAGAAGCAGGCCCAGAAGGCGCGCGAGACGATGGAGATCTTCGCTCCGCTGGCCGGCCGCATGGGCATGCAGTGGATGCGCGAGGAACTCGAGGATCTGGCGTTCCGCGTGCTGAATCCGGACGCGCGGAACTCGATCATCCGCCGCTTCATCACGCTCCAGCGCGAGACGGGCGATGTGGTGCATCGTATCACCGCCGATATCCGGCTGGAACTGGAGAAGGCGCAGATCGAGGCCGACGTCTATGGCCGCGCGAAGAAGCCCTATTCGATCTGGCGCAAGATGCAGGAGAAGGACCTCGCCTTCTCGCGGCTCTCGGACATCTACGGCTTTCGCGTGATCTGCAACTCGGTCGGCGACTGTTACCGGATCCTCGGCGTGATCCACCAGCGCTGGCGGGCCGTGCCGGGACGGTTCAAGGACTACATCAGCCAGCCGAAGTCGAACGGCTACCGCTCGATCCACACGACGGTCTCGGGGCGCGACGGCAAGCGCGTCGAGGTGCAGATCCGCACCCGCCAGATGCACGAGGTGGCCGAGGCCGGGGTCGCCGCGCACTGGAGCTACCGCGAGGGCGTGCGCGTCCACAACCCGTTCGCCGTCGATCCCGCCAAGTGGATCGCGAGCCTGACCGAGCGGCTGGACGAGGACGACCACGACGAATTCATGGAGAACGTGAAGCTCGAGATGTACACCGACCAGGTGTTCTGCTTCACGCCGAAGGGCGACGTGCTCCAGTTGCCCCGTGGCGCCACGCCGCTCGATTTCGCCTATGCGATCCACACCCGGATCGGCCATTCCACCGTCTCGGCCAAGGTCGACGGCATCCGCGTGCCGCTCTGGACCCGGCTGAAGAACGGCCAGTCGGTCGAGATCATCACCGCCGAAGGACAGCGCCCGCAGGCCTCCTGGATCGACATCGTGACCACGGGCCGCGCCAAGGCCGCCATCCGCCGCAGCCTGCGCGAGGAGGATCGGGGCCGGTTCGTGAAGCTCGGTCAGGAGCTTGCACGGGCGGCCTTCGACCACGTCGGCCGGAAGTCGACCGACAAGGCGCTGCGCACGGCGGCGAAGATGCTCGGGCTGTCGGACGAGACGGAACTCCTCGCGCAGCTCGGTTCGGCCGAGCTCACCGCCCGCAAGGTGGTCGAGACCCTCTATCCCGAACTTGTCCGTCAGAGCGGCCCCGAGGTGGACGTGCAGCGCCCCGTTGTCGGGCTGTCGGACGACCAGCAGTTCCGCCGTGCAAAGTGCTGCCAGCCGGTTCCGGGCGAGCGGATCGTAGGCATCACCTATCGCGGGCAGGGTGTCGTCATCCACGCCATCGACTGTCCCGCGCTCGAGGAATTCGAGGAGCAGCCGTCCCGCTGGATCGACCTGCACTGGCACGCTGGCCGTCATGCGCCTGTGCATACCGTGACGCTGGACCTCACGATTTCCAACGACGCCGGCGTGCTCGGCCGGCTCTGCACCTTGATCGGTGAGCAGAAGGCCAATATCTCCGACCTGAGGTTCACGGATCGCAAGCCCGATTTCTACCGTCTGCTGGTCGATGTGGATCTGCGCGACGTCGAGCATCTGCATACGCTGATGACTGCACTCGAGGCTGAGACGGATGTGGCGCAGATCTCGCGGCACCGCGATCTGAGCAGGAAACCCTGACCGGGCACGGGGGAAGTCTTGGTCTTCAAGCGACGCAATCCACGCACCTGGTGGCAGCTGGCGCAGGAAGCCGTCTGGCCGCGCGGCGGCTGGACACGCGCCGCGCAATACGTGAAGCACCGCCTGACGCGCCTGCCGGACGAGCCCCATCGCATTGCGCGCGGCATCTTCGCAGGCGTCTTCATCTCCTTCACGCCCTTCTTCGGCTTCCATCTGCTGGGCGGCGCGCTGCTCGGCTGGATCCTGCGCGGCAACATCCTTGCAGCCCTGCTCGCCACCTTCGTCGGCAATCCGGTCACCATGCCGCTCATCGCCTTCGTCTCGGTCGAGTTCGGCCACTGGATGCTGGGCATCGACGCGCCGCTGACGATCGTCAACATCTTCAAGGCCTTCTCCGACGCGGGCAACGAGCTCTGGGCAAATTTCCTCGCCATCTTCACCGATGAGCCGACGCGCTGGAGCAATCTCGACCGCTTCTTCGATACGATCTACCTGCCCTACCTGGTGGGGGGCATCCTGCCCGGACTGGCGGCGGGGCTCAGCTTCTACTACCTGACGATTCCCGTCATCGCGGCCTACCAGAAGATCCGCGCCCTGCGGCTCGAGACGCGGCGGGCCCGGAAGCGCCGCCGCAAGGCCGCGGAGGCGGATGACGCCGAGGCTGGAAGCCAATAGGATGGGCCGACATTATTGAGGACGGGCGGAAGCGATGAGAGCTTTGGGACGGCTGCGGCTTGGCGTGAACATTGACCACGTGGCGACGGTGCGCAACGCGCGCGGCACCTCATACCCGGACCCGCTCCGGGCCGGACTTCTGGCCGAGGCCGCGGGAGCGGACGGGATCACCGCCCATCTTCGCGAGGATCGCCGCCACATCCGCGACGAGGACATCACCGCGCTGATGCAGGGCCTCAGGGTGCCGCTGAACCTCGAGATGGCGACGACGGCCGAGATGCAGGCCATCGCGCTCCGCCACAAGCCGCATGCGGTGTGCCTCGTCCCCGAGCGGCGCGAGGAGCGGACGACGGAAGGCGGCATCGACGTGGCCGGAGATATTCCCCGGCTGAAGGACTTCGTGGCGCCCCTGCGCGAGGCAGGCTGCCGCGTGTCCATGTTCATCGGCCACGACGTGCGCCAGATCGAGGCCTCGGCCGAGATCGGCGCCGCGGTGGTCGAACTGCATACCGGCCATTACTGCGATCTCTTCGCCGAAGGCCGTGACGCCGAGGCCGCGCGGGAACTCGAGGCGCTGCGCGAGGGGGCGGCACTCGCCCACTCCCTTGGCCTCGAGGTTCACGCAGGCCATGGGATCAGCTACGACACCGTGGCCGAGATCGCGGTCTTCCCGCAGGTGATGGAACTGAACATCGGCCATTTCCTGATCGGCGAGGCGATCTTCCGAGGCCTCGGCAGCGCGATCGAGGGCATGCGGCGGCGAATGGACGCGGCGCGCGAGGCCGTCGCTTGATCGGGAAGACCCGCGACGGGCGAGGAGCGCCATGATCCTCGGGATCGGCACAGACCTCGCCAACATCGAGCGCATGGAGAAGACGCTCGCCCGCTTCGGCGAACGGTTCCGAAATCGCGTCTTCACGCCGCTGGAACAGGCCAGGGCAGAACGCCGAGCAGACGTGGCGGGCACCTATGCCAAGCGGTGGGCGGCGAAGGAGGCGTGCTCGAAGGCGCTTGGCACCGGCCTGCGCATGGGCATCGCCTGGAAGGACATGAGCGTGTCGAACCTCGCCAGCGGCCAGCCCGTCATGCATCTGACCGGCTGGGCGGCCGAGCGACTCTCGGCCATGACGCCCGCGGGCCACGAGGCGGTGGTTCATGTCAGCCTGACCGACGATCACCCCTGGGCGCAGGCCTTCGTCGTCATCGAGGCCCGCCCGGTGGCAGCCCCGCCAGCTTGACTCATCCGGCACCGGCGCGCATGAAGCGCCGGATTGGGCGGCCGGCCCGCAAACAGACAGGCAGAAACCATGGCGAGCAAGGCGAAATCCGAAGGCGGCATCCTCGAGACGATCAAGACGGTCGTCTATGCGCTGCTGATCGCAGGCGTGTTCCGCACGCTCTTCTTCCAGCCGTTCTGGATCCCTTCGGGATCCATGAAGGACACGCTGCTGATCGGCGATTTCCTCTTCGTCAACAAGATGGCCTACGGCTATTCGCAGTATTCCTGCCCCTTCGGCATCTGCCCCTTCTCGGGCCGCATCCTCGGCTCGGAACCCGAGCGTGGCGACGTGGTGGTGTTCCGCCATCCCGTCAATGGCTCGGACTTCATCAAGCGGCTGATCGGCCTCCCGGGCGACACGGTGCAGATGAGGAACGGCGTGCTCTACCTGAACGGCGAGGAGGTCCCGCAGGAGCCG
The DNA here is from genome assembly GCF_052244495.1 of Rhodobacter sp. NSM. Classification (NCBI taxonomy): domain Bacteria; kingdom Pseudomonadati; phylum Pseudomonadota; class Alphaproteobacteria; order Rhodobacterales; genus Rhodobacter; species Rhodobacter sp. NSM. The sequence continues at coordinate 55,467 of NZ_JBQPXH010000013.1, forward strand.
GCCGGCACCTTCGAAGAGGTCTACGAGCAGCAGGGCCCGATGGGCAACCTGCCGCGCTGCGAGAACGGCCCCGTGGGCGAGGGCGGCATCTGCACCAAGAGCCGCTTCACCGAGACCCTGCCGGGCGGCCGCAGCCATGACGTGCTGAACATCGATACCAACGGCTTCGGCGACAACACCGATGTCTTCACCGTGCCTGCCGGCCACTACTTCTTCATGGGCGACAACCGCGACAACAGCCAGGACAGCCGCTATGGCCAGGCCGTGGGCGGCGTGGGCTTCGTGCCGGCCGAGAACCTGATCGGCCGGGCGGACCGCATCATGTTCTCTTCGGCCGGTCGCTCGATGCTCTACTTCTGGACCTGGCGCGCCGACCGCTTCTTCAAGGCCATAGATTGAAGCTCTCGGCCGATCTCCGCGCCTTCGAGGCCCGGATCGGGCACGAGTTCCGCGAGCCCGATCGCCTGCTGCGCGCGGTCACACATTCCTCGCTCTCGTCCGCCACGCGTCCCGACAACCAGCGGCTCGAGTTCCTGGGTGACCGGGTGCTGGGCCTCGTCATGGCCGAGGCGCTGCTTGCGGCCGACGGGCACGCCTCCGAGGGGCAGCTCGCGCCCCGCTTCAATGCGCTCGTGCGCAAGGAGACCTGTGCCGCCGTCGCGCGCGAGGTGGCGCTCGGGGAGGTGCTGAAGCTCGGCCGGTCCGAGATGATGTCGGGCGGCCGCCGCAAGGAGGCCTTGCTTGGCGACGCCCTGGAAGCGGTGATCGCCGCGGTCTATCTCGATGCGGGGTTCGAGGCTGCGCGCAGGCTCGTCCTGCGGCTCTGGGGCGAGCGGATCGCCCAGGTCGAGCAGGATGCCCGCGACGCCAAGACGGCGCTGCAGGAATGGGCGCAGGCCCGCGGGCTGCCGCCGCCGACCTACGAGGCGGTGGACAGGTCAGGTCCCGACCATGCGCCGATCTTCACCGTCGAGGTGCGCCTCGGCAGCGGCGAGACGGAGCGTGCGACGGCGGGCACCAAGCGCGTGGCGGAACAGGCGGCGGCGCGGGCGCTTCTCGCGCGGATGGAGGCGAAGAATGACTGAGACCACACGCGCGGGCTTCGTGGCGCTCATCGGCGAGCCCAATGCCGGGAAATCGACGCTCCTGAACCGCATGGTCGGCGCCAAGGTCTCGATCGTGACCCACAAGGTCCAGACCACGCGCGCCCGCATCCGTGGCGTGGCGATGGAAGGTCAGACCCAGATCGTTTTCGTGGACACGCCCGGCCTCTTCCGTCCGCGGCGGAGGCTCGACCGGGCCATGGTCGCCGCCGCCTGGGGCGGCGCGGCGGATGCCGACGTGATCGTGCTGCTCGTTGAGGCCCACCGCGGCCTGACCGAGGGCACGCAGGCCATCATCGACGCGATGCGCGACCGCATCCCGCAGGGCCAGACCGTGGCCCTCGCCATCAACAAGATCGACCGGGTGAAGGCCGAGGTGCTGCTCGGGCTTGCGCAGGAGCTGAACGGTGCCTTTCCCTTCGCCGAGACCTTCATGATCTCGGCCGAGAAGGGCCACGGGGTCGAGAAGCTGCGCCGCTGGCTGGCGGGCATCCTTCCCGAGGGCCCCTGGTTCTACCCCGAGGACCAGATCGCCGACGTGCCGATGCGCGCCATCGCCGCCGAGATCACGCGCGAGAAGCTGACCCTGCGCCTGCATGAGGAGCTGCCTTACCAGCTCACCGTCGAGACCGAAGCCTGGGAGGACCGGCCCGACGGCTCCACCCGCATCGACCAGGTCGTCTATGTCGCCCGCGACGGCCACAAGGGCATCGTGCTCGGCAACAAGGGCGAGACGATCAAGCAGATCGGCCAGGCCTCCCGCGCCGAGATCGCGACCTTCCTCGAGCGGCCGGTCCATCTCTTCCTGCAGGTCCGGGTGCGCCCGAACTGGCTCGAGGAACCCGAGCGCTATTCCGAGATGGGCCTCGATTTCAAGGACGGCGACTGAGATGGCCGCCGCGGCCGGCCGATGAGCGTGCGCCTGACGGCCGACTTCTGGGTCCGTGCCTATCTGACCCGTCTGCGGCTGGCCGACATCCCGGCCTTTGTGACCTCGCGGGGCGATGCCACTGCTGGCGCCGTTCTGGTCAAATGCGCGACCCTCGACGGGCAGGCCCGGGCCTTCCAGCGCTCCTTCGACCTGATGACCGGCGCCCGCGCCTGGGTGCCGCTGGCCGAGGGCGCCGAGGCCGAGGTCGATGCGGCCATCGCCCGCCAGCGCCGCTTCGACCCCGACCTCTGGGTGATCGAGGTCGAGGACCGGCAGGGCCGGACGCTCCTCGACGAGCCGGGCCTCTCCGAGTGACTGGACGGCCCGTCCGTCGCGCGGGATAGTCGCCCCATGATGGAATGGCGGGACGAGGGCGCGCTCCTCTCGGTGCGGCGGCACGGCGAGAGTTCGGCGATCATCGAGGTCTTCACGGCTGACCATGGCCGCCACGCGGGCGTCGTCCGCGGAGGCGCCTCGAGGAAGGTCGCGCCGATCCTCCAGCCCGGTGCGCAGCTCGACCTGACCTGGAAGGCGCGGCTCGACGAGCACATGGGCTCGTTCACGGTCGAGCCGCTGCGCAGCCGGACGGCGCTGCTCGGCGACCGGCTGGGCCTCGCGGGCCTCAACGCGATCTGCGCCATGCTTCATGTGACATTGCCGGAGCGCGAGCCGCATCCCGGCCTGTGGCAGGCGAGCATGGCGCTGCTCGACGCACTCGACCGCCCCGGCTGGCCTGCCGCCTATCTCCGCTGGGAGATGCGGCTGCTGGAGGAGACCGGCTTCGGCCTCGACCTCACCCGCTGTGCCGTCACCGGCAGCCGTGAGGACTTGGCCTTTGTGAGTCCGAAGACCGGCCGGGCGGTCAGCCGGGACGGGGCGGGCGACTGGGCCGACCGACTCTTTCCGCTCCCTCTCGCGCTTCTGGGGCAGGGGCCCGCGAGCGGCGAGGACCTTGCGCAGGGCCTCGCCATCACCGGCCACTTCCTCGCGCGGGAACTGGCGCCGCTCCTGAACGGGCGCCCGCTGCCAGAAGCGCGCGCACGGCTGATGGAACTGCTGGCGCGCGCCTGAAATCGTGCCGTTCGCGCTTCGTGAAATTCATGTGGAAGGGGCGGACCCTGCGGCCCGCCCCTTGATGCCGGAAACGCTGGCAAGCTTGCTCAGTCGAGCAGCCGCCGTGCGATCACCTGAGCCTGGATTTCGGCCGCGCCTTCGAAGATGTTCAGGATGCGCGCGTCGCAGAGGATCCGGCTGATCTGGTACTCCAGCGCGAAGCCGTTCCCTCCATGGATCTGCAGGGCATTGTCGGCCGAGGCCCAGGCCACCCGCGCGCCCAGGAGCTTCGCCATCCCGGCCTCAAGGTCGCAGCGCTGGCCGTGGTCCTTCTCCCAGGCGGAGAAGTAGGTGAGCTGCCGCGCCACCATGATCTCGACCGCCATCATGGCGAGCTTGCCGGCCACGCGCGGAAACTCGATCAGCGACTTGCCGAACTGCTTGCGGTCCTCGGCATATTGCATCCCGACTTCCAGCGCGCTCTGCGCAACGCCGATCGCGCGCGCGGCCGTCTGGATGCGGGCGCTTTCGAAGGTCTGCATCAGCTGCTTGAAGCCCTGTCCCTCGACGCCGCCCAGGAGGTTCCCGCCCTTCACGCGGAAGCCGTCGAAGCCGATCTCGTATTCCTTCATGCCACGATAGCCGAGCACCTCGATCTCGCCGCCGGTCATGCCGGGCGTCGGGAACGGCTCCGCATCGGTTCCCGGCATCTTCTCGGCCAGGAACATCGACAGGCCACGATAATCGCTCGTCGTGGGATCGGTCCGGGCGAGCAGCGTCATCACATGGGTGCGCGCGGCATGGGTGATCCAGGTCTTGTTGCCGTTCACCACCCAGTCGTCGCCGTCCTTCGCCGCGCGCGTGCGCAGGCTGCCGAGGTCCGATCCGGTGTTCGGCTCGGTAAAGACGGCCGTTGGAAGGATCTCGCCCGAGGCGATCTTCGGCAGCCATTCGGCCTTCTGTTCCGCAGTGCCGCCGCAGAGGATCAGCTCCGCCGCGATCTCGGACCGCGTGCCGAGCGAGCCCACGCCGATGTAGCCCCGCGAAAGCTCCTCGGAGACGACCACCATCGAGGCTTTCGACAGGCCGAAGCCGCCGAACTCCTCGGGGATCGTCAGGCCGAAGACGCCCATCTCGGCCAGCGCCTCGATGATGTCCATCGGGATCAGCTCGTCCCGCATGTGCCAGCCATGCGCATTCGGCACCACGCGTTCGTCCGCGAAGCGGCGGAACTGGTCCCGGATCATCTCCAGTTCCTCATCCAGTCCGGAAGCGCCGAAGGTCGCCCGGCCGTGGTTGTCCCGCATGAGCGTGACCAGTGCCGCCCGCGCCGCCGGCGTATTGCCGTTCCTGATCAGGGTCTTCACCGCCTCGCCGGGATGGCCCAGCTCGACGCCGATGTCCTGCACCCGCGCGGTCTCGTTCTGGCTCATCGGGATGCCGCCGCGGATCTGCGCGAGATATTCGCCGAAGGCGATCTGCAGGATCAGCGCCTCAAGTTCACCAAACCGGCCCTCGGTCTCGAGCCGGCCGGCCCAGGCGCGCATCTGGCGCAACGATTCGACGTAGGTGGCAAGCCAGGACAGCGCATGAGCCGCGAACTGCTCCTGCTCCAGCGCCTTCGACGACACCTTGCCATCGACCGTCACCCGATCCTTCAGCGTCGCGCGCGCCGTCTCGAGCAGGGTCTCCACCTCGGGCAGCGCGTCGGAGGTGAGGGACAGAAGATCGGCGAGCAGCGGCTGTGCGGTCATGGTCGCTCCGTCCTTCGGCATGGCGTAACTCCTCTTTCTGCGACTGCGACGTCCTATCGACTTTGCAGCCGCAGCGCAACAAAAATTCGCGCGAACTGTGCCGCGCGCAGCAATGTGTCGTGCGCAAAGTGCCCAGGATTAAATGAAAAACGGGGCGCATCTGCGCCCCGTCCCTATCTGCTCCGCCTTGAGGAAAGCGCGGCGGCACCTGCATGCGATGCCTCGCGTTTCCTTCGCCCCTCGGCTCAGCCGATGGCCGCCGCCTTCACATCCGCGTCGATGTAGGGGACGTATTGCGCGAAGTTGTTGGCGAACATCTCGACCAGCTTCTGCGCCTGTGCGTCGTAGGCCGCCGGATCCGCCCAGGTGGAACGGGGATCGAGCAGCTTCGGATCGACGTCGTGAACCAGAACCGGCACGTCGAAGCCGAAGTTCGGGTCACGGCGGAATTGCGCATCGGCCAGCGAACCGTCGAGAGCGGCGGTCAGCAGGGCGCGCGTGGCCTTGATCGGCATCCGCTTGCCCGTACCGTAGGCGCCGCCGGTCCAGCCGGTGTTCACCAGCCAGCAGGTCGCGCCCAGTTTCGCGATCTTCTCCTGCAGCAGCTTGCCATAGACCTCGGGGCGGCGCGGCATGAAGGGCGCGCCGAAGCACGTCGAGAAGGTCGGCTGCGGCTCGGTCACGCCGCGCTCGGTGCCGGCCACCTTCGAGGTGAAGCCCGACAGGAAGTGATACATGGCCTGCGCCGGGGTCAGCCGCGCGATGGGCGGCAGCACGCCGAAGGCGTCGCAGGTCAGCATGATCACGTTCTTCGGATGCCCGCCCATCCCGGTCTCGGACGCGTTGGAAATGTATTCCAGCGGGTAGGCGCAGCGGGTGTTCGCGGTCAGGCTGTCGTCGTTGAAGTCGAGTTCGAGCGTTTCCTCGTCATAGACCATGTTCTCGACGACGGTCGCGAACTTCGAGGTGGTCGCATAGATCTCGGGCTCGGCCTCGGCAGAGAGGTTGATCGTCTTGGCGTAGCAGCCGCCCTCGAAGTTGAAGGTGCCCCGGTCCGACCAGCCGTGCTCGTCGTCGCCGATCAGCGTGCGCGACGGATCGGCCGAAAGGGTGGTCTTGCCGGTGCCGGAGAGACCGAAGAACACCGCCGCATCGTCCGTGTTACCGATCGCGTGGTTGGCCGAGCAGTGCATCGCCATCACGCCCTTGCCGGGCAGGATGTAGTTCAGGAGCGTGAAGACCGACTTCTTGTTCTCGCCGGCATATTCCGTGTTGGCGATCAGGATCAGCTTCTTGTCGAAGTTGAGCACGATCACCGTGTCGGTGCGGCAGCCGTGACGCTCGGGGTCGGCCTTGAACGACGGGCAGTTGATCACCGTCCACTCCGGCACGAAGCTGTCGAGTTCGGCGCGCTCGGGGCGGCGCAGCATGTGCCGGATGAAGAGGCCGTGCCAGGCGAGTTCGGTGACCATGCGCACGTCGAGGCGCAGCTCGGGGTCGGCGCCGGCGAACAGGTCCTGCACGAAATAGGTGCGGTCCTTCATGTGGGCCAGCATGTCGGCGTGGAGACGGTCGAAGGCCGCGGGATCCATGGGCGCGTTGTTTTCCCACCAGACCGTGTCTTCCACCGAGGGCGTGCGCACGACGAACTTGTCCTTCGGCGAGCGGCCGGTGAAGGCGCCGGTCGAGCAGAGGAACGCGCCTCCGCGACCCAGCCGGCCCTCGCCGCGCTTCACTGCGGCTTCGACGAGCGCGGGCTCGATGAGGTTGTAATGAACCTCTCCAAGTCCGGTGATGCCTTGTGCGTCCAGCGTCTGCGCTGGGTTCACGCGTCCGAAATTCATACTGCAAGCTCCCCGATGCCGCCCGAGCGGCTGTTTCCGGTCCTCCAACGGCATCCCGGGCCAATAGGATACCGGTCAGCCCCGGGAACGGCGCCGACAGGCAAAGCCTATAACATGACCCACCTCCGCGACAACAGAGTGACAGCAACGCGTTAGCGCAACCAGCGACAGGTTGGCGCAACCACTGGGCAATCGTTGCGGCAAATTAGTCATTCCTTCGCATAATCAGCATCACCTCGGAGCGTCCGGCGCCTCCGATTCGCAGAAGGCTATTGATTCCTTCGGCGGAAATCTGATCATGAGGCGCATTTGGGTCAGCAGGCACTTTGGAGTTGGGATAATGTCCAGGATCGCTCTCGTGGATGACGACCGCAACATCCTGACGTCGGTCGCCATGACCCTCGAGGCCGAAGGGTTCGAGGTCGAGACCTACAACGACGGCCAGTCCGCGCTCGATGCCTTCAACAAGCGGATGCCCGACATGGCCGTGCTCGACATCAAGATGCCGCGCATGGACGGGATGGACCTTCTCCAGCGCCTTCGGCAGAAAACCGCGATGCCGGTCATCTTCCTCACGTCCAAGGACGACGAGATCGACGAGGTCCTCGGGCTGAGGATGGGGGCGGACGACTACGTCAAGAAGCCCTTCTCGCAACGCCTTCTGGTCGAGCGGATTCGCGCGCTGCTGCGCCGGCAGGACGCCATCGCGGGGGGCGAGGCCGATGTGCAGGAAGAAAGCCGCATTCTGGAACGCGGCAATCTGCGGATGGACCCCCTGCGCCATGCGGTGACGTGGAAGGGCAGCGACGTCTCGCTGACGGTGACCGAATTCCTGCTGCTTCAGGCCCTCGCGCAGCGGCCGGGCTTCGTCAAGAGCCGGGACCAACTGATGGACGTGGCCTATGACGATCAGGTCTACGTCGACGACCGCACGATCGACAGCCACATCAAGCGCCTGCGCAAGAAGATGCGGTCCGCCGACGCCGACTTCGCCGCGATCGAGACGCTCTACGGCATCGGATACCGCTATAACGAGGAGTGACGGTCGCATGACTGCCGCGCCGGCCTTTGGCCGACCCGAGGCGGAGGGCGGGCAATCCGCACCGCGGTCCGGCGACGTGCTCCTCGGCGAGGACTGGATCGCGCCGGAGGTCGAGGGCGATTTCTCGATCCAGAAGACCCGCGGACGGCGCGGCATCGTCTCGTTGAACCGTTCGCCCCTTGCGCGCAAGATCATCATCTTCAACCTGCTCGCGCTGGTGATCCAGGTCTCGGGCGTCCTCTTCACCAATCCCTTCCGCGAGAATCTGGTGCTGCAGCGCGAGCGGGCGCTCGTGTCCGAGACGCAGCTCGTGGCCAACGTCTTCGAGGCGCGTCTTGCCGCGATTCCCGGTGCCACCCTCGACGCGCCAAAAGGGATCGACATCCCGGCAACGCTGGAGTCGCTCGCCGTCAATCCCGCCATCGACCTCTTCATCCTCGACAATTCCGGCGATGTGGTGGCGTTCGACCGCGGGACGCGACAACCCGTTCTCGGCGACCAGCGCTCGACCCTGATCACCGACTTCCTCAACGGAGTATGGGAAGCGGTCTCGAACGTGCTCGCCTGGGGAGAAGAGCCCGAGCGCGAGATCGACGCCGTCGCGCTGGCGCGACAGGTCTTTGCCGGCGCACGCGAGGGGCGGACCACCATCAACACCGGCCGCGACCGCAATGGCGGCGCGCTCTTCTCCGTCGCGACCCCCATCCTTGAGGGGGATCGGGTCATCGGTGTGGCGGCCATCGTCTCGGCGGCCGGAGAGATCGACCGGCTCGTCCGCTACGAGCGCGAGCAGATCCTGCAGATGTTCGTCGTCGCGCTCTTCGTCTCCATCGGCCTCAGCCTCGTGCTTGCCTCGACCATCGCCAATCCGCTCGCCGATCTCGCCGCGGCGGCGGAGCTGGGTCGCGACCGGGACGCGCGCAAGATGGCACCCGGGCGCGTGCGCATCCCCGACCTGACCGCACGTCCCGACGAGATCGGCCGCCTCTCCATCGCCATGCGCGGCATGGTGGCCGCCCTCTACGACCGCATCGACGCGAACGAGCAGTTCGCCTCGGATGTGGCGCATGAGATCAAGAACCCGCTTGCCTCGCTGCGTTCGGCCGTTGGCACCCTCCGTCTCGCGAAGCGCGACGACCAGCGCGAGAGGCTTCTCGATGTGATCGAACATGACGTGCGGCGCCTCGACCGGCTGGTGAGCGACATTTCCAATGCCTCCCGGCTCGACAGTGAACTCGTGAAGGAGGAGGAGGAAGAGTTCGACCTCCTGCGCACCATCTCGAACCTGGGAGAGTATCTGGGCAAGCAGGCCGCCGAGAAGGGTGTCGACTTCATCGCCGATCTTCCCTCGGAGCCGATGCGGATCAGGGGGCTCGAGGCGAGGCTCGCGCAGGTCTTCGTCAATCTTATCACCAATGCGCTGTCCTTCTGCGAGGAGGGCGACGCCGTGCGCGTCTGGGCCCGCCGTCGCGAGAACCGCGTGCTCGTCGTCATCGAGGACACGGGTCCCGGCATCCCGGATCAGGCTCTCACCAAGATCTTCCGGCGCTTCTACTCCGAGAGGCCCGCCGGACAGTTCGGCAACCACTCAGGCCTTGGGCTCGCCATCTCCAAGCAGATCGTCGAGGCCCATGGCGGCGTGATCTGGGCCGAGAACATCCGCCCGACCAGCGCCGACATCACCTCGGAGCCGCTCGGAGCGCGCTTCGTCGTCGGCCTGCCGATGTGAGCGAGGCAGGCTGCACGATCCTCCATGCCAGCTGCGTCGCCGCCGAGGGCAGGGCACTCCTGATCCTCGGGCCGTCGGGATCGGGCAAGTCGTCGCTCGCGCTCTCCCTCATCGGTCTCGGCGCGCTCCTCGTCGCCGACGACCGGACGGAACTGGAAGTGCGTGGCGAGGTGCTGGTCGCGCGCAGCCCACCGGCACTGTCAGGGCTGATCGAGGCCAGGGGCGTGGGCATCCTGAGGGCGCCTGCCATCCACGAAGCGCGAGTGACGCTTGCCGTCGATCTCGGCCTGCAGGAGACGGAGCGTTTGCCACAAAGCCATAACATTCAGGTGCTCGGACGCCCTCTCGACCTTGTGCTCGGACAGGAAGGCAGCCATTTTTCCTCTGCGTTGCTCCTCCGACTCCGATCGGGGCGCTTCGCCTGAAAGAGACATATCTTGGACCGTATGGTAGAGCCTGCGCAGGAATACCGGCTCGTGCTGGTCACCGGCCCCTCCGGGGCGGGCCGCACGACGGCGATCAACGCGCTCGAGGACATGGGTTACGAGGTCATCGACAACCTGCCCCTGTCCTTCGTGCCGCGGCTGATCGAGGGTCCGTCCATCGGGCGGCCGATTGCGCTCGGCCTCGACGTCCGCAACCGCGACTTCAACGCGACCGCGCTGATCGAGCTGATCGACCGGCTGACACAGGACCCGCGTGTCGCGCTCGAGGTGCTCTACGTCGATTGCTCCGCCTCGCAGCTGATCCGACGCTACAACCAGACGAAGCGGCGTCATCCGTTGGCCCCGGCCGAAACGCCGGCCGAGGGGGTCGAGCGCGAGATCGACCTGCTGGCGCCGGTCCGCGTGCGGGCCGACCACCTGATCGACACCTCCGAAATGTCGCCGCACGATCTCAAGGCCGAACTCGCGCGATACTTCGACCGGGGTGCGGCAACCCGTCTTGCGGTGTCGGTGCAGTCCTTCTCCTACAAGCGGGGTGTTCCGCGTGGGGTGGACATGATCTTCGACTGCCGATTTCTGAAGAACCCTTACTGGGTGGAAAGCCTGCGCGCCCTCGACGGCCGCGACGCGGCGGTTTCCGACTACATCTCGACCGACCCGCGCTTCCAGCCGTTCTTCGAGAAGCTGCGCGACCTCGTGCTCTTCCTGCTGCCCGCGCAGCTGGAGGAGGGCAAGGCGCACCTCTCCATCGGTTTCGGATGCACCGGCGGACAGCACCGCTCGGTTGCAATTGCCGAACTTCTGGGCAACGCGCTTGCAGAGGCAGGCTGGCCGGTGTCAAAACGGCATAGGGAACTTGAACGCAGGGCGGCCGCGGTGCTCCCCACGCATCAGGGTGAGAAGGCGTGATCGGTATCGTCATCGTTGCGCACGGCGGGCTGGCAAGGGAATATCTCTCGGCGGTCGAGCATGTCGTGGGCAAGCAGGAGGCGATGGCAGCCATCGCCATCGAGGACGATCACGACCGGGCCGCGAAGCAGGCCGAGATCAGCGCGGCCGCGCGGGCCGTGGATCGCGGGGCCGGCGTGGTGGTGGTGACGGACATGTTCGGCGGCTCGCCCTCGAACCTGTCGCTGCCGGCCTGCGCCGGCCGTGACCGCCGGATCATCTACGGCGCCAACCTGCCGATGCTCATCAAGCTTGCCAAGTCGCGCGAGCTGGCGGTGCCCCAGGCGGTCGCCCTCGCGCTGGACGCGGGCCGGAAATACATCAACAGCCTCGACCTGGGCAGCGGGACGGAATGATCGAACGCGAACTTCTTATCGTGAATGAAAAGGGCCTGCATGCGCGCGCCTCGGCGAAGTTCGTCGAGGTGGTCGAACGTCACGACGCGCAGGCCGAGGTGTCGAAGGACGGCATGGTGGTGTCGGGCGATTCCATCATGGGCCTCCTGATGCTGGCAGCCTCGCGAGGAACCTCGATCCGGGTGAAGACGATGGGAAGCGATGCGGCGGCACTTGCCGAAGCGCTCTCGGCCCTTGTCGCCGATCGGTTCGGCGAGGACATGTAGCCGAGGTCGGGCGGGCTCGCTGCGCAGCAGCCCCGCCGGTGCTCCTCGATCTCCCAGGGACATGAGGCCTCACCCCGTGCAAAGGGATTGTGCGGGGGGCAGGGCCGTGGTGATTTCCGACGGTCCGGGTGCCTGCCCCGGTCTTGTTGACGAGGGTATTTCGAGTGAAACGGGTTTATCCGGGCTTCGACCTGCTGCGCGTTCTCGCGGCATCCGGAGTGGTCTTCTCCCACGCCTTCCTGATCATGGAGCTTTCCGAGACGAATGAGCCGGTGAAGGCGGCCACGGGCGCCATCCTCGGCATCTACGGCGTGATGGTCTTCTTCATCCTCAGCGGCTTCCTGGTGACGGACAGCGCCCTGCGCTCGCATGGGGTGCTGGACTTTGCAGAGAAGCGGGCGCGACGGCTTCTGCCGGGCTTCGTCTGTGCAAACCTGGTCGTCGCACTGCTGATCTGCCCGCTCTTCGCGGCCGCGGGACCGGCCGCCTTCCTCGGCTCCGAGGCGACGTGGCAGGAACTCGGCCGGGTGCTGTTGCTCCTCGACCCCAGCCTCGATTATCCGGGTGCGGTCAGCTTCTTCCCGACGGCCGAGGACAACGCCTGGCTCGCCTCGGTCGCGAATGGCGTGCTCTGGACCATCAGGATCGAGATCAGCTGCTATCTTCTCGTCGCGCTCCTGATGCTCGCGGGCATGTTGACGGGAGGCGCCGTGCTGGCCGTGATCTGCGTGGCGGTGTTCTGCACCTTCACCGCTTCCTTCTATGCGACGGACTATGCGTCCTGCCTGATCTATCTGCTGCCGTCCTTCCTTGCCGGAATGGCGCTGCGGCTCCTGCTGCCCGACGGGCCTGCGGATGGACGGCTCGCACTCGCCAGCGCGACGGTGCTTCTTTTCCTCATGTGCAAGATGGGGAACTGGAAGGAGGTGGAGGGCGTGCTCTTCCCGCTCTTCGCGGCCTACCCGCTGGTCTGGCTCGGCCAGCAGGAGGCACGGCCACTCGCTGTGATCCGGCGGTTCGGCGATCCCTCCTACGGGATGTATCTCTGGGGCTGGCCCGTGCAGATGCTGCTGCGGGCGCTGGTGGGCCCGGGCTGGTCCGGCTGGGCCTTCGCCGCCCTGTCGCTGCCGGTTGCGGCGGCCGCGGGCTACCTGTCCTGGTTCCTGCTGGAGCGGAGGTTCCTGCGCGGCCGCCGCGAGGGCGCCGGGCGCTACCGCGTCGGCACCGGCGTCTCGCCGCGATAGTCGTAGAAGCCGCGCTCGGTCTTCCGGCCGAGCCAGCCGGCCTCGACGTATTTCACCAGAAGCGGGCAGGGCCGGTACTTCGTGTCCGCCAACCCGTCGTGGAGGACGTTCATGATGGCAAGACAGGTGTCGAGCCCGATGAAATCGGCCAGTTCCAGCGGGCCCATCGGGTGGTTCGCGCCGAGCTTCATCGATTCGTCGATCGACTTCACCGAGCCCACGCCCTCGTAGAGCGTGTAGACGGCCTCGTTGATCATCGGCACGAGGATACGGTTCACGATGAAGGCCGGGAAATCCTCTGCGCTGGCCGCCGTCTTGCCGAGGCTCTGCACCACCTTGAGCAGCGTCCGGTAGGTCGGATCGTCGGTCGCGATGCCACGGATCAGCTCGACCAGCTGCATGACCGGAACGGGGTTCATGAAATGGAAGCCCATGAACCGCTCGGGCCGGTCGGTGCGCGAGGCGAGACGGGTGATCGAGATCGACGAGGTGTTCGAGGTCAGGATCGTGTGCGGCAGCAGATGCGGCACCAGGTCCTCGAAGATCGCCTGTTTCACCGTCTCGCGCTCGGTCGCGGCCTCGATCACGAGGTCGCTCTTGGCGATGTCGGTGAGGTTCATCGTGGTGCGGATGCGCGCCAGCGCGGCGGCCTTCTCTTCGGCCGCGACCTTCCCGCGTGAGACCTGCCGCTCGAGATTGCGGTCGATCGTGGCAAGCGCCTTGTTCAGGCCCTCGGCGCTGATGTCGTTCAGGAGCACCTCGTAGCCCGCGAGCGAGAAGACATGCGCAATCCCGCTGCCCATCTGCCCTGCGCCCACGACGCCGACCTTGCGGATCTCCATTGCATCCCTCCTGCTGACCCGCGCGAACAATAGGCGCGGCGCGGCAGCGCACGCAAGGGCGGCACCCGGCCCTGCGCAGCTCGAACATCGCGTCAAATGCAGGATTTAGGCTTTTGGCAAGGCCTCGCCCGCATCGTGGCTTCCGGGTGAACTATCTGGGTGGGTTGTGATGGCATTCGCATATCAGGGCGAAAGCGCCCTGGACTATTTTCCGTGCCGGTATGGCGCGTCCAAGATGATGTTCCGGGGGCCGCGCCGCAGCCTCGACGGGGCCTTCTGTGCGGTGCTGGGCGGCACCGAAACCTACGGCAAGTTTGTCCCTCGTCCCTTTCCCGATCTCGTGGAGGAAGCGACGGGGCTGCGCATGGTCAATCTGGGCTGCATCAACGCCGGGCTCGACGTCTATCTGAACGACCCGGCGGTGACCCAGATCGCCGGGAAGGCGTCGCTTGCCATCATTCAAGTGGTCGGGGCCGCCAACCTGACGAACCGGCTCTATTCGGTGCATCCGAGGCGCAACGACCGGTTCCTCGCCGCCTCGCCCGTGCTGCAGGCGATGTATCGCGAGGTCGATTTCGCCGACTTCTCCTTCACGCGGCACATGATGCAGACGCTCTACGCCGTCTCCCCCGAGAAGTTCGTGCAGGTGGCCGCCGAGTTGCGCGCAGCCTGGATCGCGCGGATGCGCATGCTGTTGGGCCGCATTGCGACCCCGAAGTTGCTTCTCTGGATCGCCGACCACCCGCCCCCCCAGGGCGGGGCGCAGACGCCGGCCACCTCGCCGCTGCTGATCGATGCCGAGATGATCGCGGCCGTCCGTCCGCATGCGATGCACTATCTCGAGGTGGTGACCTCCGGCGAGGCCAATGCCTCGGGCACGGAAGGAATGAGCTTCCCGCCCCTTGATGCGCCGGTCGCTGCCGAGGTTCCGGGCCCGGCGGTTCATGCCGAGATCGCGGCAACCCTCGCTCCGGTGGTGATGCGGCTGATGTGACCGGATGCCGGCGAACGGTTGATGTGAAACGGGCGCCCGCGAGGGCGCCCGTTCCAAGCCACAGGCTCGTTTCCCGCAGAACCGATCTCAGAGCTTTTCGGTCAGTTCCGGCACGAGGGTGAAGAGGTCGCCGACGAGGCCATAGTCGGCCACCTGGAAGATCGGGGCCTCCTCATCCTTGTTGATGGCGACGATGACCTTCGAATCCTTCATCCCGGCGAGGTGCTGGATCGCACCCGAGATCCCCACCGCGATGTAGAGTTGCGGCGCCACGACCTTGCCGGTCTGGCCGACCTGCCAGTCGTTCGGCGCATAGCCCGAGTCGACTGCCGCGCGCGACGCGCCGACGGCGGCCCCGAGCTTGTCGGCGAGCTTCTCGATCATCGCGAAGTTCTCTTCCGAGCCGATGCCGCGCCCGCCCGAAACCACCGTCTTCGCCGAGGTCAGCTCGGGACGGTCCGAGGCCGCCACCTTGTCCTCGACCCAGGAGGAGAGGCCCTTGTCACCGGCCGCGGAAATGGTCTCGACCGAGGCCGAGCCGCCCTTGCCGGTCGCCTCGAAGGTCGCCGTCCGCACCGTCGCGACCTTGGTCGCGTCCGCGCTCTTCACCGTCTGCACCGCGTTGCCGGCATAGATCGGGCGCTCGAAGGTGTCGGCATCGACCACGGCGGTGATCTCCGAGATTACCATCACGTCGAGGAGAGCCGCCACGCGGGGCATCACGTTCTTCGCGGCCGAGGTCGCCGGCGCGAGGATGTGGCTGTAGCCCGAGGCCAGCCCCACGACCAGATCGGCCAGCGGCTCGGCCAGCCCGTTGCCGTAGGCTGCGTCATCGGCGGCCAGCACCTTCGCCACGCCGTCGAACGAGGCCGCCTCGGCGGCGGCCGCATCCACGCCCGAACCAGCGACGAGCACCGTCACCTCGCCCAGGGCTTTCGCCGCGGTCAGCGCCTTGGCGGTCGAATCCGCGCCCAGCGTGCCGCCGGTCACTTCGGCAATCAGAAGAACGGCCATCAGATCACCCCCGCTTCGTCTTTCAGTTTCGCGATCAGCTCGTCGACCGAGCCCACCCGGACGCCCGCCTTGCGGCCCGCGGGCTCCGAGGTCTTCACCACCGTCAGCCGCGGCGACACGTCCACGCCGTAATCGGCCGGGGTCTTCTCCTCGAGCGGTTTCTTCTTGGCCTTCATGATGTTCGGCAGCGAGGCGTAGCGCGGCTCGTTCATCCGCAGGTCCACGGTGACGATCGTGGGCATCTTGACCTTGATGGTCTGCATGCCGCCGTCCACCTCGCGGGTCACGACAGCGGCATCGCCCTCGATCGCGAGATCCGAGGCGAAGGTGGCCTGGCTCCAGCCGAGCAGCGCCGACAGCATCTGGCCGGTGGCGTTCATGTCATTGTCGATCGCCTGCTTGCCGCAGATCACGAGGCCCGGCTCCTCGGCCGCGACCACGCCCTTCAGCAGCTTCGCGACGGCCAGCGGCTCGATGTCCTGATGCACGTCGTCGGCGGCCTGGATCAGGATCGCGCGGTCCGCGCCCATGGCGAGCGCCGTCCGCAGCGTCTCCTGCGCCTGCTTCACGCCGATGGAGACGACCACCACCTCGGTCGCCGTGCCGGCCTCGCGCAGACGGATCGCCGCTTCGACGGCGATCTCGTCGAACGGGTTCATCGACATCTTCACGTTCGCCAGATCGACCCCCGTGCCGTCCGCCTTCACACGGACCTTCACGTTGTAGTCGATCACGCGCTTGACAGGCACAAGAACCTTCATCAGTGGCAATCTCCCTTCTCATCCGCCCTCGCGGGCAAGCTCTCCGCGACGTTGTTAGCCGCAACGTTTCCGTGACAACAGATCAAAACCGACCCTCGGAGCCTGTCCGACGTCGCGTTCCAATGCGTCCTTACGCCTCACGCGTGAGGCCGGGAACCCACAGGACGTCGGCACGGCCCTCGTCATTGGCGATGCGGCCGGCGACGAAGAACCAGTCCGACAGGCGGTTCAGGTAGCGCAGGGCCTCGGGGTTGACCGACTCGACCGTCGCCAGTTCGACCACCTTGCGCTCGGCCCGCCGGCAGATCGTCCGGCAGAGATGCAGTTGCGCGGCAAGCGCGGAGCCGCCGGGCAGGATGAAGCTGCGCAGCGGCTGGAGCCGGGCGTTCATCGCGTCGATCTCGCGCTCGAGCCGGGCGACCTGAGGGGCGACGATCCGCAGCGGCGTGTAGTCCGCCTCGTGGTCGCGCTCCATTTCGGGACGGCAGAGGTCGGCACCGAGGTCGAAGAGATCGTTCGAGATCCGCGCCAGCGCCTCCTGCATCTCGCCTTCGGCATGCAGCCGGGCCAGACCCACCGTCGCGTTGGCTTCGTCGACCGTGCCATAGGCGGTGACGCGCGGCGAGTGCTTGGCCACCCGCGCGCCGTTGCCGAGCGCTGTTTCGCCGGCGTCGCCGGTGCGGGTGTAGATCCTCGACAGAACGACCATTCAGAAACCTCCGGATTGGCGATAGGCGACGAAAAGCAGGATGAGAACCACAGCCACAGCCTGTGCGATGATGCGCCAGCGCATCAGCCTGTTACCGTGCTTGCGGTTGAACTCGCCGCCTCGGGCGAAGCCGCCAATCCCGATCATCAGGACCACGACCACCGCAAGGACAGCGATGGCGACGACGATGAACAGCGGGTCCTGCAGCATGGCTCTCCTCCCGATTGCCGCCGTGATGTAGCGGTTTGACCGGAAAAAGCGACTCCTTTCCGAGGGACCGCGCAGGCGCTAGGCAACCGCGGGCCAAGGCGCCGGCGGGGCTTGCCGGGGTCCCCGGCCCCGGTGGCCTTCGGTGCCGGGGACCCCTTTTACCGCGCGAGTACCCGGTCGAGCATCTGCGTCGACAGCAGCCTGCGCAGCGCCCAGGCGGTGCGGCTGGGGACGGTGATGCGGTAGCGCGGCCGTGGAGCCGGGCTTTCCAGCGCCTGGATCAGTTTCTCGGTCACCGCCGAGGCGGGCAACTGCCAGCGATCGTCGCCCCCTTCGTAAAGCCGCCCCAGAAGCGACCTGTACTGCTCGACGCGGGCCGAGCCCTTCCAGTTGATCCAGCGCTCGAAATGCGGGATCGAGTTTTCGCGGATCCTCGTGGCGATGGGCCCCGGCTCGAGCAGGATGACCCGGATCGGCGTGTCGGCCATCTCGATCCGCAGGACGTCGGTCAGGCCCTCCATCGCGAATTTCGAGGCAACGTAGGCGCCTCTCCAGGGATAACCCACGAAGCCCAGCACCGAGGAACAGTTGACGATGCGCCCATATCCCTGTCGCCGCATGATCGGGATGGTCCGGCAGGTCAGGTCATGGACGCCCACGATGTTGGTCTCGAGCACGGCGCGCAGCGCCTCGCGCGGGATGTCCTCAACAGCGCCGGGACAGGCAAAGGCTCCGTTGTTGTAGAGGGCGTCGAGCGTGCCGCCGGTGCGCCGCGTGACCTCGTCGAGGGCTGCGACGAGACTCGCCGGATCATCGTAGTCGAGCCGGAAGCTCTCCAGTCCTTCGGCCCGCAGGCGCTCGCAGTCCTCGTCCTTGCGGCAGGTTGCGAACACCCTCCAGCCGCGGGCCTTCAGCCCATGTGCCGCGTCATGGCCGATGCCCGACGAACAGCCCGTGATCAGAATGCTCTTCATCCACCGCACCGTCGCTTCCCGGTCCTCCTCTACGAGAAATGCGACGGTGGAGCCAAGGGTCAGTCGGCAGAGGCAGGCCGCGTGCGTGTCGCGGGTGCATCGCCGGGCAGCGGCGTCCTCGCGGGCGCCCTAAAGAACGCGCGCATCAGTCGCGCATGCTGTCGGCTGCAAGGTAGCGGGCGGCCATGAAGCCCTCGAGCCCATCGCCTTCAATGCGGATGGCGGTCCACCGACCGGACTCCGCGCCATCGACGAGCACCGCTTCGCCGCGGGTGAGACGGCCGATGACCGGAAAGGCCGTCGAGGGGCCGCTGCGGACGTTCACGGCCTCCGCCGTCACATAGCGAATTCCGGATTGGTCGCGTGCCTCGGCATCCGGCGCAGCCGCCTTTGTCCGGGGCTGCGGCGGCGGCAACACCGTCAGGCGGTCGCCTCGGAAGCTTCTCTCCGGCAGGGTCACGGGCGCGGTTTCGGGCTTGGGCTCGGGCACCGCCCGGGCCTCGGCGGCCACCGTCAGGGCAGGCGCAGCCTCGTCGAGCGACGCGGTCCGGACCGGTGTCACGACCGGTTGGGGATCGGGCTGGAGACGTGCCGCCCCGGCCAGGCCCGGCCGCATCTGGCCGTAGTCGCGACCACCGATCAGCAGGACGAGGAAGAGGGTGCAGCAAAGAAGCAGCGTCAGGCGCAGCATGATGAAAATCTCCAGGTTCGAAAGGCGGGGCGGCAACGTGCACCCTTTCCCATCGAACAGCATTCCGCCTCGGCAGGTTCCCGGATTCCTTTCCGTCTGGACCGACGCGACAGCGGAGACTAGACACGGATCATGACCGACACGCCCGAAGATCCGATCGAAGAGCCGCTGACGAGCTCGGAACCGCTCCGCCGCGCCATCGGCGAGCGTTACCTGACCTATGCGCTCTCGACCATCATGCACCGAGCGCTGCCCGATGCGCGCGACGGGCTCAAGCCCGTGCATCGCCGCATCCTCTACGCGATGCGCGAATTGCGCCTGTCGCCGACAGGGGGGTTCCGCAAGTCGGCCAAGATCTCGGGCGACGTGATGGGGAACTACCACCCGCACGGGGATGCCGCGATCTACGACGCGATGGCCCGTCTGGCGCAGGATTTCAACGTCCGCTACCCGCTGGTGGACGGGCAGGGCAACTTCGGCAACATCGACGGCGACAACCCGGCGGCCTCGCGCTACACCGAGGCGCGCTTGACTGCGATCGCCGAGCTTCTGATGGAGGGTCTGGCCGAGAATGCGGTCGACTTCCGCCCGAACTACGACGGCACGCTCGAAGAGCCGGTGGTGATGCCCGCGGCCTTCCCGAACCTGCTTGCCAACGGCGCTTCGGGCATCGCGGTGGGCATGGCCACCAACATCCCGCCGCACAATCTCGACGAGCTGATCGAGGGCTGCCTTGCGCTGATCCGGGACCCCGACTTGGCCGATGATGCGCTGGTGGATCTGATCCCCGGCCCGGACTTCCCGACCGGCGGTGTCATCGTCGAGCCGAGGGAGTCGATCCGCGAGGCCTACCGCACCGGCCGCGGCGCCTTCCGCCTGCGGGCGAAGTGGCAGACCGAGGACCTCGGCCGCGGCACCTGGCAGATCATCGTGACCGAGATCCCCTATCAGGTGCAGAAGTCCAAGCTGATCGAGCGGCTGGCCGAGCTGATCCAGACCAAGAAGGTCCCGGCGCTGGCCGACGTGCGCGACGAGAGCGCCGACGACGTGCGCATCGTGCTCGAGCCGCGGGCCCGGACCGTCGACCCCGAGATGCTGATGGGGATGCTCTTCCGCCACTCGGACCTCGAGATCCGCTTCTCGCTGAACATGAACGTGCTGATCGACGGGCGGACGCCCCGGGTCTGCTCGCTCAAGGAGGTGCTGCGCGCCTTCCTCGACCATCGCCGCGAGGTGCTGATCCGCCGCTCGCAGCACCGGATGGAGAAGATCGACCACAGGCTCGAAGTGCTGGGCGGCCTGATCGTGGCTTTCCTGAACCTCGACCGCGTGATCGACATCATCCGCTATGACGAGGATCCCAAGCGCGCCCTCATGGCCGAGAAATGGGGGCGCAGGTTCAAGCGGGCGAATTCCGAGAAGGATTACGTCGGCCCCGGTGCCGGTCCGGGCGAGCTGAGCGAGGTGCAGGCCGAGGCGATCCTCAACATGCGCCTGCGCTCCTTGCGGCGGCTCGAGGAGATGGAGCTTCTGTCGGAGCGCGACGCGCTTCTGGCCGAGCGGGCCGATCTCGTGGCGCTGATCGGATCCGAGGCGCTTCAGTGGGAGAGGATCGGCCACGACCTCGGCGAGATCCGCAAGCTCTTCGGCAAGTGGACGGTCGCCGGCGCACGGCGCAGCCAGTTCGCCGAGGCGGGCGAAGTCGAGGAGGTTCCACTGGAGGCGATGATCGAGCGCGAGGCCATCACCGTGATCTGCTCGAAGATGGGCTGGATCCGGGCGATGAAGGGCCACCAGCCGCTCGATGCCGAGGTGAAGTTCAAGGATGGCGACGCCCCGCGCTTCATGTTCCACGCGGAAACGACCGACCGGCTGCTGCTCGTGGGCTCGAACGGGCGGTTCTACACGCTGACGGGCGCGAGCCTGCCCGGCGGGCGCGGCATGGGCGAGCCGGTGCGGCTGATGGTGGACCTGCCGAACGAGGCCGAGATCCACGATCTGCTCGTCTGGCGGCCGGGCGAGAAGCTGCTGCTGGCCTCGTCGGCGGGCGACGGCTTCGTGGTGCCCTCCGAGGAGGTGCTGGCGCAGACCCGCGCGGGCAGGGCGGTGCTCTCGATGAAGGAGGGCGTGAGGACGGCCGTCTGCCGTCCGATCCGCGGGGATCACGTGGCGGTGGTGGGCGAGAACCGAAAGCTCCTGGTCTTTCCGCTGTCCGAACTGCCTGAGATGGCCAAGGGCAAGGGTGTCCGGCTGCAGAAATACAAGGACGGTGGGCTGTCCGACGCGATCACCTTCGACCTTGCGAAAGGGCTCAGCTGGAAGGATCCGGCAGGGCGGACCCGGACCGAGGCGGATCTGGCCGAGTGGACCGGTGCGCGGGCCGGCGCCGGGAAGATGGCGCCTCGCGGTTTCCCGCGCGACAACCGGTTCAGTTGAGGCGCGTGGCCGATGCCGGGGGCTTCGCGCCCCCGGACCCCCGCGGGATACTTGAGCGAGAATGAATGGGACGCCGGGCGGTCCGGCAGGGTCGGCCGCCGCGCGCTGCAGGGCCGACGGGGTGGGATGGCTGGCGCCGACGGATGGGGCGACGTCCCGGCGGCGGCGGTTGCGCGGCGGTGCCGGGCAAGTTATGCGGGGGCAACGCCTTTCGGAGAAGCCCATGATCCCGCGTCTTGTCGCCCTCTGCCTCGGGGCGCTCCTCGTCACCGCCTGCCAGCGGAACGACCTGAAGGATCCGCCCGTGGATCTGGGAGATTTCGCCCTCGGGCTCAACATCGTGGTCGCGGATCATGTCCGGAAGGTGCCGATCTCGCGCGAGGCCTCGGTGGAGGAGTGGGAGGCGGTCATGAAGAAGGCCGTCGACGACCGGTTCGGGCGCTACGAGGGCACGAAGCTCTACAATCTCGGGATCAGCGTCGACGGCTATGCGCTGGCGCCGCCGGGTATCCCCGTGGTGGCGGCACCGAAATCGGTCGTCGCCGTCACGGCCAACATCTGGGACGATGCGGCCGGGAAGAAGCTGAATGCGGCGGGCGAGAAGATGACCGTCTTCGAGAGCCTGAACGGCGCCTCGATCGTGGGCAGCGGCTACACGATGAGCAAGGAGGAGCAGATGGAGGCGCTGGCCTACAACACGGCCAAGCGTGTCGAGGGCTGGCTCCTCGAACATCCGGAGTGGTTCGGTCTTCCGCCCCTGCCGCCGAAAGCCGCGCCCATGGGCGGGAAAGACAAGTGATACTTGATTTTCCCCCGGCCAATGGATAACTCCGCCGCCGTGTAGAACAGGGCTGTCCGATGGTGTCTCGGGCCGCCCCCCAATCCGCGAGGCGCTCCGCCA
>NZ_JBQPXH010000014.1:0-67107 GCF_052244495.1 Rhodobacter sp. NSM
CGCCGAGCTCGCCCGCTTCGCCGAGACGCTCGAGCGGGTGACGGTGCAGACGGTCGAGGACGGCTTCATGACGAAGGACCTGGCGCTGCTCGTCGGCCCGGACCAGAAATGGCTGACGACGATGGGCTATCTCGAGAAGGTCGACGAATACCTCGACCGCGCGCTGGGCGCCTGACCAGAGCCGGGGGCCTCAGCCCCCGGACTTACTTGCCGCCGAGGATCTCAGGCCAGGCCCGCCACCTTCGCGCGCAGGCGCACCAGAGCCAGCACCGTATCGACCGTGGGGGTGGGCAGGTCCAGGATCCTGCCCAGCTCCGCGACGGACCCGACCAGCGCCTCGATCTCCATCGGGCGGCCGGCCTCCAGATCCTGCAGCATCGACGTTCGGTGCGCGCCTACCGCCGCGCCTCCATCGATCCTGCGCTCCACATCGATCGGGAACTTCACGCCCAGGCGCTCGGCAATCGCCTGCGCCTCGAGCATCATCGCCCGCGCGACGGCGCGCGTTCCCGGATCCGTGCAGAGCCGGTCCAGCGTCGCCCCCGTCAGGGCCGAGATCGGATTGAAGGAGAGGTTGCCCCAGAGCTTCACCCAGATCTCGTCCCGCAGCCGCGGCCGCACGGGGGCCTTCAGCCCCGCCTCGGTCAGCGCCTCCGAAAGCCGAAGCGCACGATCGGATTTTTCCCCCGAAGGCTCGCCCAGAGAGAAGCGGTTGCCCTCGAGATGGCGGATCACGCCGGGCTCGACCACCTCGGCCGCCGGGTAGACGACGCATCCGAGCACCCGGTCGGGTCCGAACCCGTCCCACTGCACGCCACCCGGATCGACGCTTTCCAGCCGCTGGCCCTCCAGCGGGCCGCCGTGGCGATGGAAATACCACCAGGGCAAGCCGTTCACCCCGGAGACCAGCGTGCTGGCCTGGCCCAGGAGCGTCGTGACCTGAGGCACAACGGCGGGCACCGAATGGGCCTTGAGCGTCAGGATGACGTAGTCCTGCGCGCCGAGATCGGCCGGATCGGCCGAAGCGCGCACCGGAACCGTGCGCTCCTCGCCGTCTTCGATCAGCGTGAGGCCCCTGGCCTGCATCGCCGCGAGGTGCGGTCCCCGCGCCACCAGCGAGACATCGGCCCCCGCAGCAGCGAGCTTCGCGCCCATGTAGCCGCCGATCGCACCTGCACCGAAGATGCAGATCCTCATGCAGGGCTCACGAGGCCGAGCTTCTCTGCCAGACCGATCCGCTGCAGCTTGCCCGTCGCGCCCTTGGGGATCTCGTCGAGCAGCACCACGCGCCGCGGCACCTTGAAGTCGGCCAGGCGGCTGGCGCAGAAGGCACGGATCGCGGCCTCGTCCGCGGTCATCCCCTCTCGCAGGACCACGGCCGCCGCCACCTCCTCGCCGAGTTTCGGATGGGGCAGCGCGAAGGTCACCACCTGCTGCACCGCCGGATGATCCATCAGCACGCCATCCACCTCGAGGGGCGAGATCTTCTCGCCGCCGCGGTTGATGATCTCCTTGAGCCGGCCGGTGATGGTGAGATAGCCCTCGGCGTCGAAGCATCCCTGATCGCCGGTGCGGAACCAGCGCTGCCCCTCGGCCTCGAAGAAACTCCTGGCATTGGCAGCCTCATTGGCCTCGTAGCCGGGGGTGACGTTCGGACCCGAGATCACCACCTCTCCGGTCCCCTCGATCAGCCGATCTGCGCTCTCGTCCGCGATCCGGACCTGCGGCCCGGCCGCGAGGCCGACCGAGCCCGGCTTCTGGCTGCGGGGCGGCAGCGGGTTCGAGGTCATCTGGTGCGCCGCCTCGGTCATGCCGTAGGCCTCGATCACCGGCGCATTGAAGGTGGACGAGAGCGCCTCCATCACCTGCGCGGGCAGCGAGGCCGAGGACGAGCGGATGAACCGCAGCGGCACGCGGCCGATCACCTCGGCGTTGCGGGGTGCCCGTGCAAGGATCGCCTGGTGCATGGTCGGGACGGCCGTGTACCAGGTGGGGCGGGCAGTCTCCATCCAGCCGAAGAACTTCAGCGCATCGAAACCCGGGGCGCACCAGACGGAGGCGCCTGCCGCGAAGCTGGCCGAAACCGCCGCGACGAGCCCGTGGATGTGGAAGAGCGGCATCATGTTCAGGCAGCGATCATGCGGCGAGAGCGCCAGTGACGTAGCGATATGATGCGCCGAGGCCGAGAGGTTGCCATGCAGGAGCGGCACGATCTTCGGACGCGAGGTCGTGCCCGAGGTGTGGAGGATCAGTGCCACGTCGCGCGGGCGCGAGGTGCTGCGATCGGGCTCGCCCGCCGCGACGCTTTCGGCGCGCAGCGTGAAGCTTCCGGCCGGATCGCTTGCGTCGTGGCCGAGGCGCAGCACCGCGAGACCGAGATGGTTGGCCGCTGCGAGCGCCGGCCCGTCATAGCCCTCGGCGAGGACGATGGCTTTCGCTCCCAGATCCGAGAGGTAGAACTCGAACTCCTCCAGCCGGTAGGCGGGATTGAGCGGTGCCGTCACGGCGCCCTGCGCGATGGCGACGAAGGCCGTGGCCATCTCGGGCCCGTTCGGCAGCACGATGGCGACCCGGTCGCCCCGGCCGATGCCCGCGGCATGGAGCGCGTTGACGGTGTGCCCGACGAGGTCGCGCAGCCCCGCATAGGTCAGCCAGGGCCGGTCGGGGGCGCCGACGGCGAGTCCGTCGTTGCGGTGGAAGGCAAAGAGGTCCGACAGGGTGGCGGTCATGGGCTGTTCCTTCGACAGTCGCGGGGCTTGGATCGCCCTCTCGTCCCCATGTCGCGCCGCATTGGCGGCGCGGTCAAGGGAGCATCCTCGCTGCAGGGCAGCGAACTCAGGCCACTTCGACGCGCAGCGTGCCGAGACCGTCGATGCTGGCCTCCATCACGTCGCCCCGGACCACGGCACCCACACCGGCCGGCGTGCCCGTCAGGATGACATCGCCAGCGGCGAGGGCGAAGTGGCGCGAGAGGGTGGCGATCATCTCGGGCACCTTCCAGATCATCTGGTTGAGATCGCCCTCCTGCCTCGTCACGCCGCCCACCGTGACGGCGATGCGCCCGGAGGCGGGGTGGCCGATCCCCGCCGCCGGATGCACGGGGCCGACCGGCGCAGACCGCTCGAACGCCTTGCCGATCTCCCAGGGTCGGCCGGCCTTCTTCGCCTCGGCCTGCCGGTCGCGCCGCGTCATGTCGAGCGCGATCGCGTAGCCCCAGACATGGTCGAGTGCTTCCCCGGCGGGAATGTCGGTGCCGCCGGATCCCAGCATGACGGCGAGTTCGACCTCGTGATGCACGTCCTCGCTGTCCGGAGGATAGGGGAAGAGGCCGGAGGGATCGAGGTTGTCCGGGTTCTTCTGGAAGAAGAAGGGCGGCTCGCGGTCCGGATCGCCGCCCATCTCGACCGCATGTGCCGCGTAGTTGCGTCCGATGCAGTAGACGCGCCGCACCGGGAAGAGCAGGTCGCTTCCCGCGACGGGCAGTGCGGGGATGGCGGGCGGGGCAAAGACATGGGCAGGCATTGCATCTCCTTGGCTGTTCGGACCTTGATTGCAGACAATGGTGCCCTCGGCCAGCCCCGGGGGGACGGGACCGGCCGGAGGGCGCACGGCGGCCGGCACGTCACCACTTGCGGGTGCGGGAACTCCTGCCGCGCGTCGGGAGCACCTGCCCGGGCAGATCGGGAAGCGGTCAGAGGTCTGCCATGACCTCTGCGGCGATCTCGAAGGACCGGCGCCGCGCGGCGGGGTCGTGGATCTGCCCGGTAAGGATTACCTCGTCGGGGCGATGGCGGGCGATGATCGCCGAGAGTTCGCGCCGCACCGTTTCGGGTCCGCCGGTCGCCGAGACCGCAAGCGCCTGATCGACCACACGCAGCATGGCGGGCTCGACGTGAGCCGAGATGTCCTCGACCGGGCATGGCAGCTTGCCGGGCCGACCGCTACGGAGGTTGGCGAAGGCAAGCTGCGCCGAGGTTCGAAGGCGGCGGCCTTCTGCATCGTCCCCGGCGGCGAAAACGTTGACGGCGACCATCGCGTGCGGGCGGTCGAGATCATCCGACGGGCGGAAGGTCTCGCGATAAGCCGCGAGGGCGGCGTCGAGCGCGGGTGGCGCAAAATGGGAGGCAAAGGCGTAGGGCAGCCCGAGATGGGCCGCAAGCTGCGCCCCATAGAGGCTCGAGCCGAGGATCCAGACCGGCACGCGCGTCCCTTGCCCCGGCACGGCCTGAATCGCGTCGGGCTGCGGTTCGCCGAGGTAACGCAGAAGCTCCATGACGTCGGCCGGGAAGTTGTCGGTCACGTCGAGGTTCCGCCTCAGGGCCTGAGCCGTCCGACCGTCGGTGCCGGGCGCCCGGCCAAGACCGAGATCTATCCTGTCCGGATGAAGCGTGGCCAGGGTGCCGAACTCCTCGGCCACCATGAGGGGCGAGTGGTTCGGCAGCATGATCCCGCCCGAGCCCACGCGGATGCGCGAGGTATGCGCCGCAACATGCCCGACCAGCACGGCGGTCGCCGCCGAGGCGATTCCCGGCATGGCATGATGTTCCGCAAGCCAGTAGCGGCGGTAGCCGAGGGCCTCGGCGTGACGGGCGAGGCTCACGGTCTGGTGGAGGGCGTCCGCCGTGGTCGCGCCTTCGGAAACCGGCGCGAGGTCGAGAAGAGAAAAGGGAGTCATGGATCGTCCTTTGCTCAGCCGAATATGGGGCTCAAGCGCCGACCCGCCAGACCCAGCCGCACCCGGGGACTGATCCCGGTAATCAATCTTCCCTCACGGCAGATGAATGGCGTCCGGTTCCGGCGCGAGGTGTCCCGCCGCTCAGCCCGGCTCGGACCGCAGGGGCCGGATGGGAGAGGGCAGGGGCTCGGGCAGATGGTTCGCTTCCTCGGCTTCGGCGATGTCGATCTCGCGCTGCCACTCGCGCCACATCGCGACGAGAAGCGCCATCAGCACCGGGCCGACGAAGAGGCCGACGATTCCCATCGTCTCGATGCCGCCCACGAGACCGAAGAAGGTGGGCAGGAACGGCAGCTTCACCGGCCCGCCGACGAGCACAGGGCGAATCGTCTTGTCGACGATGAAGAGTTCGAGCGTTCCCCAGAGGAAGAGGCCGAGCCCTGCCCAGGGAGAACCGCTGGCAGCGAGGTAGGACGAGGCCACCACGACGCAGAAGGGCGCTCCGCCCGGCACCAGCGCCATGAAGCCGGTGATGACGCCCAGCGTCACCGGCGAAGGCATGCCGGCGATCCAATAGGCGGTGCCGAGCACGACCCCCTCGCCCATGGCGATCAGCGTCATGCCGGTGACGGTCGAACTGATCGTGGCGGGGACGACGCGAGAGATCCTGTCCCAGCGGTCGGGCAGGATGCGGCTGCCCACGCGATCCACCTGCGCAGCGATCCGCTCGCCGTCGCGATAGAAGACGAAAAGCGCGATCAGCATGAAGAGCAGCGTGAGCGCGAGGTGGAAGGCCAATGTCCCGGCTGTCAGGATCCCACGCGAAATGGTGCCGATATTGGCGCCCGACACGAGCTGGACCATCTCGCTGATGGCGCCGGGCTCGCCGATGTAGGTGCGCCACTTCTCGCCGATCCAGGGGCCCACATGGGGCAGGCTTTCGAGCCATACCGGCGGGGGCGCGCCGGTGCTGTTGGTGTTGATCGCCCAGCCGATCCAGGCCTGCAACTCGCGGAAGGCGTAGAGCAGCGCCATCATGACGGGGATCACGAGAAAGCCCACGATCATGACGACCAGAAGGGCGCCGGCCACGCCGCGGCTGATCGGCAGCGACTGTTCGAGCTTGAGCATCACCGGCCAGCTGGCGAAGGCGATGATCAGCGCCGCGAGCACCGGAACGAGGAAGCCATGGAAGAAATAGACCGACGCCGCGAGGATCAGCAGAAGAAGCCATCTTGCGGCGGATATGTCGGTGATGAGGGGCCTGCGCGCACGCTTGGACAACTGACGGGGGTCGCCCAGCCCTTCGGATCTCGTCTCGTTCATCGTGGTGCCGGCTCTGCCTCCCATCGCGGCGGCAGGCATGCCGCCACGACCCTATTTAAGCAAAGATCGGCAAGATGCACCCGCGGAGGCGACCACAAGTCGAAAAAAACAGTTGCCTCAGGCCGTGCGTCGACGCTCCTGGCGGGCGGACAACCGGGTCATCACGCTCGGCATGACATTCGCAAGCAGGAAATCCGGATTGATGCGCTTCTCGCAGCAGTAGGTCGAGGGCATCCGGCAGGCCCGCATCGAGCAGCATTCGGCGTTGTTCGGGCAGGCAACATGCGCGACCGAGCCGGGAAGCTGGGACAGATGATGGAACCCTGCGTCCGCGCCCGCTTCCTCGATCAGCGAAGGCGCCAGCTGTGCCAGGCGGCCGCCGACAACGATCCTCTGTGCGGGAAGGTCCTTGCGGGCGCGCAGCTCCGCGATGAAGCGCAGGGTCTCGACGTCGTGCTCCGCCCCGTCGAGCAGGCTGGGCGCCACCACGAGCGTCGCGGTCCGTGTCGTCTTCAGGCGTTCCGCCAGTTCCTCCACCGTCGCGGGGTGGAAGACCGAGGTGGACCAGCCCGCCGCCCTAAGCATCTCTCCGGCCAGCGCCGCCTCGAGGATCGGCTTCTGGCCGGGGACGGCCGTCACGGTCACGGCGCCGACGCCGTTCTGCGGGTCGGGCATGTGGTGGATACGGCGGAGCACCATCTGCAGGGCGAGGCAGGCGAGGGCGACAACCGGGCGCGAGGTGCGATCCTCGGCGAGATCGCGCATCATGCGATCGGCGCAGGTCTCGTACATGCGCGCGAAGTCCAAGGCCGTCGGAGCATGGGCACGCAGCAGCGACTCGATCTCGGCGATCTGCCCGAGCGGGTCCGTCAGCAGCAGGTCGCAGAGGCGCCTGACCGCCTCGGCGCGGGCCGATTTCCGTCCCCGGGCGTCGGGCAGCGTATAGATGGCCGCGGTTTCGGCGCCCCCGTCGCTGTCGGAATCGGCGCTGCGGGCGGCACAGACATCGGAGAGGAAACGGCGCACGGCTGCGATCCTGTCGAAGGAGAAGATGTTGGCGTCATCGGGCAGCAGGCTGCGCCCTACGGTGACGATCTGCCCGCTGTCGCCGGAGGTGAGGCAGCGGACGTCGCTTTCCGAGCAGGACAGCTGCATGTGCCAGCCGGCGAAGCGCCGCTCGGATATGGCTTCCTCGGCGAGGATTTCGATGGCCGAGTGGCGCGCATCACGCAGGATGTGTCCCATGATCTCGGACACGGCCGCGGCAGGCCCCTCGAGCCATTGAAGAAAATGATTGTCAGCGAAGAAGAGGACGCCGGTGACCTGCATCCGGGCGTTGCGCGCGCGGGAAATCTCGACGATGTCGAGGATGTCGCTCAGCGCCAGTCTTGGAGAGGCCTCGCTGCGGTAACAGCAAGAAATCAGATCCGAGTCCGCCATCGCGACGTTCACCTCGAGTTTCTTTGCCATCCCTCGCCCCTTAATGCCGTGCAGAAACGGAAACAAGCGTGCCGACGACGCAGGCCACGACCTGCGTCAATTCGTCTTCCGGTTCCTGTCCTGCTGCTCCCCGAGCGTTCCCTTGCCGCGGAGGACACCGTCCTCCGAAGCATCCGGCGCCGGCGTCCCTCGTCGGCGATCCGTCAGCGGCCGTTCCGGCCGATCCCTGATCTCAAGGGCGAAGGAGAATGTCCGACCGTCGCTGAACGACCATCCCACCCGCTTCCGCCATACTCGCACGATGGCGACAAGCATCGGTTCCGGCCCATCGCGAGTCAAGGATCGGGCGGGGGGGTGCGTCAACATATACCTGAGATCATCTTTTTGCGCGGCGGGTCTCGCGTCCTTGCGGCAGCGACTGCCGCCTGGCGCATTCGTGAGAATTCCACGACGGCTGCGGCTTGCGGATCGGGGCGAATCTTGTCCCAATCGCGTCGGTGACCGACAGGAGGATCAGGATGGAGCAAGGCGGAACGACGGCGCTGATCGTTGCGCATGGACAGCCCTCGGATCCCCGCCCGGCGGCGGCCGAGATCGAGGCTCTGGCCGCGGCCGTGGCACTGCAGCTTCCGGGCTGGCGCGTCAGGTCGGCGACGCTGGCCGAGGCCGGCGCTCTCGCGCGCGAGGTGTCCGCGGCCGGCGCGCCGGGCATCGTCTATCCGCTCTTCATGGCGGGCGGCTGGTTCACCCTGACGAACCTGCCCCGGCAGCTGGCCAGTGCGGGCGGCGGCGACTGGCGCATTGCGGATCCGTTCGGCACCGATCCGGCGGTGGAGGACCTGACGGTGGCCCTTGCGCGCGAGGCGCTGGCCGAGACCCCGGCGCCCGCGATCCTTCTGGCGGCCCACGGCTCCTTCCGCAGCAAGGCGCCCTCGGACGTGGCGCGCCGGATGGCCCTTCGGCTCGCCAGCGAGACCGGGATCCCGTGCGAGGCCGCCTTCATCGAGCAGGAGCCGAGGATCGTCGAGGTGGCGGCCGGAATGCCGGACGCCTTGTGTCTGCCCTTCTTCGCCGCGCGGGGCGGTCATGTGGCGGGCGACCTCCCCGACGCCCTGTCAGAGGCGCG
The DNA here is from genome assembly GCF_052244495.1 of Rhodobacter sp. NSM. Taxonomy (NCBI): domain Bacteria; kingdom Pseudomonadati; phylum Pseudomonadota; class Alphaproteobacteria; order Rhodobacterales; genus Rhodobacter; species Rhodobacter sp. NSM. The sequence goes on from NZ_JBQPXH010000014.1 coordinate 8,568, forward strand.
GTTCCGGGGCCGGGTGCTCGAGCCGGTCGGTCTCGATCCCCGTGTGCCGGCGCTGATCGCGCGCGCGATCACCCGTCTCTCGGCGTGATCTCAGGCGGGTGATCCGCTCCTGGTCAGGCGCGGAGCCTCGGTCTCCTGCGGAAGCCCCTGCAGCGCCTCTTCCAGAGCGGAACGCATGCGGGTCCAGAGACGGGGCAGCGCCTCAAGGTGGGCCGCGGCCGAGGCGCCGCTGCGCAGCGACTCCTGCAACTGGCGGAGGCCCCGGTGAAGCGGGCCGGTGCCGAAGGTCGAGACGGCACCGGCCATCTGGTGGACCAGACGGCGCGCTTCCTCGGGCGCGGGTTCGGGCCCGAGCGCCTGAAGGCGGGCGAGGATGGCTTCGCCGTCCTGGATCATCTGCCGGATCAACGCCGCAAGCGCTGCCGTGCCGATCTGCCCCTCGAGGTCGCGGAGGCGCCCCGTATCGAGTGCTTCGGGCGGCGGCGGAAGAGCGGCTTCGGCCGGGCGGCGCAGCAGGCGGAGCAGCGCGTCCCGCCCCACCGGCTTCTCCAGGCAGTCGTCTATTCCCGCCAGCCTGAGCGCCTCGGGCGCGGCGGCCAGGGAATGCGCCGTCACGGCAAGGATGCGCGAGGCCGCGCTTGGCCCGCCTCCATCGCGGATACGGCGCGCCACCTGCAGCCCGTCGAGGCCCGGCATGCTGATGTCCGTCAGGATCACATCGAAATGCCGGGCCTGCGCGGCGGTCAGCCCCTCGATCCCGCTGCGGGCGGTCGCCACGCGGTGCCCCGCGCTCTCGAGGAAGTTCTGCGCGATGAACCGGTTGATGTCGTTGTCCTCGATCAGCAGGACGGAGAGCGGGCCTTCCGGCGCTTCGGCTGGGCGCGGATCGACGCCGCGCGCCCGCTGCAGCGGCAGGCGGAGCGTGAACCGGCTGCCGCGGCCCACGGTGCTTTCGACCGTGATGTCGCCGCCCATGATCCGCGCGAGGCGGCGCGCGATCCCGAGGCCAAGGCCTGTTCCCCCCGACCGCCGCTCGTAGCTCGCATCAAGGGTGACGAAGTCGTCGAAGATCCTCTCCTGGTTCTCGGGCGCAATGCCCAGCCCCGTGTCGAGCACACGGATCAGGATCGTCTCGTCGCGCAGTTCCGTCTCGACCACGATCCGGCCGTTCCGGGTGAACTTGATCGCGTTGTTCAACAGGTTGAGCAGCACCTGACGCACCCGCGCCGGCTCTCCGTTCACGAGGCCGATGGGGCCGGTCAACTGGCGCAGGTCGATCCGGTTGCCGACGACTGCCGCGAAGCCCGACTGGTTGGCGATGCTCTCCTCGACCAGCCGCTCGAGATCGAAGTCGACCATCTCCGAGTCGGAGGGCCTCGCCTCGGAACGGGCGATGTCGAGCACGGAGTTGACGTGATCGAGCAGGATCTCGGCCGAGGCGCGCAGAACCGAGACAAGTTCGCGCTGCCGCGTGTCGAGCCCCGTCTGGGCGAGAAGCTCGATGGATCCCGCGAGTCCGTTCAGCGGTGTGCGCATCTCGTGGGTCATCACCGCGAGGAAGTCGGCCTTCGCCTGCTCGCCCGCGAGGGCCCTGTCGCGCGCCTCGGTCAGTTCGCGCTCGGCGCGGCGGCGAGCCGAGATGTCCCGCATCAGTGCCACGATGATGTCGCCGCCATCCACACGCGCGGCGGCCAGCGAGACCTCCACCGGAAAGCGCGTGCCATCGGCATGGACCGCCTCGAGTTCGAGCCGGAGCGGCCCGTCGATCCGCGGGTCCGAGGCCTGGAGCGAGTCGACCACCTTCATCCGCTGGCGCCCCTGCAACTCGGCAGGGAAGAGCAGTTCCATCGCGTCGGCGCCACACAGCCGGTCGCGCTGGTGACCGAAGATGGCAAGCGCCGCGCGGTTGCAGTCGATCACGCGCCCGCTCCAGTTCGTGACGAGGATGGCATCCCCCGAGATGCGGAAGATCGCCTCTAGCCGGGCACTCGCGCGTCTGGCCGCATCCGCCTGTTCGCGCGATCGCAGGTAAAGCCGGAGGAGCTGCAGCGATCCGGCCGAGAGCATCAGAACGAGGGCGATCGTCAGCGAGACGAGCCGCAGGATCGAGTCGGCAATGACTTCGCGATTCTCGGTGTTGCGGTCCTCGCGGTCGCGGCGCGCCCGGTCGAAGAGCCGTGCCATCACCCTCTGTATCTCGGGCAGGGCCTCGGTCAGGCTGGGGATGGCCGCCCGAACGGTCGCGTCGGGTGCCGTGGGAAGGCCCGTCGTTTCCTGAGCGAACCGGTGCAGCAGCGCGATGTCGTCGGCATAGCTCGGCTCCCAGAGGAAGTCCGCATGTGCCAGGGCCCCATCGAGTTCGCCGAGGTCCACCCGGTACTGGCCGAGCATCTCGCGCAGCGTGCGGAGGTTTTCCTCGCGGCCGTCCTCGAGCGCAAGGGCCAGGCGAGAAACGTCCATGTCGAGGTCGGCCAGTTCCGTCTCGACCGAGTCGGTCACGATCTGGTCCAGCCGCTCGAAGCGTTGGCGCGCATCGAAGGCGAGGGCGATGATCGCGGTGGCCCCGGCGAGGACGACGAAAACCGCGGCAGGGAGGCGCAGCCTTTGCCACAGCGTCGGGGCGGGAGCCGCCCGCCGAAGATCGGAGTCGTGTCGCGCAGCCATGCATCCACCCTAGATCAGGCCGCTCCGCCGATCCAGCATGCGCCGGTGCTCCGCGGCGCCCATGAGGACGCGGGCGCGGAGGCAGAGACCGGCTCAGACCGAGTGAAGGTAGAGGTCGTAGTCCACGTCCGGGATCGTGCGGGCCACGCGGGCGTATTCGGCGGCCTTGATCGCGGTGAAGGTCCGGTGCATGTCGGGCCCCAGCGCCTCGCGCAGGAAGGCCGAATGCTCGGCCGCCGCGATCGCGCTGCGCCAGCAGGTCGGGATTGGCTGGGTGTCGTCCGCACCCTCGTAGCCGTTGCCCGTGGTCTCGGGGCCCGGGTCGATCTGCTGTTCAAGCCCGCGGCGGATACCGGCAAGGACTGTCGCCGCCACGAGATAGGGATTGGCGTCCACCCCCGCCGGGCGGTGCTCGATCCGCCGGGCGCGAATGTCACCCGCCGGGATGCGCAGCGCCACCGAACGGTTGTTCACCCCCCAGCTCGGCGAGACCGGCGCGTAGCTCTGGCTCGCGAAGCGCCGCCAGGAATTGGCGTGCGGCGCAAAGACCAGCATCGACTCGCCCATCGTCTCGCGCAGGCCGCCGAGCGCGTGGAGGATCGGGCGCGACCACTGGCCCTCGGTCTCCTCGACGAAGATGTTGCGCCCCTCGCGGTCGCAGAGCGAGACATGGAGATGCATCCCCGAGCCGGCGTAGCTTTCGACCGGCTTCGCCATGAAGCAGGCGGTGACGCCGTGCCGCCGCGCCTGCGCGCGCACGATCCGCTTCAGCCGCATCAGGTCGTCGGCAGCCTGCAGGATGTCCGTCCGGTAGTGCAGCGTGAGTTCGTACTGGCCGGGGGCATATTCCGAGATGACCGTTTCGGCCCGGATGCCCGCCTTCTCGGCGCCGGCGTAGATGTCGGAGAAGAGCGGCATCATCCCGTGCAGGTGGTCGACCGAATAGACTTCCGTCTTCGCGCTCCGGCGCCCGTCGAGCACGTCGGCCGCGGGCTGCACCCGGCCGTCCGGTCCGCGATCGTTGGCGAGCAGGAAGAACTCGAGTTCGAAGGCGGCGGTGGGGAAGAGGCCGAGGGATCCCAGCGCCTCGACCTGCCGTGCCAGCGCGTGGCGCGGATCCGAGCTCATGGGGCGGCCTTCGAGGTCATACATGCACATGAAGACCTCGCCGCGCGGCGGGGTAGTGCCATGCAGCGGCACCAGCGTGCCCGGAACGGGCCAGGCACGCAGGTCGCCGTCTCCCTGGTCCCAGATCAGGCCGGTCTCGTGCACGTCCTCGCCGCAGATGTCGAGGCCGAGGATCGAGATCGGCAGGTGCCGCCCGCCCTTGTAGAGCGACAGCAGCTCGTGCCGGCGGATGATCTTGCCGCGGCCGATGCCGTTGGCGTCGTGCAGGATGATATCGAAGGCCTCGATCCCGGGGTGCTGGCTGAGGAAGGCCTCGGCCTCGGCGAGGGTGGAGCCGGAGGGGCTGGGAATGTCGGTCATCGTTACGGTCACGCGAAGAGCTCGGTCAGGATTGAATCGAAGGCGGCGTTCAGGCGGTCGATCTGGCGCCGCCTCGTGGCGGGGCTCACCAGCATCATGTTGTGGAAAGGCGCGATCAGGGCTCCCCGGTTCAGAAGGCCCAGATGCAGAGCACCCTCGAGGCGGGGATGATGGGCTTCGGCGGCCTCGGCCCCATTGCGGAGTGGGCCGGGCGCGCAAATGACCTCGACCCGTGCACCGACGCGGACGACATGCCAGGGCGCCTCGACCCGGGAAATCGTGGCGGCAAGGCCGGTCGCGAGCCGGTCCGCACCCTTCTCCATCCGGGCGTAGGCCTCAGGCGTCATGACCTCGGAGAGCGTCGCGCAAAGGCAGGCGAACTGCATCGGGTTCGCCGACAGCGTCGTGCCCATGCCGCTGTGGCCCTCGGGCCGGGTGGCGTCACAGGCGGCGAAGCGATCCGCCACCTCTTCCGTCAGGCCCCACACGGCCGCGGGCATGCCGCCCGCCACGCATTTGCCGACCACGAGGATGTCGGGAGAGAGGCTGTGGACCCGCCCGTATCCGCCATGTCCGGAGGACAGCGTGTGCGTCTCGTCGAGGATCAGCAGCGTCCCATGGCGCCGCGAGAGGGTGCGCAAGGCGTCGTGGAACCCGGCCTCCGGCAGGACCATGCAGGAATTGGTCATCACGGGCTCGGTCAGGATCGCCGCAATCTCGCCGGAGGCAAGCGCGGCCTCGACGCCGGAAATGTCGTTGAACTCGACGGCGACGGCCTGCGCTGCTGGATCCGCTCCCGGTCCCACCAGCCCCGGCCGCGGCACGGTGCGACCTCCGTCGAGCCGCACCATCGTCTCATCGACCGTTCCGTGATAGCAGCCGTTGAAGACCAGCACCTTCGGCCGGCCCGTCACCGCCCGCGCCACGCGGAGCGCGAAGCGGTTGGCGTCGGTCGCCGTCATCGCCACCTGCCAGCGGAAGTCGCCGAACGTGCGGCAGAGCAGGCGCGCCGCCTCGAAGGCGGCCTTTGTCGGCAGCATGTAGGTCAGCCCCTGCCGCGCCTGCCGCCGGATCGCCCTCGCGACCGGCGCCGGCGAATGGCCGAACATCGACCCGGTGTCGCCAAGGCAGAAGTCGTCGAGGTCGTGCCCGTCGAGATCGGTCAGCCGCGCGTCCCTCGCCTTCGCTGCCACGAGAGGAAAGGGCGAGGGCCAGTCCTTCATCCAGTGCATCGGCACGCCGCCGAGCCAGGCGGCCGCGCCGCTCTGAAGGGCTGCGCGCGAGCGGGGATTTGCGCGCTTGAAGGCATCCGCCTCCCGCGCGAGGAAGGCCGCGATCCGCCCGTCGAGCACGCCGGCCGTCCGGGTCACGGCCTCGATCATGCCCCGTCCACCGGGCGCAGGACGCGGTTCACATGGCCCATCTTGCGGCCCGGGCGGGCCTCGGCCTTGCCGTAGAGGTGGATCGCCGTGTGCTTCTCGAGCGAAAGGGCCGGGATGCGGGCCACGTCATGCCCGATCAGGTTCTCCATCTCGACATCGGCAAAGCGAGAGCCGTCGCCCAGCGGCCAGCCGGCCACGGCGCGGATGTGCTGCTCGAACTGGTCCACCGTGCAGCCGTTCTGTGTCCAGTGACCCGAATTGTGCACACGCGGCGCGATTTCGTTCACGAGGAGCGCCTCGGGCGTGACGAAGAGTTCGACGCCCATGACGCCCACGTAATCGAGCGCATTGAGGATGCGGCCCGCCAGCAGCACCGCATCGGTGCGCTGCGAGGGCGTGAGCCGCGCGGGCACCGTCGTGGTGTGCAGGATGCCCGAGAGGTGGACGTTCTCGCCCGGCTCGTAGACCGCGACCGAGCCGTCCCGCCCGCGGGCCGCGATCACCGAGACCTCGTGGTTGAAGCGCACGAAGCCTTCCAGCACGGCAGGCTGGCCCGCCATGGCGGCGAGGGCCTCGGCCGCGTCGTCTGGCTCCATGATCCGGGCCTGCCCCTTGCCGTCGTAACCGAGCCGCGTGGTCTTCAGGATCGCGGGCGTGCCGATGCCGTGGATCGCGGCATCGAGGTCCTCGCGGGTGGAGACCGGCCGGTAGGGGGCCACGGCGAGGCCGAGCGAGGTGAGAAAGCCCTTCTCCTCCAGCCGGTCCTGACTGATGGCGAGGGCGCGGCGGTTCGGATGGATCGGCTTCAGCGCCTCGAGAAGGTCGAGCGCCGAGGTGGGGATGTTCTCGAACTCGTAGGTGATGACGTCGACGGAGGCGGCGAAGGCGCGGAGCGCCTCCTCGTCCTCGTAGGGCGCGGTCGTCACCGCATGGGCCACGTCAGCGGCGGGTGGGTTGGCGCCCGGCTCGAAGATATGGGTTCGGAAGCCCAGCCGCGAGGCCGCGACCGAGAGCATCCGTCCGAGCTGCCCGCCGCCGAGGATGCCGATGGTGGATCCGGGGTGCAGGCGGTCAGACATCGGAGGGTTCCTCGGGGATGGAGGCGGAGAGGGCTTCGCGCCAGGCGTCGAGCCTCTGGCCGAGTGCGGGATCGGAGACGGCGAGGATGCCCGCGGCCATCAGCCCGGCATTCGCGGCCCCGGCGCTGCCGATGGCCATGGTGGCGACCGGGAAGCCCTTGGGCATCTGGACGATGGAATAGAGGCTGTCGACCCCGGAAAGCGCCTTGGTCTGGACGGGCACGCCGATCACCGGCACGCGGGTCTTCGACGCCATCATTCCCGGCAGGTGGGCAGCCCCGCCCGCGCCCGCGATGATGACCTTGAGACCGCGGCCGACGGCGGTCTTGCCGTAGTCCCAGAGGCGGTCGGGCGTACGGTGCGCCGAGACGATCTTCGTCTCGTAGCCGATCCCCAGCTCGTCCAGAATGGCCGCCGCCTCCTTCATCGTGGCCCAGTCCGATTGGCTGCCCATGATGATCCCAACGTCAACCGCCATTTGCGACATCCCCGCTCTGCCTTGAAGCGCGCACTATAGCCAGCGGCAAAGGAGGGGCAAGCGGCGGCTGCGCACTCCTCGCCTGCGGAGCGCCGGGTCGTGCGGCCGGTGCTTGCCTCTTCCCCTCGCACGGGCCGGCAGGGCTTCGACACCGGCAAATCCGTTCGCCGAGCCTCCGCAGGTGGCGCCAAGGTCTTGTGCTGCGGCGGGTGCCGCGCCCCGTTTGCGGCCGGCAGTGTCGTCCCGCGGTCGCTGCCCTCCGGCCCGGCGCCGTCAGGCGATGATGTCGGGGATGAGCTGGTCCTCGATCTTCACGATCTGGTCCTTGAGGGCCAGCTTCTGCTTCTTCAGCCGCCTCAGGGTCAGCTGGTCGCCGCGGCCACCGGCCTCAAGCGCGGTGATCGCTTCGTCCAGATCCCGGTGCTCGCGCCGGAGCACCTCCAGCCGGATGCGCAGCATGTCTTCGAAGCTCAGTTCGGGGGACGCATTCATGAATCTTGACCTGTCGGGATAGTTCGCCCGTTGCGTTTTGGATGAGTCGCCGTGGATTGATAATACAGATCGTGGGCGCCTGCGGGAAGAATCCTGCGTGACAGGCGCGCTGGATGCGCATCATTCCTCCCTGTCATGCCTGAGCCGGGCGAAGCAGAGGCTTCCCGGCCTGCGAAAGGCGGTGTGAAGGCAACCGGCACGCCACCCTTCCTGCGACGGCTTGCGGCCTCGCCGGCATCGGATGTGCAAATTCCGGCGATGGCGGCAGCCGGCGAGGATCGGCGCGGGGCAGGGGCGCTCGCCGACCGGTGCGCCCTTGCAACACCCTTGCCACCCGCCCATATTCCGACAGTGGGATGCCCGCAGGGGTTCCGCGCGATAATGTCGCTTCTGCAAGGACATGACGGAATGACGAAACTGACTTTCGGAGGCCACCCGTTCCTTCTCGGCTTCGAACAGCTCGAGCGGCTGGTGGAGCGCACGGCGAAGACGGCGAGCGAGGGCTACCCGCCCTTCAACATCGAGGCCGTGGCCGAGAATGCCTACCGCATCACGCTGGCCGTCGCCGGCTTCCGCGAGGATGACATCGCCATCACCGTCGAGGACCGGCAACTGGTCGTGCGCGGACGTCAGGGCGAGGAGCCGGCCGAGCGCGTGTTCCTGCACCGCGGCATCGCCTCGCGCGCCTTCCAGCGCAGCTTCGTGCTGGCGGATGGGGTCGAGGTGGCCGGGGCGAACATGGAACATGGACTTCTGCACATCGATCTCCGGCGGCAGGTGCCGCAACCGGTGGTCCAGACCATTCCGATCGGCGGCAGACGTGCACTGGAGGAAGGAGCCGAGCAATGAACACGCCATTCGACTTTCCCGAGGGCAACGGCCGGCTGGTCTATGTCCGTCCGGTCTCCGTCGCAGAACTGCCCGAGGACGTGCAGTCGATGGCTCGGGGTCTCGACCATGTCTACGCGCTCCACGATGCCGATGGCGAACGGCTCGCGCTGGTGCGCGACCGGCATCTCGCTTTCATTCTGGCCCGCCAGAACGACCTCGCGCCGGTCAACGTGCACTGATGGCACGCGGCGCAGGGGCCGCGTCAGTCCAGGTGGGTGGCAGCAGGTTTCTCCGTCGGCTGCCTCTTTGCGGTCGGGCTTTTGCCTCATCCGCCGCGGGGGTTCTCTGCGTGGCGGTGTGACCTCGACGCTTCCTTGCTGCGGGTGAGGCGGGCAGGTTCGGGTTTGCATGAACAGGGATGCGGGATCGGTGCCGTGACGGATCCGGTCCATTCCTGAACGGCGGACGCTGCCGCATTTGAACCGCCACGATCGTCCGCCCCTGCGTCGTGCATGCGTCCCGTGCACCGCAATCGTGCAGGCGCTCCGCCGCCCGCTTCGCCTTCCGCGACATCAAGGCCTCTTCCGTTCGGATCGTCCTGTGGCAGCCTTCAGGCTTCGGACGAAGGAGGCGACGGCGCCTCCGGCTCCGCTGTGCCAGGCAAAGTCAGGTGAGGCGATGACGCAAGACCCGGGATATACCAAGCTTCAGATCTCCCTTCACTGGGCGGTCGCGGGGCTCGTTCTCTTCAACTACCTTTTCGGCGAGACGATGGAGCGCGCCTTCGATGCGGTGCGCGAAGGCGCCGAGCCCGCCGGCGTGGGACACTACCTCCACGTGATCGTCGGCATCCTCGTGCTGGTGCTGACGCTGGTCCGGATCGGCGCGCGCTTCATCTCGGGCGCTCCCGAGAAGGGTCCGACGCCCGGCGACAAGGTGGCGGCAGGTCTGCAGGGTCTGCTCTACCTGCTCACGGTGCTGGTGCCTGTCCTCGGCATGACGGCATGGGGCGGCGGGCAGGGCTGGGCCGCGGGGCCGCATGTGATCGGCGCGAATGCGATCATGCTGCTCGCCGTGCTGCACGCGCTCTCGGCACTCTTCCATCAATATGTCCTGAAGGACCGGCTGCTTCTGCGGATGATGCGGGCGCGCTGAAGCTTCGCTCTGCGCGATGGGGTGTCGCCGCGGCGCCAAGCCTTATTCGGAAAAGGAAAAGGGGCGCCAGCAGGCGCCCCTTCTTGCCGCAGTCGTGGGACCTCAGCCGCGGATCAGGCCCATCTGTTCGAGCTTCAGGATGACCTGGTGCGCGCAGTGGTCCACGTCGACGTTGGTCGTGTCCACCACGAGTTCGGCCTTCGCGGGCACTTCGTAGGGGTCTGAGATCCCGGTGAATTCCTTGATCTTCCCCTCGCGGGCCAGCTTGTAGAGGCCCTTGCGGTCGCGCCGCTCGCATTCCTCGATCGGTGTCGCGACGTGGACCTCGATGAAGGCGCCGAAGGCCTCGATCATCTCGCGCACGGCGCGGCGGGTCGCGGTATAGGGCGCGATCGGCGCGCAGATGGCGATGCCGCCGTTCTTCGAGATCTCGGAGGCGACATAGCCGATCCGCTTGATGTTGATGTCGCGGTGCTCCTTCGAGAAGCCGAGTTCCGAGGAGAGGTGCTTGCGCACCACGTCGCCGTCAAGGAGCGTCACCGGGCGGCCGCCCATCTCCATCAGCTTGACCATCAGCGCGTTGGCGATGGTGGACTTGCCAGAGCCGGAAAGGCCGGTGAAGAACACCGTGAAGCCCTGCTTCGCGCGCGCGGGCGAGGTGCGGCGCAGTTCCTGCACGACATCCGGGAACGAGAACCAGTCCGGGATCTCCAGCCCCTCGCGGAGGCGGCGGCGCAGCTCGGTGCCCGAGATGTCGAGGACGGTCGAACCTTCCGGCACCTCGTCCACGGGGAAGTACTGGGCCTTTTCCTGGACGTAGACCATCTGCTTGAAATCGACCATCTCGATGCCGATTTCGGCGGCGTGCTCCTTGAACAGCGCCTGCGCGTCATAGGGGCCGTAGAAGTCCTTGCCCTCGGAGTTCTTGCCGGGGCCGGCGTGATCGCGACCGACGATCATGTGCGTGCAGCCGTGGTTCTTGCGGATGATCCCGTGCCAGACCGCCTCGCGCGGGCCTGCCATGCGCATGGCGAGGTTCAAAAGCGACATCGTGGTGGTCGAGGCCGGATACTGGTGCAGCACCGCCTCGTAGCAGCGGACGCGGGTGAAATGGTCGATGTCGCCGGGCTTCGTCATGCCGACGACCGGGTGGATCAGCAGGTTCGCCTGCGCCTCGCGGGCAGCGCGGAAGGTCAATTCCTGGTGCGCGCGGTGGAGCGGGTTGCGCGTCTGGAAGGCCACGACGCGGCTCCAGCCCATCTTGCGGAAGAAGGCGCGCAGCTCGTTCGGGGTATCGCGGCGGGCCTTGAAGTCATAGTGCACCGGCTGCTGGATGCCGGTGATCGGGCCGCCGAGGTAGACCTTGCCGGCCGTGTTGTGCAGGTAGTTCACCGCCGGATGCGCGAGGTCGTTGGCGCCGAAGACCTTCTCGGCCTCGCGATCCTTGTTCGGGATCCACTTGTCGGTGACCGACAGGATGGCGAGGATCACGCCCTCCGCGTCGCGCAGCGCGATGTCCTGCCCCGGCTCGACCGTCTCGGCGAACTTCTCGGACACGTCCAGCGTGACCGGCATCGGCCAGAGGCGGCCATCGGCAAGGCGCATGTCCTCGACCACGCCGTCATAGTCGGCTTCGGTCAGGAAGCCCTTCAGCGGGTGGAAGCCGCCGTTCATCAGAAGCTCGAGATCGCAGATCTGGCGCTGCGTCAGGTCCCACGAGGGAAGATTGCCGGCATCCGCCTTCAGCTTCTGCGCGGAGTCGTAGGAAACGTAGAGTTCTGGAACGGGAGCGTGGTTCGAAAGGGACATGAGCGACTGCCTCTGCGGGAAAGGGCACCGGGCTGCCCCGGTTTCGCGGGGGGCTTATCCCGTGCTCCGCAGCGGTTCAAGCTCGGAGCAGGGAACGGCAGTCGAATAAGGCGAAAATGCCACCATCCGGCGGAAGCGGCAAACAGTCGTCCGATCTTGCCGCCCCTTCCCGGAGTATGTGCCGCCGCGCCTATTCCCCGGCGAGGAAATGTTCCGCGTCGAGCGCCGCCATGCAGCCCATGCCGGCAGAGGTGACGGCCTGGCGATAGACGTGGTCGGTCAAATCGCCCGCGGCGAAGACACCGGGGATCGAGGTCCGGGTCGAGCCGGGTTCGACCTTCACATAGCCGCCGTTGTGCAGCTCGAGCTGATCCCTGACCAGTTCGCTGGCCGGCGCATGGCCGATGGCCACGAAGAACCCCGCGCAGGGCACCTCAGTGCTTTCGCCGGTGAGGACGTTCTTCGCGACGACGCCGGTCACGCCGAGGGGCGCCTCTGTCCCCTTCACCTCGTCGATCGTGTGGTTCCACAACACCTCGATCTTCGGATTGCGGAACAGCCGGTCCTGCATGATCTTCTCGGCACGCAGGCTGTCGCGGCGGTGGACCAGCGTCACCTTGGTCGCGAAGTTGGTGAGGAACAGCGCCTCCTCGACGGCCGTGTTGCCGCCGCCCGCCACGACGACCTCCTTGCCACGATAGAAGAAGCCGTCGCAGGTGGCGCAGGCCGAGACGCCGAAGCCCTTGAACTTCTCCTCGGTCGGCAGGCCCAGCCAGCGCGCCTGCGCCCCGGTGGCGAGGATCACCGCATCGGCCGTATAGGTCATGCCGCTGTCGGCCTGGGCCACGAAGGGCCGCTGCGAGAGGTCTAGCGACGAGATGTAGTCCGAGATCACCTCGGCCCCCATGGCGCGGGCATGCTCTTCCATCCGCACCATCAGGTCCGGCCCCTGAACTTCGCGGTCGCCGGGCCAGTTCTCGACGTCGGTGGTGATGGTGAGCTGGCCTCCGGGCTGCAGCCCCTGGATCAGCAGCGGGTTCAGCATCGCCCGCGCCGCATAGACGGCCGCCGTGTAGCCGGCCGGTCCCGAGCCGATGATCAGAACCCTCGTGTGCCGCGTCTCCGACATGCCCTGCCCCTCATGGTCTTTTCCCGGCGCCTCATATAGGACCTGGCGCAGCGGGCCGGAAGTCCCCAATCCGCCGCTTCCCCGACCGCAGGATTGTGCTGAAGGGATTGCGTGATATGCCGGTTTTCCGCAATGGTCCGGCGCTTTTTGATGCGTGCGCGAAACATTATTGCGCAGGGCATCGGGAGCCTTTAGAATCCCCCGGCAGCAAGGAGAGCTTCATGGCCGGATCGAAACTGGACCCCATCGACCGTCATATCCTGGCGGAGCTCCAGGGCGACGGCCGGATGACCAACGTGGAACTGGCCAAGCGCGTCGGGATCTCTGCACCGCCCTGCCTGAGGCGCGTGCGCACGCTCGAGGAGGCGGGCTACATCCGGGGCTATCACGCCGACATCGACCCGCGCGAACTCGGCTTCGAGGTGCAGGTCTTCGCCATGGTGAGGCTCCACAGTCAGGCCGAGGCGGATCTTTCCACCTTCGAGGGACGCTGCCGGTCCTGGCCCCTCGTGCGCGAGTGCCACATGCTGAACGGCGAGATCGACTTCATCCTGAAATGCGTGGCCCCCGATCTGCCAAGCTTCCAGAGCTTTCTCACGCAGGAGCTGACGGCAGCCGAGAACGTGGCCTCGGTCAAGACGAGCCTCGTGATCCGCTGCGCGAAGGACGAGCCTGGCGTGCCCTTCGACGTGCTCGAGGCACGGCTGCAGCGCAGCGCCTGAGAGAGCGCGTCCGGGCAGGAGCGGATCCGGACCGGACATTGGTCCGTGCTCTCCCCGGTGATCCGCAGGTAGAGCGTGAGCACAAGGCCATTGAGCCGCTGCTTTCGGGTCAGAAGGCGCAGCGCCGCCCGCTAATTGTGCAGACACGATGCCGCAGAGATGCGCTCCGCTTCTTGCGGCGTGAGGGCGGCCGACCCGGCCGTTCATCGCGGGGCGCACCTGCCTCAGAGCCGGATCGCCGAGATGAGCCGGCCGTAGTCGGCCTCGCCCGCATGGGTGGTGCGTCTGTAGGAGAAGAACCGATCCGGATCGTGGTAGGTGCAGTGGCGGGTCCATTCGGCATGCCCCACTCCGGCCGCGCGCAACCGGGCGAGACCGAAGGCCGGCAGGTCGAAGAGCGCGCGGTCGCCGTTGCCCTGGGCGAAGAAGCGGGCACTCTCCGGATCCTCGTCCAGGAATTCCTCGACGAATTCGGGACCGACCTCGTAGGCGCGCTGGCTGATGGTGGGCCCGATCACCGCAGCGATCCGCTCGCGCCGGGCGCCGAGCCCCTCCATCGCCTCGACCGTCGCCTCGAGCACGCCGGACCGCGTCCCGCGCCAGCCTGCATGGGCGGCAGCGACCACGCCGGCCTCGGCATCGGCCATCAGCACCGGCTGGCAATCGGCCGTCAGCACCGCGATGGCGAGCCCGGGTGTCGTCGTCACCAGCGCATCGGCCTTCGGTCGGTTCGCCACCGGTCCCGTCACATGCAGCACGTCGGGCGAATGCACCTGGTCCACCGTCACCAGATGGTCCGGGGCCACGCCCATCGCTTCCGCCACACGCGCGCGATTGATCGTCACGACCTCGGCGAGATCTGAGGATCCGGGGCCGCAGTTCAGGCCTGCGAAGATCCCCGAGGAGGCCCCTCCCTTCCGGGTGAAGAACCCGTGGCGGAGGGGTGCCAGAGCGTCGGCCGTAACGAGTTCGATCATATGGCAAATCCTGCGGGCGGCGGACCCTGCGGCGGGAACACCGCGAGCACCTTGAAGAGCCTTCCCATTTCGGCGGCATCGGTCAAGCGGTGAGATGCAGCGAGATGGCTGGCGAGCGCGTCTCCGTCGAGTGCCTGCGAAAGCCGCTCGGTCCTGCTGCCGATGCCGAGACCCGACAGAAACTCGCCCTGGGTGGTGAAGGCCGTGGCGCAGGGGGCGGCGGCCAGCGCCAGCGCCTCGAAGTCCACATGCGCCGTCAGATCCGCCTCGCCCGGCGCTGCCAGCGGATCGTCCCGGCGATGGCCGCGGAGCGCCTGCAGTGTGTCGCCGCGCGAGTGCCATCCACCGTAGTCGACCGCAAGCGCCAGCCCGCCATGGCCGGAGATGCGCCGCGCGATCTCCTCCATGATCGGGGCCGCGGCCGGGCAGAGTTCGACGATTTCCCCCGGTGCGGTGTCCGCGAGGCGATGCGCGAGCGGCGCCAGCCCGGTTTCCGGACCCAGGCCAAATCCCAGCGTGCCCTCCGCAAGCCCGACCATGCGCTCGCGCCAGCCCCTGCCGCTGCGCACGAACTGCCGGATCGGCAGCGCGTCGAAGAACTCGTTTGCAATCAGGTAGAGCGGACCGTCGGGCAGTTCTGCCGCGTGGTCCAGCCACCGGGCCGGATGGTCGCCCAGTGTCCGGCGCTGCAGCGTGCGGAGTGTCGGCGAGGCCTCGACAAGCTGCAGGCGGGCAGCGTCATGAAAGCCCGTCACGCCACGGGTCGCCCGCAGCAGATCGGCCATCAGCGTCCCGCGGCCCGGCCCCAGTTCGGCCAGCGTGAACCGGGCCGGAGCGCCCTGGTCAAGCCAGGCCTGTGCGAGGCAGAGGCCCAGGAGTTCGCCGAACATCTGGCTGATCTCGGGCGCCGTGGTGAAGTCGCCCCGGATGCCGAACGGATCGCGCGTGGAATAATAGCCATGCTCCGGGTGCAGCAGGCACTCCGCCATGTAGTCGGCCACGGTGATCGGCCCGGTGGCCCCGATCCGGCGCGCGAGAAGGTCGGCCAGCGCCGTCACGCCGCCCGCCGGGCGCGGATCATCAGGAACAGGCCCAGGAGGATCATCGGCAGCGAGAGGATCTGCCCCATGGTCAGACCGTAGCCGCCGATCTCCCAGGCGAGACCCAGCGGGTTGCCCGGGCTTACGAATTGCGCGTCGGGCTGCCGGACGAACTCGACGAGGAAGCGTGTCGCGCCGTAGCCCGTGAGGAAGGCGCCCGCCACCGCGCCGGGTCTGCCCAGCCAGCCGCGCCGCCAGACGAGAACCGAGAGGACGGCGAAGAGCAGGATCCCCTCAAGCGCGGCTTCGTAGAGTTGCGAGGGATGGCGTGCGCAGATCCCCTCGATGCCGGGGCAGGTCTGGGCCGCCTCGCCGGGGAAGGCCACGCCCCAGGGCAGGCCGGTCGGTCGGCCCCAGAGCTCGGCATTGATGAAGTTCGCGATCCGCCCCAGGAAGAGCCCCGGAGGCGTCGCCGCGGCCAGAAGGTCCGCCACCGGCAGCACCGGGATGCGCTCCTTCAGGCAGAAGGCAACCATTGCGACCATGACGCCGAGAAAGCCGCCGTGGAAGGACATGCCGCCCTCCCAGACCTTCAGGATGTCCAGCGGATGGGCGAGGAAATGCGAGGGCTGGTAGAAGAGCACGAAGCCCAGCCGACCGCCGAAGATCACGCCGAGGATCACCCAGGTCAGGAGCCGTTCGATCTGGTCCTCGTTCATTGGCGCACCGGACGTCCAGAGCCGGGGCGTGCGGATCATGCGCAGGACCAGTCGCCATCCGATGAGCAGGCCTGCGATGTAGGCCAGGGCATACCAGCGGAGCGCGAAGGTCACGCCGAACAGCTCGATCGAGAAGATTTCCGGCGAGATGTCCGGGAAGGGGATGTAGGCCATCGGATTTCCTTTCGCCCGGTTTTTCCGGCGCGGCTGCGGCGAAGTCAACCTTGCGCGCAGGGTGGCGCACGACCATATAGGGCCGATCGCTGGAGGTAACCGAATGCAGACCCGCAACAAATTCTTCGACGACATGTCGCAGCTCATGACCAATGCCATGGGCGTGGCCCAGGGTGCCCGGACCGAGGCTGAAACGGCGATGAAGGGCTTCATCGACCGCTGGATGGCCGACCGCGATTTCGTGACGCGTGAGGAGTTCGACGCGGTGCGTGCCATGGCCCAGAAGGCCCGTGAGGAGAACGAGGCGCTTTCCGCCCGGCTCGCGGCCCTCGAAGCAAAGGCCAAGGGCTGACCTGACGCAGCCAGGCTTCTGCGCGGCATCGGTTCGCGCATTGGGCGCCATGCAGCCCCTCCATGATCGACCGCGGGTGCATGACTGCACCCGAATCGCCGGGTGGTCCACCGGGTCCGCCGGCCGTGCCCGGCTTAACCCGCGTCCCCTGCCGCTGCGCACCGTGCGCACTCAGGGCGGCTCTTCTCCCGGTTGCTTCCCCTTCTTTAGGATGTGAGGCCAACCAAAGGCCGCATGACCTTTCTCAAGACAGGCCCCCTTCGCCATAAACCCGGGACGTCTTGAGCCGTTCCCTTCGCTAGCGTCCAGCCGATGATCCTCAGGCGTCTGCCTGCCGGAATTGGACGAGTGCAAGGGATGAAGCTGATGAACGCATTCACGCTGTCCGGGGACCTGCGCCTGCAGGATGCGCCCGGGCTGATGGCGCGGCTGAAGGAGGCTCTGGCGGCCGGCGATGTCGAGGTCGACGCCTCCGCGCTGGTCGGAGCCGACGCGGCAGTGGTCCAGGTTCTGGTGTCCGCCGCAGCCACCGCGGCGGCTCTCGGGCGCCGGCTGGTGCTGCCTCAGGATTGCGCCGCGCTGTCGGCGCAATACGCGGCCCTCGGGATCGACGCCGTGGCGGAGGCTGCGGCATGAGCAAGACCGTTCTCGCCGTCGACGATTCGCCGTCCATCCGGTGCATGGTCGCCATGACGCTCCGTGAGGCGGGCTATCAGGTGATCGAGGCCACGGATGGTCGCGAGGGTCTGGAGAAGGCGCTCAGCCATCCGATCGACGCGATCATCACCGATCAGAACATGCCGAACCTCGACGGTCTGGGCTTCATCCGGGCCTTTCGGCAGCATCCCGAGAGCAAGGGCAAACCCATTATCTTTTTGTCCACGGATTCCGCCGACACTCTCAAGCAACAGGCCCGTGACGCAGGGGCGATGGGATGGATGGTCAAGCCCTTCACCCAGCCGCAATTGCTCGCAGTCATCAAGAAGGTGCTCGGATGATGGACGACGACATGATGGCCGTCTTCCGGCAGGAAGCGACTGATCTGATTGAAAGCCTCGAACGGGGCCTCTTGGATCTGAGCGACTCGCCGGAAGACCGCGACCTGATCAACGCGGTGTTCCGCGACCTCCACACGATCAAGGGATCGGGCGCGATGTTCGGCTTCGCCGACATGGCGGCCTTCGTGCATGCCTTCGAATCGGCCTTCGACCTGCTCAGGTCCGGCCAGGCCGCGGTCACGCCCGAGATCATAAGTCTCGCCCTTTCCGCGCGGGACGAAATCATCGGCTTCCTCGCCGAAGAGGCCGATCCGACCGGCCGCCGTCCGGCGATCCTCGCTGCACTCGCGGCTGCCGTGGGCGGTAGCGGTCATGCGACCGACGAGACGCCTGCCGCTGCCGCAGGGGATGCCGCCCCGGAAGGCGCGCACCGGCTGTGGTTCCGGCTGACAGGCAACTCACTGGCCCTCGGTGCCCGCCCTGACCTGCTGCTGTCGGAACTGCGCGATCTCGGCGCGACCGACATCAGCGCGGATCTTTCGGGCGTGCCGCCGCTCGATGCGCTGGATCCCGAAGTCTGCATGATCGGCTGGTCGATGCACTTCCCCAATGGCGTCTCGCGGGACGCGCTCGACAACGTCTTCCTCTTCAACGACGCAGAGCTTCGTCTGGAAGAACCCGAGGCGGTGGCCGCGGCGCCGGTGGTGGCCGCTGCAGCGCCGGCCGCCGCGCCCAAGGCTCCTGCCGGCCGCAAACCGTCGGAAGACGCTCCGACCGGCGACAAGGGTGGCGCAACCATGCGCGTCGCCGCAGAGCGGCTCGATCACCTGATGGACCGCGTCGGTGAACTAGTGATCGCCGATGCGCGGCTCCTGCAACTTGCCCATCAGAGCCGCGACCCCGCCCTCATGGCCGCGGCGGAAGAGATCAGCCGGCTCGCCGCCGGTCTGCGTGACACCACGATGCGCATCCGGATGGTGCCGGTGCGCTCGATGATCGGCCGCTTCCGCCGCCTGATCCACGGTCTCTCCGAGACCGTCGGCAAGCCGGTGAGCTTCGTCGTCCACGGAGAGGACACCGAACTCGACAAGACGGTGATCGAGCAGCTCGCCGATCCGATCGTCCACATGCTGCGCAATTCCGTCGATCATGGGCTGGAATCCCCCGCCGATCGCGCTGCCGCGGGCAAGCCCGCGGAAGGACGCATCACGCTCGAGGCGGAATATTCCGGCGCCGAGGTCGTCATCCGCATCAGCGACGACGGGCGGGGCCTGAACCGCGAGCGCATCCGCAACAAGGCGATTGCCAACGGCATCATCGGCGCCGACGCGATCCTGACCGAGGCCGCCATGAACGCCCTGATCCTCGAGCCGGGTTTCTCGACGGCAGAGGCGATCACGGAACTCTCGGGCCGCGGTGTGGGCATGGACGTAGTCAAGAAGACCATCGAGAGCCTGCGCGGATCGATCGAGGTCCAGTCCGTCGAAGGCCGTGGTACCACCTTCACCCTGCGTCTGCCGCTGACCCTCGCCATCATCGAGGGCCTTCTGGTCGAAGTTGCGGGCGAACGGTTCTCCATTCCTCTGGCCGCGGTGCAGGAGATCGTCGAGCTTCCGGCCGATCGCATCGAGGAGGACGGAAGCGCCGACTTCCTCGATGTGCGCGATCGGCTGGTGCCGCTCGTTCGCCTGCGCCGCATGTTCTCTAGTCCCGGCGGACCTGGCGACTTCCAGACGGTCGTCATCGTGCGCGCGGGCGAGACCCGTGCGGGCGCCGTCGTAGACCGGATCATCGGTACGAACCAGATCGTCATCAAGCAGATGTCTCGCCTTCATTCGGGAGTTCGTGCCTTCTCGGGTGCGACCATCCTGGGCGACGGCACAGTTGCGCTGATCCTCGACGTTCCGCATCTGGCGGGCGTCGGGCAGGGCGTGGAAGACCGCAGAGGGGCCGCGGCATGACCAATATCGTCGAACTGAAACCGGCTGCTCCCATGACGGTCGTCACCATGCGTCTCGGGCGGCAGATGCTCGCGATCCCGGCCTCCGCCCTGCGCGAGATCCTGGATCCCTTGCCCGTGACGCGGGTGCCCACTGCCGACCGCTCCGTCTGGGGCGTGATCAACGTGCGGGGCGCCGTCGTGCCTCTGGCCGAACTCCGCTTCGCCTTCGGCATAGCCGAAGAACCCAGGACCGAGGCGAGCAAGATGCTGGTCGTCGAGGTCGAGCTGGCCGGCGAGCCGATCGTGGTCGCCATAGCGGCGGACGCGGTGCTCGAAGTGACCGAACTCGAGCGGACCGCGATGGAGCCGTTGCCCCCGAAGGGAAGCAGCTGGCCCCATTCCTTCGTGCAGGGCGTCTTCCGCACGAAGAAGGGCCTCCTGGTGCTTCCTCACCTCTCCAACATCTTTGCAGCACAGGCCTCTGCGGCCGGTCCTGCCGTCGCCTGACGACCGGTGGGGATGATGGAGCCCGAGATCAAGGTGTGGTCCGCTGCCGCCTTCATTGGCGGAGGCCTGCGGCTCCTGCTGTCCGCCCCGAGGACGAGGGGACGACATCCGCAAGCGCTTCGCTCTGCTTCCACGCGGGGGCTGGCACATATCCTGCACGTGCGGCCGCGCGTCCTCAACTCGCCCGCCAGGCACTGGCCGTTCCGTGCCTTGCCTGCCTTTCACGACACCCTGCCGGGCGGCTTCGCCTTCGCCCTTGAACCCGGAGAACAGAGATGATCTCGATGACGGCTTCCTCCGCCATGACGCAGCCTGAAGAGGCCCGGCCCGCCGAAGCGCCGCCCGTGGTGACGTTCGCCGCAGGAGAGATGCTCTATGCGCTCCCGGTGGAACGTGTGCAGGAGATCCTGGACCTGCGGCCGATTGCTCCGCTTCCGAACGCACCTGCGCATCTGCTGGGTCTCTGCGACGTGCGTGGCACGGGCGTGCCGGTGGTGGATCTGCGGAGCCTCCTCGGCCTGCCGCCGGCGGAAGACACGGGGCACAGCCGTATCCTCGTCACCTGGGTGGAATCCGCTTCCGCACGTCATGTGGTCGGCCTCAAGACCGAGCGCGTGATCGAAGTGACCATGCTCGACGATGGCCGCATGCAGCACATGAGCAGCGCCGACATGCTCAATTGGACCGACACGGCCGTCATGGGGATCGGCAAGCGGAACGGAGCCTTCGTCACGCTGCTCGACATCGATCGGCTGATGGATCCCTCCCGGCTGGGCCTCGCCGACATGCGCTCGGGTGTACTGCAATGAACCAGGTGCTCCGCCAGGCGCACGACCAGCGGTTCTCGGAGCTGATCCGCAACCGCACGGGCATCCAGCTGCCCGTTCACCGCCGACAGATGATCGAGTCGCGCCTCCGGCCAAGGATTGCCGCAGTCGGAGCTTCAGGCTTCGAAGGCTATCTTGCCCAGCTGTTTGACCATGGCCTGCTGGAGGACGAGCTTCCTCTCGTCATCGACCTGCTGACCACGAACAAGACGGACTTCTTCCGCGAGGCCACGCATTTCGACGTGCTCGTGCAAGAGATCGTCCCCGAGGCGGTCCGCCGTGCAGCGCCACATCCGCCGCGACTGAAGATCTGGAGCGCCGCCAGTTCCGAGGGCGCCGAAGCCTACACGACAGCTATCGTGCTTGCCGAAGCACAGCGTGCGGGCCAGCGTTTCTCCTACGCCATCCTGGGCACGGACATCTCGCAGAGGATGCTGGACCGCGCTCGCCGCGCGATCTACTCGGCCGAGCAGCTCTCTCCGGTCCCGGCGGAGCTTCGGGCGCGCTACACGATGGTCGGGCGAGCGCCCGCCCATGCCGGCACCGCCCGGCTGGTGCCGGAACTGCGCGATCGGGTTCAGTTCATGCATCTCAACCTGATGGATCGCACCTATCCGGTCGACCGCGACGTGGACGTGATCTTTCTGCGCAACGTGTTGATCTACTTCGGACCCGAGGACCAGTCGGCCGTCATCGCGCGCATGGTCAGCCACCTGCGCCCCAATGGCTACCTGATCGTCGGCCATTCGGAGTCGATGGTGGTCAACCACCCGCAGATGAAACAGCATTCGCCTTCAATCTTTCGAAAGACCTGACCATGCCTATTCGCGCGGCATCCTCATCGACCCCGACCCGCGTCCTGATCGTGGACGACTCCGCTGCGGCCCGAGCGATGTTCAAGGTGATCGTCGAAAGCGATCCCGCGCTTCAGGTCATGGCTGCGGTGCCCGACGCCTTCGCCGCGGCACGCACGATGCGTACGGAATTGCCGGATGTCATCCTGCTGGATCTTGAGCTTCCCGGGATGGACGGCCTGACGTTCCTCCGCAAGATCATGCAGCAGCACCCGATCCCGGTCGTGGTCTGCTCGAGCCATGTCGGTGCCGGATCCGATGCGATGGTCACGGCGCTCGAACTCGGCGCGAAGGAGGTCATTTCCAAGCCTGCCGCGCGCAACGAGATGGAGCGACAGGAGGCTTCGATCCGGATCTGCGACGCGATCCGCGCCGCGACCGAGACCGCCGCGCGGCGCAGCCAGCCTGAGCCGAGGCCTCTCGCACCGGGTCCGAAGCTGACGGCCGACGAGATCCTGCCGGCGCGTGCGCCGCGGCTCGTGCCGGAGACCATGCCCGTTGTCTGCATCGGTGCCTCGACGGGCGGTACCGAGGCCCTGCGCGATGTCCTCACGGCGCTGCCGGCTTCGGCTCCTCCGATCGTCATCGTGCAGCACATGCCACGCGGCTTCACCGCAGCCTTTGCCCGCCGTCTGAACTCGCTCTGCGCCATCGAGGTGCTCGAGGCGGAAGATGAGATGCAGGTGCTGCCCGGACGGGCCATCATTGCCCAGGGCGACCGCCACCTCCTTTTGCGGCGGCGCAACCAAGGTTATCGGGTGTCCGTCCTCGATGGGGCCTACGTGTGCCGACACCGCCCCTCCGTCGACGTCCTCTTCCGGTCGGCCGCGCAGGAGGCAGGCGCGAACGCCCTCGGTATCATCATGACCGGCATGGGCGATGACGGCGCGCGCTGCATGGCCGAGATGCGTCAGGCCGGTGCCGAGACCATCGCGCAGAACGAAGCGACCTGCGTGGTCTATGGCATGCCGCGCGAAGCCGTCGCTCACGGCGGTGTCCTGCGCGTGGAGCCGCTCGAGAAGCTCGCCACCCGCATCGTGGAGTTCGGTCGCAGGTTTGCGGAAAGGATGGTCCGGTGAAATTCGATCCCGATCTGCTGAGCAGTTCCGCCTCGGTGCAACCGGCTCATCCGCTTGACTTCGTGCTGGTCAGCACCGAACAGACCTTCCTGCGTGCCGGAGAGACACTATCTCTCGCGGTGGGACACCTGAATGGCCTGCGCGCCGATTTTGCGCGTCTTGACGAGGCCTTGGGACCCGCGAGGACGGCGGTCTTCCTGGGGCTGTCGACGGACACGGGCGCTCAGGCCGCGGACCTTGCGAAGGAATTCGCGCGGTTTGAATCCGCCTCCCGCGGCCTGCGTGCCGCCGTCGCGGCGATGCGCTCGGAGGTCACGGACCTCATGGCGACGATCCGCGCGATCTCCATCGTGAAGCTGCAGGCACGCATCATCGGGAACATGCTGACGAGCAGCCGCCAGCGCGTCGAAGCCTTCACCGGGGGCCTGACCCGCATGGCGGCGGAGGCCGCCGACCTGGTCGCCGAAGTCGATGAGGCGATGAACGAGATCGCGGTCGAGACCGGTGCGATGGATGCCGAGGCGGCACATCTGTCTCAGACCTTGCGCGAGTTCGTGCTGCCGAACCTCGCGGCGATCGGCATGACCGCGGCAGAGGTCCGCTCCGACCGCCAGCGCATCGCCGACGGCAACGAGTCGCTGGCGCGCCGGATGGACGGGATCTTTGGCGCCGTGTCGAGCCTCATCCTGTCGCTTCAGGCGGGCGACAGCGCTCGGCAGCGGTTCGAGCATGTGCGCCACCTGACGTCGGATGCCTTGGCGGGGGCCGAGGGCCAGCCGACCCTGCAGGCCGTGCTTCTCGATATCGCGTATGCCCAGACGGATGCCACCGTCGGCGCTCTGACAAGAGATCTCGACACTGCCACGCGGAACTTCCTCGAGGTGCAGGGCAATGCCGGCGCGGCCATCGGTGCGGCGCGTCATCTCTATCTTGGCGAGGCGCAGCGCGGCGGAGGGGCGATCCACGCAATGGTCGGCAGGGCCGAGGTGATCGAGGCGGGACTCGCCCGCTGCGCAGAGCATCTTCGCCTGCTCTCCGGAAATGCTGCGCGGGTCGCGGCCCATCTGGAGAAGATCCGGCACCATGAGGAACGGATGCGCCGGATCGAGGATCTGGTTCGCCTCTTCGGCCTGAACGCCGTCATCGTCTGCGCCAAGCTCGGTCAGGAAGGACGGGCGCTGCAGGAAATCTCGCGCCAGCTGCGCGACCTCACGCAGGTATCGGCGGCGGTCTTCACCCGTCTCCACGGGCGCCTGGAACGTACGCAGGATCTTGCCTCGACGATCGGGACCGAGGCGGTTGCGGGGCTCGAGCAGGAGATGCGGCGTGTGTCCGAAGGGGCCTCCGCGATCCGTGGGATCCTGCTCGAGGCCAACCGCGCGCATGACGAGACGGGACATGCATTCGGAAAGGCGGGTCGGATCCTGACGACCAGTCTCGAGACGGCTGCCGGCCTGATGAGCGGGTACCGCCGCAACCTGACCAGTCTCCACGTCTTCATGAATCAACTGGCACGGCAGCGAGCGGCCCTGCCGTCGAAGCCGCTTTCGGTCGAGCCGGGGTCGCCTGCCGAGGCTCTCCTCGCTCAGGTCCGCAGGAGCTATACGGTCCCCGAAGAACGCCAGATCCATGATGATATCCTGGCAACCGCGGCCATGGCAGTGGGCGCCGGGCGGCAGTTCCCTCTCCCGGGGCAGATCGCGGCTGACGATATGTCCGGAGTGGCGGCCACGGCTCGCGGCGCCGCTGGTCAGGCCGATGGCAATGGCGCTGGGAACGAAGCCGACAGTGACGGGACAGAAGACAGCCTCGCGGACATCTTCTTCTAGGCCTTGTCTCGGCAGCCCACGCACTAGGTCTTGACCGGGGCGGCCTCGCGGGGCGACCGGAGGGCGCGATGGGTGAACTGATCGAGGGTGTCTGGCACACCAACTGGTACGACACCGAATCCAGCGGTGGCCGGTTCGTGCGAAGCCGGACGCAATTCCGGAACTGGATCACGTCGGACGGCAGGCCCGGATCTTCGGGGGAAGGCGGCTTCGCGGCGGAACCGGGGAGGTATCACCTCTACGTTTCCTTCGCCTGTCCCTGGGCGCATCGGACGATGATCTTCCGCACGCTCAAGGGTCTGGAGGACTTGATCGACGTCTCTGTCGTCCACCCCGAGATGCTGGACGACGGCTGGACGTTCCAGACCTCATTCCCCGGAGCGACGGGCGACAGGCTTGGGGGGTTGCCCTTTCTGCGCGATCTTTATCTGAAGGCCGATCCCGCGATCTCGGCGCGCGTGACCGTGCCTGTCCTCTGGGATCGGCAGCGCGAGACCATCGTCAGCAACGAGTCGGCCGATATCATCCGCATGTTCGATTCGGCCTTTGATCATCTTACCGGCAATACCCAAACCTTCCTGCCTGCCGAGCACCGCGAGGAAATCGACCGCCTCAACGACCGGATCTACGAGACAGTGAACAACGGGGTCTACCGCGCAGGCTTCGCCACCTCGCAGGAGGCCTATGACGAGGCGGCGCTTGCGCTCTTCGAGACGCTGGACTGGCTGGAGGATCTGCTGGGAGAACGGCGCTACCTCGCAGGCGACGTCGCGACCGAGGCGGACTGGCGTCTCTTCACCACGCTCGTCCGGTTCGACAAGGTCTACCACACGCATTTCAAGTGCAATCGCCGACAGATCGTTCAGTATCCGAACCTCTGGGGCTGGCTGCGCGAGATGTGGCAATGGCCCGGCGTCGCGGGAACGGTCCACTTCGACCACATCCTGCGGCACTACTACTACAGCCACGAACACATCAACCCGCACAGGATCGTGCCGTTGACGCCCGATCCCGATTTCGATGCGCCGCACGGGCGCGGTCAGTCCTTCCACGCCTCGCGCTTGCGGTAGAGGGTCGAGGGCGAGACGTCGAGGACGCGCGCCGCCTTCGGGACCGAGCCCCCGTGGCGCGCGATGGTCGCCTCGATCACGATCTGCTCGATCTCGGCTAGGGTCAATCCGATCAGGGCGTCGAGGCTTGGTTCGCTCGGGGCGGGCTCGATCCGCCGCGCCAGTTCCTCAGGCGCCGCCATCTGGTCGGTGAAGGCGTCGGGCAACATCCGCATGGTCACGAGGCCACCGTCGTTCAGCACGACGATGTTGCGAATGACGTTCAGGACCTGCCGCACGTTCCCGGGCCAGCTATGCCTGCGGAAGCGCGCCTTGACCTCGGCGTCGAGTCCGATGAACTCTCGCCCCTCCTCGGCCGCGAACCGGGCGAGGGCGGCCTCCGCGATCTCGATGACGTCGTTGCCGCGCTCGCGCAGGGGCGGCATGTGGATTGGCACGACGTAGAGGCGGTAGTAGAGATCCTCGCGGAACTGGCCGCGGCGGACCGCATCGAGCGGATCGCGGTTGGTCGCACAGACGATCCGGACGTTGACCTTGCGCGGCCGGGTGGCGCCGACCGGCTGCACCATCGAGGTCTGCAGGAACCGCAGCAGCTTGGTCTGCAAGGCGGGCGCCATCTCGCAGATCTCGTCCAGGAAGAGCGTGCCGCCATCGGCCGCGGCCGCGGCCCCCGGCTTGTCGGCGATCGCTCCGGTGAAGCTTCCCTTCACATGGCCGAAGACCTCGGATTCGAGCAGGTCCTGCGGGATCGCCCCACAGTTCAGCGCGATGAAGGGCCCGGAGGCGCGCGGCGACGTGTCGTGCACGGCGAGTGCGCAGAGTTCCTTGCCGGTGCCGCTCTCGCCGGTGATGAAAACGGTGGCCATCGAGCGTGCAGCGGAGCGGATCTTGGCATGGATCCGGGCCATCGCCTCGGATGAGCCGAGGAAAGCTCCGTTGACCGGGGTCGGTTCCGGCGGCGGGCGGCGCGGCGCGCGAACCTCGCGCGCCACCGAGGCGTTTTCGACCGCGCCCAGGAAGCGCTGCTCGTCGAACGGCTTGACGAGAAACTCGTGCGCTCCGGCGCGCATGGCTTCCACCGCCTTGTTGATCGAGCCGTTCGCCGTGATGACGATCACATTGGTTTCGGGCCGCAGACGCAGCATGTCCTGCATCAGGTCGAGGCCGTCGCGATCGGGAAGCATCAGGTCGAGAAGGACAACATTCGGCAGCGATTCGCGGAACCGCGTAAGGCCCTCGGCAGCGGTGCCCGCCACGGCAACACGGTGCCCTGCCGAAGCCAGAACCGACCGGTAGACCATCTGCAGGGATGGCGTGTCCTCAATCAGCAGGATCGGCCGCGGGCGGCTCGCGTCCACGTTGCCGGTTGCGGCACGTGGACGGCCTTCGGCGCCGGCCGCGCGCGTGGTCGCGCTCATGCGCCATCCCGTTGCTGCGCGACGAAGGCGAGGAGGCCGTCGAGCCGCATCAGAAGCTCGGTCTTGAGACCCGCCGCCTGGTCCCGATCGTGTTGATGCGCAGCCGCGTTCAGCTCCTCCGACAGCCGCTGGAGGTCCCCCGCGCCGACCGTGCCTGCAAGGCTCATGAGCACGTGGGTCTGGGCGCGTATCTCCATCCAGTCGATTGCGGCCATCGCCTCGTCCAGCCGCTCGCGCGTGCTCTTGAGGTCGAGATGCAGCCGGTGGACGAGCTCATTTGCGGTGTCGGGACCGGCGATCTCGAGCAGCCGGCGGAAGCGGGCTTCGTCGACCGACTCCTGCGCCGTGGTCCCGTCGGAGCCCGCAGACTGCCCGATCAGCGACCGCAACCGCAGCATCGTCTGCCGGAGCGGCGCTGCGGGTCCAGCACCAACGACGGCCTCAAGGTCGGAAAGGTGTTCCATCGCCTCGTCGAGGGTGCTGGCGAGGTCCACGCCCGTCGCGCGCTCATGCCCAAGAACCCGACCGTTGGTCAGGGCAGCATTCGAACCATCGTGTGGAGCTGTCATGGACATCGAACTGACAAGGGCAGCATGTTGGTCGCAGGTTACCCTCTGGGTCGGTAAAGTCCAGCCCAGGCTTCCGTCGAATCTTGTGCGGAATTGCGCCGCAGCGGAGAGCTGCGGCGCCGAGCAGGCGCCTCAGGCGCGGGGGTAGCCCACCGATTTCAGGGCGTCGCGGATCTCGTCGAGGACGGCGGGATCGTCGATCGTTGCCGGCATCCTGAAGTCCTGCCCGTCGGCGATCTTGACCATCGTCCCGCGCAGGATCTTGCCGGAGCGGGTCTTCGGCAGGCGGTCCACCACGCAGGCGCGCTTGAAGTCGGCCACGGGACCGATCTGATCACGGACAAGCTTCACGCATTCCTTGACCACGTCCTCCGGCGCCCGGTTCGAGCCCTTGTTCAGGCAGAGGAAGCCGAGCGGCGACTGGCCCTTGAGCGTGTCGGACACGCCGATGACCGCACATTCGGCGACGTCGTGATGCGAGGCGAGCACCTCTTCCATAGCGCCGGTGGACAGGCGGTGGCCGGCCACGTTGATGACGTCGTCGGTGCGGGCCATGATGTAGACGTAGCCGTCCTCGTCGATATAGCCCGCGTCGCCGGTCTCGTAGTAGCCGGGGAAGTGGGTCAGGTAGCTCTTCACGAAGCGGTCCTGCGCATTCCAGAGCGTCGGCAGCGTGCCGGGGGGAAGCGGCAGCTTGATCGCGATGGCCCCGAGCTGGCCCGCCGGCATCTGGTGTCCGCCCTCGTCCAGCACCCGGACGTCATAGCCCGGCATCGGCACCGAGGGGCTGCCGATCTTGACCGGAAGCGCCTGCACGCCGAGCGGGTTGGCGGCGATGGCCCATCCGCTTTCGGTCTGCCACCAGTGGTCGATGACGGGGACGTTGAGGTTCTTCTGCGCCCAGACGATCGTGTCGGGGTCCGCCCGCTCGCCCGCGAGGAACAGCGCCTTGAGGTTCCGCAGGTTGTAGTCCTGGATCAGCTCGCCCTTCGGATCCTCGCGCTTGATGGCACGCAGGGCGGTCGGCGCGGTGAAGAACGTCTTGACCTTGTGGTTCTGCATCACGCGCCAGAAGGCGCCCGCATCGGGCGTGCCGACGGGCTTGCCCTCGTAGACGATGGTGGTCGCGCCCGCGATCAGCGGTCCGTAGCAGATGTAGCTGTGGCCCACGACCCAGCCCACGTCCGACGCGGCCCAGAAGACGTCGCCCACGTCGATGTCGTAGATGGCCTTCATCGTCCAGTTGAGCGCAACAAGATGGCCGCCGGTGGCGCGCACGACGCCCTTCGGCTGCCCCGTGGTGCCCGAGGTGTAGAGGATGTAGGCCGGGTGGTTGCCTTCGACGGGAACGCATTCGGCAGGCTCGACGCCGTACTGGAACGTGTGCCAGGCGACGTCGCGGCCCGGGATGAGCTTCGCCACTTCCTGCTCGCGCTGGAAGATGACGCAGAAGTCGGGCTTGTGCGAGGCTTCCTCGATCGCCTGATCGAGCAGCGGCTTGTAGTGGACGACGCGGCTCGGCTCGAGCCCGCAGGAGGCGGCGATGATGGCCTTGGGCTTGCAGTCGTCGATCCGGACGGCAAGTTCATGCGCCGCGAAGCCGCCGAAGACGACCGAATGGATGGCGCCGAGGCGTGCGCAGGCCAGCATGGCCTCGAGCGCCTCGGGGATCATGGGCATGTAGATGATGACGCGGTCGCCCTTCTCGACACCCTTCGCGCGCAGCGCACCCGCCAGAGAGGCCACGCGGGCCTGCAGTTCGGCATAGGTGATGCCCTTGTAGGAATGGGTGATCGGGCTTTCGTGGACGATGGCGATCTGCTTGCCGCGTCCGGCCTCGACATGGCGGTCGACGGCGTTCCAGCAGGTGTTGACCATGCCGTCCGAGAACCACTCGTAGAAGGGCTCCTTCTCCTCGAACAGCGCCTTCGACGGAGGAGTCGTCCAGTCGATCTGCTCGGCTGCCTTCATCCAGAAGCCGTTGGGATCCTCCAGAGACCACTTGTAAAGACTTGCGTATGCCATCGTATGCCCTCCCTCGTCGCGCATGTTCTGTTAAGACGGGTCGCGTCACGACGCAAGATTGTTTCAAGGGTGTTTCAGAAAGCGCACCGCGGCCTATGGTCACGTTTTGCGCTACCATAAGCCGCAGGGAGGGGCGAAGATCGGATCGGGATGAGAAGTTCGGTCAGCCGTAGTGGGTCACCGGCGTCCCCGCCAGAGCCGACATGTTGAGCAATCCGCGTGCCGTGATGGAAGCCGTAACGATGTGGGCAAGGTTTCCCATGCCCATCAGAATCGGCCCGACCTCCAGTCCGTTTGCTTTCACCTTGAGAATGTTCCGAACCCCCGAGGCCGCGTCAGAATTGCCGAAGACGAGCACGTTGGCGGGTCCGTCGAAGCGTCCGCCGGGGAAGATGCGGTCGCGGATGTCCTGATCGAGCGCGGCGTCGATGTGCATCTCGCCCTCGTAGGCGAAATCGGGATTGCGACGGTCGAGAATCTCGAGCGCAGCCCTCATCCGGCGCCCCGTCGAGCAGTCGAGGTTGCCGAACTGCGACGAGGAGCAGAGCGCGACCTTGGGGGCGAGGCCGAACCTGCGGACGTGGCGCGCGGCGCCCAGCACCGTGTCGGCGATCTCTTCGGGCGTCGGTTCGTGGTGGACATGGGTGTCGGCCACGAAGAGCGGCCCATCCTCGAGGATCATCAGCGACAGCGCGCCGATGGGCCTGCGTCCATGGTTGGCGAGGATCTGCGTGACGTAGTTCAGGTGCCACAGGTATTGACCATAGGTGCCGCAGATCAGGCTGTCGGCCTCGCCGCGGTGCACCATGATCGCGCCGATTGCGGTCGTGTTCGTCCGCATGACCGCCCGCGCCGTGTCCGGGGTGACGCCCTTGCGGGCCATCACGGCGTGGTAGCTTTCCCAGTAGTCGCGGTAGCGGGGATCGTTCTCGGGGTTCACCAGGTCGAAGTCCCGCCCCGGGCGGATCGGCAGGCCGGCCCGCTCGCAGCGCATCTCGACCACCTCGGGGCGGCCGATGAGGACCGGCTTGTGGACGGTTTCCTCGAGCACGGCGTTGGCAGCGCGCAGCACGCGCTCGTCCTCACCCTCGGCAAAGACGATGCGGCGCGATTCGGCGGCGGATGCCTCGAAGACCGGCCGCATGATCAGGGCCGAGCGGAAGACCGACCCGTCCAGCTTGCGCCGGTAGGCGCCGAGATCGGAGATAGGCCGGGTCGCCACCCCGCTTTCCATCGCGGCCCGCGCGACCGTCAGGGCCACGATGCCGATCAGGCGCGGATCGAAGGGCTTGGGGATCAGGTAGTCCGCCCCGAAGCTCATCCGCTCGCCCTTGTAGGCGGCGGCGGCCTCGGCGCTGGTCGTTGCGCGGGCGAGGCTCGCGATGCCCTCGATGCAGGCCAGCTGCATCTCGTCGTTGATCGTCGTCGCGCCCACGTCGAGGGCGCCGCGGAAGATGAAGGGGAAGCAGAGGACGTTGTTGACCTGGTTCGGATAGTCCGACCGGCCCGTGGCGATGATCGCGTTCGGCCGGACGGAGCGCACCTCGTCCGGCAGGATTTCCGGGGTCGGATTGGCGAGGGCGAAGACGATCGGGCGCTCGGCCATCCGTTCGACCATGGCGGGCGTCAGCACGCCGGGCCCCGAGAGGCCGAGGAAGAGGTCCGCGCCCTCGATCACTTCGGCCAGCGTGCGCAGGTCGCTGTCCTGCGCATACTCGGCCTTCTGCGGCGTCATCTCGACCTCGCGGCCCTTCCAGACCAGCCCTGCGATGTCGCAGAGCCAGACGTTCTCGCGCTTCACCCCCAGCTTCAGCAGCATGTTGAGGCAGGCGATCCCTGCCGCGCCGCCGCCGGTCGAGACCACCTTGATGTCCTCGAACCGCTTGCCCGCGACATGAAGCGCGTTGGTCGCGGCCGCGCCGACAACGATGGCCGTTCCGTGCTGGTCGTCGTGGAAGACCGGAATGTTCATCCGCTCGCGGCAGATCTTCTCGACGATGAAGCAGTCGGGCGCCTTGATGTCCTCGAGGTTGATCGCGCCGAAGGTGGGTTCGAGCGCGCAGACGATCTCGGCCAGCCTCACAGGGTCGGGCTCGGCCAGTTCGATGTCGAAACAGTCGATGCCGGCGAATTTCTTGAAGAGGACGGCCTTGCCCTCCATCACCGGTTTCGCGGCCAGCGCGCCGATGTTGCCGAGACCGAGGACGGCGGTGCCGTTCGTCACGACGCCGACCATGTTCCCGCGCGAGGTGTAGCGGCTTGCCGTCGAGGGATCGGCCTTGATCTCTAGGCAGGCCTCGGCCACGCCCGGCGAGTAGGCCCGGGCCAGATCACGGCCATTCGCCAGAGGCTTCGTTGCCCGGATCTCCAGCTTCCCCGGCTTCGGGAACTCGTGGTAGTCCAGCGCCGCATGGCGCGTATTGTCGTGGCGTGCCTCGTCCATCATCCCCTCCCTGACGATGGTTCAGCACTAAACCATCCGGTGGCCGGCGCAACTGCGAAGCGGCCGGATGCGCGGTGATCCCCGGGGCAACGGTCGGCATGCAGGCCCTCGGCGATCTTTGTCCGGCACTGCTGTGGCCAGTCATGGCGCGCGCTTGCATCCGGACCTCCCACGTCCCAATGTCGGCGCAATTCAGATGGGAGAACCTCATGTCCCTGCTCGAAGCCGCCGTGGCGGTACGCGAGAACGCCTACGCGCCCTATTCCCGCTTCAAGGTGGGAGCGGCGCTGCGCACAGCTTCCGGGTCGGTTCACGTCGGCTGCAATGTCGAGAACGTGGCCTATCCCGAGGGCACCTGCGCCGAGGCTGGCGCCATTGCGGCCATGGTCGCGGCGGGCGAGACCGCCATCGCGGAGATCCTCGTGATC
This sequence comes from Rhodobacter sp. NSM, assembly GCF_052244495.1. Taxonomy (NCBI): domain Bacteria; kingdom Pseudomonadati; phylum Pseudomonadota; class Alphaproteobacteria; order Rhodobacterales; genus Rhodobacter; species Rhodobacter sp. NSM. The sequence continues at coordinate 41,048 of NZ_JBQPXH010000014.1, forward strand.
GCGGACAGTCCCGAGCCCGTTCCTCCCTGCGGAGGCTGCCGCCAGAAGATCGCCGAGTTCGCGGAGCAGGAGGTTCCCGTCACGCTCTGCACCATTGATGGCAAGAGCTTTCGCACCAGCGTCGCGGCGCTCCTTCCCGGCGTCTTCACGGCCGCGCACATGGACAGGGCCTGACGTGGACGCGCGCTCGATCAATGCGAAACTGCGCCGGGGCGAAGTGCCTTCGGCTGCCGAACTGGGCTGGTTCGCCGCCGGGCTGGCCGACGGCTATGTCACCGACGCGCAGGCCGGGGCCTTCGCCATGGCGGTCTGCCTCCAGGGCCTGGGCGAGGAGGGGCGCGTGGCCCTCACCCGTGCCATGCGGGACTCCGGCCGGGTTCTCGAATGGGATCTGCCGGGTCCGGTGCTCGACAAGCACTCGACGGGAGGGATCGGCGACTGCACCTCGCTGCTGCTCGCGCCGGCGCTGGCGGCGTGTGGCGCCTATGTGCCCATGGTCTCGGGGCGCGGCCTCGGCCATACCGGAGGAACGCTCGACAAGCTTGAGGCGATCCCCGGCTTCCGGGTCAACCTCGGCGAGGAGAGGCTGCGCGCGCAGATCGAGGACGTGCGCTGCGCCATCGTCGCCGCCGACGAGAGCATGGCGCCGGCGGACCGGCGGCTCTACCTCATCCGCGACGTGACGGGGACGGTCGAGTCCATCGACCTCATCACCGCGTCGATCCTGTCGAAGAAGCTGGCCGCCGGCCTCGAGGGGCTGGTGCTCGACGTGAAGGTCGGCTCGGGCGCCTTCATGAAGTCCATGGAGGAGGCCGAGGCGCTGGCGCGGGCGCTGGTGGGGGCGGCGCAGGGCGCGGGCTGCATGACCTCGGCCCTCATCACGGACATGAGCCAGCCGCTTGCGACGGCGGCCGGCAATGCGCTCGAGGTAATCGAGGTGATGGAGACGCTGACCGGCACCTCGGTCAATGCCGCTCTCTGGGATGTCACCGTCGCCCTCGGGGGCGAGGCGCTTGCGCTTGGCGGGCTTGCCGCCGATGCCGAGGACGGCGGGCAACGCATCGAGCAGGCGCTGGAAAGCGGCCATGCGGCCGAATACTTCGCCAGGATGGTGGCGGCGCAGGGCGGCCCGGTCGATTTCGTCGAACGCTGGCCGGACAGGCTGCCCTCGGCCCCGGTGATGCGCGAGGTGCCGAGCCTGCGGACGGGGTTCGTCCTGCGCATCGACACGGCGGCGCTGGGTCAGGCCGTGGTGCGGCTCGGCGGCGGGCGGCTGCGCGAGACGGACCGCGTGAACCCCTCGGTGGGTCTGGCCGACATTGCCGGGATTGGCGAGGAAGTGTCCGAGGATCTGCCCCTCGCCATGGTCCATGCCGCGACCGAGGCGGATGCCGAGGCGGCGGTGGCCGCGATCCAGGCCGCCTATGTGATCTCCGACCAGGAGCCCGCCGAGCCGCCGCTGATCCATGCGAGGATCGCCTGATGCCGCGCGCCTTCCTGATCGTCATGGATTCCGTGGGCTGCGGCGGTGCGCCGGATGCGGTGGCCTTCGGCGACGAGGGCTCGAACACGCTGGGCCACATCGCCGAGGCCTGTGCGGCGGGCCGCGCCGAGGAGGGGCGGAGCGGCCCCCTGCGGCTCCCTTTCCTCGACGCATTGGGTCTCGGCCGCGCCGTCGAACTTGCCTCGGGCCTGTGCCCGCCGGGGCTCGGAGCCGACCCCGAGGGCCGTTGGGGTGCTGCGACCGAGGTCTCGAAGGGCAAGGACACGCCCTCGGGCCACTGGGAGCTGGCGGGCGTCCCGGTGCCCTGGGACTGGCACTACTTCCCCGATCGCTTCCCCGCCTTCCCCGAGAATCTGACTGCCGAGATCTGCCGTCGCGCAGGCACCGAGGGCATCCTCGGCAACCGGCACGCCTCGGGCACGGCGGTCATCGAGGACCTCGGGGCGGAGCACCTGCGCACTGGCTGGCCGATCTGCTACACCTCGGCCGACAGCGTGCTTCAGATCGCGGCGCATGAAGAGGCCTTCGGGCTCGACCGGCTTCTTGCCCTCTGCGAGGGGCTGGCGCCGACCGTCCATGCGATGCGCGTGGGCCGGGTGATCGCACGACCCTTCGTCGGGCAGCCGGGGGCCTTCACCCGAACGCCGAACCGGCGCGACTATGCCATCGCCCCGCCTGCGCCCACGATCCTCGACGTGGCGCAGGAGGCGGGCCGCGCCACCCATGCCATCGGCAAGATCGGCGACATCTTCTCGCATCGCGGAATTGGCCGGCTCCACAAGGGGCGGGATGATGCCGCGCTCTTCGACCATCTCGACCGGCTGGCCGGGGAGGCCGAGGAAGGCGCGCTCACCTTCGCGAATTTCGTCGAGTTCGACACGCTCTACGGCCACCGGCGCGATGTGGCGGGTTACGCCCGCGCGCTCGAATGGTTCGACGGGCGGGCGGGCGGCTTCCTCGCCCGTCTCCGGCCCGGCGACATGGCGATCTTCACCGCCGACCACGGCAACGATCCCACCTTCCGCGGCACCGAGCACACGCGCGAGCGGGTGCCGGTTCTGATCGCGGGCTCGGGGGCGGGACCGCTCGGGCTCTGCGCCTATGCCGATGTGGCGGCGACCGTGGCCGCGCATCTGGGGCTGACCAACCCGGGGCCGGGGAGGGCGCTTCCGTGAGCCTGCCGAAGGTCGAGCTTCACCTCCATCTCGAAGGCGCGGCGCCGCCCGCCTTCATCCGCGGCCTCGCGCGCGAGAAGGGGATCGACATCTCGGGCATCTTCGCCCCTGACGGCAGCTATTCCTACAAGGATTTCCGGCATTTCCTGAAGGTCTACGAGGCCGCGACCTCCGTCCTGACCGGGCCAGAGGACTACCGCCGCCTGACGCTCGCCGTGCTGGAGGAGAGCGCGGGCTCGGGCGTCGTCTATTCCGAGACCTTCCTGTCGCCCGACTTCTGCGGCGGCCGCGATCCCGGCGCGTGGCGGGAGTATCTCCATGCCATCGAGGAGGCCGCGGCCGAGGCCGAGCGGGCCATGGGAATCACCCTTCGCGCCATCGTGACGCCGATACGCCATTTCGGCCCGGAGAAGGCGAAGGAAACCGCGCTCTGCGCCGCCGAGACGGCGGGGCGCTTCGTCACGGGGTTCGGCCTCGCAGGCGACGAGACGGTGGGCAAACCCGGTGACTTCGCCTGGTCCTTCGACATGGCGCGGGAAGCCGGCCTTCGCCTGACCTGCCACGCCGGCGAGTGGGGCGGACCGGGCAGCATCCGCGACGCACTCCGCGACCTGCGCGTCGAGCGGATCGGCCACGGTGTGCGCGCCATCGAGGATCTGGCGCTGGTGGACGAGCTGGCCGAGCAGGGCGTCGTGCTCGAATGCTGCCCCGGCTCGAACATCGCCTTGGGGATCTACCCGGGCTGGCGGCAGCATCCGATCGGCGAGCTTTTCCATCGCGGCGTGAAGGTCACGGTCTCGACGGACGATCCGCCCTTCTTCCACACGACGATGGCGCGCGAATACGACCGGCTGGCCGAGGCCTTCGACTGGGACGACGGCGTGTTCCGGACCATTGCGCGCACCGCCCTTGACGCGGCCTTCTGCGACCCCGATACCCGCGCCCGCATCGCCAAGCTTCTGGAGCCCGACCATGCTTGATCACCTGACCGTCGTGACCCATCCGCTCGTGCAGCACAAGCTGACGATCATGCGCAACAAGGAGACCTCGACGGCGGGCTTCCGGCGCCTTCTGCGCGAGATCAGCCTGCTTCTGGCCTACGAGGTCACGCGCGAGCTCGATATGACCACGACGACGATCCAGACGCCGCTCTGCGAGATGGAGGCGCCGATCCTCGACGGCAAGAAGCTGGCGCTGATCTCGATCCTGCGGGCGGGCAACGGGCTTCTCGACGGCATCCTCGAACTGGTGCCCGCGGCGCGGGTGGGCTTCATCGGCCTCTACCGCGACCCCGAGACGCTGAAGCCCGTTCAGTATTACGCGAAGGTTCCCGACATGCTCGAGGACCGTCTGGTGATCGCGGTCGATCCGATGCTCGCGACCGGCAATTCCTCGGTGGCGGCCATCGACCTGCTGAAGGAGAAGGGCGCGAAGAACATCCGCTTCCTCTGCTTGCTCGCTGCGCCCGAAGGGATCGCGCGGATGAAGGAGGCGCATCCGGACGTGCCGATCGTCACAGCCGCTGTGGACGAAATGCTCAACGACCATGGATATATTGTCCCTGGCCTAGGGGATGCGGGCGACCGCATGTTCGGCACAAAATAAGGGAGGAAGCCGCTTTACAGCGTGCTCCGACCGGGGCAAGATCGCCGGTATCTTCACGGGAGCCTTCATGCTGTTCAGGGCGATCACCTTCGCGATCTGGTGCTCCGTCGCCGGTGGAGGCATGGCCATCGCGCAGGATGGACCGGCGGAGCGTCCGCCCGAAAGTTTCCGCGGGCCGCAATACGTGGACAGCAAGGGCTGTGTCTACCTCCGCGCGGGCTTCGGCGGCACGGTGAACTGGGTGCCGCGCGTCACGCGCGACCGGCAACCCCTGTGCGGCTACCCTCCGTCGTTCGCGGCGACTCCGGCTCCGGCCGAACCTGTGGCGGCCGGGGTCGAGGCCGCTCCGGTCACGGCCGTGGCACCCGCGGAAACAGAGGCGGAAGTCGCTGCACCGGCGTCGGTGTCGGTGCAACCCGCGATCGAAGCCACCCGGACCCGGACCGTCCTGAAGCATCGCCGATCGCACCAGAGGATCGCGCGGGTGGTCGTGCGGGCCGATACGGCCGCCGAGGCCGAGGCGCTCCGCCGGCTGACGCTGCATCGGGACGAGATCCGGGCCGCCGCGGACCTGCCCTCCGGCGTCACCTGCCCGCCCTCTGCTCCGCAGCTTCGCCGCTTCGCCACATCCGAGGGGGGATCCACGCTCCTCTGCGCCCGGGCCGGCCAGGGCCTGCAGGGCGTTCGCGTGCCGGTGCTCGATCCGGCGGACGGGGTCGCCCGTCTCAGCGCGGCCGGCAGCGGGCGGCCGGAAGCCGCAGCGGGCCGCTACGTCCAGATCGGCGCATATCTCCGTCAAGGCAACGCGGGCCGCGCCCGTCAGCGGCTGGCCGACCTCGGCCTGCCCGTCTCGGTGGCCGAGGGCGGCGCGCTCGAGATCATCCTCGCGGGTCCGTTCGATGACCGCACGACTACACTCGACGCGCTCCGCAATCTGCGAGGCGCAGGTTACCGAGACGCATTCATCCGTTAGCAAGAAGGCAGTCGAAACCCGGGCAGCAACAAACCTGAAAGCCCCCCGCTTCGGCGGCGGGGCGATTTTTTTTGCGGATCACGGCATTTCTGTCTGTCGGAGCGCAGGCGCCCGGCGGCAACCCCTAGCCCGGCAAGGCGGATCACTTCGTGCAGATGCCCTGCAGGCTCACCCAGTCCTCGTCCTGCAGCACCGGTTGTGGCGGGGTCTCGCGAAGCTCGTCGGCCTCGATCATCCCGAGCATCGACTCGCCGGTCTCATCGACCGAGAAGGCGTATGGGGTCGCCGCCACACCGGCCTCGGTGAACCGGGCCATCAGCGCATCCTCCGGGACGGGTGGAGGGACCGCGCGCAGGAGACCTGCCGCATAGCCGTCCACCGCCTCCGCAGGCAGCTCTCCGGTGGTCAGAAGCCGGAAGGTCGCAGCCATCCCCGCATGCTCGAGCACAGGGATCAGCGGGTCCTGCGCCTGTGCGCGAAGCTGTTCGGCCAGCGCGTGCCCGGCGAGAACCTCGGGCCCGTCCGCGGCTTCGACCATGCTGCGCCCGAAGAGGATCTGGTGGTTCGGCAGGTGGACCGGCCACAGCACGCCCTCGCGCACCACGAGGATGGTCATCCTGCCGTTGCCGAAGAGCCTCCGCGCGAGCCTGTCCGCCGCCCGCTTCCCGAGCGGCTCGACACAGGGCTTGCCGGTGAGGCGGATCACGTCGGCGAGCACCATCCGGCCGATCTCCGCGCGGGTCGCGGGCGGGACGACGGCGGCCGTATGCTCGACCAGCGCCCCCGGCAGCCAGAACAGCCCGAGGAGCAGCACGACGAGGCTGGCCCCCGCCAGCACTGTTGTCCGCAGGCGGCCCGGATGCGGCTTGATCCAGACAAGGGCGTCCTGCACGGTGCCGAGGGCCGCGATCATGTCGCCGTCCTCGATCTCGAGCGTCTCGTCGGAATCCGCTCCGGGCGCATAGAGCGCCGGGCGCTCGCCCGGATTCAGCCGCTCGACGGCGGGCAGCGACCAGTGCGACAGCGCGAGCTCGGTGCGCGGGTCGGACATGGTCAGGGAGGCTTCGCCGAAGCTGACCACCACCTCGCGCCGCTGCGCCTCGGGCGCGCTGCGCCAGAGGCCCGTGCATTCGAGTTTCTGGTACTTCTTCAGCGCCGTCATGCGCGCGGTCGGCCCCGGCCCTGAGTTCCTGCCCGGCGACGATAGCCTGCCTCACCGGCAGCCACAATCACCGGCCAAACAATCCCTGGCCCCACAATCCTCGGCACACAGGTTCACCCGGCGTCTTCCGTCTCCGTCAGGGCGAGCTTCGCCACGGCCCTCAGCTCGAATTTCTGGATCTTGCCGGTGGAGGTCTTGGGAAGATCGCAGAAGATCACCTGCTTCGGCGTCTTGAAGCCGGCCAGCCGTTCGCGGACGAAGGCGATGATCTCTTCCTCGGTGGCCTCCTTGCCGCGTTTCAACTCGATGAAGGCGCAGGGCACCTCGCCCCAGCGCTCGTCCGGCTTCGCCACCACCGCGCAGAGGCTGACGGCAGGGTGGTGCGCGATCACGCCCTCGACCTCGACGGAGGAAACGTTCTCGCCGCCCGAGATGATGATGTCCTTGGCGCGGTCGGTGATCTTGATGTAGCCGTCGGGATGCTGGAAGGCGATGTCGCCCGAGCGGAACCAGCCGTCCTTGAACGCTTCGGCCGTGGCCTCCGGGTTCTTGTAATACCCCTTCATCACCATGTTGCCGCGCATCGCGATCTCGCCGAGGTGCACGGTGTCGCGCGGGATGGGCTGGCCGTGGGTGTCATGGACCTCCGCCCCCTCGAGCGTCGCCATCGCGACGCCGGTGCGCGCCTTCAGCGCCGCGCGCTCCTCTCCCGTCGTCTCCTCCCACTCCGGCTTCCAGATGCACTCGGTGGCGGGGCCGTAGACCTCAGTCAGGCCATAGACCTGGGTCACGTTGAAACCCAGCGGCTCGATGGCGGCCAGCGTCGCCGCCGGGGGCGGGGCCCCCGCGGTGAAGACCTCCACCACCTGCCCGAACTCGCGCCGGTCCTCGGGGCCTGCGTTGATGATCGTGTTCAGCACGATGGGCGCGCCGCCGAAATGCGTCACGCCCTCGTCGGCGATGGCCGCATAGATCGCCTTCGCGGTGATGTCGCGGCAGCAGACGACCGTTCCGCCGAGCATGGGCACCATCCAGGTGTGGCACCAGCCGTTGCAGTGGAAGAGCGGGACGATGGTCAGGTAGACCGGATAGAGCTGCATCCGCCAGGCGATGGCGTTGCCATAGGTCGCGAGATAGGCGCCGCGGTGGTGATAGACCACGCCCTTGGGGCGACCCGTCGTGCCCGAGGTATAGTTGAGGGCAAGGCTCTCCCATTCATCCTCGGGCATGAGCCACTCGGCCCAGGGGCTGCCCTTGGCGAGAAGCTCCTCGTATTCTAGGAATTCGCCCGTGGGCGTGAAGCCGGACTCCCGGTCGCAGACCTCGACGATCACGGGCGCCCTGCCTTCGAGCCGCGCCGCCGCCTCCTTGGCCAGCTTCAGGAAGGCCGTGTCGCAAAGCACCAGCTTCGCGCCGCCGTGGTCGAGGATGTAGGTCACCGTCTCGAGGTCGAGCCGCGTGTTGATCGCGTTCAGGATCGCTCCGCAGGCCGGGATGCCGAAATGCGCCTCGGCGTGGGCGGCGATGTTGGGCAGGATCGTCGCCACCACGTCGCCCGGCTGGATGCCCATTCCGGCCAGAGCCGAGGCAAGCCGGCCGACGCGGGCGTGATACTCGGCATAGGTCCGACGGGTCGAGCCGTGGACCAGGGCGGTCCGCTCCGAATAGATCTCCGCAGCACGCTTGAGATGCGACAGCGGCGTCAGCGGCGCGTAGTTCGCTGCGCATTTCTCCAACCCGCGCTCGTCTGCCAGCCACGCCATCGCAACGCCTCCCCTCGTTGTGCCGAACATGTCGTTTTCCGACGCGCAGAATGGCGTGGGATCGGCATTTAGGAAAGGGCTGAACGCGGAGAGGCGCAGATGAATTCCCAGGATCGGACGGTGGCCGCCGCAGGCTTCATCATGCTCTATGCCATAGTGATCGGATTTACGGACAATTATGTCCGGGTCATCGCCACCGAAGCCGGCCTCTGGCAGTTTCACCTCACGCGGTCGGTGATGGCGCTTGCCATCCTCGGCGTGGCGGGACTGGTGCTGCGGCTGCGACTCCGCCCGGTGGACGGGCGGGCGGTCGCGGCGCGCTCGGCCATCCATGCGGCCGCGATGCTCATCTACTTCGGCGCTCTGGCCTTCCTGCCGGTGGCGCAGGTCGCGGCGGGCCTCTTCACGGCGCCGATCTTCGTGCTTCTCATTTCGCGCTTCGTGTATGGCGAGCGGATCGGGCCGTTCCGGATCGTGGCGGTGCTGGTCGGGTTCTCGGGCGTGCTGCTCGTCCTCGGGCCCGAGGCCATGGAGGGGGCAAGTCTCGCGGCGGCACTGCCGGTGCTGGCCGGGCTCTTCTACGCCATGGGCAATATCGCGACCCGCGCCTGGTGCCCGCAGGAAAGCGCGGCCACGCTGCTCGGCGGGTTCTTCGTGGCGCTGGGGGTGCTGGGCGCGGCGGGGCTCGGGCTCCTCGCGCTGGTCCCGTTGCCGGTGCCCCAGGGGCCGGACGGTTTCGTCACGCGCGGTTTCGTCGTCCCCTCGCAGAGCTTCTGGTTCTGGACCTTCGTGCAGGCGGCGGGATCGCTCTTCGCGGTGGGCATGATGATCCGGGCCTATCAGGTCGCGACGGCAAGCCGTGTCTCGGTGTTCGAATACATCACCCTGCCTGCCTCGGCGCTCTGGGGCTGGATCCTCTGGTCCGAGCAACTCACGCCGATCGCGGCCAGCGGAATGGCCCTGATCGCGCTGGCCGGCGTGACGATCACGCTCGGCGCGCGCACGCCGGCGCCGGCGGCCGCGCCCTGAGAGGTCTGTCGCGGTCGTTCTTTGCGGCGCCGCCGCGGAAGGCTGGCGTTGCGTTCGCGGCAGGTGGGACGCATCCCACTTGCGCTGCGGTCAGGGCGTCAGTCGCAGGGCCACCGCGCGGCTGGGGGTGGTGCCGGGCTCGCCGGGCATCGAGACATAGGGCTCGGTCATCTCGGCAAGGCTTGCCCGTCCCGAGGCGACGGCGGCCTCGAGGCTGACCGCAAAGCCGCCCTGCCAGAGCGACTCCTTCACCGTGAGGACGATCACACCGCCGGGGCGGCAGATGCGCAGCAGCTCGGGCAGGGCTTCGGCCCCGACATGGCCGGTGGTGAAGACGCCGGTCGAGATCACGCCCGCGAAGGCTCCGTCGCGGAAGGGAAGGGCCGCGCCGAGCGGCAGGTTGTGGACGCGCGCGTAGATCCCCTTCGAGCGTGCCACCTCGAGCATGCCCGCCGAGATGTCGAGCGCCTCGACCTCCGGATAGCCCACGATCCCCAGCCATTCGCCGAGAAGGCCGGTTCCCGCGCCCGCATCGAGCAGCGGACGCGCGCCGCGCGGCAGGTGGCGCGCGAGCAGCGCCACGCCGATGGCGGGGTGGCGGTAGCCCGCGCGGGCCATCTCGGTCTCATAAGTCTCGGCCCAGCGATCATAGAGCGCCGCGACCTCCTGAGGCCCGGCTGCGCCGTAGACCGCGCCAAGATGCCCGTGATGCTGCGCCATTCCCTTCCCTCGCACTGCCGTCACACCGGACAATCATAGCTCTCGGCGAAGCGTCGAGAAATGCTGTCGAAAGGGAAGGTGATGCGACCTTCCATCCTCCGGCTAAAGGTCGGGCATCCGCCCGGAGGAGACGTCGCGGCCCAGCTGCGTCCGAACGTGCAGCATGCCGCGTCTGCCCTGCGGATGCCGGTCCGCGGGGTGTCGCCGGGCGCGTCGCCCGGGGCGGTCCGGTCAGACGAGCGCCAGCGACAGGGCCGGCACGAAGGTCACGATCAGCAGCGCCACCACCAGCGCGAGCAGGAAGGGCCAGCCGTCGCGCAGGAACTCCACCAGCTTCGCGCCGCTCAGGTTCGTGACCAGCAGGAGCACCGTCCCCACAGGCGGGGTCAGCGTGCCGATCGAGAGGTTCAGGATCATCACGATCCCGAAATGCACCGGGTCGATGCCCAGCTGCTGCACCACCGGCTTCAGCAGCGGCACGAGGATGATCATCAGCGCCGTGCCCTCGACGAACATGCCGAGCGCGAGGAGCATCACGTTCACCGCCAGCAGGAAGAGCCAGGGGTTGGTCGTGAGATGGGTGATGATCTCGGCCATGGTGATGCCGGCGCGCTCCATCGAGAAGATCCAGGCCAGCGCCGATGAGGTCATGATGACAAGGAGCACCGCCGAGGTCTGCCGCGCCGTCTCGGCGAAGGCTGCGCCCACGTCGGCAAGCTTCATCTCGCGGTAGAGGAAGAGGCCGATGCCGAGGGTGACGAGGGTGGCCACGGCGCCCGCCTCGGTGGGCGTGAAGATCGAGAGCCGGATGCCGCCCACGATGATCAACACGAGGAAGAGTGCGGGCCAGGCCCCGAGCAGAGTATGTCCGGTCTCTCGGGCGGTGGGCCAGCTGTGCCGCGACGGCCGCAGGCCGCGGCTGCGGGCGTTGAGCCAGACGGCCACGAGCAGCAGAAGCGCGCAGGTCAGACCCGGCAGGATGCCGGCGGTGAACATTGCGCCGATCGAGACATCGGCCACCAGCGCGTAGATGATGAGCGCGATCCCCGGCGGGATGATCGGCGTGATGAGCGAGCCGCAGGCGGTAATCGCGGCGGCGGCCCCGGCGCTGTAGCCCTGCCTGCGCATCTCGGGCACGAGGATCCGGCACATCATCGCCGCGTCGGCAAGGTTCGACGCCGAGATGCCGCCCATCAGGGTCGAGAGCATGACGTTGGTGTGGCCGAGCCCGCCCGTCAGGCGGCCCACCATCAGGTCGGCGAGCTTCAGGAGCCGTGCCGCGATGCCGGTCGTCCCGAGAAGCGTGCCCAGCAGCACGAAGAAGGGGATCGCCAGCAGCGAGGTGTTCTGCGTGGGCGAGATGATGCGCTGGACCGCGATGGGCAGCGGCACCGTCGAGAAGAAGACGAAATAGGCGACCACGGCCGCAAACATGGCGAGATAGATCCGCATGTTCAGCGCGAAGAGCGCGAACATCAGGGCGATGACGATGAACCAGGTCATGTTCCGTTCCGTCCCAGGAGAGGCGTCAGTGTCTGTCGGCGGGTTCGTGGCCGGAAGCGGCGTCCGGCCGTGCCGAGGCATCCGGACGGATCAGCCGCCACGCCATGACAAGCGCCGTGCCCGCAGCCCCGACGACGACCGCGAGATCGAGCCAGAACCAGGAGATCGACAGGATCTGGGTCTTCTTGAAGGCCGTGGTCTGGCTCAGCGCCCAGGCCTGCCACGACATGAAGGTCAGAAGCCCGACCGAGGCGAGACCGATCAGAGTGGACAGCGCCCGGTTCAGCCGGGGCGACAGCGCTGATTCGATCAGGTCGATGGTCAGGTGCTGACGGTTGGCCTCGCAGGCGATCGCTCCGACCATCACGATCCAGATCATCAGGAGGCCCGAGACCTCCTCGGTCCAGGCGATGGGCATGCCGAGGACGTAGCGGGCGAAGACGGCAGCCGCCGTCATGAGCACGAGGACGGCCACGCTCAGGGCTCCGAACGCGGAGGCGGCGAGAAAGATCAGTCGCATCGGGAAGCTCCGGTCGGCCAGGGGAAAGGGACCGGCCGCGCAGGGAGGATGCGCGACCGGCCGCGAGCGATCACTCGGCGAGAGCCGCCTGGATCTGCTCGTAGAGGCCTTCGGACCATTCGGGGAACATGGTGTAGAAGGGCTTGGTCTTCTCGCGGAACGCCTCGATGTCGGGCTCGGTGACGGTGACGCCCGCAGCCTTCATCTCGTCGAGGATCTTCGCTTCCTGTTCGGCCGCAAGTTCCTGGCTGTAGAGGCCCGCCTGATGGCCGGTCTCGTGCAGCATGGTCACGACCTCGGGATCGAGGGTCGAGAAATAGGCCTCGCCGCCCAGCCAGAGCGAGGTGTTGGTCAGGTAGCTGATCATCGACAGCTCCTTCGCCTGCTCCTGGAACTTCTGGCCGTAGAGCACGGGCAGCGGGTTCTCGACCCCGTCGATGACGCCCTGCGTCAGCGCGGGATAGACCTCGCCCAGCGGCATGGGCGTCGGCGTCGCGCCCATCAGCTCGAATGCCTTGATCTGCATGATGTTGTTCGGCACGCGGATCTTCATGCCGGCCAGATCCTCGGGCTTCTCGACCTTCTTCTTCGCCAGAAGCTGACGGGTGCCGTAGAGGTAGTTCGAGATGACGATATGCACGCCCTTCTCGCGCAACGCGGCTTCCTTCTCCTTGAACCAGTCGCTCTCGTAGATCTTGAAGAGCTGCCCGGGGCTGTCGGTCAGGTAGGGGGCGAAAAGGATGCCGAGATCGGGGTCATAGTCGGTCAGGAAGCCCACGTCGGCGATGGTGATGACGTTGACGCCGAGGAGACCCTGCTCGATCACGTCCTGCTTCGCACCCAGCTGCGACGAAGGATAGAGCTCGAGAGCCACGTTGCCCTCCGAGGCTTCCTTCACGAGCTCGGCCCAGCGGTTCATCACGAGGTCGGTGGGCTCGCCCGGATTGTTCTCGTAGGCGACGCGCACCACCACTTCCTGCGCGGCGGCAGGAAGGACGGCCGCAGCGCCGAGAAGCGCGGCAAGGGCGAGGGATTTCAGCTTCATGGGGTCTCCTCCGGAGGTGGCTGTCAGGTGGTCCGGCTCGTCTGTCCCGCCAGCCGCGCGGAGGCGGAGGCGAGGACGGCGCCGGAATGGTCGAAATGTGCATTGAGCGCGGCCAGGAGACCGGGCGTGTCCCGCGTGCGAAGGGACGCGACGATGCGCATGTGCTGCGCGCTCGATTCCTCGGTCTCGGGCGAGCGGGACTTGCCCACCTCGAGGTAGAATTTCAGCGGGACCGAAAGCACGCGATACATGCGGATCAGCACCGTGTTGCCGGTGGCTTCGATCATTGCCATGTGGAAGTCGTAGTCGCGCGCCGCCGCATCCGACACGGTCAGCGCGCGCACCATGCGGGCATCGGCCTCGGCCATGCGCTCCAGCGTCTCGTCGGTCGCGCCCTGCACCGCCAGCGGCGCCGCCCCGGTCTCGACGATGCGGCGGAAGTTCAGCACGTCGCCCAGTGTCTTGGGCGAATGGTCGAAATGCTGCGCGAAGACCGAGAAGATCGGGTCGAAGTCGGGCTGCCGGACGCGGGCACCGCGACGGGTCTTCTCGATCAGTCCGAAGGCCTCGAGGTGGATCATCGTCTCGCGCACGGTGTTGCGCGCCACTCCGAACCGCTCGGCAAGCTCACGTTCGTTGGGCAGCAGGTCGCCGACCTGCATCCGCTCGACGATCTCGCGACGCAGCACCTCCCGGATGTCCTCGACTGCCGATTGCCCTGCCATGGCCTCCCCTCCACTGGCGCTTGGTCCGATGGTTGGACCAAAGTTGCCTCTTTCGATGGCGCAGGAGGCAGCGGGCTGTCAACCGGAAAAATCTCGGGATGACGCGGGTCGGCTCAGTCGTCGGTCCAGGCGACAGAGGCCATCAGCGTGCGGTAGGCCGTGGCGAGATGGGCATCCAGCGCGGTTGCGGCACCGCAGGCGTCGCCGTCCAGAACTGCATCGATCACGGCGAGATGTTCGTTCAGCGCCGCGAGGTTACGGCGCAGCTCGTCCCGCTTGTTCCACCGGTAGTGGAAGTGGACGATGATCGAGATCGTCCGGCTGAAATCGAGGATGAAGCGGTTCCGCCCCGCGAGGCAGAGCAGCCGGTGGAAGCGTGCGTCGAGGGCCGGGAAGGCGGTCAGTTCCTCCTCCGGGGCGGCCGCAAGCGCCTCATGCTCGGCCCGCATCGATTCGAGCGCGGCACGCAGGGGCCCGCCCGGCGCCGCAGCCGCAAGGAGACCCGAAAGGGCGTGGCGCTCGAACATCTCGCGGACCGCGAACATCTCCTCGGCGAAGGCGCGGGTGAAGCCCTTGAGCACCCAGTGCCGGTTCGGCTGCTTCTCGATCAGGCCGAAGGGCTCGAACCGGATCAGGAACTCGCGCATCGCGGCGACCGGCACCCCCAGCCGCCGCGCGAGGTCGGATTCCTGCAGGCGCGTGCCAGGCGGCAGGTCTCCCTGCAGCACCCAGGCGAGGAACGGCTCCTCGACCAGCTCCTGCCGCGGGCGGGTCTCGCCCTCGTCGAACCGGTCCGAAGGGGAGGGAGAGCGCAGCACCACCTTGCGCCGCCCCTCCCAGGACAGGAGGCCCGCTTCGGCCAGATGGGTCAGCACCGCCCGCACGGTCGTCCGACTCGCCTGAAGCTCGGCCGCAAGCTCGCCCTCGGAGCCCAGTTCCGCCCCCACCGGCAGGGAGGCCAGCCGATCGAGCAACCGATTTACCAGCATCTTGAACAGGTTCCTGTCGCGCGCCATGCCGCCCTCTCTGCCGTCCAGCCGTCCGCAGGAATTGATTTGACGCGAACGGTTCTTATTAAATAAAAAACACACGCAGCGGGCAAGCCGCCGCCTCGTTCTACCGCTCCCTCCCATGCGAAAGTGCCCCATGAGCCTGATGAAAGCCCTTGTCTGCGTCGAACCCGGCCGGTTCGAGCGGCAGGACCGCCCCCGCCCCGAAGCCAAGCCGGGTCACATCCGGGTCAGGATCCTGCAGGTGGGGATCTGCGGCACCGATTATCACATCTATGGCGGCCATCAGCCCTTCCTCGCCTATCCGCGCGTCATGGGGCACGAGCTGTCGGGGCGGGCGACGGAGGCTTCGGCCGACGGGCGCATCGCAGAGGGCGATCTCGTGGTCGTCAATCCCTATCTCACCTGTGGCACCTGCCGCGCCTGCCGGGCGGGCAAGCCCAACTGCTGCGAGAACATCGCCGTCCTCGGCGTCCACACCGACGGGGGAATGTGCGAGGAGATCGTGGTGCCCGAGGGGAATGTCTACGGCGCCGAGGGGCTGACCGAGCAGTCGGCGGCGATGGTCGAGTTCCTCGCCATCGGCGCCCATGGCGTGCGCCGCGGCGGCGTGCCCGCGGGCAGCTCGGCGCTCGTCGTGGGGGCGGGGCCGATCGGCATCGGCGCGGCGCTCTTTGCGGCGATCGAGGGGGCCGAGGTCACCCTGCGCGACACCTCGCCTTCGCGCCTTGCGCTGGCGCGGAAGGTGCTGCCCGAGGCGCGGACCGAACTCGTCGGCGAGGAGGCGGCCGCGGTCTATGACACTGTGTTCGACGCGACCGGCAACATCCGGGCGATGAACGCGGGCCTCCGGTATGTCGGCCACGGCGGGGCCTATGTGCTCCTGTCGGTGGTGAAGGGCGACCTCTCTTTCGCCGATCCCGAGTTCCACAAGCGCGAGACCACCCTCTTTGCCAGCCGCAATGCGCTGAAGGAGGATTTCGAGCATGTGATCGCCCAGATCCGCAACGGCCGCGTGCCGGTCGCGGCGCTGGCGACCCATGCCACGAGCTTCGAGGATGCCGTCACCAACCTGCCGATCTGGGCCGAGGACCGCGGCACCCTCATCAAGGCGATCATTCGTGTCTGACATCCGCACCCCCGTGCTCCAATTTGGCACCTCGCGCTTCCTGCAGGCCCATGCCGACCTGTTCTTCTCGGAAGCCGCCGAGCCGCGTGCCGTGACCGTCGTGCAAAGCTCGGGCGACCCGTCGCGGTCGGGC
Organism: Rhodobacter sp. NSM; assembly: GCF_052244495.1. NCBI lineage: Bacteria > Pseudomonadati > Pseudomonadota > Alphaproteobacteria > Rhodobacterales > Rhodobacter > Rhodobacter sp. NSM. Next base: position 57,044 of record NZ_JBQPXH010000014.1, read on the forward strand.
CGCCTTGCGGCTCTGGCCTCGCCCCTGGGTTTCCCGATCGTCATCCGTGGCCTGAAGGACGGCCTCGCCTGCGAGGAAGAGCGGCGCGTGACCTCCGTCAGGCGCACGCTCTCGACTGCGACCGACTGGGACGAACTGGTCCGCGTCTTCTGCAACGAGGTGGAGCTGGTGATCTCGAACACCGGGGATGCGGGCTATCAGGCGCGCCCGGCCGATCTCGGTGCCGCTCCGTCGCAGTCGATGAGCTTCCCGGCCAAGCTCTTCCATCTGCTCGCCGCCCGGTTCGAGGCGGGCGGGCGTCCGCTGACGATCATGCCGATGGAACTCGTGCCCGAGAACGGCCGCGTGCTCCGCGAGCGGCTCCTCGCGATCGGCTTCGGCAACGGGGCGCCGGCGCGGATGATGGACTGGCTCGCGAGCCTGCGGTTCGCCAACAGTCTCGTGGACCGGATCGTGTCCGAGGCGCTGGAGCCGGCGGGTGCGGTGGCCGAGCCCTATGCGCTCTGGGCCATCGAGCGCGCGCCGGGGATCGCCGCGCCCTGCGCCCATCCCGCGGTGCAGCTCGTGGACGATCTCGAGGAGATCGAGCGGTTGAAGCTGCATGTGCTGAACCTTGGGCACACGTCGCTGGTGGATTTCTGGAAGCGCCGCGGCGGCGCGCCCGATGCGCTGGTGCGCGAGCTGATGGACGGGCCCGAGGGCCACGCGCTGATCGAGCTTTACGAAAGCGAGGTCCTGCCCGGCTTCGCCCACAAGGGTCGCGGTGAAGAGGCGCGGGCCTATCTCGAGGTGACGCTCGACCGGTTCCGCAACCCGTTCCTCGATCACCGGATCGCCGACATCGCCCAGAACCATCCCCAGAAGGCCGAACGGCGCATCGGCGCCTTCCTCGACTGGGTGGGCCGCTCCGGTCCCGACATGCCCGACCTGCACGCCATCCTGAAGAGAGCCCGCGAATGACCGCCAGCCGCCCTGCCTTCATGCATCTGAGCCCGGCCGACACGGTGGGCATCGCGCTCCGTGCCCTCTCGGCGGGTGAGGAGGCGCTGGGCGTCACGCTCGGCGCCGACGTGCCGCTCGGCCACAAGTTCGCGGTGACGGCGATGCCCGCGGGCGCGGCGGTGGTGAAATACGGGCAGGTGATGGGCGTGGCCACGGCGGACATCGCGCCGGGCGATCATGTGCACAGCCACAACTGCGCCATGTCCGAGAGCCATTCGGACCGCTCCGACGCCACGGGCACCCTTCATGCCGCGCCCGAGCGGCAGAGCTTCGAAGGCTACCTGCGCCCCGACGGGCGGGTGGGGACGCGGAACTACATCGGCATCATGGCCTCGGTGAACTGCTCCTCCACCGTCTGCAACGCCATCGCCGAGGCCGCGAACCGCACCCTCCTGCCGCGCTTTCCGGGGATCGACGGTTTCGCGCCCATGGTCCACGACCAGGGCTGCGGGATGGCCAGCGCAGGCGAGGGCTTCGATGCGCTCGTCCGCGTTCTCAAGGGCTACCGCGACCATCCTAACTTCGGCGGCGTGCTGATCGTGGGCCTCGGATGCGAGGTCAACCAGCTCACGCTCTACAAGCCCACCGACTGGACCGAGGCGCGCATCGGCATCTTCAACATTCAGGATGTGGGCGGCTCGGCCTCGGCCGTGCGCCGCGCGCTGGAATTGCTGGAGCCGATCTGCTCGGCCGCCAACGAGGACCGGCGCAGCGAGCAGCCGGTCTCGAAGCTGGTGCTGGGGATGCAGTGCGGCGGCTCGGACGGCTTCTCGGGCATCACCGCGAACCCCGCGCTCGGCGTCGCCTCGGACATGCTGGTGGCTGCGGGAGGCACCTCGATCCTCTCCGAGACGCCCGAGATCTACGGCGCAGAGCATCTGCTGATCGCCCGCGCCGATGCCGAGACGGGGCGCAGGATCGAGGGCATGATCGACTGGTGGCGCGACTATGCCGCCCGCAACGGCGCCTCGCTCGACAACAACCCCTCGCCGGGCAACAAGAGGGGCGGGCTGACCACGATCCTCGAGAAGAGCCTCGGCGCGGTGGCCAAGGGCGGCCTCTCGCCGCTCTCGGGCGCCTTCGCCTATGCCGAACCGATCCGCATTCCGGGCTTCGTCTACATGGACAGCCCCGGCTACGATCCGGTGGCTGCGACGGGGCAGGTGGCGTCCGGCGCGAATCTCATCGCCTTCACGACGGGGCGCGGCTCCTGCTTCGGCGCGAAGCCCGCGCCCTCGATCAAGCTCGCCTCGAACAGCGACCTTGCCCGCCGGATGCCCGAAGACATGGACATCGACTGCGGCGTGGTGATCGAGGAGGGCGTGAGCCTCGAGGAGATGGGCCGGCGGATCTACGACCTGCTGCTCGACACGGCCTCGGGCAAGAAGTCGAAGTCCGAGGAATTCGGCTATGGCGACAACGAGTTCGTGCCCTGGAAGATCGGCGCCACGCTCTGACCGCTTCGCAAGCCGCTTGCCCCCGCACAGCGGCTGCCGCCAAGATGGAGCGAGGAGGATCGCCTTGCCCCGTCCCACCTTCGCCTCGTTTCGCCGGAGTTCCGGAAGCCTGCTGCCGGCGGCCCTCCTGCTGGCAGGGACGCTCGCACTCGCTGCAGCAACCTATTTCGGGGTGCGCTTTGCGGGCCTGTCCGCGCTCGACGCCGATCTGCGCGACCGCCTGACCGTCGCGCGTCATGCCGTCGTGGCCGAGGTCGAGCGCTTCCGCTATCTGCCGGGCCTCGTCGGGCAGGATGCACGGGTGCTGGCGCTCCTGTCCGGTGCGGCGCCGTCGGAGGCGGCCAACGTCTATCTGCGGCGGGTGCGCGAACTGTCGGGTGTGGACGAGATCTATGTGATCGACCCCACGGGCGACACGGTGGCGGCGAGCAACTGGAACGAGCCCGGCAGCTTCCTCGGCCAGAACTACGGCTTCCGTCCCTATTTCCGCCGTGCGCTGGAGGAGGGCGAGGCGCGCTATTACGCGGTCGGCGTCACGACCGGCAAGCCGGGCTACTTCCTCGCCTCGCGCCTCGGTCCGCCGGAGCGTCCTCTGGGCGTGGCTGTGGCGAAGGTGGACCTTGCCGGGCTGCAATCGACCTGGGTGAGGGCGGGCGAGGCAGTGGCCCTGGCCGACCCCCTGGGCGTCGTCTTCCTAGCCGGACCGCAGGGCTGGCTCTACCGGCCGCTCGCGCCGCTGAGCGAAGAGGACCGCGCCCTTCTGCGCGCGGAGCGGCGGTATGCGGGCCTTTCGGCCGAAGGGGCGGAGCCGCTCCTCTCGGCGATGACGACCGATGCCGGCGAGGAGCTTCGTATGGCTGATGCCGTGATCGCGCCCGATGACTGGCGCCTGCTCGTCGGCCTTCCGGTCGCCCCCGCCATCGCCACGGCCCGGCTGTCGGCACTCATCGTGGCTCTGGCGGGATTCCTCGCCTCCGCCGGCCTCATGGCGTGGAACGAGCGCCGCCAGCTTCTGCGCGAGCGGCTGAACCAGCACGCGCTGCTCGAGCGCGCCGTGGCGGAGCGCACCGAGGCGCTGGCGCACGAGATCGAGGAGCGCCGCCGGGCCGAGCGCGAACTGCGCGAGACGCATGAACATCTCGTGCATGCGGCAAAACTCGCGGTGCTGGGGCGCATGTCCTCGACCATCGTGCACGAGGTGAGTCAGCCGCTCTCGGCGCTCGAGGCGACGCTGGCCGCGGCCGAGCTGCACCTCGGGCGCGAGGACCGGGAGCGGACGATGCGCTCGGTCCGTTCGGGTCGGGATCTGCTGGTGCGGATGCAGAAGATGGTGAAGGCGCTGAAGAGCTTCGGTTCGCGCCAACGGCTCGATCCGCCCGAGGCCGTCGAAATGGGTGCGGTGGTGGCCGCCGCGGCCGAGGTACTGGCCCCGCGGCTGCGCGAGCTGGGCGTGAGGCTCGACCTGCCGCCCGCCGGGGCGCTGCCGGCCGTGCGCGGCCATGCGGTGCGGCTCGAGCAGGTGGCCACGAACCTCATCCTGAACGCCGCGGAGGCCACGGCCTCGGGCGGCGGGAGCGATCCGGTCGAGGTGCGGCTCGACCCGGTGGACGGCGGCCTGCGGCTCACCATCGCCGATCGGGGGCCCGGCATCCCCGAGGCGCTGCGCGACAAGATCCTCGAGCCCTTCTTCACCACGCGCACCACGGGCCTCGGGCTCGGCCTCTCCATCGTGCGCACCATGCTCGACCAGATGGCCGGACACCTGAGCTTCGCCGCGCGTCCGGGCGGTGGAACGATCACGCGCGTGGATCTCGCGCTTTACGAGCCGGGCCGCGAGGCGCTACGCAGACGCGCATGACCCGCGGCTCCATCGCCTTCATCGACGACGAACCCCAGCTCTGCGCCGCCGCGGCCGACTGGCTCGAGGCTTCGGGCTTCGAGGTCGAGACCTTCACCGACGCCGCGCTGGCGCTCGGCCGGATCGAGCCCGCGCGCTGCGACTGCGTCGTGACCGACCTGCGCATGCCCGGCCTGGACGGGCAGGAGGTGCTGGCGCGGCTGCGGGCCTCGGACCCGGACCTGCCGGTGATCCTGCTCTCGGGCCATGGCGACGTGCCGGTGGCGGTCGAGGCGATGCGGATGGGCGCGCACGACTTCCTTGAAAAGCCCTACGGCGCCGAGCATCTGGTCGAGGTGCTCGACCGGGCGGTTGACCTGCGCCGGGTGCGGCGCGAGGCGCGGACCGCGCGCCGCTCGGATCTGGCCTCGGCCCGGATCGAGGGGAGGCTTGTCGGCACCTCGTCCGCCATCGCCGCGCTGCGCCGGGTGGTGCAGGAGCTGTCGGACGTGGCGGTGGACCTGCTGATCCGCGGCGAGACCGGCTCGGGCAAGGAAGAGCTCGCCCGCACCTTCCACGACTTTTCGCGCCGGGCGCGGAGGCCCTTCGTGGCGATCCATTGCGCGGGTCTGTCCGAGGCGCAGTTCGAGGCCGAACTCTTCGGGCACGAACGCGGCTATCTGGCCGGAACCGCTGCCGCACGGATCGGCAAGCTTGAACATGCGAGCGGGGGGACGGTCTTCTTCAACGAGATCGAGGCGATGCCGTTCTCCCTTCAGTCGCGTCTCCTCAGGGCGATGCAGGAGCGGGGGGTCGAGAGGCTCGGCTCGAACGCGCTGCGGCCCGTCGACCTGCGCATCATGGCGGCCACACGGGTGGACCTGCCCGCGGAAGTGGCGGCGGGGCGGTTCCGGTCGGACCTCTACCACCGGCTCTCGCCGGTCACGCTGGACCTGCCGCCGCTGCGCGAGCGTGCCGAGGACATCCCGCTCCTTTTCATGCGCTTCGCCGAGGAAGCGGCGGCCCGCTTCGGCCGGCCGCTGCCCGCCGTGCGCGAGGCCGACCTGCGGGCATTGCGCAGCCACGGCTGGCCGGGCAACCTGGGAGAGCTGAGGTCGGCCGCCGAACGCGCGGTGCTCGGGCTTCGTCCCGCGCCGCAGGAGTCCGAGGCGGGGCAGCTGCCGCTGCCCGACCGGCTCGCGCGCATCGAGGCGGAGATGATCGCCGAGGCGCTCGCGGACTCCGGCGGCTCGTCCGCCGAGGCCGCCGAACGGCTCGGCATTCCGCGCCGCACCTTGAACGAGAAGATCGCGCGTTACGGCTTGCGAGGGGATTGAGCGGGCAAGATCTTGCCCGAAGATCCGGGCAATCTGGCGAATAGCTGCCAAGCTGGTGCGCAACCAAGTGGCTAACCCTCTGGCGCGAAGATAAAAAACAATGGCACTCAAGCCAAGCCGCCCGGCGTCGCGCAGGTTTGCCTGTCGTCCATGACTTGCCCACTCTCTGAGCAACGACCATGCAAGGGAGGAAATCGCATGTTCCGCCGCACAACCCTGTCCGCGGCCCTGGCCGCTGCCGCGCTGAGCCTTCAGCCGCAACTGGCCTCTGCGCAGGAGTTCATCAACGTGCTGACCGGGGGCACCTCGGGCGTCTACTACCCGCTGGGCGTGGGTCTCTCGGAAATCTATGCCGAGAACATCGAGGGCGCGCGCACGCAGGTTCAGGCGACCAAGGCCTCGGTCGAGAACCTCAACCTGCTCGCGCAGCGCAAGGGCGAGCTGGCCTTCGCGCTCGGCGATTCGGTGACGCTTGCCTGGGAGGGCAGCGAGGAAGCAGGCTTTCCGCGCCCGCTGAAGAACCTGCGCGCCATTGCCGCGATCTATCCCAACTACATCCAGATCGTCGCCGATGCGGCCTCGGGCGCCACGACCCTCGAGGATCTGAAGGGCAAGACCCTCTCGGTCGGCGCCCCCGCCTCGGGAACCGAACTCAACGCCCGCGCGATCTTCGGCGCGGCGGGCATGAGCTATGACGATCTCGCCAAGGTCGAATACCTGCCCTATGCGGAATCGGCCGAGCTCATCAAGAACCGCCAGCTTCAGGCGACGCTGCAATCCTCGGGGCTGGGCGTGGCCTTCATCAAGGACCTGTCCTCGACCCACGACATCAACCTGGTGAGCATCCCGGCCGAGGTGGTCGAGAAGATCGGCGCGCCCTACCAGCCCGCGGTGATCCCGGCCGGCACCTACACGGGGCAGGATGCGGACGTGCCGACGGCGGCGGTGGGCAACCTGCTCGTCACGCATGAGGATGTGAGCGAGGAGACCGCCTACCAGATGACGAAGCTGATGTTCGAGAACCTCGACCGGCTGAAGTCGGCCCATGCGGCGGCGGGCAACATCAAGACCGAGACGGCCATCGAGGCGCTGCCGATCCCGCTGCATCCGGGCGCCGAGAAATACTACCGCGAGATCGGACTGATCCAGTAACGGCGCGACGCTGCCACCCGGGCGGTCCGCCGCCCGGGCACATGCAGCAGCGTGACGCTGCCACCCGGGTGCTCCGCCACCCGGTGATCTGCAGCAGATCGACGCTACCACCCGCGCAGGTCGCTGCTGCCCGGGGATACACAGCCACGGGCGATGCGAGGCCCGCGCCTCGCCGCCTGCCGCCCTTTCGGAGGAAGTCATGTCCGCACCGACCGCCGCCTCCGGGACGGCCAAGCCCGCCGTGCACGCGCCCGAGGTCCATATCGAAGCCACCGAGGGCCTGCCGCCCGGCTTCGGCCCCGGGATCATGGGCCGGGTGGCCTTCTGGATCGCCGTCGCCTTCTCGCTCTTCCAGCTCTGGACCGCGGGCTACGGCACGCTGCCGAGCCAGGTCGTGCGGGCGATGCATGTGGGCTTTCTGCTGCTCCTCGGCTTCGGGCTCGTGGGCAACCTGGTGGCGCGGACGGCGCTCACGCGCGCTGTGTTCTGGGCCGTGGGTGTCGTGGGCTTCGGGACGGGGATCTACAACTGGGTCTTCTACGAGGATCTGATCCGCAGAACGGGCTTCCTCACCCAGACCGACCTGATCGTCGGGACGGTGCTGGTGGTGCTGGTGTTCGAGGGCAGCCGCCGCCTGATGGGCTGGCCGCTCGCCGTCATCGCGGGCCTCTTCCTCGCCTATTGCTTCCTCGGCCAGCACATGCCGCCGCCCTTCATCCACCGCGGCTACGACTTCGAGCAGATCGTCGAGCATTTCGCCTTCGGCACCGAAGGGATCTACGGCACTCCCGTCTACGTAAGCTCTGCCTACATCTTCATCTTCGTGGTCTTTGCGGCCTTCCTCGAGCGGGCGGGGATGCTCAACCTCTTCAACGATTTCGCGCTCGGCCTCGTCGGCGGGGTCCGGGGCGGGCCTGCGCAGGTGGCAGTTCTTTCCTCGGCGCTGATGGGGACGATCTCGGGCTCGGGCGTGGCCAACGTCGTGGCCTCGGGCCAGTTCACCATCCCGATGATGAAGCGCTTCGGCTTCAAGCCGGCCTTCGCGGGTGGGGTCGAGGCCACGGCCTCGATGGGCGGGCAGATCATGCCGCCGGTGATGGGGGCGGTGGCCTTCATCATGGCCGAAACGCTGAACGTGCCCTATGCCTCGGTCGTGCAGGCCGCGATCCTGCCGGCGATCCTCTATTTCGGCGTCGTGTTCTGGATGGTCTGGCTGCAGGCCGGGCGCGACGGCCTGCGCGGCCTGCCGCGGTCGGAGTTGCCGAATCCGTGGCATGCGGTGCGGGACCAGTGGCCGCTGATCCTGCCGCTGGCGGCGCTCGTCTACCTGCTCTTCGCGGGCTACACGCCGATCTTCGCGGGCACGATGGGCCTTGCGCTCGTGGCGGTGCTGATCCTCGGCACGCCGCTCGCCGCCATGATCGGGCCGCTGGCCTTCCGGCTCGTCTTCTGGGTGGCGCTGGGTCTTGCCGCCGCGGCCTTCCTGAAGCTCGGCGTCAACTTCCTCGTGCTGGTGATCGGCCTTCTCGTGCTGGCCTGCGCGCTCTTCAAGGGCACGCGACCAACGATCGGCATCCTCCGCGACGCCCTTGCGCAGGGTGCGCGAAATGCGCTGCCCGTGGGCATCGCCTGCGCTGTCGTGGGGATCGTCATCGGCACGCTCACGCTGACGGGCATCGCCTCGACCTTCATCGGCGCGATCATCGCCATCGGCCGCGACAACCTCTTCCTGTCGCTCGTCCTGACGATGATCACCTGCCTCGTCCTCGGCATGGGGATCCCGACGATTCCGAACTACATCATCACCTCGTCGCTCGCGGGGCCGGCGCTGCTTGATCTCGGCGTGCCGCTCCTCGTGAGCCACATGTTCGTGTTCTACTTCGGCATCATGGCGGATCTCACCCCCCCGGTGGCGCTGGCCTGCTTCGCCGCGGGCCCCATCGCCAAGGCGCCGGGGCTGAAGATCTCGCTGCAGGCGGTGCGGCTGGCGGCGGCGGGCTTCGTGATCCCCTTCATGGCCGTCTACACGCCGGCCCTCATGCTGCAGGACGGCGGCGCCATCGCCGAGGCCTGGGGCTATCCGGTCGAGGTCGTCTACATCTTCCTCAAGGCGATGCTCGCCATCGGCCTCTGGGGCGTGGCGGTCGTGGGGCAGTTCATCGGCCGCGCCACCATGATCGAGCGCGCGATGGCGCTCGCGGCGGGGGTGTCGCTCATCCTCGCGCTGCCCGCGACGGACGAGGTGGGCTTCGCCCTGGCGCTGGCCTTCGGCGCGCTCCACTGGCTGCGCCTGCGCCGCGGGGCGCCGGCGGCATGAGCCTCTGCATCTCGGCGGGCGCTGCGGTTCTGTCGCTCGCCGTCTCGGACTTCACGCTGAGCTGGACCCACTCGGTCGAGCGCGTGGAGTGGTGGGAGCGCTGGGAGGTGACGGCGGCCGGCCTGCGCCCCGTCGAGGCGCGGGTCGAGGGCGCGGGCGCCGGGATGGACCTGCCGCCGGATGCCTGGCGCGAGGCGGACGGCTGGCACTACATCCCGCGCCTGCCGCCGCAGGCCGAGGTCCTGCTGGCCGCCTCGGGCATGACCCCCGGCGCCTGGCGTCTCTGCGCCGCAGGCGATTGCCACGTGCTGGGTGCCGAGGCGGGCGAGGGGCTGCGCCTGTGGCAGGCCGGTGACTGCCGCTGAGAGGCTGGTCTTCGCCCGAGCAAATGACCAGCGCGCCAAGGGAAAGCCGGCTCGACAGCGCCACGTCTCCGCCGATCAGGGAAACCTGACCTGTTGCGGGCCGCCGGCACCGGCGGAAGAACGTGCCACAGAAGCGCGCGAGCCGAACTTGCGCCCGGTCCGAATGTCGCTCTGGACGGACGACGACCAGACGACCCGAGAGAACCGGTCCCAGCCGATGCAGGCCTTTCTTCAAGACGGCGAAGCCGTGCTTTGTGCCGCTACTTTTGCGCCCCTCGGCATGCCGCGGGCGTCTGCCTGCGTGCCCATCCGAGGCGAGGCGATAGCCGACCGATTCAGGCTTGTAACCCTGCAGCTTGACCTGCTAGACGGGTCAGCGGAGACGTGGCCGAGTGGTCGAAGGCACACCCCTGCTAAGGGTGCAGACCTCGAAAGGGTCTCGAGGGTTCGAATCCCTTCGTCTCCGCCATACCATCCCGTTAAGTTGTTGATGTGCAGGGAAACTTGCGCGAGAAAGCAAGTCTTCCGCCAGCCTTTCCCCAATTTACTGATGGAACGGTGTCGAAGATGGGGGTAATCCTCCCCAAGGTTAGATGG
>NZ_JBQPXH010000015.1:0-64064 GCF_052244495.1 Rhodobacter sp. NSM
GGAGAGCGGAGAGCGGAGAGCGGAGAGCGGAGAGCGGAGAGCGGAGAGCGGAGAGCCGGACATGGCTCGGATGCGGCGTCAAGTGATGGCCACCAGTCCCGTTTCCGCCTGTCTCCCGAGATGTGGCCTGCGACCCGGCGAGCCTTGCGCCCGGCCGGCGAAAGACCGATGGTGCGGGCGACGGTTCCCGGGGGAAGCTCCGGGCGAAGAGGGAATGCGGTGCGGGCCGAAGGATCCAAAGCCGCGACTGCCCCCGCAACTGTAGGCGGCGAGCGCGTCCCATCATGCCCACTGGCCCAGGACAGGCCGGGAAGGGCGGGGCAAGCCGAGACCCGCAAGTCAGGAGACCTGCCGTCACAGGCCTGTAACACCGGGCGGGGTGTCCCGGGCGCAGGGTGCGTGCGCCCGACGCGCCGCCCCTTCGCCTGCCCGCCTTCAATATGCGCGGAGGGCGCGATGATCGTGACGAAGAACGGACGGACCTACAGCCTCACCCAGTGCCGGCACCGGAAGGGGCCCTGCCTGAAGGGGCTCTCGGTGGTCGAGCATCTGGCGAGTTCGGCCCGCTGCACCCAAGGGCTCATGGGGCCGGAGTTCGAGATGCAGGGCTGCGTGCGGCTCACGGGCTGCATCCGGCCGTGCACAGCGCTCTTCCGGCTGACGGCGGGCGGTCTCCAGCTCTTCTGCGACCTCGAACCCGGGGACTGGTCGCCGGGCCTCGTGCGGCTGGCCGAGATGCTGGAGGACGGCGGCTCCTTCTCCGGCCGGCTCGCGGTCGAGCCGGCGGCCATCGTCATCGCCTCGGCACCCGAACCGTCGGCCGGGCAGACGGTCGGATTGTCCGGCCCGAAGCGCGAGGCGGCTTTGCATTGATCCTGACCGAGGTGCAGGCACAGGGCGCGGCCGGAAATCGCGCGCGGGTGGCGGGCCATCTGGGCGAGTTCCTGCAGGGACGGATCGGCCCGGCGGGGCCGCTCGCGCTGGTGACGCTGCCCTGCCCTGCCCTGACCGCCGAGGCGGCGCGCCTGCCGGGCCGCCTCGCGCTGCACCAGCCGGGCGCGCGGATGCTCTCGCTGCCGGCGCTGCGCCGGCTGCTGACGGCTGCGGGCCTACGTGCGGAAGGCCGGTTCCGGCTGGCGCTCGACATGCCGCCCGGTGGAGGCGCCGGGGCCTCGACCGCCGCCCGCGTGGCGATCCTGCGCGCGGCGGGCGTGGGCGAGGCCACCACCCTCTTCCGCGCCTGCCTCGCCTCGGAGGGTGCAAGCGATCCCCTGATGTTCGACCGGCCCGAGCGGTTGCTCTGGGCCTCGCGGGAGGGGCGGGTGCTCGCCTGCCTGCCGCCCCTGCCCCGGATGGAGGTCATCGGCGGCTTCTTCGGTTCGCCGCGGCGCACCGATCCCGCCGACCTCGCCTTCCCTGACATCGCAGATCTGGTGGAGGACTGGCCCTCGGCCGACCTGCCCGGCCTCGCCCGGCTCGCCACCCTGTCCGCGATGCGCTGCCTGGCACTGCGCGGACCGGCGGAGGATCCGACAGCCGCGCTCGCCGAGCGGCTGGACGCGCTCGGCTGGGCCATCGGCCACACGGGCTCCGCCCGCGCGCTGATCTTCCCCCCGGGTGCCGTCCCGTGCGGGGCCGCCGAGGCATTGCGGGCGGCGGGCTTTTCGCGCATCACCCGCTTCCGCATCGGCGGAGCCTGAGGGAGAGGACATGCGCGACCACGGCGGAAATCTCGACAGCGCGGCGGCGCTCTACGGCGGCGCGACCGAGGACTGGCTCGACCTCTCCACCGGGATCAACCGCGTCCCCTATCCGATGCCCGTCCTGCCCGGCCGCGCCCTGACTGCCCTGCCCGATGCGGCAGCCGAGGCGCGCCTTATGGCCGCTGCCCGCGCCGCCTATCGTACCGAGGCTCCGATGCTTGCCGTGGCCGGGGCGCAGGCCGCGATCCAGCTCGTCCCGCGGCTCGCGTCGCCGGGCGTCGCCCGCGTGCTCGGCCCGACCTACAATGAACATGCGGCAAGCCTCCGGGCCGCGGGCTGGCAGGTCGAGGAGGTGGGTGACCTCGGCGACCTCGCCGGCGCCGACCTTGCCGTGCTCGTCAATCCGAACAACCCCGACGGCCGGCGCCATGCACCGGAGAGCCTTCGGGCACTCCTGCCGCGCGTGGGCCGGCTTCTGGTGGACGAGAGCTTCGCCGATCCGCTGCCCGATCTGTCGCTCGCCCCCGACGCCGGGGTGCCGGGGCTTCTGGTGCTGCGCTCCTTCGGCAAGTTCTACGGTCTTGCGGGGCTGCGTCTGGGCTTCTTGCTGGGCGGTGCCGACGACGTGGCGGCGCTGGCGCGGATGGCCGGGCCGTGGTCGGTCTCGGGGCCGGCCATTGCCGCGGGAGAGGTAGCCTTGGCCGACCGTGACTGGGCGCAGTCCACGATCGCGCGACTCGAAGCCGAGGGGCCGCGGCTCGACTCGCTGACCGCCCGCATGGGCTGGCGGCTGGCCGGAGGCGCGCATCTCTTCCGGCTCTACGATACCCCCGATGCCCGTGCGGCGCAGGACCACCTCGCCCGCGCCCGGATCTGGAGCCGGATCTTCCCCTGGTCGGACCGGCTGATCCGCCTCGGCCTGCCGGGCGGCGAGACGGAATGGGCGCGTCTCGACGCGGCCTTCAGGGCTAGGACGCGGTAGGCCGCCGTTCAGCGACCGAAAGCGCGCCGCGACCCTTCTTCCCATTCACCGGACCCCGGGCATGAGCAGTCCGCGCGCCGCCCGGCAGGCTGCCCGTGACCGAGGCTCAGCCCTCCGGCGTGCCGCCCGAGAAGTTGCGATAGAGGAAGCGGTTTGAGCCGGCCTCGGCCTCGGCGCCCGCGAGCGAGAAAAGCTGCGCATGAAGCGGCGACTTGGCGCAGGCCGGATCGGTCGCGGCCGCGTCGCCCGCCAGCGCGAAGGCCTGACAGCGGCAGCCGCCGAAATCCTCCTCGGCGTGGATGCAGGACCGGCAGGGTTCCTGCATCCAGCCGGTGCCGCGGTAGAGGTTCAGCGCCTCGGACCGCTGCCAGATCTCGGCCAGCGGCGCCTCGCGCACCGAATCGAACCGGAGCCCGGTGATCGTCTCGGCTGCGTGGCAGGGCAGCACCTTGCCCGAGGGCGAGATGTTGAAGAACTGCCGCCCCCAGCCGCCCATGCAGGTCTTCGGTCGCACCGCGTAATAGTCCGGGATCACATAGTCGATGGCGAGCACGCCCGCGAGCCGCGCCTGCGCCTCCTCGACGATCCGCGTCGCCTCGTCGAGCTGCGCGAGTGTCGGCATCAGCGCCGCGCGGTTCTTCAGCGCCCAACCGTAATATTGCACATGCGCCACCTCGAGCCGCTGCGCGCCCGTCTCGACCGCCATGTCGATGATGCGGGGCAACTCCTCGAGGTTCTGGCGGTGCATCACGGCGTTGAGCGTGAGCGCCATCCCCTCGGCACGCACCCAACCCGCGGCCTCGATCTTCTTCGCATGACCGCCGCGGAATCCGCCGATGCGCTCGGCCAGCGGCGCGCTCGCGCCCTGCAGGCTCACCTGCACATGGGCAAGCCCCGCCTCGGCCAGTTCGGCCACCTTGGCGCGCGTGAACATCACCGCCGAGGTGATGAGGTTGGTATAGAGGCCCGCCCGGTCGGCATGGGCCACGAGTTCCATCAGATCGCGCCGCACCAGCGGTTCGCCGCCCGAAAAATGGATCTGGAGGACCCCGAGCGCCGCCAGCTCGCCGATCACCCGTTGCCATTCGTCGGTCGAGAGCTCGCGGCTCGCCGCCTCCAGCTCCACCGGGTTCGAGCAATAGGGACATTGCAGCGGGCAGCGGTGTGTAAGCTCGGCCAGCACCGCCATCGGCAGCGCGGGCGCTGTCCGGGCGGCGGGCTCGGGGGCGGCGAAGGCGCGATCGTCCATCAGGCGGCCTCCCGATCGATCAGATAGCCGCGGTCGGCCAAATCCTGCAGCAGCGCCAGCACCTCGTGCGCGATGACGCCGGGCTCGGCCACATATTTCCGCTCGAAAAGCGCGGTCAGCCCCGCCACCGTCTCCTGCCCGTCGCAAGCCTGCAGGATCTCGACGCAGATCTCGTCGGGCGTCATCACCCGCTCGGGCACCAGAAGCACCCACTGCTGACGGCTCTGGTCAAAGCGCAGCCGGGCATGACGGGCAAGCTGCGGCACGCTGCCGGACGAAAGCTCGAGGCGGCTCACCGCATCTCCTCCGGCACGAAGGCGCCGGGCGGGACATGGCCCAGCACATAGGCATGGTGGAGCGCGTCGAGCTGGGTCCAGAGCACCTGTGTCTTGAAGATCAGCGCATTGCACACCGCCGCGCGCTCCTCGGGCGTGCGGGCATGTTCGCGGACATAGCGCAGCGCATAGTCCGCGTCGCGCGGCGCCTGCGTCAGACGGCGCTGGAAATAGGCCATGACTGTCGGATTGATGAAATCGTAGTACGACAGCATCCCCGAGATCCGGGTGGCATGGATGTTCGGCGCGAAAAGCTCCGTCAGGCAGGAGGCGATGGCCTCGAGCGGGCTGCGGTCGCGGACGAAATGGACGTAGGCCTCGACCGCGAAGCGGGTGGCGGGCAGGATGCCATCGGTCGATTCCACATAGGCCCGGTCGAGCCCAAGCCCGTCCGTCAGGATCAGCCAGCGGTCGATCCCGCCCTCGGCCCCCTCGGCGCCGTCGTGATCTTCGAGCCGGTGGCGCCACTCGATCCGCGTGGCACGATCGCGGAAGCGCGAGATCACCACCGCATCCTTCACCGGGATCGTGCACTGGTAGTAATAGCGGTTCAGCGCCCAGGCCTGCACCTGGCCCTTCGTGAGTTCGCCGCCGTGCAGCATATGGTGGAACGGGTGGCGGTCGTGGTAGCGCGCCGCGCCGATCTCGCGCAGCCGCTCTTCCATGGCGTCGGCGCTCTCCAGCGGCCGGGCGGGCGACAGGGCGGTGCTCAGGTCGAGGCTCATGCGACGAACTCCATTCCGGGGGCGGGAACGCACCATCCGGCGCGCTCGGCGGCATCTCTTTCGGGCGAACCCGGCATCAGCACCGGGTTCGAGTTGTTGATGTGGACGAAGACCTTGCGGGCGATCCCCAGAGGCTCCAGCGCCGCCATCGCGCCCTCGGGCCCGCTCATCGAGATATGGCCCATGCGCCGCCCGGTCTTCTGCGAGAGGCCCGCGCGGATCATCTCGTCGTCCTGCCAGAGCGTGCCGTCGAAGAAGACGAGATCCGCCCCGGCAAGCCGCTCGGCCAGCGCGGGCGTGACCTCCGCGCAGCCGGGCAGGATGAAGGCGCGCCGGCCGCCGGCCGACAGCTCGAGGCCGATGCTGTCGCCTTCCGCCGCCCCCTCTTCCTCGCGCCAGAGGGCGGGCTTGCCGGGCACGGCGAAGCTCCGCACCGCAAGCCCGGAGGAGCGTCCGTCGGTAAGCACCGGCTCGAAGGGCGTCTCGGGCAGCATGGGGCGGCGCGGCACGATATCGTGGCGCAGGACGCCGAAGATCGGGTTGGCCGCCAGCACCGCGAGCACGTCAGGATGGGCATGGATGGCGAAGGGCCAGCCCTCGCGCATCGTGAGCAGCCCCGCCACCGCGTCGACCTCGGCATTGGTCAGGATCACGCCTGCGATGGGTGAATGGCGCAGGCCCTGTCGCGGATGCAGCGCCGGCGTGTCGAGGATCTGCTGGCGCAGGTCGGGCGAGGCATTCACGAGAAACCATGTCTCGCCATCGGCGCTTGCCGCGAGCGAGCATTGGCCGTTTCGGAGCGCGGGCCGGGCCCGCGCCTCCTGGCATCCAGCGCAGTTGCAGTTCCACTGCGGCAGGCCGCCGCCTGCTGCGGAGCCGAGGACAATGATCCGGAGCATCGCAGCAGGCTCCACTCGTTACTTGCGCTTGGCGCAGGAATACATGTTGATTTCCATCCCCACCGGGGTCTCGTCGTAACGCGGGGTCTTCCAGGCCATGGGATCTCCTCCTCCGTGATGGCGCCGCTCCAGGGCGGCCGATCTGAGTATTGGGGCTGCGACAAAGGGTCGCCAGTTATGGAGAGGATAGGCAGAACCTATTGCCGGGCAGTAGGTGCTCCACTGGCTTCCGCGTCGGTGGCCCGTTCCGGCCAGCGCGGGGAAAGGAAAGTCCTGCCGTGCATGCGCCGGCACAAAGTGTCGGTGCGCGGTAACGCCCGTAGAACGCACCGATGTTGCGCGTGGCGAGCCTGCGGCGTCGCAGGTCCAGCGACCGTATGTCAGGGACGTGTCAGCAGGGGCGGCAGCGCGTCGATGACCGGCAGGCGGACGGCGGCGCCGGCCGCCTGCAGGGCGGCCACGACTGCCGCATGACGGCCGGCGCGGTGCTGGGACGGCTGGATCAACGCCACGATCCGACGCGGTTCGAGCCCCGCATGGTAAAGCCGGAGCCCAGGCGCCGCGCCGACCGAGAGCGCCGGCACGATGCAGACCCCGAGCCCCGCGCGCACCATCGAGAGCGCCGTCTCGAAGCTCCTCACCCGCGCCGTCATCCGGTTCTGCGGCAGCATCTCGGCGAACCAGCTTTCGATGCGCCGACTGTGCTGGGTGCCGAAGGCGATCTGTATCGAGGCGTTCAGGACCGCCTGCTGATCGAGGGCAAGATCCTCCAGCCGCTCCACGCCGCCGAGGTCCAGCGACTCGGGGACCGCGAGGACGGTCGGGTCGGCCATGATGGGGATCTGGAGAAAGCCGGTGCTTGCCTCCGAGATTGAATTCGCGGCCAGAAGACCGATGTCCGCCTGCCGGGAATAGAGCATCTCGAGCACGTCCGCGGGCGCGCCTTCAAGCAGGTCGCATTCGGTCGTGCCGTCGAGGTCCATGTGCCGGAGCGCCTCGGGCAGGATCGTCCGCAGAAGCGATTCGACCCCCGCCAGACGCAGCGGATGGCGCTGGCCGCTGCCATAGGAGGCGAGCGTATCCTCCAGATCCTGCATCCCGCGCAGCACGGGCTCGGCCTTGCGCAGCATCAGCACGCCGGCCTCGGTCAGGATCATCCGGTTCGACCGGCGCACGAACAGGGGGAACCCGAGGCTCTGCTCGAGCCCGATGATCTGCTGCGACAGCGAGGGCTGCGTGATGCCGAGAAGCTTCGCCGCCCCTGTCAGGGACTGCGACTGCGCGACGGCCCAGAAGGCCTTCAGCTTGCGGAAAGTCAGTTCCGGCCCCGTCTGCACTCCGAGCCTGAGATCGGAAGAAGCGGGCCTCGCCTCCCGCACCGCCTTCTGCATGTCCGGTCCTCCCTGCCGTATCAGGCAGAGTGGCAGCAGGCGGTTGCGCCGTCTGCCCCGACGAAGGGAGGAGGCGGCGAACGGGTCTCGCTGCGGTCAGCCCCCGAGACGGCGGCGCATCTCCTCTTCCTGCTCGGCAACCTCGGGGGGCAGCGCGTCGCCGAAATCCTCCATCTCGTAGAGCGGCCGGATCTCGATGTCGGACGGACCGGGCATCGGGTTGGGGCAGCGCTTTACCCAGTCGATCGCCTCATCCAGATCGCGAACCTCCCAGAGCCAGAACCCGGCCACCAGTTCCTCCGGCGGGCCGAAGGGTCCCATCGTCACGCTGCGGGATGCGCCGTCGAAGCGCACGCGCGCGCCGTGCGACGACGGCCTCAACCCGTCTCCCGACTTCATGAGGCCCGCGGCGACCAGTTCCTCGTTGAACCGGTGCATCGCCTCGAACATTCCGGGCTCCGGCATGACGCCCGCCTCGCTGTCGCCGGTTGCCTTCACCATCACGATGACGCGCATGGAACTTCCTCCCCTGAATGGCCGGACCAGCATCGGCGCAAAGATACGCCCGCGACAAAACTTTTTTGCGTCGCGTGCGATCTTGGCAAATCGTGGCCGACGGGCGAGAAGCGGCAAGCCAGACGATGCCCGAAGGAGACGACCATGCCCGCCGTGATGATCCAGGGAACGGGTTCGGACGTGGGCAAGTCGCTGATCGTGGCAGGCCTCTGCCGCGCGGCGCGGCGCCGAGGCCTCTCGGTTGCGCCCTTCAAGCCGCAGAACATGTCGAACAACGCGGCCGTCACCGCCGACGGCGGCGAGATCGGGCGGGCGCAGGCCCTGCAGGCGCGCGCCGCCGGGCTCGAGCCGTTGACCGACATGAACCCGGTGCTGCTGAAGCCCGAGAGCGATCAGGGTTCGCAGGTGATCGTGCAGGGCCGCCGCGTCGGCACGCTGCGCGCCCGCGACTGGTTCGAGCGAAAGCCCGCGCTGATGGCGCCCGTGCTCGAGAGCTTCAGAAGGCTGAAGGCGGCGCATGACCTCGTGATCGTCGAGGGCGCGGGCAGCCCGGCCGAGGTGAACCTGCGCCAGGGCGACATCGCCAACATGGGCTTCGCCCGAGCGGCGGACGTGCCGGTCGTGCTCGCAGGCGACATCGACCGCGGCGGGGTGATCGCGCAGATCGTGGGCACGCAGGCCGTGATCGAGCCCGAGGATGCCGCCATGATCGCAGGCTTCCTCGTCAACAAGTTCCGCGGCGACGTGAGGCTCTTCGACGACGGCTACCGTCTGATCGAGGCCCGCACCGGCTGGCGCGGCTTCGGCGTCGTGCCGTTCTTCCCCCGGGCCGCGCTGCTGCCGGCCGAGGACGCGCTCGACCTCGGCCGCCCGGTCGAGCGGGGCGGGCTGACCGTTGCCTGGCTCGCCTTCTCGCGCGTCGCCAACTTCGACGACCTCGACCCGCTGAAGCAGGAGCCGGGGCTGACCGTGCTCATGGTGCGTCCGGGACAGCCGATCCCGGCCGAGGCCGACCTGGTGATCCTTCCGGGGACCAAGTCGACGCGCGGAGACCTCGCCTTCCTGCGCGCGCAGGGTTGGGACGTGGACCTGCTGGCGCACCATCGCCGGGGCGGACGGGTGCTCGGCATCTGCGGCGGCTACCAGATGCTTGGACGCAGCGTGGCCGACCCGCAGGGCCTGGAGGGCGAGCCGGGCATCACGGAGGGGCTCGGACTGCTCGATGTCGCGACGGTCATGCATCCCGACAAGCACCTGACCCGCGTCGAGGCGCGGCACAGACCGAGCGGAGAGCCTCTCTCGGGTTACGAGATCCACATCGGCGCGACCGAAGGCCCGGACTGCGCCCGGCCCTTCGCCGAGGTGGACGGCAGGCCCGAGGGCGCCACTTCGACCGATGGGCGGGTGACGGGCAGCTACCTGCACGGCATGTTCGGCTCGGACCGGTTCCGCCGGGCCTTTCTCGCGAGCCTCGGCGCCAAGACCTCCGACCTCGCCTATGACGCCCGGGTCGAGGAGGTCCTCGATGCGCTCGCCGAGCATCTCGAGGCGCATCTCGACGTCCCGGGGCTGCTGTCTCTCGCCCGCTGACAGGCAACTCCGAGGCTGCGACGCGGGCGCGGCAGCGGAGGCTCTAGGTGAACGGCCCGGGGCATCCTATATTCTGCGCATGAAACAGATCGCAGCCATCTTCGCCCTCTGCCTTCTCGCAGCACCGGTTCAGGCGCAGGAAGCGCCCGCTCCCGACACGGACGGCGACGTGGAGGAGGGCTTCAGCCTTCTGAACGAGGGCGCAAAGCTGCTCTTCCGCGGCCTGATGGACGAGATGGAGCCGGCGATGCGGGACATGGGCGAGGCGATGGGCGAACTGCAGCCCGCGCTGAAAGACTTGCTCGCCAAGGTGGACGATCTGAGCAACTACGAGATGCCCGAGCGGCTGCCGAACGGCGACATCCTGATCCGCCGCAAGGCCGATGCGCCTCCGCTGCCGGAGGACACGCCCGAGGCCGAGCCCGGCGCGCCCTCGGACGCGCCCGGCATCGACCTCTGATCAGCCCTTCGCGCGCACCTTCTGCAGGAGCGGCATGAGTTCGGACATGTCCGGCCCGTGCGCCTGCCCGGTCACGGCCTTCCTGAGCGGCATGAAGAGGCCCTTGCCCTTCCGGCCCGTCGCCTCCTTCACCGCGGAGGTCCACTGCGCCCAGCTTTCGGGCCCATAGGGCGGCTCGGGCAGAAGAGCCATCGCCTGACGGATGAAGTCGGCATCCTCGGGCTCGACCTGCGGCTCGGCCCCTTCCGAGACCAGCGTCCACCAGCCGCCGAGATCGTCCAGCACCGAGATGTTCTCTCTGGCCACGCGCCAGAAGGGCTCCGCCATGGCATCCGGCACGCCTAGTGCCGCAATGCGCGCCCGGACCGCCTCGAACGGCAGTCCCTGCACGTAGTGACGGGTCAGCGGGAACAGATCCTCGGCGTCGAACTTGGTCGGCGCCGCCCCGAACGTGCCCACGTCGAAGCCCGCGAGCAGTTCCTCATGCGTGCGGAACAGCTCGACCGGCTGCGACGAGCCCAGACGCGCCATCAGCGACAGAAGCGCCATCGGCTCCACCCCGCGCGCGCGCAAGTCGCGCAGGCTGAGCGTGCCCAGCCGCTTCGAGAGCGCCTCGCCCTGCGCGCCCGTCAGCAGCGAATGGTGCGCGAAGGAGGGCGGCGTGCCGCCAAGCGCCTGCATGATCTGGATCTGCGTGGCCGTGTTCGTCACATGATCGCCGCCGCGGACGATGAAGGTCACGCCCATGTCGATGTCATCGACCGAGGAGGCGAAGGTGTAGAGCACCTGCCCGTCGGCCCGGATCAGCACCGGATCCGAAACCGAGGCCGCGTCGATCGAGATCGGACCCAGGATGCCGTCGGCCCATTCGATCCGCTCCTGATCGAGCAGGAAGCGCCAGTAGCCGCCGCGCTCGTCGCGCAGCCGGGCGCGGTCCTCGTCCGACAGCTTCAGCGCCGCGCGGTCGTAGACCGGTGGCTTGCCCATGTTGAGCAGCTTCTTGCGCTTGAGGTCGAGTTCGGTCGGGCTCTCGAAGCATTCGTAGAAGCGGCCCGCGCGGCGCAGCTCGTCGGCGGCTTCCTCGTAGCGGCCCAGCCGGTCCGACTGCCGCTCGAGCCGGTCCCAGGTCAGGCCCAGCCACTCGAGATCCTGCATGATCCCGTCGGAATATTCCTGCTTCGACCGCTCGCGGTCGGTGTCGTCCAGACGCAGGATGAAGGTGCCGCCGGACTTGCGGGCTATGGCCCAGTTCATCAGCGCGGTGCGGAGATTGCCCACGTGGATGTAGCCGGTGGGCGACGGGGCGAAACGGGTAACGGTGGTCATCGGCGGCTCTCCTGATCCCGCTCCTGTTTCACAAGGCGCGGCGATTGTCCAGTTCAGCCGCCCCGGCTGCGTGACAGCCGGCACAGGCACCCCATGCAGCCACGCCTGCGCAGGTCGGAGGTTCGGCCGCCGCGGCCAGACCTTATCCGGGCGATGCCGCCGCGCCGCGCGGGACGGAGGCACTGCCGAAGCTGAACGGCGCAGGATTGATCGATGCAGCCACGCCTGCGCGGACGGAGGCATGCCGAGGCCAACCGAGAGCTCTCCCAGACGTTGCAGCCACGCCTCGGCGGGACGGAGATCCCCCAGCGGATGAACAAGGGGGCGCCTCGGGCGGCAGCCCGCTTCCCGCGCGGACCGGAGCAATCCAGTCGGATCGCCTTGGCCGGCCGTCGGTGGCGGGGCTTTTCGCGGCGAGGACGGCTGATTATGCTCCGCGCATGACTCAGGATCCGGCGCAGTCCACGGCCCCCGACCTCGACCTTCTGGAGCGTCTCGCGCGCGAGGCGGTCGATGGCCTGCCTGACGGATATCGCTCCGCCGCGGCCGCGGTGTTGCTGCGGGTCGCCGATCTTCCGCCGGACGAGATCCTCGACGAGATGGAGATCGACGATCCCTACGACCTGACCGGCCTCTACGAGGGCGTGCCGCTGACCGAGAAGTCCGTGATGGACCAGCCGATGCAGCCCGACACGATCTGGCTCTTCCGCCGCCCGATCCTCGACGAATGGGTCGAGCGCGGCGACGTCACGCTGCGCGAGCTCGTGACCCATGTGATGATCCACGAGCTCGCCCACCACTTCGGCTGGTCCGACGAGGATATCGCCTCGATCGACCCCTGGTGGGAGTAGACGCGAACCTCTGCCACCGTCTCCGGCGAGAGCCGCCGCGCCGAAAGCGGAACCGGACGGCGAGCCGCCGCTCCGGCATCTGTCGTGGACGGGCTCGGGCCGGCCAGGGAGCGGAGGCAGTCCGGGTGCCGGGCGGGTCCGGACGGTAGCCAGGTGTTTTCCTCGCGTTCTGCAAAATGAGCGGTTGACCGCCCTGCCGATCACCTTTGCGTCAGCGGCGGTGCAAGCCGCCGGCCGGCGGCTACCATGAGGGTCGACCCAACCTGACCCGGAGGATGCCGATGACCATGACGCGCCGACACGCCCTTCTGGCCGGGGCCACCCTGCCCCTCGTTCCCGCCTTTGCGCCCGGCGCCGGTTTCGCGGCAGCCGACATGCGAGGCCCCACGACCCCGTCCTTCCGGCGCTACGGCCTCGGCGCCTTCGAGGTCGCGCCGCTGCTGGCCGGGACCAGGGTGCAGGAGAACCCCAAGGACATCTTCGCGCTCAACGTGTCGCAGGAGGAGTTCGAGGCCGCGGCACGGGCGGCCTTCCTGCCGACGGACCGGGCGCAGGGCTTCTTCACACCCACGCTCGTCAATACCGGATCCGAGCTCGTCCTCTTCGACACCGGCCTTGCGGCCGAAGGCATCACCTCCGCGCTCGAAGCCGCGGGCCACACCGCCGACGAGGTGGATCTCGTCGTGATCACCCACATGCACGGAGACCACATCGGCGGCCTGATGGACGGCGAGACGCCGACCTTCGCCAACGCCCGCTACGTCACCGGACAGGTCGAGAACGATCACTGGTCCGCGCAGCAGAACGAAGGCTACGAGAGCAAGGTGCGCCCCCTGCTGGACAAGATGACCTTCATCTCGGGCGGCGACGAGGTGGCACCCGGCATCGTGGCGGTCGAGGCCTTCGGGCACACCCCCGGCCACTTGGCCTTCCGGCTCGAAAGCGAGGGGGAGGCGCTGATGCTGACGGCGGATGCGGCGAACCACTATGCCTTCTCGCTGGGCCATCCGGACTGGGAGGTGAAGTTCGACATGGACAAGGCCGCGGCCGCGGCCACGCGGCGCGAGCTCTTCGGCCGGATCGCGGAGGAGCGCATCCCCTTCATCGGATATCACATGCCCTTCCCCGCCGTCGGTTTCGTCGAGGCCACGGAGGACGGATTCCGCTTCGTGCCCGAGAGCTACCAGCTGATGCTGAACGGCTGACGGGATCGCGGGCCGGACCTCGGGGCCTAAGCGCTCGTGCGGTCGGTCGGGGCTTCGAAGAGCGGGCAGGCATCGAACGTCCCCGGGACTTCGGCCAGATCGTCGGTCTGCTTGGGTCGGCAGAGTGCTCCCCGGGCTGCTCCGGCGACGGGACATGTCCTTGGCATCCTCCGGACCTTGGGGTGGTCCTCAGTCGAGGCGGAAGGTCTTGTCCCGGCTCGTGGCGCCGCGGACGAGGGTCAGGCGGCTCTTGGCAACGCCGAGCGCCTTGGCCAGCGCTTCCGTGACGGCCCGGTTGGCCTTGCCGTCTTCGGGCACGCAGGTGACATGGACGCGCACGGTGCCGTCCTGCACCTCGACCTTGCCGCGTGACGCCCGTGGCGTCACCCGCACCGCGAAGGGCACGCCGGGCGCGACGAGATCGAGCAGCGCGTCGCCGGTCATGGAACGGCCGGTCCGGGCACGGTCGCCATCAGCTGCGCCATGTCCGCTCCAGCACCGCGTGCCAGTTCTCGTGGCAGAGCTTGCGCATCAGAGGCTCGTCATAGCCATGCGCGCGCATCGCCGCCTGAAGGGCAGGCAGGCCCGTGACGTCGCCGATCCCCTGCGGGATCGTCGCGCCGTCGAAGTCCGAGCCCATGCCGACGTGATCCTCGCCCAGCTGTCCGATCAGGTGGTCGAGATGGCGCAGCACAGGATCCCAGCCCATCTCGGGCGACTGCTTGCCGTCCTCGCGCAGGAAGGAGGTCGCGAAGTTCAGCCCGACCATGCCGCGGCTCTCGCGGATCATGGCCAGCTGCCGGTCGGTGAGGTTGCGGGTCGAGGGCGTCACGGCATGGGCGTTGGAATGGGTCGCGACCAGCGGGGCATCGCTCAGCCGCGCGACGTCGTCGAAGCCCTTCTCGTTCAGGTGCGACAGGTCGAGCATGATCTTCAGCCGGTTGCACTCGGCCACGAGGCGCCGCCCGGCCTCGGTCAGCCCCTCGCCGGTGTCGGGCGAGCCGGGGAAGCGGAAGGGCACGCCATGGCCGAAGACCGTGGGCCGGCTCCAGACCGGGCCGAGCGAGCGCAGCCCGAGCGAGTGAAAGAGGTGGAGCGCGTCGAGATCCGCGCCGATCGCCTCCGCCCCCTCCATGTGCATGATGCCGGAAATGACTCCCTCGGAGTGGCAGGTGCGGATATCGGCCGCCGTGCGGCAGACCTTGAAGCGACCGCGCGCCGCCCGCTCCATCCAGAGCATGTGTCCGGCCATCGCGAGCGCCACCGGCTGCGCGTGCTCGGCCCGGATCATCGGCGGCAGCGGCAGGTCGAAGGGCGGGTTGTTCATCATCGTCTCGAAGTCGGGCGCGTCATGCGCCTGCGGCGAGGGGATGTAGATGGCGAAGAAGCCGCCCGCGAAGCCGCCGGCACTCATCCGCGGCAGGTCGAGGTGGCCGGTCCCGTCGCCGCGCAGCCAGATGGTCTCGCGGTTGGCTGGATTGCGCAGCAGGCGCAGCAGGAAGTCGTTGTGGCCGTCGAAGACGGGGATCGTGTCGGTCATGGGGTGCTCTCGGCGGGGCGGTAGCCTTCGGACGCGGCCAGAAGGTCCTGGGTGTAGGTTTCGCGCGCGGCGCGCGCGCGCAGGTCCTCGCGGGTCAGTTCCTCGACCGCCTGCCCGTGCTGCATGACGAGCAGCCGCTCGCACATGTGGGCGACGACCGCGAGGTCGTGGGAGACGAGGATGTAGGTGAGGCCCCTCTCGGCCCGCAGACGGTCGAGCAGGTTCAGCACCTCGGCCTGGATCGAGGCGTCGAGCGCCGAGGTCGGCTCGTCGAGCAGCATCACCCGCGGCTCGAGGATCAGGGCGCGGGCGATGGCCACCCGCTGGCGCTGCCCGCCCGAAAGCTGGTGCGGATAGCGGAAGCGGAAGCCCTGGCCCAGGCCCACCTCGTCGAGCGCGCGCAGGATGCGCGCCTCGCGGTCGTCGAAGCCGTGGATAGCCAGCGGCTCGGCCAGCACGCGGTCGATGGTGTGGCGCGGGTGGAGCGAGGCATAGGGGTCCTGGAACACCATCTGCAGCCGGCGGTGGAACCCGGCCGAGCGGCGGCGCCCGAGCTCTTCGCCCGCCACCGTGACGGCGCCCGCCGAGATCGGCGCAAGCCCGCAGATGGCGCGGAGCACGGTGGACTTGCCCGAGCCGCTCTCGCCTACGATGCCATAGCTTTCGCCCTCGGCCACGCGGAACGAGACGCCACGCACGGCGTGGACCTCGCCGAAGCGGACATGGAGGTCGGAAACGTCGATCAGCGCCATCAGACGGCCCATCCTTCGTCGCGCTCCAGCACGGGCAGCGGCCGGCGCCCGCCCTCGATCCGAGGCAGGCAGTTCAGCAGCCCCTGCGTGTAGGGATGGCGCGCCTGCGCCAGATCCGCGGCGCGCAACTCCTCGACCACGCGGCCGGCATACATCACCAGCACCCGGTCGCAGAAGCTGCCGACGAGGCGCAGGTCGTGGCTGATGAAGACGAGGCCCATGCCGCGGTCCTGCACCAGCCGGTCGAGGATGCGCAGCACCTCGATCTGCACCGTCACGTCGAGCGCCGAGGTGGGCTCGTCCGCGATCAAGAGGTCCGGCTCGGCGATGAGCATCATGGCGATCATGGCGCGCTGGCCCATGCCGCCCGAAAGCTCGTGCGGATAGGCGCCGAAGACGCGGGCCGGGTCGCGGATCTGCACGGCCTCGAGCATGGCCATCGCGCGGTCCTTCGCCTCGCCGCGAGAGGCGGTGCGGCGCGCGGCCTCCATCAGCTGGCGGCCGATGGTCATCACGGGGTTCAGCGAGAACTTCGGATCCTGCATGACCATCGACATGCGGATGCCACGCAGGCCGCGCCACTGGCGCGGCGTGGCCGCGCGGAGGTCGATGCCGTCGAACTCGAGCCGGTCGGCGGTGGCCCGGCCCGGCGGCGGCGTCAGGCCCAGGATCGCGCGGCCGGTCTGGCTCTTGCCCGAGCCGCTTTCGCCCACGATCCCGAGCCGCTCACGCCCGAGGGTGAAGCTCACGCCGCGGACGACTTCCGAGGGACCCTGACGGGTCGGGAAAGTCACGCGGAGGTTCTCGACATGGAGGAGCGTCATCGGCCGGTGCTCCGCCCGGCGGAGGCGTCGGAGCCTCCGGCGGGGATATTTGTGCGAGAATGAAAGCTGGCGAGAGAGGCGGCGCGGGGGCGGTTCGGGGTCATTTGCGGGCCTTCGGGTCGAGCACGTCGCGCAGGCCGTCGCCGAGCAGGTTGAAGCCGAGCGAGACGGCGAAGATGGCGAGGCCCGGCATGGTGGCGACCCACCACTGGTCGATGATGAAGCGGCGGCCGCCCGCGATCATGGCGCCCCATTCCGGCTGCGGCGGCTGGGCGCCGAGGCCGAGGAAGCCGAGGCCTGCCGCGGTGAGGATGATCCCCGCCATGTCGAGCGTCACCCGCACGATCACCGAGGAGAGGCAGAGCGGCGTCACATGGCCCCAGAGAATGCGGAGCGCGGAGGCGCCCTGAAGCCGCGCTGCGTTGATGAAGTCGCTGTCGCGGATCATGAGCGTCTCGGCCCGTGCGAGGCGCGCATAGGGCGGCCAGGAGGTGAGCGCGATGGCGATGATCGCATTCTCGATCCCCGGCCCCAGCGCCGCCACGAAGGCCAGCGCCAGGATCAGCCGCGGGAAGGCCAGGAAGATGTCGGTCGCCCGCATCAGCACCGTATCGACCCAGCCGCCGAAATAGCCCGCCGTCGTGCCGATGGCGAGGCCGATGGGCGTGGCGATCACCGCCACCAGCACCACGACCATGAGCGTGAGCCGCGAGCCATGGATCACCCGGCTCAGGATGTCGCGCGCAAGGTCGTCGGTACCCATCGGATGCTCCCACGAGGGGGGCAGGAGGCGCTCGGTGCGCAGGTCGCCGCCCACGATCGGATCGTGGGGCGCGATCCAGGGCGCGAGGATCGCCACCGCGATCAGCGCGAGCACGAGGCCGAGCCCCACCATGGCGAGCCGGTTGGCCTTCAGCGCGAGCCAGGTGCGGTAGGCCTGGCCGAGGCGCGCCTGCCGCCGCGAGGCGGGTTGCTCGGAGAGGAGCCACTCGGTCCGGGTCATGGCCGCACCTGCCGCCGCGTGCGTGGATCGAGAAGGGTGTAGAGCAGGTCCGACAGCAGGTTCAGCGCCACGAACACCGCGCCGATCACGAGCGTCCCGCCGAGGACGGCGTTCATGTCCGCCACCTGCAGGCTGTTGGTGAGGTAGAGGCCGAGCCCCGGCCAGGCGAAGACCGTCTCGGTCAGGACCGAGCCTTCGAGGAGGCCTGCGTATGAAAGCGCCACCACTGTCACGAGCGGTACGGCCGCGTTGCGCAGCGCATGGACCCAGACGATGCGCCACTCGGGCACGCCCTTCACCCGGGCGGTGGTGACATATTCCTGCGCGAGCTCGGCCAGCATGAAGCTGCGCGTCATGCGGCTGATGTAGGCCATCGAGAAATAGCCGAGCAGCGCCCCGGGCAGGATGATGTGCGAGAAGGCATTGCCGAACGCGTCCCAGGCGCCCTGCATGGCGCTGTCGAGGAGGAGGAGGCCCGTCGTCACGGTGAAGCTGTATTCATAGGCGATGTCGATACGGCCCGGCCCCGCGACCCAGCCGAGCCGGGCGTAGAAGACGAGAAGGCCAAGCAGCCCCAGCCAGAAGATCGGGGCCGAATAGCCGACAAGGCCGAGGACGCGGACGATCTGGTCGATGGCGCTGCCCTGCCTGACGGCGGTGATGACGCCCAGAGGGATGCCTACCAGCGTGCCGATCAGGATCCCCACGGTCGCAAGCTCCAGCGTCGCGGGGAAGACCCGCGCGAGATCGTCGGCCACCGGGCGCTTGCTGAGGAAGGAGCTTCCGAGATCGCCCGAGAGCACGTTGCGCAGGTAGATCCAGAACTGCTCCCAGACCGGTCGGTCGAGGCCCATCGCGCGATACATGGCGTCGTAGGTGGACTGGCTCGCGCGGTCTCCGACCGCCCGCAGCACCGGGTCCACCGACATGTAGCGGCTGATGGCGAATGTGACGAGAAGGAGGCCCAGGAAGGTCACGGCGACGGTCAGCGCCACCTTGAGGCCCTTCCAGAGCCAGAGGGAGAGGGCGCCCGTGCGCCCCCTTCCGAACTGCGGGGTTGCGGCCATCTACTTCGTCACGGCCCGGAACGAGTTGTCGTTGAACGAGGGGCCGATGATGTAGCCCTCGACGTTCTTGCGCATGGCGACCACTTCCGATTCCTGGAACATGATCACGAAGGGCGAGGTCTTCAGCACCTCCTCCTGCATGTCGCGATACATCTGGGCGCGCTTCTCGGTGTCGCGTTCGAGCACGGCGGCATCCGCCTTGGCGGTCAGCTCCGGGATCTCCCAGGCGTTGCGCCAGGCCAGCGGCTTCGAGGCCGCATCGTCGGAGTTGTCCGGGTTCTGCGCGAAGGTCGCGTTGGTATGCGGGTCCTGATAGTCGGGTCCCCACTGGCCGATGTAGATGTCATGCGTCCGCGCACGGTATTTCTCGAGCGTCTGGCCGCCGTCGCCGGGAATGATCTCGATGGTGATACCCGCCTGCGCCATGGTCTGCTGGATCGCCTGCGCGATCGAGGTCACTTCGGGCGTGTTGCGGGTATCCATCGTGACGGTGAAGCCGTCGGGCAGGCCCGCCTGCGCCAGAAGCTCCTTGGCCTTGGCCGGATCGAAGCTGTAGGGCGTCTCGTCCAGCGCGCCGAGGAACCCTTCGGGCAGGAAGGTCTGGTGGGTCTTCTTCATGCCCTTGACCAGCGTCTCGGCGATGGCGTCGTAATCGACGAGCCATTTCATCGCCTCACGCACCTCGGGCTTGGCCAGGTTCTCGTTCTTCTGGTTCAGGCCGAGGTAGAAGATCGTGCCCTTCACCCCGCTCTGGATCTTGATGTCGGGGTTCTGGCTCAGCGCCTCGATCTCTTCGGGCAAAAGCTTGCGCGCAATGTCGATGTCGCCCTGCTCGAGCAGCAGCCGCTCGGTCGCGGCCTCGGGGATGTGGCGGTAGATCGAACGCGCCATGGCGGGCTTGTCGCCATCCCAGTTGTCGTTGCGCTCCATCACGACGGCCTCGTTGGCGCGCCATTCGCGGATCGTGAAGGGGCCGGAGCCTGCGTAATTCGTCTTGAGCCAGTTGTAGCCCCAGTCGCCGTCCGCCTCGTTCGACTGGACGAGATCCTTGTCCACCACCGAGGCGACGGTCGCCGTCAGGCAGTAGAGCAGGAAGGTCGGCGCATAGGCCTTGTCCATCTCGAAGGTGAAGGAATAGTCGCCGGTCTGCTTGACCTTCTCCTCGACATTGTCGGGCGTCAGGCCGAACTGGCCCAGGATGAAGGCCGGCGACTTGTCGAGCTTCACCGCGCGGACGAGGCTGTAGACCACGTCCTCGGCGGTCAGGTCGTTGCCCGAGGCGAATTTCTTGCCCTGACGGACCGTGAAGCTCATGGTCTTGCCGTCCTCGGACAGCTCCCAGCTTTCAGCCACGCGGCCGAAGATGTTCGAGACGTCCTCGATGTCGTAGCCGATGATCGTCTCGTAGCTGTTGCCGATGATCTCGGAGGCAGTGAATTCGAACACCTCGGCCGGGTCGAGGGTGATCATGTCGTCGATCGCCCAGGCCTGGATGAAGGTGTCGGGCGGCGTCTCGGCGGATAGCGGAGCCGTGGTCAGGGCGAAAGCGGCAACGGCCGCCGTCGCCAGCAAGCGCGCTCGGATGAACATGGAGAACCCCCTGTCGAAGTTTTTTTTGCGCAGGCTCCTGTCCTTCGCCAGGCGTCGGGACGGGCCCCGCTGACATGCTGAACAGCGGGTCATGAAACTGTCAAGGGTTGCTCTCGACCCGAGAAGATCGGCCGGGACCGGGGCACCGCCGCCTCCGGAAGCGCCCGGTCAGCGGGCGGCCGCAAAAGGCCGGGGACGGAGGCGCCCGCAGATCAGGCAGCCCTGACCCTGCCGGCGCGGTCGGCGGCGGTCGCCTGCTGCGTTTCCATGCCGCCCGGCCGCAGCCCCACCTCGGCGACACCCCTTCGCGCCGGTCGGTCCGTGGCCGGGTCACGCCGACAATTTCGCGCGTCGGCAGGCTTTGCCCCGTGGCCGCCGGCGGGTCCGGCGTTCCAGAACGCCGCTTGACGCTGCTTGCCCGATCCTCAAGATCGCGGCCAAAGGAGATGCCCATGCCCGATGCGAAGCCCGAGGTCCTTGACTTCCTCCTCAACCGTCGCTCGCGGCCCGCCAAGACGCTGGCGCTGCCGGTGCCGGACCGTGCGGCACTGGAGCCGATCCTGACCGCCGCCCTGCGCACGCCGGATCACGGCAAGCTCGAGCCATGGCGGCTGATCGTGGTTCAGGCGGGCGCGATGCCGAGGCTCGCGGCGCTGGCAGATGCCCGCGCCGATGCGCTCGGCCTCGACGACGAGAAGCGTGGCAAGGGTCGATCGCAGTTCGAGCAGAGCCATCTGGCCGTTATCGTCGTGGCGCGGCCGCAGCCTTCCGACAAGGTGCCGGACATCGAGCAGACACTTTCGGCGGGCGCCGTCTGCCTCTCGCTGCTGAACGCGGCGCTGGCGGCCGGCTGGGGGGCGAACTGGCTCACCGGCTGGCCCGCCCACGACCGAGGCTTCCTGCGCGAGGGGCTGGGCCTCGAGGATCACGAATTCGTCGCGGGCATCGTGCATATCGGCAGCGAGACCGTCGCCCCGCCCGAGCGCCCGCGACCTGATGTTGCCAGTCTCACCACATGGGTAAGTGAATGATCCGCGATTTCCTCCGTGCCATCGGCCAGATCGGCGACCCCCCCTTCCGACGGGTCGTCCTCTTCGGCATCGGCCTCTCGCTGCTGCTGCTGATGGCGATCTATGCAGGGTTCCTGTTCCTGCTGAACATGTTCGTGCCCGACACGCTGACCGTGCCCTGGATCGGCGAGGTCGGCGGCGTCGATACGGTCCTGTCCTGGGGCTCGGCCGTCCTCATGCTGGGACTGTCGGTGTTCCTGATGATCCCGGTCGCCTCGGCCTTCACCGGCCTCTTCCTCGACCGGGTCGTGGATGCCGTCGAGGAGAAGCACTATCCGCAGCTCCCCCCCGCCACTCCGCTTCCGATGACGGATCAGCTGATCGACAGCGCGAACTTCTTCGCGGTGCTCGTCCTCGTCAACGTGATCGCGCTCGTGGTCTTCATCTTTGCGGGGCCGGTGGGACCGATCCTCTTCTGGGCGCTGAACGGCTTCCTGCTCGGTCGCGAGTACTTCACGCTGGTCGCGATGCGAAGGCTCGGCCGGGGGGGCGCGAAGGCGCTCCGCGCTCGTCACGCCGGGCAGATCTGGATCGCGGGCACGCTGATGGCGGCGCCGCTCTCGATCCCGATCCTGAACCTCGTCGTGCCCGTGCTGGGCGTGGCGACCTTCACGCATCTCTTCCACCGGCTGAACGGCGGCCGGCGGGTCTGATCGCTGCCTCGCGGCAGGCCCGGTGTGCGGGCCGGCCGCATCCCGGCCCCGACGCGAGAGGGCATTCCGGCTTCAGAGGGGCGGCGGCGGCGGCATGCGTCCCATGATGTCGATGTCGCGCAACGAGATCACTCCCGACAGGATGATCCCGCAGAGCACCGCCCAGACCAGCGTGCCCCAGAGCGTCGTGAGCCAGGCCTTGCGGCGGATGACATAGCCAGCCGGAGCGCCGCGCGGCGTCCCCGGCACCACCTTCCCCGCCTCGTCCTGGCTCTGCACCCTCAGGGGGAGCAGGATGAAGAACACCATGAACCAGGTCACCGCATAGAGGACGATGGCGCCGGTGATGCTCATACCTGCTCCAGTTCCACCAGGCAGCCGTTGAAGTCCTTGGGATGGAGGAAGAGCACGGGCTTGCCATGCGCGCCGATCTTCGGCTCGCCCGATCCCAGCACCCGTGCGCCCGTGGCCTTCAGCCGGTCGCGCGCAGCCAGGATGTCTTCGACCTCGTAGCAGATGTGATGGATCCCGCCCGCCGGGTTCTTCTCGAGGAAGCCCGCGATCGGAGAGCCCTCGCCCAGCGGATAGAGAAGCTCGATCTTCGTGTTGGGGAGCGTGATGAAGATCACGGTGACGCCGTGGTCGGGCTCGTCCTGCGGCGCGCCCACCTCGGCGCCCAGCGTATTGCGATACTGCGCCGCCGCGGCCTCCAGGTCGGGCACGGCAATGGCCACGTGGTTCAGGCGTCCGATCATGTTCTCTCCCTCCGTCAGGTCGGCCCGTTATGGAAGCGGCCCCTCGACCGTGCAAGGGGGCAGCCCGTCGCGCGGAGGCGGGCGGAACGGGTCGGGGCCATGCCCTGCCCGCAGGTCGCTTCGGTCACGGGTCGAGGCCGGGCGCAAAGCTCCTCCCGCGGCCGGGGTTCGTGGCATGGTCGGCCGCAGCGGCCACAGGATCGCTCAGGCCGAGAGCATCGGCTTAACGGGATCTTGACCCGGATGGGCTTCACTGCCGCGAGTCGAGAACTTCGGAAAGCCCCGATGCCCCATCTGCACCTCCTGCCCGATCCACTGCCGCCCTTTTCGCCGCGCCGCGCCCCTGGCCCCCTGCCCCTTGCCGGCCTGACGGTTCTGGCGGTCGAGGACAGCCACTTCGCGGCAGAGGCGATGCGGCT
This sequence comes from Rhodobacter sp. NSM, assembly GCF_052244495.1. Lineage (NCBI taxonomy): Bacteria > Pseudomonadati > Pseudomonadota > Alphaproteobacteria > Rhodobacterales > Rhodobacter > Rhodobacter sp. NSM. The sequence continues at coordinate 22,906 of NZ_JBQPXH010000015.1, forward strand.
CCTCTGCCACCGCTCGGGCGCGCGGCTGCGACGGGCCGACGATCTGCAGGGCGCCCGCAAGCATCTCCAGCGCTACAGCCCGGATGCGGTGATCGTCGATCTGGGCCTGCCCGACGGCGCGGGCGAGATGCTGATCGCCGAACTGGCAGCCCGGCCCGGCCCGGTCATTCTCGCGGCAAGCGGGGACGCCTCGCGGCGCGAGGCCGCCCTCGAGGCCGGCGCCCATGCCTTCCTCGAGAAGCCGCTCGACAGCCTCGCCCTCTTCCAGCAGGTCCTGCTCGACCATCTGCCGGGCAGGAATCGTCGGGCCGAAGATGAGACCCTGCCCCCGCCCGATCCCTTCTCGCTGCGGGAGGATCTGCATCGGGCGGCAGGCCTCGCCGCGTCCCTCCTGCCCGGAACGGCGCGAGCCCGCTATCTCTCGGGTTTCGTCACCGGCATCGCCCGCAGCAGCGGCGACAAGGCGCTGGAGCAGGCCGCCGTCGCCGCGCCCGACAGCGACGAGGCGCTGGAGGTGCTGCGCCGGCTGATCTCGGCCCGGCTCGCCATTGCCGCAGCCGCCTTCTGACGCCCGCTTCCGACGCGTCAGAGCAGGGGATCCGTTCCGCCGCGCACGAGACCGGTCAGGTCGGAAAGCCGCTCTCTCTGCCGCCCGAAGTCGTCGAAGTTCCGTGGCGCGAGCCAAAGCTCGAAGGCTTCGCGCAGGGCGGGCCATTCCTTGTCGATGACCGAGAACCAGGCCGTGTCGCGATTGCGCCCCTTGACCACCGTCGCCTGCCGGAACGTGCCCTCATAGCTGAAGCCCAGCCGCTGCGCCGCCCGGCGAGAGGCCAGGTTCAGCGCATCGCATTTCCATTCGACGCGCCGGTAGCCGGCCGCGAAGCTCCAGGCCATCATCAGGAAGAGCGCCTCGGTGGCCGCCGGCGTGCGCTGCAACTCGGGCGCGAGGCAGATGTGGCCGATCTCGATCGTCCCCGCTTCCGGCGCGATGCGCAGGAAGCTCGCCACGCCGGCGAAATGCCCGGCGCTGCGGCCGCGGATCGTGTAGAAGTACGGGTCGGACCCGTCCTCCACCGTCCGCACCCAGTGATGGTAGGCGGCCGTCGAGGCGAAAGGCCCGTAGGGCAGGTAGTCCCAGACCGCATCATCGGCCGAGAAGGCCTGATGCAGGTCGGCGGCATGGTGGTCGGCGGAGAGCCGCTCCAGCCGGGCGTGACGCCCTTCCAGCGCCTCGCCCGAGGGGCGGGCAGGGGCGGACCAGCCCGGAACTGGCTCGCCGAACCGCTTCACGCCTCAGTCCTTCGGCACGACGCGCAGGCGCAACTCGCGCAACTGCTCGTTGGTGGGCTCCGAGGGTGCGCCCATCAGCAGATCCTCGGCCCGCTGGTTCATCGGGAACATGATGACTTCGCGGATGTTCGCCTCGTCCGCCAGCAGCATGACGATCCGGTCGATGCCCGCAGCACAGCCGCCGTGGGGCGGCGCGCCGTAGCGGAAGGCCTTGACCATGCCGCCGAAGCGCTTCTCGACCTCTTCCTTGGGATAGCCCGCGAGTTCGAAGGCCTTGAACATGATCTCGGGCTTGTGGTTGCGGATCCCGCCCGAGATCAGCTCGTAGCCGTTGCAGGCGAGGTCGTACTGAAAGGCGTGGACCTTCAGCGGATCGCCCTCCAGCGCGTCCATCCCGCCCTGCGGCATCGAGAAGGGGTTGTGGCTGAAGTCGATCTTCCCTTCGTCGTCCTTCTCGTACATCGGGAAATCGACGATCCAGGCGAACTTGAAGCAGTTTTCCTCGGCCAGACCCAGCTCGCGGCCGATCTCGTTGCGCGCACGCCCCGCCACCGCCTCGAAGGTCTCGGGCTTGCCGCCGAGGAAGAAGGCCGCATCGCCCTCGCCCAGCCCCAGCTGCACCCGGATCGCCTCGGTCCGCTCCGGCCCGATGTTCTTGGCCAGCGGCCCCGCGGCCTCCATCGAGCCATCGTCACCCTTGCGCCAGAAGATGTAGCCCATCCCCGGCAGGCCCTGCGATTGCGCGAAGGCGTTCATCCGGTCGCAGAACTTGCGGCTCCCGCCCGTGGGTGCCGGGATCGCGCGGATCTCGGTGCCCTCGTTCTCCAGCAGCTTGGCGAAGATCGCAAAGCCCGAGCCGCGGAAATGCTCGCTGACGACCTGCATCCGGATCGGGTTGCGAAGGTCCGGCTTGTCCGAGCCATACCACAGCATCGCATCGCGATAGGCGATCCGCGGCCAGTCGGCATCCACGCGGCGCCCGCCGCCGAACTCCTCGAAGAGCCCCTGGATCACCGGCTGGACGGCCGCGAACACATCCTCCTGCTCCACAAAGCTCATCTCGATGTCGAGCTGGTAGAAGTCGGTGGGCGAGCGGTCGGCGCGCGGGTCCTCGTCGCGGAAGCAGGGCGCGATCTGGAAGTAGCGGTCGAAGCCCGCCACCATGATGAGCTGCTTGAACTGCTGCGGCGCCTGCGGCAGGGCGTAGAACTTGCCCGGATGGAGCCGCGAGGGCACCAGGAAGTCGCGCGCGCCCTCGGGCGAGGAGGCGGTGATGATCGGCGTCTGGAACTCGTTGAAGCCCGCGTCCCACATCCGGTTGCGCAAGCTCCGCACCACGTTCGAGCGCAGCATCATGTTGGCGTGCAGCTTCTCGCGCCGCAGATCGAGGAAGCGGTAGGTCAGCCGCGTCTCCTCGGGATAGTCGGTCTCGCCGAACACCGGCAGCGGCAGCTCGTCCGCCGCACCCAGCACGCTCATGCCGGTGGCATAGACCTCGATCTCGCCGGTCGCGAGCTTGGGGTTCACGAGCGAAGCGTCGCGCGCCTTCACCCTGCCCTCGATGCGGATCACCCATTCGGCGCGCAGCTTCTCGAGCTCGGCGAAGGCCGGAGAGTCCGCGTCGGCGATCACCTGGGTGATGCCGTAATGGTCGCGCAGGTCGATGAAGAGCACGCCGCCGTGGTCGCGCACGCGGTGCACCCAGCCCGAGAGCCGCACCTCCTGACCGACATGCGCGGCGTTCAGTTCCGTGCAGGTATGGCTGCGATAGGCGTGCATGCGGCTCCCCTTCCCGAGGCTCTGGTTCGTCCGCGCCGATACACTCCGCACCGCGGGGGAAGTCAAGCCGCCGCCCCTTTCACTCTGCCACAAATATCCCCTGCGGAGCAGACCTGAGCCACGGCGGCCCTGCCGCCGTGGCGAGGCAAAAGGCTTGGCGGGAACCGCCTCCGCTGGATTCAGAAGGGCCGCACCGCATTCGCCGCGACGAAATGCGCGCCGAGGCCCGCGGCGAACATGATGCCGCCCGCTACCGCATGAAGAACCACCGCCATGGGAAAGCTCCGGCGTCTCTCGTAGGCCCAGCCGAAGACCAGTCCGCCGCAGAAGGTCAGAACGGCGACGAGCGCGCTCCAGTAGAGCAGATGCACGAGCGAGAAGAGCGCCGCGTTGATCGCGATCCGCGCCCATCCGGGCGGCATCAGCGGGCCGTATCGACGGAAGAAGAGCGGCCGGTAGATCACCTCCTGCGGCAGCACGGAGAGAAAGGGATAGAGGAGGAGCAGCGCCGCCAGCATGGTCGGGTGGTCGCGGGCGAGATCGAACAGCCTGTCAGGCCGCGTCGCGAGCACGATGAGCACGGCCCCGGCAAGCGTCGCCGCCGCGAAGAAGAGGACAAGGCCGCCGTCGATCGCCCGCCATCCGCGCAGCAGTTGCGACCACGCGAAACCGGGCGTGAGGTCGAGAAGGACCAGACCCAGCGCCGTGAATCCGAACAGCGCGAGGAACATCTGCGACGGCGGCAGGAAGAGCGCGATCACGACCGGCACGAAGAGGTAGAACGAGACGAACTCGGCCCAGAGCCTTGTCCGCGATGATGAATTGGCCGGCATGTCCGCTGTTCCGTTCGACGCTTCAGAGGGCGAACGAAGGCAGGGCCCCGCGGTTCCGAGCAGCGGGACGAGCCTGCGCTGCGGGCGGGCTCCTGAGGCCCGGGATCAGGCAGTCTTCGGAGCAGGCCGCCTCAGACCGGCCCCCCCGCCCATTCGGCCGGGATCAGGCCGCGGAGCGAGTTCCCGACCCAGAGACGCGCCCGCGGCAAGGCCTCCGCCGGAAGCGGAGCCTCGCGGCAGCGGCCGGTGTCGAGCATCGTCGCGCGCAGGACGCCCGGCAGCAGCCCCGCCGAAAGCGGAGGGGTCCGCATCCCCTCGCCGGCGTCGAAGAAGACCGTCGTGATCGTCCCGTCGCAGACCTCGTCCCGCTCGTTGAGGAAGAGAACCTCGTCGAGATCCTCGGCCAGCGAGGCGCGCGCCGCATCGTAGGCCGGCCGACGGCTGGACTTGATCTGAAGCCACGGATCGGCGGAGGCGAGACGCTCGGCCGCAAGGCCCAGCCGCCAGACCGGCTTCCCGGCAGGCACCGGCGCTGCCTCGACCGTCAGGGCACCGCTTCCGTCCAGAGTGAGGCGCATCCGCGCCGGATGCGCGGGCACGGCCTCCTTCAGCGCCTCTCCCGCTCCGGAACAGCGCCAGCCGAGGCGCGCGGCGGCGGTCTCGAGCCGGTTGAGGTGGCGCCGGAGCCGGACGATCCGGCTCCCGTCCCAGAGCATCGTCTCGATCAGCCTCAGCTCGGGGTCGTCGGCAGCTCCGCGAAGCGGGTCTTCCACAAGGCTTCCTCCCATTCGCCATCGGCGGTCGAGTCCTGCACGATCCCTCCGCCCACATCCAGTCGCAGCCTGCCGTCCGGGAACAGCCGGAGCGTCCGGATTGCCACATTGAAGGCGGCGCGCCCGTCCGGCGCCATCCAGCCCATCGCTCCGCAATAGAGGCCGCGCGGAAAAGGTTCCAGTTCCGCGATGATTTCCATGGCCCGAATCTTCGGCGCTCCGGTGACGGAACCGCAGGGATGGAGCGCTCGGAGGAGCCCTTCGAGGCCCGGCCTTTCCCTGAGCCTCCCGGTTACCCGGCTGACCATCTGATGCACGGTGGCATAGCTTTCGATGGCGAAGAGATCCGGCACCCGGACCGATCCGACCTGCGCGATCCGGCTGATGTCGTTGCGCAGAAGGTCCACGATCATCAGGTTCTCGGCCCGCCCCTTCTCGCTCGCCCGGAGGGCTTGCGCCAGTTCCGCATCGCGCCGGGGATCGGGATCGCGGGGCGCCGTGCCCTTCATCGGGCGGGTCGAGATCGCGCCTTCGGCATCGCAGTCGAAGAACAGTTCGGGCGAGGCCGAGATCGCCACGGGGCCGCCCAGACTGCAGAACGCGCCGTGCCGCACCGGCTGGCGGGCGCGCAAGGCACCATAGAGCCCGAGGGCGGTGCCGGACTCGAGCCGGCCGTCCATCGGGAAGGTGAGGTTCACCTGATAGCAGTCGCCTGCCGCGATGTAGGCCATGAGCCGGTCGAAGGCTGCATCATAGGCCTTGCGACCGATCCGCGGCTGCAACGCGCCGAGCCGGACCGAGCCCGCGTCCCGCGCCGCCTGCTCGAGCATCCCGCCGGCGTCCCGGGGTGCGGCAAAGGCCCCGAACACCAGCAGCGGCTCCTCGCGCCGTGCCGGCATGAGGGGCGCGAGGCGCGGTTCGAAGACAAGGCCCGCCTCGTAGGCCACCGTTCCCGCGATCCACAGGCCGCTGTCCCGCAGGGCATCGAGACGCGCGAGCGCCGGGCACAGCGCCTCGGGCTCGGTCACGATCACCGTCTCGACGGCGTCCCCAAACAGGGCGGGGCCGCCTTCAGGCCCGTTCTCGCACAGGAACACGCTCTTCTCCCCTCCGGTCGTGGGCATCTAGCACGCGCTGCCGGCCCGGGACAGCCCGGCTGCGACCTTGTGCAAGAGGGTTGCGCCGCCCGGCGGCAAGTCTATAACCGCGCCAATTTGCGCAGAGCGTAGAATCCGGAAAATCCTGCAGCCCGATCGCCGCGGGACCATAGATGTGGGGCCACAAATGCCGAAGAGAACCGATATCAGCTCGATCATGATCATCGGAGCTGGTCCCATCATCATCGGCCAGGCCTGCGAATTCGACTATTCCGGTGCCCAGGCCTGCAAGGCACTCCGCGAGGAAGGCTACCGGGTGATCCTGGTGAACTCGAACCCGGCCACGATCATGACCGACCCCGGTCTGGCCGACGCCACCTATATCGAGCCGATCACCCCCGAAGTGGTCGCCAAGATCATCGAGAAGGAGCGGCCCGACGCGCTGCTGCCCACGATGGGCGGGCAGACCGGGCTGAACACCGCGCTGGCGCTGGCCGACATGGGCGTGCTGGAAAAGTTCGGCGTGCAGCTGATCGGCGCCAACCGCGAGGCCATCGAGATGGCCGAGGACCGCAAGCTGTTCCGCGAGGCGATGGACCGGATCGGGCTGGAGAACCCCCGCGCCACCATCATCGCAGCGCCAAAGCTGGAAAACGGCCGCTACGACATCAACGCGGGCGTGGCCGCCGCGATGGCCGCGATCGAATATGTGGGCCTGCCCGCGATCATCCGCCCCGCCTTCACGCTGGGCGGCACCGGGGGCGGCGTGGCCTACAACCGCGACGACTATGAAGCGATCTGCCGCTCGGGTCTCGATGCCTCGCCGGTGGCGCAGATCCTCGTCGATGAAAGCCTGCTCGGCTGGAAGGAATACGAGATGGAGGTGGTCCGCGACCGCGCGGACAATGCGATCATCGTCTGCTCCATCGAGAACGTGGACCCGATGGGCGTGCACACGGGCGACTCGATCACCGTCGCCCCGGCGCTGACGCTGACCGACAAGGAATACCAGATCATGCGCAACGGCTCCATCGCCGTGCTGCGCGAGATCGGGGTCGAGACCGGCGGCTCGAACGTGCAATGGGCGATCAACCCGGCCGACGGCCGGATGGTCGTGATCGAGATGAACCCGCGGGTGTCGCGCTCCTCGGCGCTGGCGTCCAAGGCCACGGGCTTCCCCATCGCGAAGATCGCGGCGAAACTGGCCGTGGGCTACACGCTGGACGAGCTGGACAACGACATCACCAAGGTGACGCCCGCGTCCTTCGAGCCGTCCATCGACTATGTCGTGACCAAGATCCCGCGCTTCGCCTTCGAGAAGTTTCCGGGCAGCAAGCCGGAACTGACCACCGCGATGAAGTCGGTGGGCGAGGTCATGGCCATCGGCCGCACCTTCCACGAATCGATGCAGAAGGCGCTGGCCTCGCTCGAGACGGGCCTCTCGGGCTTCGACGAGATCGCGATCCCCGGCGCGCCGGACAAGGCCGCGGTCATCAAGGCGATCTCGGCCCAGACCCCCGACCGGCTGCGCCTGATCGCGCAGGCGATGCGCCACGGGCTGTCGGATGACGAGATCCAGGCCGCCACGGCCTTCGATCCGTGGTTCCTCGCCCGCATCCGCGAGATCATGGATGCGGAAGCGCAGATCCGCTCCAAGGGCCTGCCGGTCACCGAAGAGGGCCTGCGCAAGCTGAAGATGATGGGCTTTACCGACGCTCGGCTGGCGAAGCTGACGGGGCGCGACGAGGCGCAGGTGCGCCGCGCGCGCCGGAATCTCGGGGTGAAGGCGGTCTTCAAGCGCATCGACACCTGCGCGGCCGAGTTCGAGGCCCAGACCCCCTACATGTATTCCACCTACGAGGCCCCCGCGATGGGCGACGTGGAATGCGAGGCGCGGCCGTCTGCGGCGAAGAAGGTGGTGATCCTCGGCGGGGGCCCCAACCGGATCGGTCAGGGCATCGAGTTCGACTACTGCTGCTGCCATGCCTGCTTCGCGCTGACCGCGGCGGGCTATGAGACCATCATGATCAACTGCAACCCCGAGACCGTGTCGACCGACTACGACACCTCGGACCGGCTCTATTTCGAGCCGCTGACGCTGGAGCATGTGCTGGAAATCCTGCGGGTGGAGCAGGACAACGGCACCTTGCACGGCGTGATCGTGCAGTTCGGTGGGCAGACGCCGCTGAAACTCGCGCAGGCGCTGGCATCCGAGGGGATCCCGATCCTCGGCACTACGCCGGACGCCATCGACCTCGCCGAGGACCGCGAGCGGTTCCAGCAGCTTCTGCACAAGCTGACCCTGCGCCAGCCGGTCAACGGCATGGCCCGCTCGCGCGACGAGGCGTTCCGCATCGCGGGCGAGATCGGTTATCCGCTGGTGATCCGGCCTTCCTACGTGCTGGGCGGGCGCGCGATGGAGATCGTGCGCGACGACGCGCAGCTTGAACGCTACATCCGTGAGGCGGTGCATGTCTCGGGCGACAGCCCCGTGCTGCTCGACAGCTACCTTGCGGGCGCCATCGAGGTGGACGTGGACGCGCTCTGCGACGGCGAGAACGTGCATGTCGCGGGCATCATGGAGCATATCGAGGAGGCGGGCGTGCACTCGGGCGACTCGGCCTGCTGCCTGCCGCCGCATTCGCTGTCCTCGGATATCATCGAGGAACTCAAGCGTCAGACGGTCGAGATGGCCCGCGCGCTGCATGTCGTCGGCCTGATGAACGTGCAGTTCGCCATCAAGGACGGGGTGATCTTCGTCCTCGAGGTCAACCCGCGCGCCTCGCGCACCGTGCCCTTCGTGGCCAAGGCCACCGACAGCGCCATCGCCTCGATCGCAGCGCGGCTGATGGCGGGCGAGCCGCTCTCGGCCTTCCCGGTGCGCGCGCCCTATCCGGCGGGCGTGGGGCCGGACACCGACCTGCCGCTGGCCGATCCGCTGACGCTCGCCGATCCGATCACGCCATGGTTCTCGGTGAAGGAATCGGTGCTGCCCTTTGCCCGCTTCCCCGGCGTGGACCCGCTCCTCGGACCCGAGATGCGGTCGACCGGCGAGGTCATGGGTTGGGACCGCAGCTTCCCGCTCGCCTTCCTCAAGGCTCAGATGGGCGCCGGCACGCATCTGCCCGAGGGCGGCAAGGTCTTCCTGTCCGTGAAGGATGCCGACAAGTCCGACGCGCTGGCGGGTGCGGCACGGGGACTTGCCGGCATGGGCTTCGAGATCGTCGCCACGCGCGGCACGGCTTCGTGGCTCGCCTCCCAGGGAATTGAGGCGGTTTCCGTCAACAAGGTCTACGAGGGCCGGCCCAACATCGTGGATCTGCTGAAGAACGGCGACATCACGCTGGTGATGAACACGACCGAGGGCGCGCAGGCGATCTCGGACAGCCGGGACATCCGCCGCGTGGCGCTGATGGACAAGATCCCGTATTTCACCACCGCCGCAGCCAGCATCGCCGCCGTCGAGGCCATGCAGGTTCGCGGCGAAGGCTACGGCGTCCGCACCCTGCAGGGGTGAGGCGCGCCCGGACGATCCTCCGGTGGAGGATCGTCAGCGCTGAACGCCCAGCGCGCAAGCGATGGGCCGGAACAGGCGCGCCCGGACGATCCTCCGTTCAAAGATCGTCAGAGCCGAACGCCCGGCGCGCAAGCGGTTGGCCGGAACAGGCGCGCCCGGACGATCCTCCGGTGGAGGATCGTGAGCCGAATGCCCCGAGCGCAAGCGGTGGGCCGGAACTGGCCCGTCGGCCTGTCGGCAAATGATCGTCAACGCCGGGCATTGCCACGCGGTTGACCTGCCTCCAATCGCGGAGGGAAGGCCCCTACTCGCTCAGGCTCATGATCAGGATGGACGCCACCGCCAGGCTGACGCCGATCGCCTCGCGAAGGCCGAAGGCCTCGCGGAAGACGAACACCCCGAGGGCGGCCATCAGGAGAACCGTCGACGAGGCGTAGAGCACGCCGAGCATCGCCAGCGAATGGCTCTTCATCAGGTAGAACCAGCCCACGGCAGGCAATCCGTAGAAGAGCATGCCGACCAGAAAGGTCAGGCTCAGCAGACCCTGCTCGGTCCCCGTCGCCTTCTTGATGAGGTAATCGCCAAGCAGGGTCACAATGCTGATCACTAGCAGAACCGCGAGGGGCCACACGTGCTTCTCCCAGTCACAATGCGATTGCCGGCGCGGGAAGACGGGAACCGCCAGAAGATCCTCCGGCAGAACCGGAGCCATGCAGGACGGCGCTCGCGCGGGTGGAAGGGATGTGGGTGTGCCGGGAAAATCGTTCCCAGCCTAAGTGTTGCAATGATTGACCCGCCAGAGCGCCATGAAATGGTGCTTGCGAAGTCGACTCGATTCAAGCGCAGCCGCCCAGAGCGGACTTGACTTACCGAGAGCGAACGCGCATGTCCGCTGCGACGCCTCCGACCCGCTGCCGCGTGAGCAGCCGCCCTCATGGGCCAGGGTCCGGCGACTGGTTCCCACCGTCACGCAGGGGCACCGCGGCACGACGTGCCGCCCCGCCTGCCGCTCCCCCTCGGGGGAAGACAACCCATTCCGCGGGCTGCCTGCCCGCATATACCGAAAGATCGACATGGCTGATTTCAGCAACCTGGGCCTCTCCGAGCGCCTGATGCAGGGCCTCGCGAAGGCCCAGTTCACCAAGCCCACCCCGATCCAGATGGAGGCGATCCCGCATGTGATGCAGGGACGCGACCTGATGGGCCTCGCCCAGACCGGCACCGGCAAGACGCTGGCCTTCGGTCTGCCGCTCCTCCACCGGCTGCTGGGCGTGGGCCACCCGCCGCCGCCGCGCACCATCCGCGCGCTGATCCTCGCGCCGACGCGCGAACTGGTGAGCCAGATCGCTGCGAACCTCGAACTCTTCACCAAGGGCACGCCGATCAAGGTGCTGACCATTACCGGCGGCGCCTCGATCAACCGCCAGACCGAGAAGCTCGCCCGCGGGGCCGACATCATGGTGGCGACGCCGGGCCGCCTGATCGACCTGATCGACCGCAACGCGGTGATCCTCGACGACACGGGCTATCTGGTCCTGGACGAGGCCGACCAGATGCTGGACATGGGCTTCATCCACAGCCTCCGGAAGATCGCGCGCTACCTGCCACTGCGCCGCCAGACTCTGCTGTTCTCGGCCACGATGCCGAAGCTGATCGAGGAGCTGGCCCACACCTACCTGCGCGATCCGGTGAAGGTGCAGGTCGCGCCCCCCGGAAAGCCGGTCGAGAAGATCGAGCAGGGCGTTCACTTCACCCCGCAGGGCGACAAGGCGAAGCTGCTGGAAAGCTACCTCCAGAAGCATCCGGGCGAGCAGGCGCTGGTCTTCGGCCGCACCAAGCACGGGTCGGAGAAGCTGATGAAGCTCTTGGTCAGCTGGGGCTTCAAGGCGGGCTCGATCCACGGCAACAAGAGCCAGAACCAGCGCGACCGCACGCTGACCGAGTTCCGAGACGGCACGCTCGACGTGCTGGTGGCGACGGACGTCGCCGCGCGCGGCATCGACATTCCGGGCGTGCGCCACGTCTATAACTACGACATGCCGAACGTGCCCGAGAATTACGTGCACCGCATCGGCCGCACCGCGCGGGCGGGGGCGGCGGGCAGCGCGGTGGCCTTCGTGGCACCGGCCGAGATGGAAGAACTGCGCGCGGTGGAGAAGCTCCTCAAGCAGCCGATCCCGGTCATGGGCGGTGCCCCCTGGGCTGCCGACATCGTGGCCGCTGCGCCGCGCCCCGGGCAGAAGCCGCGGCAGGGCGGCCGGCCGAAGGCCGGTGCGAAGCCTCAAGGCAAACCCCAGGGCAAGCCCCAGGGGCCGGCCAAGGCGCATCCGCGGGCCGGCCGCACGTCGGGCGCGCCCGGAGGCCTTGCGGCGCCGAAGCGGCCCCAGCGCGGTCCGCGGCGCGGAGACGCCGCGCGCGGCTGAAAAGATGACTGCGGCGTGGCCTGCTTCCTGGTGACGCAGGCCACGATTCCGACGCGCGTTCGCATGCAGGATCGCGCATAATGAAAGTCCGGTGTGCCGGAGTGGTAACGAGTGCCCGGCGACTGCAGCGCCGGAGGTTTATTTTACGAGTACCAACGTATTGCGTGAGGGGGCCCGGCAGACGCCGGTGGCACAGCCATCCGCCTGCCGGGCAACCCTTCGCTGCAACACCTTCTCCCCTCCCCGTCACCTCACGGCGCCGCGCTGCGCCCTGCACAACGGCCAGGCTGCACGAGTTGCCGGCGCTGGCCGGGCCGGGTTGATGCGGATCAAGGCGATCAGTTCTCTCTCCGCTGCAGACTGCTGTCGGACGCGTTGGTCCGGACCCCGGAGACCTTAACCATGACCCGCCTGATGATGATCCTGTTCTCGTTCATCTCCGTCACGCTGATGGGCATCTGCATCGTGATCGCCCTCGTGACCGGCAACGACACTCTCATGCCGATCGTGGTTGCTGCGGCAATCGGCTTCGTGGCAGCCCTGCCCGCCAGCTTCATCATCGCGCGCAAGCTCGCCTGATTCCCGGCCAGCCAGATAAGGAGATTCCCATGCCGAAGGACGTGCCGGCAGGCTATTCGCGAATGCAGATCATCCTGCACTGGGCCGTCCCGGTGCTTGTCGTCGTGCAATTCCTGCTCGGACCCGCCATGACGACCGTCTACGAGGGGATGAAGACCGGCACGCCGCAGGGACTGCCTGTCCTGGCATGGCTGCATGTCGGCATCGGGTTCGTGGTGCTGTTCATCGCCTGCTGGCGGGTCGGGCTGCGCTTCGCCCGCGGCGTGCCGGCGCCCACGTTCGAGCCTCAGACGCCCGAGCAGGGATTCCTGGCCTTCGTCACGCACGAACTCACGTTCTTCCTCTACCTCACGATCCTCGCCATTCCGGTCCTCGGCGCGATCGGATGGTTCTACCAGAACGATGTCGCGGCTTCGGCCCATGCCAGCATGAAATACCTGCTGATCCTCGTGGTGGCGGTGCATGTCAGCATCTCGCTGTTCCACCAGTTCGTGCTGCGCGACGGCTCGCTCGACCGGATGCGGAAGCTCCGCGACTGACGCGCAAGCTGTTCGGCGAGGGGCGCCCGCGCGGCGCCCCTCGCAGCTTCCGGAGAGGTGACTGGCAGTGCCTCAAGCGGAGCCGAGGAAGATCCGGACCGTTTCCTCGAAGGCGCGGGGCTTCTCCGCGTGGAGCCAGTGCCCCGTCCCCTTCAGCTCGGCGAAGCGCGCATTCGGAAACAGCGATAGGATCGTCTGCCGATATTCCGAGCGAACGTAGTTCGAATTTTCGCCGGTGAGAAACAGCGTCGGTCCGTCGAAAGCGCCCTCGCACCCGGGCCAGCCCACGATATGCGGCATCTCCGCCGCCAGCAGATCGAGGTTCAGCCGCCACCGGGGCGGGTCGGACCTGAGGTCGAGCGACTGGAGGAAGAAGGCGCGCAGCCCGGCATCGGGCAGCACGTCGGCGAGGCGTCGGTCGGCGTCGCCCCGCGTCGCAACGTTCGACAGATCGAGGCTGCGCATCGCGTCGATGTGGTGCGTCTGGTCGTGATCGTAGGCCACGGGCGCCACGTCGGCCACCACCAGCCGTCGCACGAGCCGAGGCTCGGTCAGCGCCAGCGTCATGGCGGCCTTGCCACCCATCGAATGGCCCAGCACGTCCGCGCGGCCGCCATTGGCTGCGATCACCTCGGCAAGGTCCGCGGCCATGTCGGGATAGCGATGGCTTTCCGTCCAGGCACTTTCGCCGTGGTTGCGCATGTCCACCGCCATCACATCCCGCGTATCGGCGAGGCGCCGGCAGATCACGCCCCAGTTCCGCGCCGACCCGAAGAGGCCATGCGCGATCAGCAGAGGAGGAGCATCGCTCGGGCGCTCGGCCCGGTAGAAGGTCGTGTTCAGCATGCCGCGGTTCTAGCCTCTTGTCGCGTGGCCTGCCAGACCGGTTGATCGCGACCGCGCCGCTTCCTAATCTGCCGTGAAGGCAGGGGAACGGGATGAGTGCAGTAGCGATCAGACAGATGGTGGATCGTGTGGCGGCCCTGATGGAGGAGCGGCTGCACGTGCGGGGCAAGGACAGCGTCGCCAAGCTGCGGCGCGGGGCGGGCCGCCTGCCGCGCAGGATCCGGGCAGCGGCGCGGGACCTCGCACAGGCGGGCGAGATGGCGCAGAACCCGCGCCTCCTGATACAGGTCGATTTCGGAAAGGTGTCCGAGGACTATGATCTCTGCGTCCGGCATCTCGGCACGGTCGATGCGAAGGCGCGGATCGCGGGGAAGCTCCTGGCTTTCCTCCGGGTGGCTCTCGTGCTGGCACTTGTGGCCGGGGCCGCGGGACTTGCCATCGCCCGCTGGCGCGGTCTGATCTGAAAAGGCGTCGCACGGCACATCGGCCGGGGCGGCGACACGTTGCGGGTCGTTGCGGCCCGAGTCCTGCGACCGGAGGCCCCACCGTGGCCTTCCAAGCGCCGCGGCGTCCGAAGGCCTCTCGGTCAAGCCCATGAAGCAGGGGGCGCATCGCGGGGATGCGCGCCCCTGTCCGCTCAGAGCGTCGGGTAGAGCGGGAAGCGCGTGCAGAGAGCGGCCACCTTGGCCTTGACCGCCTCTTCGACGGCGCCGTTGCCCTCTTCACCATTGGCTGCAAGCCCGTCCACCACCTCGACGATCAGCCGGGCGATCTCGCGGAACTCCTCTTCGCCGAAGCCGCGGGTGGTGCCCGCCGGGGTGCCGAGGCGGACACCCGAGGTCACGGTCGGCTTCTCGGGGTCGAAGGGGATGCCGTTCTTGTTGCAGGTGATATGCGCGCGGCCAAGCGCCTTCTCGGTCGCGTTGCCCTTCACGCCCTTCGGCCGCAGGTCCACGAGCATCACATGCGTGTCGGTGCCGCCGGTGACGATGTCGAGTCCGCCCTTCATCAGCTCGTCCGCCAGAGCCTGCGCGTTCTTCACGACCTGCGCGGCATAGGCCTTGAACTCGGGCCGCAGCGCCTCGCCGAAGGCCACCGCCTTCGCGGCGATCACATGCATCAGCGGGCCGCCCTGAATGCCCGGGAAGATCGCCGAGTTCACCTTCTTGGCGATCTCCTCGTTGTTCGTGAGGATCATGCCGCCGCGCGGGCCGCGGAGCGTCTTGTGCGTCGTGGTGGTCGCCACATCGGCATGCGGGAAGGGCGAGGGATGCGCGCCGCCCGCGACGAGGCCCGCGAAATGCGCCATGTCCACCATCAGCCAGGCGCCCACCTCGTCCGCGATCGCACGGAACTTCGCGAAATCGATCTGCCGCGGGATGGCCGAGCCGCCGGCGATGATCAGCTTCGGCTTGTGCTCGCGTGCGAGCGCCGCCACCTGGTCATAGTCGATCAGCTGGTCCTGCTGGCGCACGCCATACTGGATCGCGTTGAACCACTTGCCGGACTGGTTCGGAGCCGCGCCGTGCGTGAGGTGGCCGCCCGAGGCCAGTTCCATCCCGAGGATGGTGTCGCCCGGCTTGATCAGCGCCTGAAACACGCCCTGGTTGGCCTGGCTGCCCGAGTTCGGCTGCACGTTGGCGAAGGCGCAGCCGAAGAGCTGCTTCGCGCGCTCGATGGCCAGCGTCTCGGCCACGTCGACGTAGTCGCAGCCGCCGTAGTAGCGCTTGCCCGCATAGCCTTCGGCATATTTGTTCGTCATGACCGAGCCTTGCGCCTCCATCACGGCGCGGCTCACGATGTTCTCCGAGGCGATCAGCTCGATCTCATCGCGCTGACGGCCGAGTTCGCCGGTGATCGAGGCGAAAAGCTCGGGGTCGCGAGAGGACAGGCTTTCGGTAAAGAAGCCATCGTCGCGGTGCGGGGCGTTCATGGGCGTCTCCTGTGGCAAGGGATGCGCCCATTTAGAGCATCCGGGCCGCGACAGAAAGGCAGGAAAACGACGCAAGCCCGGGAATGCGCGAAGCAGTCTCCCTGCAGGGGTTGAGTTTGGCGCCGCCCGCGTCCAACACTGGCCGCCACGGCAGCCGGAGGGGCACATGACGCCACAGCGCATCGGATTCGTGGCGAGCAACGCGCCCGTCGCGCAGGAGGCGCTGGCAAGGATGGCCGACCGCTACGGCCAGTGCCCGCTGCCCGAGGCGGACGTGATCGTGGCCTTCGGCGGCGACGGCTTCATGCTGCAGACGCTGCACGAGACGCAGAAGCTCGACATCCCGGTCTATGGGATGAACCGGGGGACGGTCGGCTTCCTGATGAACGGCTTTTCCGAGGACGGGCTGCGGGAACGGCTCGCCGAGGCCGAGGAAGAAGTCATCAACCCGCTGATCATGACCGCCATGACCGAGACGGGCGAGGTCTTTACCCGCCTCGCGATCAACGAGGTCTCGCTCCTGCGGGCCGGGCCGCAGGCGGCCTGGCTGAAGATCTCGGTCGACGGCAAGATGCGGATGGAGGAGCTCGTCTGCGACGGGGCTCTTGTCTGCACGCCCGCCGGCTCGACGGCCTACAACTACTCGGCGCACGGGCCGATCCTGCCCATCGGCGCGGACGTGCTGGCGCTGACGGCCATTGCGCCCTTCCGTCCGCGGCGCTGGCGGGGGGCGCTGCTGCCCAAGACGGCGCTGGTCCGCTTCGACGTGATTGACTCGAAGAAGCGTCCGGTCATGGCGGATGCCGACGGACGGTCGGTGCGCGACGTGGTCTCGGTCGAGATCCGCACCGAGCCCGCGGTGCGGCACCGCCTGCTCTTCGACGTGGGCCACGGGCTCGAGGAGCGGCTGATCCGGGAACAGTTCGTCTAGGCCCGGGCCCCTGCTCCGGGGCCAGAGCGGACCATGACAGGCGCGATGGCGGGGCAGACGGACCGGATGCCGGGTCGCCGGATGCGGTCGGCACAGCCGGTCGAAGATCACCCGGCAGCGGCGCCAGCCGATCCGGTCGGACCGAGGGCGGCTGCCGGATCAGCGGAACCGGTTGGCAAGGCGCTGAAGCGCGTTTCGCGGATCCGGCTGGGCCTCGGCTGCGTCGGCAGGCGTCACCCGCTCGGCAGGCTTCGGCTTCTCGGGCTTTGGCGGCTGCATGCGCAGCGCCACAGCATTCTGGAACTTCGCTCCGTCTCCCCGCGCCAGCGCCTCGGCCCCGTCCGCGATCCCCCGCAACAGGTCATCGAGCCAAGCCTGGTCCGCCTTGGCGAAGTCGTTCAGCACATAGGCCGAGACCGCATCCTTGTGCCCCGGATGGCCGATCCCGAGCCGCACGCGGCCATAGGCCTCGCCCACATGGGAATGGATCGACCGCAGCCCGTTGTGCCCGGCATGACCGCCGCCCTGCTTCAGCCGCAGCTTCCCCGGCGCAAGGTCCAGTTCGTCATGGAAGACGATGACATCGGCGGGCGCTATCTTGTAGAAGCGCATGGCCTCGCCGACCGACTGGCCCGAGAGGTTCATGAAGGTCTCGGGCTTCAGCAGCAGGACCTGCTCGGACCCGAGCCGCCCCTCGGAGGTCAAACCCTGAAACCGCGAGCGCCAGGGGGCGAAGCCGTGGGCGCCGGCAATGGCCTCGACCGCCATGTAGCCGATGTTGTGCCGGTTGCCCGCGTAGCGCGCACCGGGATTGCCGAGACCGACGA
Source organism: Rhodobacter sp. NSM (assembly GCF_052244495.1). Taxonomy (NCBI): domain Bacteria; kingdom Pseudomonadati; phylum Pseudomonadota; class Alphaproteobacteria; order Rhodobacterales; genus Rhodobacter; species Rhodobacter sp. NSM. Next base: position 40,273 of record NZ_JBQPXH010000015.1, read on the forward strand.
ACAGCTTCATGCGCAGGCTCCTTCCGCAACCCGGCTTACTTACGGTCGCACCGCCTGTCCGGCAAGGCCGGCCTCTGCCAGATGCAGCACCGCCCGGGGCAGTTGCGGAAAGCCGGACGGGCCTCGGTCGCGTCTGCGCCCCCCTGCGGCCGGACCGCGCTTCCGATGCCGCGCCGGGGCACGCACGGCGGTCCGCCCCCAACGTCCGGCAGAGGACCGCCTTTGCCCTCGGCTCCCTGTTGGCCCGGGCCTTGACCCCTGTTGCCGCAAGCGACGAGACTTCACGTCCAGCTGAAGGAGTCGCGCATGTATCTCGCCATGAACCGCTTCCGGGTGAAGACCGGGCAGGAATCGGCCTTCGAGGAGGTCTGGAAGACCCGCGACAGCCGGTTGACCGAGGTGCCGGGCTTCGTCTCGTTCCACCTGTTGCGAGGACCCGGGCGCGAGGGCCACACGCTCTACGCATCCCACACGATCTGGGCTTCCGAGGAGGACTTTACCGCCTGGACAAAGTCCGAGGCCTTCCGCATGGCGCACCGCTCGGCCGGCAGCACGGGCGACATCTATGCAGGCGCGCCCGAGCTCGAACTCTTCTCCTCGGTCCAGTCCATCAGCGCCTGAGACGTCAGGTGCTGACGGCGGTCGGGACGCGGAACTGCCGGCGCACCGCCGGCAGAAGCGCGATGGCGAGGATGCCGATCGAGAAGAGGCACCAGATGGCCGGGCCCTCGTTCGGATTGGAGGTCAGGCTGAAGGCCAGGACCGGACCGAGCAGGAGGTGGAAGATGGCGAAGCGCCAGGCACCGTAGAAGACGGGCATGACGAAGACCGTCAGGACGTAGGGCGGGAACCCGAGATTGGTGCCGAGCAGGGTGTCGAACCACGTCATCAGGCCATTATAAGGCACGTTCCACGCCTGGTGCCATTCGCCCGACACGGTGCAGAGCGGCGTCCCGCAGAGGGGGCGTCCTATCTGACACTGGCCCAGCGCCTCGACCGGCAGCAGTTGCGCAACCATCAGGGCGGACGACAACGCGGCCAGCGACAGGATGAGCTTCCGGCCAGCAGCACCGATTCCGGGCGCGACGACTGCCAGTGCAAAGGCATTCACGAAGATCGGCTGGAAGGCGATGTGCAGCACCGAAAGCAGCGTGGCGGCCCTGTTGACGGGACTGCCGCACTGGTCGATGACCATGTAGCCGGCGAGTTGCAGCCCCTCCATCAGCGCGAAGTAGAGGAGCGTGACCGGGACCGCGACAGGATCCTTCCTGTGCCAGGTCAGGGCCGCTCCCGCCACTCCGGCGGCGACCATGACCGACGTCACCTCTGTCCCCCAGCACATGCGAACCTCCCACCAGCCACCCGGACGAGCATGTCCGACCGTGTCCAGGGAGGCAAACGAAGATGCGCAGCTTCGGAAAATGAAGAAGGCGCAGGACCGGGGTCCCGCGCCTTCCGTCCGGTCGGATCGAGGCTCAGGCCTCTTCCGCTTCTTCCTCGTTGTCCGACGAGCGCAGGCCCGACGGCGCCGAGATGTTGGCCACGACGAAGTTCCGGCTGATCGTCGGCGTCGCGCCTTCCGGCAGCGGAATGTCGTTGATGTGGATGACGTCGCCGATCTGACGGTCGGTCAGGTCCACCGTGATGTGATCCGGAATGTCGCCCGCGGTCACTTCCAGTTCCACCTCGGGGCGCACCACGGTCAGGGTGCCGCCACGCTTCAGGCCGGGGGCCTTGTCGTGGTTCTCGAAGGTGACGTGGATGAACAGGTTGATCCGGCTCGTGCGGCGCAGGCGCATGAAGTCGACATGCGTCGGCAGGTCCTTCACGACGTCGCGCTGGACGCCGCGGCAGATGACGCGGACGTCTTCCTGGCCTTCGACCTTGAGGTTGAACAGCGTCTGCAGGAAGCGGCCCTTCTTCAGCCGGTTCAGCAGGTCGTTGTACGGAACGTTGATCGACAGCGGTTCCTGACCGCCACCGTAGACGATACCGGGTACGTAGCCCTCACGACGAGCTTGACGAGCGGCCCCCTTGCCTGTCCCCGTCCGTACCTCGGCGTTGAAATCCGGGATTTCACCAGCCATTGAGGTTCTCCATATGTGAAACGCCCCATCCTCCAAGGGTGCATGGGGTCGCGAGGCGCCGCCTTAGCCGATCCGGCCGCGAAAGGAAAGGGGCTGCTTCGTCATTCCGGCGCCGCACGACGGGGCTTTCCTGCCGACCGGCCCTGCCGGGGCTCGGCGGACGGGCCGAAAGCGGCTAGGCAGAAGATGATGCAGACACTTCGATCCACCCGAGTCGGCGGCCCCTTCCGGGTGGCGCGCCCGGCCCTTGCCGCCTTCGCCGGCATGGGGATCTGCTGGGGAACCTTCGCTGCAGTCGTTCCGGACGTCAAGGCGATGCTGCGGGTGGACGAGGCAGGACTTGGCCTGCTGATGCTCTTCGCGCCGGTGGCGGCGATCGTGGCGATGCTGGCCGCGGCGCGCATGGGCAGCGCGCTCGGGCGTTATGCGCTGCCGCTGATGACCCTCGCCATGGGGCTCGCCTTCGCCCTGCCGGGACATGCGCCCGCCGTCTGGGCCTTCGCCGCAGCCATGCTGCTCTGCGGTGCCACGACCGGGGCGCTCGACGTGCTGATGAACGCCCGCGTCACCGCGCTCGAATCGGAGCGGGGACTGAACCTGATGAACCTCTGCCATGCCGTCTACTCGCTGGCCTTTGCGGCGGCGGCCATCGGCACGGGCCTCGCCCGGGGGGCAGGACAGGGGCCGGGTGCCATCCTGACGGCCGCGGCGCTGGCCACGCTGCTCGTGGCCTTCGCGACGCTGGAGCGCGACGGCACGATCCAGGGGCTTTCGCGCCCGCCGCGGGGACATGCCGCGCTCGGGGCGGCGCCGCTGATCGGGGGGGCGATGGTGATGATCGCCTTCCTCAGCGAGAACGCGGCCGAGAGCTGGTCGGCGCTTCATGTTGAGCGGACGCTCGGCGGATCGGCGACGGAGGGTAGCCTCGGGCCGGCCCTGCTCGCGATCACCATGGGGGTGGCGCGGCTTGCAGGCCAGGGGTTGCTCGCCCGTGTCGCGCCCGCGACGCTCCTGTCGGGCGGGGCACTGGTTGCAGGCTTGGGCGCGCTGGTGGCGGCGCTGGCGGCCAGTCCGGCGCAGGCGCATGCCGGGTTCATCATCATGGGGATCGGCGCCTCGGTGATTGCGCCCACCGCCTTCTCGATGGTCGGACGCGCCGCCCGGCCAGAGGCGCGAGCCCGGGCCGTGGCCCGGGCGACGATCCTTGGCTACTTCGGCTACTTCTTCGGGCCTCCGACGCTCGGCCTTCTCGCCGCGGCCTTCGGCCTGCGGGCGGCCTTCGCCTTCACGGCGGTGGCGCTGCTCTCGGTCCTCGTGCTCGCCCCGCTCATGTCCCGCCGCTCCTGAGGCGGGGCCGGGCCACCGTCCGGGTCAGGAGCCGCGGGATCGCCCCTTCAGGCCCAGCTTCCCTCGAAGTCCTTCGGGACCAGAAGGTTGTGCGGCCCCAGCGCCGTCACGTCCTTCTCGCCGCAGAGCGCCATCGAGATGTCGAGCTCCTTCCAGATCACCTCGAGCGCGCGCCTCACGCCCGCCTCGCCCATCGCGCCCAACCCGTAGATGTAGGACCGGCCGATGTAGGTCCCCTTCGCCCCCATCGCCAGCGCCTTCAACACGTCCTGGCCCGAGCGAATCCCGCCGTCCATGTGGATCTCGACCTGATCGCCCACCGCGCGCACGATGGGCGGCAGCATCCGGATCGACGACAGCGCCCCATCCAGCTGCCGACCACCGTGGTTCGAGACGATGATGGCGTCCGCTCCGAAATCGGCGGCGCGGCGGGCGTCTTCCTCGTCGAGGATACCCTTCAGGATCAGCTTGCCGCCCCACTTGTCGCGCAGCCGCGCGATCTTGCCCCAGTCGAGTTGCGGATCGAACTGCTCGGCGGTCCAGCTCATCAGGCTCGACGTGTCGCCCACACCCTTCGCATGGCCGACGATGTTGCCGAAGCTCCGCCGGGGCGTCTTCAGCATCTCGAGCCCCCATCCCCATTTCGTGGCGAGGTCGAGCATCACCGGCAGCGTCAGCTTCGGCGGCGCCGAAAGACCGTTCTTCAGGTCCTTGTGGCGCTGGCCGAGGATCTGGAGGTCGAGTGTCAGCACCAGCGCCGAGCAGCCCGCCTTCTTCGCCCGCTCGAGCATCCCATCGACGAACTCCTCGTCCTTCATGACGTAGAGCTGGAACCAGAACGGCTTCGTCGTCGCCGCCGCCACGTCCTCGACCGAGCAGATCGACATGGTGGAGAGCGTGTAGGGCACGCCGAAGGCCTCGGCCGCGCGCGCCGCCTTGATCTCGCCGTCGGCGCATTGCATCCCGGTCATGCCGACCGGAGCGAGCGCCACGGGCATCGCCACCGGTTCGCCGATCATCTCGGACCGGGTCGAGCGGCCGAGCATGTCCACCGCCACCTTCTGCCGAAGCCGGATCTGCTGGAAGTCCGAGCAGTTGTCGCGAAAGGTCTGCTCGGTGTAGCTGCCGGATTCGCAGTAGTCGAAGAACATGCGGGGCGCCCGCCGGCGGTGCATCCGCTTCAGGTCCTCGATGCAGGTGATGACGGGCATGGCGGTCTCCGCGCTGGAACTGGTCATGTTTCCTTACCGATCGAGGCGGGGCAGATCAACGCAAGATGCGGCGGCCGGCGGCAGGTCGCGGCGCGACTCGACGTCTGTCGATCGGGATCGCCGTCGCCGTTTCCCGGATCCGGCACCGGCATCCGGGCCGGACGGGACGGCACGACAGCTTCGGCTGGTTCATCGGGACGGCAATGGACGGGTCTTTCGAAGATGCGGCCGCCGAACGTCCGCTCCCCTCGCCTGCCGCGGCGACCGGCGGCGATCCGCCCGCCGCCCGGACCGAGGGCAGGTCGCGACGCGCCTCCCGGTCCTTCTTCCGTGGCAACGCCGTCTCCGGGGGTTCGATGCCCCCGGAGACGGCACCTCCCGCGGGCCCTCATCCGGTGGTGCGGAGCTTCGCCGCCATTGCGGCCACGAGATCGGTGCGGGTCACGATCCCGACCAGGCGGTCATCTTCCACCACCGGGATCGCGTCGATCCGGCCCTCGCCGAGGATGGGCAGGAGCGCGCCCGCATCGGTCGCGGGATGGACATGCGGCACATCGCGTTCCATCACGTCGGCGGCCTGCGCCGCCGGCGCGGCGCCGATCAGGTGGATCGGAAAGATCAGACCCAGCAGGCGTCCCTGCTCCGTCACGGGGATCGAGGTGAAGCGGTGCTGCCGGAAGATGCGCGCCACCTCCGCCACCGGCGTCTCGGCCGCGACCGTCACGAGGTCCTGCGCCATCAGCTCCGCACAGCGGATCGTGCTGAGCCTGCGCCCCGCCGCCTGCTGCTCGGCCGCCGCGATCAGGCGCGAGAGATCCTCCGGCCCGAGGTTCGCCTGCTGGCGGTTCTCGCGCAGGATGGCCTCGAGTTCCTCGGCGCCGAGGCCCAGCCGCTGCGGCGCCGGGCGGTCCCGCGTGCCGAAGCCGTTCGGCATCCGGGGCTGGCGCATGGGATAGACGCGCCCCGTAAGCCGGGCATAGAGGAAGGCCAGCAGGATGAGTGCCGCCGTGCCGAGACCCACCGGCGCCAGCGCAAAGTGGTAGCCCAGCTCTCGCGTGGCTTCCGGATTGAGTGCGGCCGTCATTGCCACGGCCGCGCCCGGCGGATGCAATGCCCTGAGCGCCATCATGGCGAAGATGGCCGCGCCGACGGCGGTCGCCAGCCCCATCACCTGCCCGGGCACGAGGTGCAGCATCGCCACCGCCGCGAGCGCCGAGACGACGTTGCCGACCAGGACCGACCATGGCTGCGCGAGCGGGCTGTTCGGCAGGGCGAAGAGCAGCACGGACGAGGCCGCGAGCGGAGCGACCAGGTAGAAGCCGTGATCCAGATCGACATGGGGCGGCAGGACGAAGGCCGCCAGCAGTCCAAGCGCCAGCGTGATGCCGCCCGCCGTCCTCAGCACCTCGCGCAGGGGGATCGCCGGGATCGCCGGGCCGAGCGGCTTCAGGACCCGTGAGAGGCGCTTGCCGTCGGCCTTGCCCGTCACATCCGCCTCCGCCCTCTGTCCGGCCCGACCGTCCTCAGGCGGCGTGGGCCCCCGCCGCGAGCGCGGCCACCCGGTCGAGCACCTCGGCCACCGGGCGTCCCTCGCCCACGAGCTTCACGATCGCCGAGCCCACGACGCACCCGTCCGCGATGCCGGCAATGTCCTGCGCCGCCTCCGGCGTGGTGATGCCGAAGCCCACGATCACCGGCAATTCGGTCGCGGCCTTGATCCGCGCCACTTCGGGCGCCACGTCCACCGTTTGCGCGGCCGCGGCCCCGGTGATCCCGGTGATCGAGACGTAATAGACGAATCCCGAGGTGTTCTGCAGCACCTTCGGCAGGCGGCGATCGTCGGTCGTGGGGGTCGCGAGGCGGATGAAGTTGAGCCCCGCCGCCTGCGCGGGCAGGCAAAGCTCGGCATCCTCCTCCGGCGGCAGGTCCACGACGATCAGCCCGTCGATCCCGGCCTCCCTCGCCTCGGCGAGGAAGGTCTCGACCCCCCGGGCGTAGATCGGGTTGTAATATCCCATCATCACGATCGGCGTCGAAGGATCCTCGGCCCGGAAGGCGCGCACCATCTCGAGCGTCCTTGCCAGCGTCTGTCCGCCTTCCAGCGCCCGCTGCCCCGCGGTCTGGATCGTCGGACCGTCGGCCATCGGATCGGTGAAGGGCATGCCCAGCTCGATGATGTCGACGCCCGCGCCCGGCAGGCCCTTCATCACCGCAAGAGAGGTCTCGAGATCGGGATCGCCCGCCATGATATAGGCCACGAAAGCCTTCTTCCCCTCGGCCCGAAGCCGCCGGAAGGTGTCGTCGATCCGCGTCATGATCCTGCCCTCGCCCGTGTCGGCTGCCGGTTTGCGTCACCGGCGCGGGAAAATCAACGGGCGAAACGGCACGGCATGCCACCGGGAGGCGGGCCGGCGGCAGGGATCCCGTTTCCCACCGCGCGGGCGCCCCTTGCACGCGTTCCGACGGCGCGCGGCATCACCGCGCCTGTTCCGCGCCGCGGCCCCGCCCTTTGCGGTCCAGCCGAGCGGCAGTCGCCGGCCGATGCTCTCTGCCGCCCGACTTGCCTTGACCAAGGCGCTTCCCTATGAAGCGGCAAGTCTTTCAAGGAGTGGATCATGGGCTTCCGCATGGGGATCGTCGGCTTGCCGAACGTGGGCAAATCCACGCTCTTCAACGCCCTCACCCGCACGGCCGCCGCGCAGGCGGCGAACTTTCCCTTCTGCACCATCGAGCCCAACGTGGGCGAGGTCGCGGTTCCCGATGCACGACTCGAGATCCTGGCCGAGATCGCCGGGTCGAAGCAGATCATCCCCACGCGGATGACCTTCGTCGATATCGCGGGCCTCGTGCGCGGCGCCTCGCGCGGCGAGGGGCTGGGCAACCAGTTCCTCGCCAACATCCGCGAGTGCGACGCCATTGCCCATGTGCTGCGCTGCTTCGAGGACGGCGACATCACCCATGTCGAGGGCCGGATCGACCCGGTGGCCGATGCCGAGACCATCGAGACCGAACTGATGCTCGCCGACATGGAGTCCATCGAGCGGCGCCTCGCCAACCTCGCGCGCAAGCTGAAGGGCGGCGACAAGGAGGCCGCCGATCAGGATCGCCTGCTGCGCGCGGCCATGGCGGCGCTCGAGGCGGGCAAACCGGCCCGGACGGTCGCCGTCGCGGCCGACGACCGGCGCGCCTGGGGCATGCTGCAACTGCTGACCTCGAAACCCGTGCTCTACGTCTGCAACGTCGAGGAAGCCTCGGCGGCTTCCGGCAATTCGCAATCGGCCCGCGTGGCCGAGATGGCCCGGGCGCAGGGTGCGGCCACCGTCGTGATCTCGGCCCGGATCGAGGAGGAGATCGCCCAGCTTCCCCCCGACGAGGCCGGGATGTTCCTGGCCGAGATGGGCCTCGAGGAGGCCGGGCTCGACCGGCTCATCCGCGCGGGCTACGAGCTTCTGGGCCTGCAGACCTATTTCACCGTCGGCCCGAAGGAAGCGCGCGCCTGGACGATCACCCGGGGGATGCTCGCGCCACAGGCCGCGGGTGTCATCCATGGCGACTTCGAGAAGGGTTTCATCCGCGCCGAGACCGTGGCCTACGAGGACTACGTCGCCGGGCGCGGTGAGGCGGGCGCGAAGGAATCCGGAAAGTTCCGCATCGAGGGCAAGACCTACGAGGTGCAGGACGGCGACGTGCTGCACTTCCTCTTCAACGCCTGAGCCGCTTTCGGGCAATCCGGGCAGGCGCGCGGGGGTCATCCGGTCGCAGATCCGCAAACTCGGGGATCCAGCCTCTGCCGGACGCCGCCCCCGCCGACAGGGCAGGTCCGGCCGACGGGGCAGGTCCGGGCCGATGCCCTTGCCCTCGGCTGCCGGCTCCGTGAAGGATGCAGGCGCGCGGTCGGGGATGCGCAGCCTGCAACGGATGGACGAGCGCCATGAGGATCCTGCACACCGCCGACCTTCACCTCGGCCGCCAGTTCAACGGGATCTCGCTCGAGCCGGACCAGCAGGCCGTGCTCGACCAGATCCTGACGGCGCTGCACGAACGGGCGGCGGATGTTCTCCTGATCGCAGGCGACGTGTTCGACCGGCCCTCTCCGCCGGCCACCGCCGTGCGCCAGTTCAACGCCTTCCTGTCCCGTGTGGCCTCGGAGACGGAGGCTGCCGTCGTGCTGATCGCGGGGAACCACGACTCGGGCGACCGGATCGAGGCCATGGCCGTGCTGACCGACCGGAGGCGCGCATTGATCCGCGGCACCCTCGCCGCGGACGAGCGGCCGCTCTTGCTGGCGGATACACATGGCGCTGTCGCCTTCTCGGCCCTGCCCTTCGCCTATGAATATGCCGCGCGCGAGTGCTTCGGCGACGAGACGATCCAGTCGCCGGAGGACGTTCTGTCGGCGCAACTCGCCTCGGCGAGGCGACACCTGCCCGAGGGCGCGCGCTGGATCGTCGCCGCACATGCTTTCGTGGCGGGCGCCACCGGCAGCGACAGCGAAAGGCCCCTTGCGCGGGTCGGCACCATCGAGACGGTGCGGGCCGAGACATTCCGTGGCGCGCATTACGTGGCGCTTGGCCACCTGCACCGGCCCCAGCACGTCGGCGCGCCTCACATCCGCTACTCCGGCTCTCCCCTGGCTTTCGGCTTCGACGAGGCCGGTCAGGAGAAATCCATGACCCTCGTCGAGATGGACGCCGCCGGCGCGGTGACGGTCGAGATGCTGCCCTTCCGCCCCTTGCATCAGGTGCGGATCCTGCGCGGCAGGCATGCGGAGCTGATGCTGGCGGAGCCGTCCGGAGATTTCATCAAGGCGCGCCTTCTGGACGAAGTGCCGGTGATCGACGCGATGAAGCGCCTGCGCAGCCTGTTCCCCAACGCCTGCGAGCTTGGCTACGAGCGAGAGGAACGGGCCGCGGCGCTCCTCGATGTCGGGCAGCATGCGCCGCGGGCGGTCGAACCGATGGAGGTGCTGCAGGATTTCCTCGCGCTCCTGCGGGAGGAGCCGCTGAGCGAAGCCGAGCGAGAGGTGCTGACGCAGGCCCTCAACCGCATCGGCGAGAAGGAGGAGGGCCGATGAGGCCGGTGCGGCTTGCGATCCAGGCTTTCGGGCCCTACCCGGATCGGGTCGTGGTCGACTTCCGCGCCGCGATCGAGGCCGGTCTCTTCGGGATCTACGGCCAGACCGGGTCCGGCAAGTCGACGATCTTCAGTGCCATGACCTTCGCGCTCTTCGGCGAGCCCGCCCGCGCGGAACAGGAGGCGCCTGCCCTGCGGTCCGATCACGCGGACCCCGGCACCGTGACCGAAGTGGAGTTCGTGTTCGACATCGGCGACCGGCGTCTCGTGGTGCTGCGCCGTCCCGACCAGATGCGGCCGAAGCAGCGCGGCGAGGGCGAGACGCGGTTGCCGCACGAGGCGTTCCTCTTCGACGCGACCGGTCTGTCGCCCGAGGAGATCGTCGAGGGGCGGCGCGGTCGCATCCTGGCCGAGAAGAAGGTGCGCGAGGTCGATGCCGCCATCGAGGGGATGCTGGGCTATGGCGCCGAGCAGTTCCGCCAGATCGTCCTGCTGCCGCAGGGCCGGTTCGAGACCTTCCTTTCTGCCAAGACCCGCGAGCGGCTGGCGATCCTGCGCGACCTCTTTGACGTGTCGCTCTACCAGTCGCTGATGCAGGAGTTGAAGACGGCCGCCGAGGCCGCCGAGCGTCACGTCCGGGACGAACGCGAACTCTGCGCCCGTCGGCTCGCGGCCGAAGGGTTCGAGAGCACGGACGCGCTGGCGGCCGGACTGGAGGCAGCGGCGGCCGGTCATGAGCTGGCCCTTGCGCAGGAAGACATTGCGCGGACCGCCTGCGAGCTTGCGCAGACCGCCCTGCGCGAGGCCGAAGCCGTCGAGGCGAAATTCCTCGCGGCAGAACGGTCGCGTGCCGATCTGGCGTCGCTCGCCGCGCATGAAGCCGGGATGAACGCGCTTGCAGCTCGCGTGGCGCAGGCGGAACAGGCGCGGTCGCTTCTCGACGTCGAAGCCCGCGCCGAGGAGACCCGGCAGGAAGCGATGCGCGCCGAGGAGGCTCTGGCCGCGGCGGAAGCCACAGCCGGGAGGGCCGAGGCCGCTGACACGTCTGCCGCAGCAGCGCTTGAGGCGGAACTGGGCCGAGAGCCGGAACGGGAGGCCCTTCGCAGAGAACTCGACGCTCTCGAACGTCACCGGGCGGCGATTGAAAGGGCGTCCGGCGTGGCCGAACGCCTTGCCGAAGCCGAGCGGCTGGAGGCGCAAGCCGATGCTGCCCTGACCACGGCGAAGGACAGGCTGGAGGTCCTGCACGAGGCCCGCCGTCACAGCGAGGAGGCCATCAGGGCAAGCCGCGAGAGCGAGAGGCGCCGGCGCGACCTGCACATGCAGATTGCCATGGTGGAAGCGGCTCTTAACGCCGCGCACGCCTATGGCGCCTGCGAAGCGGCTGTTGCGGCGGCGGAAGCCGATTGCGCCGCCCGCAGCAGGGCCAATGCGGCGGCGGCGGCGCAAGCGGATCGGGCGAGGTCGACCTTCGAGCAGGCCGAGGGCGCGCTGTCTGCGGCTCAGGCGCTGCACCTCGCCTCGAAGCTTCAGCCGGGCTGTGCCTGCCCCGTCTGCGGAGCGACCGAGCATCCCGCCCCGGCCAACGGATCCATCGATCACGGCGGGCTGGACCACGCCTTCCGCATCGCGAGGGAAGTCTGGCAGAGGGCCGACGCCGAGGGCCGCGCAGCGAGCGAAGCCCTCGCGGCGGCACAGGGCGCGCTCCGGGAAAGGAACGATCGGCTGCAGAGCCTCGAACGTCCGGCGGGCGAGGCATCCGTCCTGTCGGCCGATCTCGAGAGGCTTCTGTCCTCCATCGCCGCCCTCGCGCCGGCAACCGACCCGGCTGGGACGGAGGAAGAGCTTCAGCGCCTCCTGCGCGACATCGCCGCCGCCGAGGAGCAGCGGGACCTCGCCCGCGACGCGCTGGCCGCGCAACAGCGGCATGCGGCAGGCGAGCGGGCGCGCCGGTCCGAGATCCTCTCCGGCGTGCCCGAAGACCTGCAGGACGCGGCAGCCCTCGCCGCCGCGATTCGGGATGCCGGCCATGCGCTCGCGCTGCGCGTGAAGGCGCGGGCGGATGCGGAGGCGGCGGCGCGCACCGGTCGCGAGGCGGCGCTGGCCGCGCGGAAGGATCGCGAGGCGGCCGTGCAGGCTCTGGCAGGCTGCCGGGAGCGGCGCGAACGGGCGCTCGATGCCTTCCGCATCCGCCTGGCGGATTGCGGACTGTCCGAGACCGAGCTTCAGTCCCTGAAGCCGGCCATCGACACGCTCAAGGAAGATCGCGAGCGCATCGACGACTTCCGGCGCAGGCTTGCCCTGTCGCAGGACCTCGCCCGATCGACCTCGGCAGCCGTCGCGGATCTGGCCCGCCCCGATCTGGATCTGCTCTCCGGGCTCCAGCGCGATGCAGCGGCGCGGCTGACCGAGGCGACGGCGCGGCGCGCGGGTGCCGAGGCGCGGCTGGGCCAGTTGACCCAGCTGCGCGACAGCCTGTCCGAGACGCTGCGGAAGCTTGACGAGTCCGAGGCCGCGTCAGGTCCGCTGCGCCTGCTTGCCGGTCTCGTGAACGGATCGAACGGCCAGAGGCTGGATCTCGAGACCTACGCCATCGGCGCGATGTTCGACCGGGTGCTTCAGGCGGCGAACCTGCGGCTGGGGCCGATGACGGCCCAACGTTACCGTCTTGAGCGCGACCTCGACGCGGCAGGCCGCGGCAGGCGCGGCCTCGGCATCGAGGTGTTCGACCTGTTCACCGGGAAGGCGAGGCCCGCCAGCACGCTCTCGGGCGGCGAGACCTTCATCGCCGCATTGGCGCTGGCTCTCGGGCTGGCGGATGTGGTCGAGAGCACGAGCGGCAAGGTCCGGCTCGACACGATCTTCATCGACGAGGGCTTCGGCAGCCTCGACACCGAAAACGGCTCCGGCACGCTCGACCAGGTTCTGCAGGTGCTGAATTCGCTGGTGAGCCAGAACCGGGCGGTGGGCCTGATCTCGCATGTGCCGCTGGTGCAGGAGGCGATCCCGAACGGCTTCTTTATCCGCAAGGGGCCGACCGGGAGCCATCTGGAGGAGAGGCGGCAGGCCTGGACGCAGCCGGGCGTTTCCTTCGTCTGATCGCCTCGGCAACCGGACCTTGCGCCGAGAGCGTCTTCGTCGCGCCCCACCATGCCGCGGCGCATCGGCGGAGGCGGAGACCGAGACCGAGACCGAGACCGAGACCGAGACCGAGACCGAGACCCAAAAGAGACACGTTGTTTGACCCATATCAACGTCCCTCGCGCGGCATCGCTGCATTTTCCGGCACATGCAGCACCGCCCCCTCAGCCTCTGCCTTGTCCTGATGCTGGCCATCGCCTTGACCGCGATGCTCATGCTGACGGGTGCGGCCGGCGCGCGTGAGGCCGCACGCGGGCCGGTCACGCAGGCCGTGATCTGTGCCCACGGGAGCACCGAGGTCGTGCTCCTCGACGCGAGCGGCCGGCAGGTGGATCCCGCTCGCGACTGCTGCGCCCGAGGCTGCACCAAGTGCCTGCCTTCCGCCGTGGCCCTGCCCGCCCCGACCACTCAAGCCGCTCCCCTGGCCATCGCCGGCCGGCATTTCGCATGGGGTGCCGGCGTCGGCCGGGATCTCTGCAGCCCGGCCCATGTGCGGGCTCGCGGTCCGCCCCTTCGGAAAGCCTGACCCATGCGTGACGCTTCGGCCTTCGGCCGCTCCCTGCTCCTCCCCCTCTTCGCGGCCATCATGCTGCTCGTTCCGGCACTCGTCCGGGCCGATGCTCCCTTCATCGCGCAGTTCGCCTCGGAGGTTCCGGCGGCCGAACTGGTGCCGGGCGCCGACGGCTACGGGGCGCTGCGCGAGGACATACCCGTCGTCCCGGTGCTGAAGCGGGGCGAGACCGAGGGCTACGCCTACATCACCTCGGACTTCGTGGGCACGACGGGCTACTCGGGCAAGCCCATCCACGTGATGGTCGCGCTTGGCCTCGACGGAAAGGTGCTGGGCGTCAGGCTCGTCAAGCATTCCGAACCCATCGTGCTCGTCGGCATCCCGGACACGCGCATCAAGGCCATGGCCGCGGGCTACGTCGGCATGGATCTCGTGCAGGAAGCGGCCGCGCTCGGGTCGGCGCATGATCTCGACATCATCTCGGGCGCGACCGTCACCGTCATGGTGATCGACGATTCCGTCGTCCGGTCGGGCCTGAAGGTTGCACGCGCGCTGGGGCTCGGAGGTCTCTCTGCCGGAGCCGCCTCGTCGGGGCCGAGGCTCGAGGTCAATCCCGAAGCCGAGGCGCCCGCGGACTGGCTGACGCTGACCGGGGACGGCACGGTCCGGCGCCTGTCGCTGGATGTGGGCCAGATCAACGCCGCCTTCGAGCAGAGCGAGGATCCGCGTGCGGCGGCGCGCCCTCACGCGGGGGCCCCCGACACGACCTTCATCGACATGTATGCTTCGCTCGTCAGCGTTCCCGGCATCGGCCGGAGCCTGCTCGGTCCCGACGAGGAGGCGAACCTGGCAGCGTGGCTTCAGCCGGGCGACCATGCGCTGATGCTCGCCGGGCGTGGCGAGTATTCCTACAAGGGGTCGGGCTACGTGCGCGGCGGGATCTTCGACCGCATCGTGCTGGTGCAGGGCGACCTCTCGATCCGCTTCCGTGACCGGATGCATCGCCGCCTCGGCGACATCGCGGCGGATGCTGCGCCGCACATGACCGAGATGGACCTCTTCCGCATCCCGGCAGACTCGGGCTTCGACCCGGCGCAGCCGTTCCGCATCCAGCTTCTGGTGCAGCGCAGCGTCGGTGCCATCGAGAAGGTCTTCACCACGTTCGACCTCGGCTACCAACTGCCCGAGAGCTACCTTCGGCCCGTCGCGACCGCGCGCGCCGAGGCGCCACCGGCCGCCACGGGCGAGGAAGCCGCGCAGGCCCAGCTCTGGAAGCGGATCTGGCAGGACAACCGGACGGGGATCGCAGCCCTCCTGACCATGCTTGGCGTCCTGACGGCCGCCTTCTTCTTCCAGTCGCTCGTGACGCGCTCCGCGCGCGTGACCTTCTGGTTCCGGATCGCCTTCCTGTCGACCACCCTCGTCTGGCTCGGCTGGATGTCGAACGCCCAGCTTTCCGTCGTCAACCTGATGGCGCTCGTCTCGTCCCTGCGCGACGGCTTCTCGTGGCAGGCCTTCCTGCTCGACCCCTTCACCTTCATCCTGTGGTCCTCGGTTGCGGCGGCGCTCGTCTTCTGGGGACGGGGCGCCTATTGCGGCTGGCTCTGCCCCTTCGGGGCGCTGCAGGAACTGACCAACCGGCTCGCGAAGCTCGCCCGCATCCCGCAGGTCACGCTGCCCTGGGGGCTTCACGAGAGGCTCTGGGCACTGAAATACGTCATCTTCCTCGGCCTCTTCGGCGTAAGCCTCGCCTCGGTGGATCAGGCCGAGCACCTGGCCGAAATCGAGCCCTTCAAGACCGCGATCGTGCTGAAGTTCGCCCGCGCCTGGCCCTTCCTTCTCTATGTGGGGGTCCTGCTCGGCATCGGCCTCTTCGTCGAACGCTTCTACTGCCGCTACCTCTGCCCCCTCGGCGCGGCGCTGGCGATCCCCGCCCGGGTGCGGATGTTCGACTGGCTCAAGCGGTATCGGGAATGCGGCAATCCCTGCCAGACCTGCGCGCGTGACTGCATGGTGCAGGCCATCCATCCGACTGGCGAGATCAATCCGAACGAGTGTTTGAATTGTCTGACCTGCCAGGTCAACTACCGATCCGAGACGACCTGCCCCGTCGTCATCAAGCAGCTCAAGCGGCGCGACGCCGCCGCTGCGGCCACCGCCGCTTCGCGCGACGCCCTGGCCCGCGAGATCTCGAACCACCCCAACAAGAAGGAAAAGGTCAATGCCTGACACCAGTGAGAAAAAGGGCATAAGCCGGCGCGGAATGCTTGGAGCCACGGCCGGAGGCGCCGTCCTGGGCGCCCTCGCTCCGCGCGCCGCGATGCTGGCCGGCGGTGCCGGCGCGGCGACGGTCGCAGCGACAGGATCGGCACTTGCCTCGGCCGAGGCCAATCTCGCACCCGGTGAGCTGGATGAATATTACGGCTTCTGGTCCTCGGGCCAGACCGGCGAGATGCGGATCCTCGGCATTCCGTCGATGCGCGAACTGATGCGGGTGCCTGTGTTCAACCGCTGCTCCGCAACGGGCTGGGGATCGACCAACGAGTCGCTGAAGATCCTCACCGAGAACATGACCCAGAAGACGAAGGACTATCTGGCGGCGAACGGCAAGCGGGTGCACGACAACGGCGACCTGCACCACATTCACATGTCTTTCACCGAGGGCAAGTACGACGGCCGCTTCCTCTTCATGAACGACAAGGCGAACACGCGCGTGGCGCGCATCCGCTGCGACGTGATGAAGACCGACAAGATCCTCGAGATCCCGAACGCCAAGGCGATCCACGGCCTGCGCCCGCAGAAGTGGCCGCGGACCAATTATGTCTTCGCGAACGGCGAAGACGAGACGCCGATGGTCAACGACGGCAAGATCCTCGACGATCCGTCGCAATATGTGAACTTCTTCACCGCCGTGAACGCCGACGAAATGCAGGTCGCCTGGCAGGTCATGGTCTCGGGCAATCTCGACAACACCGACGCGGACTATGAGGGCAAGTATGCCTTCTCGACCTGCTACAACTCGGAGATGGGGACGAACCTCGGCGAGATGATGGAATCCGAGACGGACCACGTCGTCGTCTTCAACCTGGCCGAGATCGAGAAGGGCATCGCCGAGGGAGACTTCATCGAGCTCAACGGGGTGAAGGTCATCGACGGGCGCAAGGGGAAGAACAAGAAATACACCCGATACATCCCGGTGCCGAACAACCCGCACGGCTGTAACATGGCGCCGGACAAGGTGCACCTCTGCATCAACGGCAAGCTGTCGCCCACCGTCTCGGTGATCGATGTGAGAAAGCTCGACGCGGTCTTCGCGGACGAGGCCGAGCCCGCATCCGTGATCGTGGCGCAGCCGGAACTGGGCCTCGGGCCGCTCCACACGGCGTTCGACGGCAAGGGCAACGCGCTGACCACTCTCTTCCTCGACAGCCAGGTGGTGATGTGGAACGTCGAGAAGGCCATCCGCGCCTGGAACGGCGAGGACGTCGATCCGATCATCACCAAGGTCGATGTCCACTACCAGCCCGGCCACAACTCGACCTCGATGGGCGAGACGCTGGAGGCGGACGGCAAGTGGTTCATCTCCATGAACAAGTTCTCGAAGGACCGCTTCCTGAACGTCGGCCCGCTGAAGCCCGAGAACGAGCAGCTGTTCCGTCTGGACGGCGAGAGCCTGACGCTGATGCACGATGGCCCGACCTTCGCCGAACCGCATGACAGCATCATCGTCCACCGCTCGAAGGTGAACCCGCGCAGCGTCTGGGACCGCAACGATCCGACCTGGGCGGACGCGCGGGCGCAGGCGGAGGCCGATGGCGTCAACATCGACGATTTCGTGGGTGAAGTGATCCGCGACGGCAACAAGGTCCGCGTCTACCTGTCGGCGGTCGCACCGACCTACAGCCTCGAGAAGTTCACGGTCACCGAAGGCGACGAGGTGACGGTGATCGTGACGAACCAGGACGACGTCGACGACCTCACCCACGGCTTCACGATCGGCAACCATGGCGTTGCGATGGAAGTGGGCCCGCAGGCGACCGCCTCGATAACCTTCACGGCGGGCCAGCCCGGCGTCTACTGGTACTACTGCCAGTGGTTCTGCCACGCGCTGCACATGGAGATGCGCGGCCGGATGTTCGTCGAGCCGAAGGCTGCCTGACAATGCAGCGCCCCCTCCTCGCGTTGCTGTGCCTTGTCGCCGGCCCGCTTCTGGCGGACGAGCGCCCGGTGCCTGCCGAGGCCGGGGCGCTGCGCGCTGCCGTCGCCGGGGCTCATCCCGGCGACGTGCTGATCCTTGAACCGGGCCGACACGACGGCCCGGTCATCCTCGACCGCCCGGTGACCCTTGCGGGCGGCGCGGGTGCGGTCATCCTCGGCGATGGTCGCGGTTCGGTCGTCACGATCACCGCGCCCGACGTCACGCTGCGCGGGCTCGAGATCCGCGGTTCGGGATCATCGCATGAGGAGATCGACTCCGGCATTCGCGTGCTGAAGGGTGGCGACCGGGCGCTGATCGAAAACAATCGCCTGTTCGGTAATCTGTATGGAGTGGATATTCACGGTGCGGCCGACGCCGAGGTGAAGGACAACCTGATCGTCGGACGCAACGACGCGCACATGAACGCGCGCGGCAACGGCGTCTACGTGTGGAACGCGCCGGGCGCTCTGGTCGAGGGCAACGACATCCGCCTCGGGCGCGACGGGATCTTCGTCAATGCCTCGAGCCGGAACACGTTCCGGAACAATGTCTTCCAGGATCTGCGCTTCGCCGTCCACTACATGTACGCGCACCACTCGGAAGTCTCGGGCAACGTCTCGGTCGGCAATCACCTCGGGTTTGCCGTGATGTATTCCGATCATGTGACCATCACCGGCAACCTCAGCCTCGGCGACCGCGACCACGGCGTCATGCTGAACTACGTCAACCATGCCGAGGTGGGCAGCAACCTGGTGCGTGGCGCGGCGAAGTGCACCTTCGTCTACAATTCGCACCGCAACGTCATCCACGACAACCGCTTCGAGGGCTGCGGCATCGGCATCCACTTCACCGCCGGATCCGAGCGGAATGCGATTACCGGCAACGCCTTCGTCGGCAACCGGACGCAGGTCAAGTATGTGGGCACGAAGGACGTCGAATGGAGCTTCGAAGGTCGCGGAAACCACTGGTCGGATCATCCGGCCTTCGATCTGGGAGGCGACGGCATCGCCGACAGCGCCTTCCGCCCCAACGACCTCATGGACCACATCCTGTGGTCACAGCCAGCGGCGGCGCTGCTGGTGGGCTCGCCCGCCGTGCAGCTGATCCGCTGGAGCCAATCCAGCTTTCCCGCCACCCTGCCGGGCGGGGTGCTGGACAGTCATCCCATGATGGCGCCGGTCGAGATCCCGGTTCCGCCGGCCTATGCGGCACTGGAAGCCGCACTGCCGCCACGCGCGCAAGGAGAAGACGATGCTGACGCTGTCGCAGGTCAGTAAGAGTTTCGGCGGAGTGACCGCCCTCAGGTCGGTCGGCTTTTCGGTCGCACCGGGAGAGCGCGTGGCCCTGATCGGCCACAACGGCGCCGGCAAGTCCACGCTGATGAAGATCATCCTCGGCCTCATCCCGGCGGATTCGGGCCGGACCGACATCGGTGGCCACGCGCCTGGCAGCCGCGCGGCGCGCGGGCTCACCGCCTACCTGCCGGAAAGCGCGGCCTTCCACCCTGCCCTGACCGGGATCGAGACCCTGCGCTATTACCTGCGGCTGCGCGGAGAGGATGCGCGTCAGGCCGAGGCCCTGCTCGATCGCGTGGGTCTCGGCGAGGCCGCACGCCGCCGCATCGGCACCTATTCCAAGGGCATGCGCCAGCGCATCGGCCTCGCGCAGGCGCTCATCGGGCATCCGCGGCTTCTCGTGCTGGACGAGCCGACGAGCGGTCTCGACCCGGTATCGCGACGCGAGTTCTATGCGCTGCTGGACGGGCTCGCCGCCGATGGCGCGGCGATCCTGCTCTCGAGCCACGCGCTGACCGAAGTCGAGGCCCGGACGGATCGGATCGTGATCCTCGCGCAGGGTCGCCTGATGGCCGATGACACGCTTGCGAACCTGCGCAGGCAGGCGGCGCTGCCGATCCGGCTTCAGGTCTCGGCGCAGCCCGGGGCCGCGGACGAAGTCGCCGAGCGGCTTCATGGCGGACGCCGCAATGGCGTCACGGTCGACCTGACCTGCCAGCCGGCCGAGAAGCTCGCGCGGCTGGGCGACATCGCGGCCCTCGGCGGCATGGTGGAGGATGTCGAGATCCTGCCGCCCAGTCTCGAGGATCTCTACAGCCATCTTTCGCGGAGGCCGTCATGACCCCGATCCTCGCCTCGGCCGCGGCCGAATTCCGCATCGCGCTGCGCAACCGCTGGGTGGCCATCGCGATCCTGATGATGGCCGTCTTCGCGCTGGTTCTCTCGGCGGCGGGTTCGGCCCCCACGGGCAGGCTCGGCGTCGACCGCCTGTCCGTGACGGTCGCAAGCCTCACCAGCCTCGCCGTCTATCTCGTGCCGCTGATCGCCCTCCTGATGTCCTTCGATGCGATCGCCGGCGAGGTGGAGCGCGGAACGCTTCCGCTCGCGCTGACCTATCCGGTCTCGCGGGCCGAGCTGCTGGCGGGCAAGTTCGTGGCACATCTGGGCACGCTCGCACTGGCGCTGGCGGTGGGATACGGCATCGCGGCCGGCACGGCGCTGGCCGTGGACCCCGAGGCGCTGGCCGGCCTGCCTGCCCTGCTGCGGCTGGGGTGGACTTCGCTCCTGCTCGGCGCGGCCTTTCTTGCCGCAGGCTACGCCGTCTCGGCGCTGGCAAGGCGCCCGGGCGCCGCCGCCGGCGCCGCCATCGGCCTCTGGCTCGGGCTGATCGTGCTCTGGGATCTGGCGCTGCTCGCCGCGGTCGTGGCCGACGACGGGGGCGCGTTCACGCGGCAGGTCTTCCCGTGGCTGCTCGTCGGCAACCCGGCCGATGCGTTCCGCCTGTTCAACCTCGCGGCATCCGGGGCAACGGCCGCGGCGGCGGGTGTCGGCGGTGCCGCCGCATCGGTCCCTGCCCTGCACGCACTGGTCTCCATCCTCGCCTGGCCGGTGCTCGCCTTCGCGCTCGCCACCGCCGCTTTCCGGAGGGTCACGCCATGAAACGTGTTCTTGCACTCGCGCTGCTGCTAGCCGCCTGCCGCGACGAGGCCATGCGGCCGGATCCTGTCGCCATGACACCCGAGGCCGTGGGCCACTTCTGCCAGATGAACCTGCTGGAACATCCCGGCCCCAAGGCGCAGGTCCATCTTCAGGGCCAGCCGCAGCCACTGTTCTTCAGCCAGGTGCGCGATGCCATTGCCTACATGCGGATGCCCGAGCAGGAGGGCATCGTCACTGCCCTCTACGTCTCGGACATGGGCGCCGCCGAGAGCTGGGCGGATCCGGGCGCGACCAACTGGATCGCCGAGGATGAGGCGATCTACGTCGTGGGCTCGGATGCCGAGGGCGGCATGGGATCACCCGAGATCGTGCCCTTCGGCTCGAAGGCCGGGGCCGAGCGCTTTGCCGCTGAGCATGGCGGGCGACTCGCCGGACTCGCCACCATTCCGGATGCCGATATCATCGGCGCAGCCCGCACCGCCTCGGAAGACGAGGGAGACTATGCCGGAATGCTGCGTCGGCTTGCGGCCAGCAGGCAGGAGTGAGCCGATGAACCGCCGCCGTTTTCTCACCATCAGCGCCGCCCTCCTGGCCGCCGGCCCCGGCTTCGCCGCGCCACCTCTTCGGCGGATCGGGGGCCAGGCGCTCGGGGCCCAGGTCAGCCTGCTGCTCGCCCACCCAGATGCCGACGGCATCGGGGCGCGGGCACTGGCCGAGATCGCCCGGCTCGAGGCCATCTTCAGCCTCCACCGCGACTCCGCACTCGCGCGCCTGAACCGAGACGGTCGCCTCGACGCGCCCCCGTTCGAGCTGCTCGACTGCCTGAGCATCGCCTCCTGCGTTCACGAGGTCACGGGCGGGCTCTTCGATCCGACGGTCCAGCCGCTCTGGAAGCTCCACGCCGAGCGCTTCGCGGCCGGTGCCGCACCGACCGATGCGGAAGTTGCCGACGCGCGCACCCTGACGGGCTGGGACTCCGTCCGATATGACGCGACCGAGGTGAGATTCCTGCGGCTCGGCATGCAGTTGACTCTGAACGGGATCGCGCAGGGCTACATCGCGGACCGGGTGGCTGCACTGCTGCGCGCCGAAGGCCTGAGCAACCTTCTGATCGACACGGGCGAGATCCAGGCGCTCGGACAGCGACCCGAAGGTGGCGACTGGCAGGTCACGCTGGACATGGGGCAAGGCAGGCTCGCCCTGTGGGACCAGGCGCTGGCCAGCTCGGCACCTCGGGGCACGACCTTCGACGTGGCGGGCAGAGAGGGTCACATCCTCGATCCCCGCACAGGGCGGCCGGCACCGAGTCCTTGGCGGCTCGTGAGCGTCACCGCGCATCAGGCCGCCGTTGCAGATGCCGCGAGCACGGCGCTGTGCCTGATGGACCGCGCCGGCATGGAGGCTGCGCTCGGCCGCCTGCCCAGTGCGCGGCTCGTCGCTCTCGTCTGACGGGCGCCACCGGTGTTGATGATGTGACCGCCCCCCTTTTTTACCCGCAGGCTGGAGGCCGTGCAATGCGCCTTCAGGTAGGTCGCGTCGATCATGATGGTCTTGTGCTTCGCTCGTACCGCGGCCAGGCTCATCATGATCCGGGCGAAGACACCATTGTCGCTCCAGCGCTTCCACAGGGTCATCGCCGGCCCGGATTCAATCCCCTCGGCCCGAGAAAGAGAATCTCGCGCTTCGGCATTGGAAGGCGGCCTCGCCGACCTTAATCCAGCGTTCTCGAGCTCGAAGATCTATGTGGAGGCGGCTCTACTGCCCAAGGCGGCCCGCGAACTCGCCGTGGCCGTCGAGATGCCCCCGCACCCGCTCGCTCGCCAGGACACAGCCATCGTGCGCGCCGTACAGCGAGCCGCCTTGGGCAGCTGCGGAGCAGGCCGGATCATCCTCCAGGCGGGCGCTGATACTTTGGGCGTGCCGAGGCAGGAGATCATCTACGCTTCGCGGGATGTGGAACCGCGCGACCAGCCCTCCTGAAAAACCCGAAATCGCGAAGAGAACTGCACGTTGATACTGCTCTGAGCGGAGATAGCGGCTACATCGGCGCGACTGCCGAGCATGTTCGCCATGGTAATCCTCCCGGTTTTAGCGGGATCCGGCCGTAGAATTCACGCGGCCATCTTCAGCTTCATGGCAGGTGTGACCCCGCCGATGCCCATGTTGGGGCGTTCGTTGTTGTAGTTCCAGAGCCATTCGGTGGCGATCTGCTGCACTTCCTCGATGGTTTCAAAGATGTAGAGGTCCAGCCATTCATGCCGGACCGTCCGGTTGTAGCGCTCGACGTAAGCGTTCTGCTGCGGCTTGCCGGGCTGGATGTAGGTCAGGGCGATGCCCTGCTTCGAAGCCCAGGTCATCAGCGTGGAACTGACGTATTCCGGGCCGTTGTCCACCCTGATCGCCAGAGGCTTGCCGCGCCACTC
Organism: Rhodobacter sp. NSM; assembly: GCF_052244495.1. Classification (NCBI taxonomy): domain Bacteria; kingdom Pseudomonadati; phylum Pseudomonadota; class Alphaproteobacteria; order Rhodobacterales; genus Rhodobacter; species Rhodobacter sp. NSM. Next base: position 63,218 of record NZ_JBQPXH010000015.1, read on the forward strand.
GATGATCTGGTTCAGCGACCGGACGACCCGCTCGGCGGGCAGCGAGAAGTCGACCTCGATACCCAGACCTTCGCGGTTGAAGTCGTCCAGCACGTTCAACAGCCGGAACTGCCGCCCGTCGGCCAGGCGATCGGCCATGAAGTCCATGGACCAGACCAGGTTCGGCGCCTCGGGTACGGCCAGTTCCTCGGGCTTCTCCCGCTTCAGCCGTCGCCGCGGCTTGATGCGCAGGTTCAGTTCCAGTTCGCAGTAGATCCGATGGACCCGCTTGTGGTTCCAGACGTGCCCTTTGACGTTCCGCAGGTGCAGGAAACACAGCCCGAAGCCCCAGGTCTTGTGGACATTCGTCAGCCCGACCAGCAGATCGGCGATCATCTCGCTCTCGTCGTCGCGCTTCGGGCTGTAGCGGAAACAGGTCTCGCTGACGCCAAACGCCCGGCAGGCCAGCGCGATGCTGACCCCCTTCGTCGCCACCGCCTTCTCGGCCAGCTCCCGGCGCTGAGCTGGCCGCGTCACTTTTTTCCAAGGGCCTCGCGAAGCAGGTCGGCCTGCATGCTCAGGTCGGCGAACATGCGCTTCAGCCGCCGGTTCTCGTCCTCGAGGGCCTTCATCTGGCTCATCATGGACGCGTCCATGCCGCCATACTTCGCCCGCCACTTGTAGAACGTCGCAGTGCTGATCCCATGCTCGCGGCACAGTTCGGCCACGGCCAAACCGCCCTCCGCCTGACGCAGCACGCCCATGATCTGGGCTTCGGTGAAACGGCTCTTCTTCATCGGAATCTCCTCGTCCATCCTGCCGAGAAAATTCTACTTCCGCATCCCTCTAACCTTGGGGAGGATTACCC
>NZ_JBQPXH010000016.1:0-61528 GCF_052244495.1 Rhodobacter sp. NSM
GTTCGCACTCTTGAGGTTTTCACCGGCAGGCGAGGTCGTGCGATGCGCCTTCAGGTAGGTCGCGTCGATCCTGATCGTCTTGTGCTCGGCTCGTACCGCGGCCAGGCCCATCATGATCCGGGCGAAGACACTATTGTCGCTCGAGCGCCTGGTCCGGAAGCGAAGCGCCGACGATCTGGCCGCATGACTGGAGGCCGCCGCAACCAGCCTGTTCGCCCCTCTGCCAAGGGCATTGGAACCGATCCTCTAGATGAGCGGATAGTCCACGATGCCGGAAATGTCCGTGATCGCGCCCGTCCCGTAACCCTCGATGACAAGGACCGCGCCACTGACGAAGCGGACGATGACGTCGCCCCCGGGACCGGTGTCCTCTACGCCGGTGATGACCGCATCCTCCCAGCTCTCACTGGGATCCGAGTAGATCGGATCCGGGTGCTCCCGGATCGAGAACCGGATGCGCTCGGCGCTGCCGTCGAAGTCGGTGATCCGCATCTCGCCCTGCGCGGCGGGATCGAAGAGGAAGGTGTCCACCCCCGCACCTCCGGTCGCAACGATCTCGCCGCCCCAACCGCCCAGCGTGTCGTCGCCCGAGCCGCCCAAGACCGAGCCGCCTCCGGGTGTCGGAAGCCGGGTCCAGACATCGCTCACCACCGTCATGCCGTTGTAGAGGGTGAGGAAGTCGTCGCCGGTGCCGCCGGTCAGGCGGAGAATGTTGGTGCCCTGGCCGGTGTAGACGGCCTCGAGCCGGTCGTCGCCTGCGCCGCCACCCATGACAATGCGCGACACGCTGTCCTCCGACCAGCCGTGTGCCGTCACGGCGAGAAGGGTGTCGGCGCCGTCCCCGCCCTCAAGCGACAGGGCAAAGTGCGCGATGCCGAGGTCGGGCCAGCTGGTCCGCTCGACATAGGGTCCAACCGACGCTGCGAGCACATCGTCGCCCGTGCCGCCCGACAGGCTCTCGGCATGGCTGAAACCTCCTGCGGCAGCACCGAAGAACTCGGTCCGGGACTGAATCCGGTCGTTGCCCCCGCCCCCCTCGAACCGATAGGCCGACGTGGCGCCGGAGCCGGGGCCGATCAGCGCCACGTTGTCGATCACGTCGTCACCCCCGCCGCCCTGCGCCGTGATCAGGCCGAAATCCTGCGCCCGCCCCCGAGCGATGATCGAGGTCGAGAGGCTGTCGTTTCCGGCGCCGCCGCTCAGCCTGATCGCGCTGTCAGCGTCCCGAACCGCCACGCTCAGGCTGTCGTCGCCGTCGCCCCCGGACAGGACGTGCAGGCCGCGATCGCCGCCGCGGGTCGTCACCGTCATCAGGTCGTGCCCCGCACCGCCGTCGAGGGTCGAGGCGAAGCGGTGGCCGGTCAGCATGGCCTCGATCCCGAAGTCCACGGTCAGCTCGTCGTTCCCCGCGCCGCCGCGCAGATCGGCGATCAGGCGCACGGGTCCCGAGGTGCTGCCGCCGTATGGGTCGATCGCCGACAGATCGGCCACGGCGGAGAGCCGGTCGTTGCCGGTCCCACCGTCCAGCACGAAGGAGCCGTGGATGCTCCCGTAGTCGATGTCGTCCGTCCTGCTCGTGGTCAGATCCAGCCGTGCGGTGACCGCGTCGTTTCCCTCCCCGGCGTGGATGATCTGAAGCGACCGGGCCGACACTGCGGCGACGTGGCTTGCGAAGCTCTCGACCGTGTCGTCGCCCGCGTCCGCGCGGATCCGGGTCACGAACTTTTCGTGCAGGGTCACACGCAGCGCGCTGTTGCGGCCTGCCTGACCAACATCCAGGCGGTCATCTCCGCTGCCGCCGTCCACGATCATCCGGGTCAAGCCGCCCAGTTCGTTGCCGGTGACGCCGAGGCGTGCCCAGACCTCGTCGGCGCCCGAGCCTGCCCGCACCTCGCTCAGACCGATCACGCCGCGACCGTTGATCGCCATGACGGAACTCGACAGCACGTCGTCGCCGCCACCGCCGTCGACGAAGGACCGGGACCAGCTGCGCTCGGCCGTCTGATCGAACACCATCGACGCCGAGAGGATATCGGCATCGTCTCCGCCCGCGACGCTGTTGGTCAGGACGAACTCACCACCCACCCCGAAGTTGCGACGGTAGTCGCCGGCGTAGGCGTTCAAGGTGATCAGGTTGGTCCCCTCGCCTCCGGTCGCCGTCAGCGACACCACGGACCGCGTGCCGCCGTAGCTGCTCGCCTGACCCAGGATCCGGATGTCGTCATCGCCTGACCCGCCATTGGCATTCACCAGCACCGTTGCGTCGCTTTGCGATTGCGCCTCGAGCGTCGCCTCGATCCGGTCGGCGCCATCGCCGCCCGACAGGGCCGCAACGGCCATGGCCGGCTCCGTCCGCAAACTGTCGCCGTGCGAATGAAGGGTAATGAGATCGTCGCCGTCCCCTGCATCGATAACGGTGCGCTGGAAACCGCTCGTGATCGTGTCGTCACCCTCAAGGCCGAGGACGAGGGTGTTCTCGTAAAGAGCTGTCAGAAGATCCGGCCCGTCGGTTCCCAGCAGGAGTTGCGGCGTCGCGTTTCGACTCGTCCTCATGGTCTGGCCTCGCGTAGGGTTGCCCGTCCAGCCTCAGCCTGCGCCAAATCGGGGATTCGCGCGACGCCTTCCTTGTGGTGAGGCGGCGGCCGTTGGCGCCTCGGGTACAGACGCCGAAGACCGGACCCTCAGCGGGAAGAAGTACGGGTTCAGGCCGAGCGCGTGGCCTCCGCGAGCGCCGCGATCTCTGCATCGCCTGACATCAATCGGGAAGGGGCAGGCACGCCTCAACCGGCCCTTCTGCAGGTCGCGGTCGACCATGATCGTGACCTCGGCGTCCCGCCGGACGGTGATGGTCGGGGGCCGGTCGAGGTAGCGGACACAGTGCTGCCCATTGCGCCGGCCATGGCCGCCGCCATGGCATCCACGACATCGGAGCCTTCGCCGTGCCGGGGCGAGGTTGCCAAGGCCCCTTTCGTCGAGCGCACGAAACTCGCCATCGACGCAGCGCCCGATCTGGACACGGTCGAAAAGCACATGGGCAGGCGCATTGCCCTAGGCGTTCTCATGCTCGAAGATGACCAGCTTGCGGGTGTTCATCTCGCCCCGCGCGGCCGAACGGTCGTGCTCGAACATGTTCGCCAGGGCGTCGAACAACAGGTCAAGATCGGCCTCGGTAAAGCCGGTCCGCTCGGCAAATGGGGCCGAAACGAAGCCATGCGCCACATAGAGCCCATAGGGCACAATATGCTTGCGGCCCATGGTGCGGTTGTCGGTGCGGGCCTCACCCTCCTCGCCCTCCGCGCGCTTCTTCTGCTCCGCCTCGTTGGTGGTGGCCATCCGGGTGATCGAGATCTCGACCGGCAGGACCGGCTCGACAGAGCGAGCGAAAGTCATCTGCACCGGACCCTTGACCTGACCGCAGTTGATCCCGGTCGACATCACCGCGCCAAAGGTCCGCACGTCGAAGAAATTGGCACACATCCAGTCGCGCAAGGCCTTGGCTTCCTCGTCTCCTTTCGGGTTGAGTTTCTTGGCTTCCTTCGCCTCCTTGAGCGCCTTGGCGTCATCACCACGCTTGGCGACATAGGCCTTGCGGTGCTTCTCATTCAGGATCGCGCCTTCCTGAACATAGATGTGATGCCCCGCCTCGTCGGCGCGGACGAGTTCGACGTAGTTGCGCAGTTTCCGCTTGAGACAGACATCAGACACCAGCCCATGGTTCGTTTCCGGATCGAGTCGCGGCAGGTTGCCCGCATCGGGATCGCCGTTCGGATTGCCGTTCGTCACGTCGAAGATCAGGACGAAATCGTGGCGGCGAGAGAGCATGGTCATTCGGAGGCCTCCGTCATGGGCGTGTCGTCGTGCTTGCGGAAGAAATCGCTGCGCTGGTGGTAATAGCCGAGACCGAACAGCGCCTGTTCGGAAGCGCCGAGGGCTGCTGGGATCGGGTCATCTCCGGGATCCATCAGATCGGTGATGGACGTCAGCAGCTTTTCAAGGTTCACGGCCCGGCCGGGGCTTTGTTTCCGCAGTTTCGAGAAATGGTTCTGCGCCCCGGCATCGAGCGTTCGGAACACCTTCTGCGGCGAGGCCGAGGCGGCGCCGTAGAACTTGTCCTTGATGGTCGCGTTGACGTTGCCGCCAAGCGCGGCACGCTGCACCTCTTCATAGACGGCAAAGATCCGCCCGAGGATGTAGCCCTTGTTGGTGTTCGCAGGATCGAGCGCCACGGGAACCTCCTTGGCGAAATTGCGGATCAGGACTGATTTCAGGATCGACGCGCGCAAGGCGTTGATGTCGCCATCCGCGCGGATGCGCATGAGCACGGTTGAAAGCAGCGTCAGCGGATAGGCAGAGCCGCTCAGGATCGCGCGCACCCATTCGCCCGCGATCAGCGGCGGCACGTTCTACCGTTTGCCCTGCGCTGTTAGTCCAACTCGGCCCACAGCCGCCGGTCGGAGCAGTTCCCCAAGGCCACGCCCAGCCTCAACGCGGCCGCCGTGGTCTGGTCCAACGCCCCGGTGATCGTCGGTGCCCACGACACCGGCCCGCTGATCCGCTCGAAGAACGGCTTCTGGCTGGCGATCCCAACGCCTGCGGCTGGCAAGTCTCTTCGTGGCGGCCGGATCACCCCCGGCGAACGGGAACGCCGCACCGGCCTGCGCCTGTGCTTCATCTATCGCCGCAGGGGCCCGAGCCTGCTGGTGGCCGCGCCGTGGCATCACGGTCGAAGACCGGCCGGGGCCTGGTGACCGCGCCGATCTTCCTGTTGGTCCCACAGGTCAAGCGCCGAAGCGGCTGGACTTCGCGCGGGATGCTGAGCGGGCGCATGTCGCCGTGCCGGGGCTGATCGCGGCGAGTTGGATAGGTAAGTATCCCTGAGCGCGCGGGCGGTTACAAGAAAGTTAACGAAATTCTGATAGGCGGGGAACCAAAGCCGCCAGAGGGACCGTTTCATGTTGGTTAACCCGCTATTGGACCGAAGGGCATTTCAAGCCTACCTTCGCAATGGAACGCCTATTGAATGGTCGATAAAGCAGGAACGACCCACGACACACTACATCTGGCGGACCCGCGACGATGAAAAAGTACGCCCAAGCCATGCGGCCAACAATGGACGGATTTTCGCGTGGGATGACCCGCCTGAGACCGGCCACCCCGGCGAAGATTATGGCTGCCGCTGCACGGCGCAGCCATTCATGCCGTCAGGCGATGAGTTTGTCGAAATTGAGTTGGCAGACGCAAGCGACACAGCTGCTGCTTGGAGCAGCCGTGACTTCGTACGCCACTACTACAACGGTCGTGGGCGCGGTGTTACTGTCCGCGAAACCGGACATCTGAGAAGCATCGTGGCGCAATACATGAGTGAGGTGAGCGAGCGATTGAAAGGTGAAATTGCTCGGGCCGCAAGAAGGCACCCCAACGGCACATTCTCCGACGATTTCGTCAATACTTACAACATGACCGGCATCGTATTCAGCATTGGCGACACCACCATCGGTGGGTCATTCTCCGGGCGTGCGACAGAGCTGAACGATGTTATCTTCTTTTTTGGGCAACTTGAGTTCTATCTGAAAGACGAGTTCGCCGACCCGCTCGATATTGGCGTGGACGCCATTGACCCTGGTGAAACGATCTTCGAGAATCTTCTGCGACCACTGGATGACCATGGGCGCGCTCGGCTCGGTCTGCCACCCAGCGGCCCCCAACGGCTTGGCATTCACACGGGTGAACCATATCTGATCACCGATCTCTGGACTGGAAGATTCTCGGGTCAGGTTTACGCGGACCCGGCGCGCAGCAACTTCTAATGAAATACGGGCAGGAAAATCATGGAACTGGAGTTTTGGCCGTACTAGCCGGTCTTGTTCTGCTGCCGTGCGCAATTCTGGCTCTATGGATCGTGGTCGTTTTCAATTCCAGGTACCGCACGTGTGTGCAGCTTGAGAACGGCGCGAACCTCGGCTTTGAAGCAGTCTTTGATCTCAGCAGGCCCTACATGAAGCCAATTGCGGTGCCGCGATTGGAGGATGGAACGCCGATCCTGCGCGACACGCTCTGGTCGATCAAGATCACGCCAACCACCATTTATGGCCTCTCACTGGAGCCTCTAGATGAACGCGGGTATCAGTTCGCTTGGCGAAACGACGTCGGGCTTGTTTTGAAATCCGACAATCCCGTCGTTTACGAGCGTCTTGTTGCGGAAGCGGGACAAGAAAATTGGGACGTTGAGATCGAAAATGTCGGCACTCAATGGCTGATGAGGGAACTAGCCGGGCGACCGGATTTCGAAGTCGGCCGATGTCCTACGTCCTTGGTCACATGGTGATCCATTGCCCACGCCCCGCGAAACCATCCTCGCCGCGCTGCACGCGCGGCTTTCGGCGTTGCCCGCCACAGCCCTGCGCGGCGACGTACTGCCCGAGCGCGTGCCCAGTGCGGGCCTCCTGATCCTGCGCGATGGCGAGCCAGGTGGCCCGAGGTGACGCTGTCGCCGCTGCGCTACCACTACCAGCACCGGGTCGAGATCGAGGCGGTCGTGCAGGGCGCCGCGCGTGACGCCACCTTCGACACCCTTTGCGCCAGCATTGGCGTAGCGATTGCTGGCGACCGGACGCTGGGCAGCCTCTGCGACTGGATCGAGGCAGAAGCGCCGCGCCCTGTCGATCTGGCCGTCGAGGGTGCCGCCAGCCTGAAGGCAGCGGTGATCCCGGTGGTGTTGCACTATTCCACGGCCGACCCGCTCGCCTGATACCGGCAGCGGGTTCCATCCTGCGTCCGGCGGGACAAAGGTCCCCCGGACCTTTGTCTGATCCGCCTCACTCAACGGCCGATCCGCTGGCCTGAGCCCACTCACGACGGGAGAACACGATGGCACGAGCCCATGGGGCGCGGGCGCAGATGGCGCTTGCGTTCGAGACCGTCTATGGTACCGCGCCTGCCTCGGGCTATCGCACCGTGCCCTTTGCCAGCACCACACTCGGCTGCGAGCAGCCGCTGATCGCCTCGGAACTGCTGGGCCAGGGACGCGACCCGCTGGCCCCGATCAAGGACGCGGTTACCGCAGACGGCGATGTCGTGGTGCCGATCGATGTCGAGAAGCTTGGCCAATGGATGAAGGTGGACACGGATCAACCGTCTGCTCCCCGCCCTTCACGTCGATATCTTGTCAAGTATTCGCGCCCGTTGGGCCGCACACCATGGGCCGGACATCGGCCAGCAGACCGCTCGGATCCTCTTTGCTTCGTGTCAGGCGCGGACTGGCCGGAACGAAAGGTACAGCGTGAGGAGGAGCGCGAGAACGAGTGCCTGAAGCACCGGAGATGCAGCGGTCGTAGCTACCAGACCGATGAACAGGGCCGTTGCCGCGCCGAGCGCGATCAGGATGGTCGACACCATGGTGGACAGGTACGTGAGCATCGCTTCCGTTCTTCCGCAGTAAGTCGCTATCATGCTCGATCCCATGCCGAGCAGGCTCCAAACTGGCGTGTCCGTCTCGGCTGCGCACGTGGTAAGTTGCCCGCGTCCTCGGCACATGGTTCTCGTGGGCGAGGATCATGAGGTGCAGGGTGGACTTCATCGAGGATGGCCCGGCCGGGGCGGCAATCACTCTTCTTCTCGCGCATGGAGCGGGAGCGGGCATGGAGTCGGCCGGCCTGAATGCCTTGGCAAAAGCGCTTGCGGGCGGCGGCATCCGGGTCCTGCGGTTCGAGTTCGGCTATATGGCGGCGCGGCGGGACGGCCAGCGCCGGCCGCCGCCTCGCGCCGAGGCGCTGCTGGATGAGTACCGGGCAGCGGCAAGTGCGGCGGCGGTCGAGGGACCGCTTGTCATCGGCGGAAAGTCGATGGGCGGCCGGGTGGCCAGCATGGTCGTCGACGAGCTGCGTGATGCCGGCGGTGTCTGCGGGCTGATCTGCTTCGGCTATCCGTTCCATCCACCTGGTAAGCCGGCACAGTTGCGGACCGCGCATCTGGCAGGGCTTCGCACACCGGCGCTCTTCTTCCAGGGAACCCGCGATCCGCTGGGTAACCGCGATGAGGTCGAGACCTACGCCTTGTCCGCCAGTATCGATCTGGTCTGGCTCGAGAACGGCGACCACGATCTCAAGCCAAGGAAGTCAGTTACGGGGCTGACGCTTGCGGATCATCTGGCAACCTGCGCCGCACGGGCGGCGGAATGGTCGGCGCGCTTCGCCGGGGGAACTTCGGTCGCCTGAGCCACGCGGAACCGGCGACGCAAACGCGGGACGGCCTGACATGGCGATGTGCATGATCGGATCGGCGCAAGACCCAGTGGTTGCGCCAGCAACCACGGAGGCGCGATGTGAGAAGCGGTTCACCGGATGTACGAGAGTGACCGCACGGCGGCGCACCGGTTCCGCCATGCGGTGCTCACCTTCGACGTGGTAACGGTCGCCTTCGTCATGGCACGTCCTTCGTTCCACGTCAGGCTTGGCGGAAGGGGTGGACGTCATCATCGGCGTCCTGATCCTCTGCGATCTGCTGGCGCGCCTTGTCGGCAGCCCGCCCCGCCGCGCTTTCTCGTCCATCCGATGACGCTCACCGACGTCATCATCACCGTCTCATTCCTGATGCCTATCGAGGGGCACTTTTGGGCGTTGCGCGCCTCAGCGGCGGCCGCACGCTTGCTCGACCCTGGCCGCTCCGGATCGATTGGCCGTTCTTCGGCTCCAACAAAGCAGCGGTGCTGGCACGGACGAACCTCGTCGTCTTCCGCTTCGTCATGACCGGCATCGTCTGAGCGTCGGAGCATGAGAGAAACCATCAAGTCCTCAACTACGTTCACGCCGTCAACTTCACGGACGGCGCTGACGACCATTGAGTTCGCGACATCATGCTGAAGGGCACACAGGGGCGGGCCAGGTTCGGGCATCCGAACCGCGTGTTGCGAAATAGGCGGTCCAGTCCGGAATTAGCTCTCAGTTTTCGCCTTCTCGAATTCGGCAAGCCACTTAGCCATCACGCGTCGCACGACCTCCGGACGCGAGGGCAGGTCTTCCTGCATCCTCCTGTAATCGTCGATGGCCCGCAGCATCCTGCGGTCCATGCGGATGGTAACCGGCTCCGTATCCGCAGACGGACGGCCCATCTTCGCCATTCGACAGTATCCCCGTATTCAGCCACATGACTATTTGACGTCATATAGTCATGTTGGGCGAGCCAAGGCAAGGGATTGCGGCCCTCGCCTTGGCCCTGACCACACTGATCTGCAAGGAGATCACCATGGCTAAGAGGTCGATTACCACGCGCCCCGGCGCGATGGAACCGCCGACGCACTTCACCCACACGCCGATCTCGCGCGCCTTCTCGCAACTCGCCGGCGCACTCGGCTGCTACGTCGAGGCGGAGCGCGACATCGAACATTCCAGCTGGGCCGACCCGGCCCTTGAGGACTGGTCGACTGACGAGGAGGAGGCGCGACTGGACGTGCTCGAGGGCATGGCGGACGTGCTGGAACTGCAGATCGAGCGCCCGTCGGACCAGCCGCTGCGGCTCACGGCGCTGCTCGGACGCGCGATGCTGGAGAGCACGCGCCCGGATGACTTCATCCAGCTGCATGGCCTCTTCGACCGCCATGCGGACTGCTTCCGCTGCCCCGGCGACGATCCGGTGTCGCTCCGCATAGACCGCATGCTGGTGACGGCGCGCGCCCATCTCGACGCGGTGGCGGCGCTTTCGGGCGACGGCGCCTCGGGCCCGACCGATCCGGAACTGCCGCCGATGCACGGCTGAGGCGCAGGGTCAGCAGCGCTCGCCGGCGGCTGGTCCGGGGGCAGGCCTCCCCGGTCCGGCTGCCGGCGGGGCCTCCGGAGCGAGCTTCAAAAATCCGGAGTGCCAGTGTCGCAGGACCCGGATCTCGCAAGCTCCGGATGCCCGGAACACTCCCGCTCCGCCGCTCGGACGGTCCGGACTCTCCGCATCCCCGGAACCGTTTTCAGGGCACCTCAGGATCCGGATTTTCGCCCTGGACCGGATACGGATTTCCGGATCGGCCGCGTCACCTTGAGGCGCGGTGCGGCTGAACTTTCCCTCTCCCTGCCTTCATCGAAAGGATCTGCATTTTCACCGACACCATCCTGATTTCCGGCGTTCCGGAACCCGTCCATCCCGGCCCGCACCATCCCGACTGGATCGCCGCGGCCGAGGCCAAGGGCTACACGCTGATCGCACGAGTGCGCGACCGTGGACATGTGGCCCTCGAATGCCAGACCTGCGGCGCGCAGTCCGTCGTGAACCGGATCGTCCTCATGGACCACCAGCCGCTTTGTGCCGCCTGCCTGAAGGAGCGCTGGACCGGTCCGGCGGAGGCGGCGGGCCTCACCTTCCTGCGCCGCGACAAGACGGACCGCGCCTACGGCTATTACCGCGCGCCCTGCGGCCACGAGGTGCGGCGCCAGCGCGAGATGATCGTGCGCATGGCGCGGGGCGAGACCGGCCTGCGCTGCGAGACGTGCCATGCCGCGAAGGAAGCGGCGGAGGCCGAGCGGCGCGGCTGGCAGCTCGTCGGTCCGGATCCGCAGGGCAATCCGAACTACCGATTCTACCGTCACGAGGCGTGCGGCCACGAACAGCGCGTGGCGCGGGCCAACATGGGCTCGGGCCGGTTCGGCTGCGGCGGCTGCGGCCTCGCCTGGCCGGCGGCGCCGAACAACCTCTACGTCCTGCGCTTCGGCCTGCCGGACGGCGTCGTCGCGGTGAAGCTCGGCCATTCCAACAACGTCGAGAGCCGGCTCAACGACCAGCTCCGGTTGCGCCGCGACCTGCCGGCGCAGATCCTCTGCACCCTGCCGATGCCGAGCGGCGTGGCGGCGCTCCGCGCCGAGAAGCGGCTGCACGCCACGCTGAGACGCCGCTGTCCTCAGGCGGTGCTGCCGAAGGAGCGGTTCGCCGGCGTGATCAATGTGAAGACCGAAGTCTATGACGGCGCCCTCGAGCCGATCCTGCTGGCGGCGCTCGAAGCGGTCGAGGCCGGGATGCGCCGGCGCCGGTCGCGCCGTCGCGGCGGCTGATCTTCCCCACTTTCGATATGGTCCCACGCCGGATGTTGCGGCGCCCCTCCGGTCCGGCGCTTCGCCGGGCCGGAGCCTGTTCCGGATTTTCCGAGGTGCTGTTCATGACCCAGCCTTCCGTCGTCCCCACCCTGCCCGTCCCCTCACCGCGGGTTGCGGACATCTTCGCCGCCCACCTCTCGGTCGAACCGCTGCTCGCCGACGAGCTGCCGGAACTCGGCACGCCGGATCCGGAGGATCACCCACGCTACGGCCGGCTGCCGGCCGAAGCCGCCCCCGCGCCCACCGCCGCCCTCGCGGCGGGTCGCGAGTGCGGAGCCGGGCTGCGTTCGGTCACGCGGCGCGAGGCGGTGACGCTCCTGATGCTCGCCGCTCTCGCCGAGGCGCTGGCGGCGGCCGATGTCGCGGACCTGTTCCGCCCGGGCGCCATCACCCTGATCCGCCCGCCGGCGCCCGGCTTCGGGAAAGGGATCCTCGACGCGATCACCCTGCGGCTGCTGCGCCACCTCCGCGAGAGGAGCGGGCTGCCCGAGGAGGAGGCGCCCGATCCGAAGGTCCGCACGTTCGCCGCAAAGAGCGGGGCGAGCCCGAAGGAGACGGCGGTCGAGAAGCGGCGGTTCCGCGAGCAGCTCCGCGGCCTTGTAGAAGCCGGCCATCCGCTCCTCCTCGTCACCGCCGAGCCGGACCTGCCGGGCGAGGATCTCGCGCCGCTGACGGGTGCAGCGCTTCAGCTGCCGCCGGTTTCGCCCGACCTCATCCTGGAAGTGCTGAGCCGCACCCACGCCGAAGATTTCGAAGAGGCCGAGGTCCGCGCCCTTTTGCCTGGCGAAGTGGCGCTGGCGCGGCAGACGCCGGTGCAGCTCGCCGCCGCCTTCGCGCTGCCCGATGCCACGGCGGTTGCGATGCGCCTCGCCATGATCGCGGCGGCCGGCCGCCCCGTGCCGCGGGTGACGCTCGATGACGTTCTGGGCCAGCCGGAGGCGGTCGGCATCCTGCGCCGCATGGCCGGCGACCTCGCCGCCTGGCGGTCGGGCCGGCTGCGCTGGAACGAAGTCACCGCTTCGGCGCTCCTGGCTGGCCCGCCCGGCGTGGGCAAGACTCTCGCCGCCGAGGCGCTGGCGGGAACGGCCGGCGTGCCGCTGGTCGCCACCAGCTATAGCGCCTGCCAGAAGTTCGGCCACCAAGGGGACATGCTGGCCGAACTCCATGCGCGGGTCGAGGAGGCGATCGCTGGCGCGCCCTCGGTGTTCTTCCTCGACGAGCTGGACAGCTTCGCGACCCGCGGCGGCAGCGACAGTTCGAGCCGTTACCTGCGGGGCGTGGTCAACGGCCTGCTGGAACAGCTGACCCGGCTGGCGCTGGCCGAAGGGGTGATCGTGCTCGGCGCGACCAACTTTCCGCAGGACGTGGATCCGGCGGTCGTCCGCTCCGGCCGGATCGACCTCCGGATCGCAATGACGCTGCCGGACCTCGCCGGGCTCGAGGCGCTGCTGCTGGCGGGGCTGCGACGCATGGCGCCGGTGCCGAAGATCCCGGCCGAGGAGGTCCCGGTTCTCGCCCGCCGGCTGGTGGGCGCGACCGGTGCCGACGTGGCGGCGCTCCTGCGCGATGCCGCCGGTCGGGCGCGCGCCGCCGGCCGGGCGCTGGCACTGGCCGATCTCCACGCCGCCGCCGACCGGCTGGCGCCGACGTCCGATCCGGCCTTCGAGCGCCGCGTGGCGCTGCACGAGGCGGGCCATCTCCTCGTCGGCCATCTGGCCGGCCTACCGGCGCCGCGTCGGGCGAGTCTCACGCCGCAGGGCGGCTTCGTCGAGCGTCCCGCCCTGCCGGTTCACACCCTGGCGACGGCGGAAGCCGAACTCGCGACCCTCTTCGCCGGACGGGCCGCCGAACGGCTGGTTCTCGGCGCACCCTCGAGCGGCGCCGGCGCGGGACCCGCCAGCGATCTGGCGCAGGCGACGCGGCTGGCGCTCGACATGGAGACGGCCTGGCGGCTCACGGAGGACGATGGCGAACGCGGCGGCAGCCTCTCCTGGCACGGCCCGAACCGGGTGGACCTCCGCGCCGATCCCGCGCTCCGCGCCCGCGTCGAGACGCGGCTCGGAGCGCCGGAGGCGGAGGCGACCCGGCTGCTCCAGTGCCACCTCGACGACCTGCACCGCATCGCCGCCGCGCTCCTGCGCGAGCGCGACCTCGATGCGGGCCGGATCGCCGACCTGCTCGCGCCGCTGGCGCGACGGGCGCCGGACGACGAGACACCCTCTCGCGCCATCCGCCCGCCCGAGCCGGACGGCACCGGCAGGACGGCCCGGCCCGACGTCCCTCCGCTCCATCCGGAAGACGGAGGCCGGATCGCCCCGCCCGACGTCCGTCCGCTCGCCCCGCCGGACGGCGGCGAGGTTCTCTGTGTCCCGGCCTCGACCGCCGATCCGGCTCCTGAGGGATCCGCGTGAGGCTGCGGCGGAGCCCGACGCGGGAGCTGCCGCCATAAAGCATTGTTTTTCGATGATTTCCGGCTGCGGGGCGGGGAGGTTTTCCACAGGCTTGGCGAGGTCGGGATCGAATCGCTGCTTCGCGGCACCGCGGGCTGGGGTAAACTGGCGGCAAGGGAGCGGGTCCTCGACCCCCTCCCCGCCAGACCCTCAGACCCGCGAACGGAGGCCCGTTCGCCGCAAGCGGAGCACCTCGGCCGATGGCCCGAGCACGGAAGACGCATGCCCGATCGAAGGCCGGAGCCGACGCTCCGGTCGCGGGCGGCGCGTCGGATGCGTCGGGTACGACGGGACTTGCCGACAGCGGGGAGGCGCCGCACCCTGCGCTGATCGCTCTCGTCCGCCTCCTCGCACGCCAGGCCGCGCGGGAAGACGCGCGGGAGGACGTGACTGGGGCGTTGGATACGACCTGCGCCGACCGGCCAGGGGATTAAGGGAGGGAGCACGATGACCGGCAGACTGGTGCAGGCAGGCGCCCCCGGCCTGCGCGCCGTGATCTACGCGCGCTACTCCTCGGAGATGCAGAGCGCGGCCTCGATCCCGGACCAGGTGCGGATCTGCCGCCGGCTCTGCGACGAGCGCGGCTGGGAGGTTGTGGAGGTCTTCGCCGACGAGGCGATGAGCGGCGCCACGCATCTGCGGCCGGACTTCCAGCGCATGCTGCGGGCGGGGGAAGCCCGACGTTTCGATGTCGTCGTGGCCGAGAGTCTCGACCGGCTGTCGCGCGACCAGGAGCACGTGGCGGGCCTCCACAAGCGGATGACCTTCCTCGGCGTGTCGATCGTGACCAAAGCGGAAGGCGCGATCAGCGAGCTTCACGTCGGGCTCGGCGGCACGATGTCAGCGTTGATCCTGCGGCAGCTGGCGGAGAAGACGCGCCGCGGCCTCGAGGGGCGGATCGGGAAGGGCAAGTCGGCGGGCGGGATCAGCTACGGCTACCGCCTCGACCGTCAGCCGCTGCCCGACGGCAGCTTCACCACCGGCGACCGGACCATCGACCCGGAGGAAGCGGCGACGATCCGGCGGATCTTCGAACGCTACGCCGCAGGCGCCAGCGCGCGGACCATCGCGATCGACCTGAACCGCGCGGGCATCCCCGCGCCGCGCTCGGGCGGCAAGGGCTCGGGGCGCTGGAGCTTCTCGACGATCTCGGGCAACTGGAAGCGCGGGACGGGGATCCTGAACAACGAGCTCTACATTGGCCGACTGGTCTGGAACCGTCAACGCTTCGTGAAGGATCCGGCCACGGGGAAGCGCCAGGCCCGGCCGAACCCGGCTTCCGAGTGGATCATCGAAGAGGTGCCGCATCTGCGCATCATCGAGGACGAGCTCTGGAGCCGGGTGAAGCACCGGCAGGGCGCGATCCGCGAGGACATCCTGGCCGCCCGCGAGGACAATCCGGGGGCACCCCATGTCGAACGCGGCACCGGACCGAAGCACCTGCTGTCGGGCCTCGTCGCCTGCGGCTGCTGCGGCGCGAGCTACATCATGATCAGCGACAGCCGATACGGCTGTTCGGCGGCGCGCAACCGCGGGACCTGCTCGAACCGGAAGACGATCCCGCGGATGCTGGTCGAGGAACGCGTGCTGGGTGGCCTGCGCGACCGGCTGATGCATCCGGATCTGGTGGCCGAGTTCATCGCCGAGTTCCAGCGAGCGACGCAGTCCGAACGTCTGGAGGCTCTGGCGGCCCGCGGCGAGGCCGAGCGCAAGCTGGGGAAGGTGCGGCGCGAGATCGACAACATCGTCACCGCGATCGCGAACGGCATGTTCCACCCGAGCATGAAGGCGAAGATGGACGGGCTAGAGGCGGAGCGGGTTGATCTGGAAGCGCGGCTCGCGGAGATCCCGGAACCGGACCCGGTCGCGATCCACCCGGGGCTGTCCGAGATCTACGCCCGGAAGGTCGCGGACCTTGTGGCGGCGCTGAACGACGCGGAGACGAAGCCGGAGGCGGCGGCGATCCTGCGTAGGCTGATCGGGAAGATCGTGCTGACGCCGGATGCGACGGCCGCGAACGGGCATGCGATCGAGCTCTACGGCGAACTGGGGGCGATTTTGTCGTTGTGCGACAATGGGATAGATACAAACACAAAAGCCCGCAGCGTTGCTACGGGCTTGAGGCAAGTGACGTTGGTTGCGGAGGCAGGATTTGAACCTGCGGCCTTCAGGTTATGAGCCCATGGAAGGGCAAAACCGAATAATCAAGAAAACCAGCGACTTACGATGCAAGCCTTTGTTCTGGCGTGATTTTCGTCCTCGCAAACATCAGCGTTCGCACGGATTCACACGCAAGACCGGCACGAAGCCTACAGTCGCAGGTTGATGTGGTGTTGATGTAGCCCTCGCGCCCTCCCCCGCAGATCATCATCGCTGACCGTCTCGTCGGCCTTCATTTGCGATGTTCCAGCAGCCCAAGCTCGACCCACATCCAACCGAAATCGTACTCTGCAATTGGCCCCTTGCCATGCCCGGCGCTGCGGTTCTCCAGCATCTTCAGCCACTCGATCACCTTCGCACGCCCCGCGGCCGTCCGGACAGCCTGACGGGGTGACTTGCCGCGCAGTGCCGGGATCGGCGCGTCCAGCGTTTCGCGGTAGTGCTTGTCGAGGTGATCCCGCATGAGCTGGCGCGCGATCTCTGGCGGGATTTCATCGGCGGCGTCACTTGGCCCATCATGCCGTTGGTCGGCCCGCATCTGCTCAACCGTCCGGATCGTGGTCAACGGTGCCCTCAGCAAATCCCCGGCGGCCGCGCCGATCAACGTCTGGACCTTGGCCGCCCGCTCGGCCGAGTTGACGGTCACGAGCAGCGTCTTGCCCTTCAGTTCCAGCGAGCCCAGCACGGTGGCCCCCTCCATCTGCGTGTCCAGCATGATGCCACCGCCCGCCTTGCCGCCGCGCCCCTTCCGCGCAGCCAGCCAGTTCCAGAACTTCGGCCCCTCGGCCAGGAAGCGCTTCACCCGGTCCAGACGCTCCGCCACTGCTTTCTGCGTCTCGCCGCTGGCAAGCGGGTAGCGCAGATCATGGAACAGCACATCGTCGCCGTCCGAATTGGTGAACTGCGGCTGTGCCGGGCTGAGGGCGCGGTCAATCTCGATGAACAGCCAGGCGGAGGTGAAGATGGGCGCGCAGCCCATCAACTGATCGTGCGAAAGCCGCAGGGCATCTCGCTTCTTCAGCTTCAAGGCATCGCGCAGCCCGGCGAAAAGAAAATCCACCGCCTCGGCCCGGAAGGGCAACAGCGCTCCGGAGATGACATGATGATCGCGTTCGGGGACCACCCGCACGGCGATCCGGTCCCATTGCTTCAGCGTCCGCGTGGCGGATTTCTCGCGCACTGTGACGGGTGCGGCATCCGACAGCAGGTCGCGCAGCACCATCGATGTGCCAGGCTGGACATCGCCGACCTCATACAGGCTGACCGGCGCATCCCGAAGCGCGCTGAAGTAGGCCCGGTTCAGGGCCATTTCCTTCCAGCCGCGCCGCTTCAGATAGAGATCGACGATGTTGCCGTCCTCATAGCGCTGGCCGAGGAAATCCTCGAACCCGCAGCCCCAAAGCACGCCTGACCACTGCTCGCCCAGCAGGTCGGCCAAGCCGTCCTGATCGATCTCGAATTCCTCAAGCGCAGGCATCAGGTGTTCGGCGACCACATCATGTAGCCGTTCCCGCCAGTCACCTTCACGGCTGATGAACGCCAAAAGGTCGGAAATGTCGTTGCGCTCGGTCATCCCTCATCTGCCCTGCGTTGCTGATCCGGTTCGTCTACCAAGCCTAGTTGGCGACAGACCAACGAGCAGCCATCCCCTGCGTCGCCTGTTCAAGCAACCCGGGCAAACGGCCATCGCACGAAAGCCCGAGGAATGTTGCCGCACGCGTTGCCCCAACATACAAATACTTGTCGAACAGATCTGGCTCATTAACCGCTAAGTCGTTCAAGGAGTAGAAAAACGCTGCTTCGAACTCGAGACCCTTGATATGCTCGACGGCGAACACACGGACGTGGCGGTCCAGCCCAAGAACCTGCCCACCGAGGCAGGGCATCACTTCGATATTGGTGTCTTGAAGCGCCTGCCGCAGTTCATCCGCCACGGGAACGACCAAGTCCTCCCTTGGAACAAAGACCGCGATTGATGGCAGATCCGTGTGGATGGAATCAATTTCTACGATGCGCGACGCAATCCAATGACTTTGGTCAGTACCTCCCAACTTGCTGACGTGGACGACGGGCGCGTAGCCCTCGGCGATGCGAGGGCCCTCAATCGTAGTCTCGAAGAGATCGCCACCGGACAACTGTACAATTTGGTTGGCAAAGATCCTCAGCTCTTTCGACTGGCGATAGGCAACTTCGACTCGGTGAAATTCAAGCCCCCGCACTGCCCACTCGAAAGCATCACGGCTAGATACCCCATACCTCGTCAGTCGCTGATTGAAGTCACCACAGGCGAAAAATGATCGGATGCCTGGTGTTGCAAGACAGGCCATCGCGCGCAATTGCAGGGGAGAAAAGTCCGTAGCCTCGTCCACGACTACCTGGTTTCGGAACTCCTTAACTAGTGGTGCTAGAACCTGAAGATTACCTTGTGTGAGATTCGCACGAACCCTCGAGGAGTCTAATAGTTCACTGGCTGCATCAAGGTGCACGGCAACAAGAAGATCAAGTTCATCACCTGTAATCCTTGTCGCTTCCATGGCCTCTGGACGGTACCATCGTGGATCGGCGTTCCTGCGGAAGGCTCGATACCTTTGGGGCAGTCTCGAAAAATAGTTCCGCGTCGTGAGAGAGACCATGCCGACTGCCGAAATGAGGTTGTAGGTGCGTCCCAGCCGCTCCAAGTCAGCTTGCCCGACCGCTTCCGGCCCCAACCATTCTAGGACCGGCTTGTATTTTGAAGTCCTTGAAACAGCGCGTTTGGTCCAAGCTGCAATCGCCATCAATCGAATGGAGGCACGAAGCACCTTGTACATTCGATCCCGGGTCGACGTCGGGGCGACATCTGGCTCGAGACTATCCTCCTCGTCCTCGTCGTCTTCATTTGTCATCGCATCAATCTTGGCGACCAGTTGAGATAGCTCAGTGATGCTCTGCCTGCCCCTCAACCTCGCGATTACCTCAATCCGACGATCAACAGTATCAACAATGTCTGCGCGCGCTTTGGCTGCCCACTCTCGCAGCTCGGGTGCAACTGCATCCACTTCGAGATAGACAGTCAGGACTGCCGCAGTATCGCGAACCCGGTCAGCCAATCTTCGTGCGATGTCGACCAGAACCTCCTCGCCACTTTCTCGAAGAGTGCCAATCGCGGCATCGATTTCTTGGAAGTAGATATTTCTTTGGAAAGTGTCAAAATCGGCATAGAACTCGGGCTGGTTCTCCAAGGCAAATGTTGAAAGATACTGTTCGGTGTCCTCTCTGAGGAAGCCTGACGTGCGCTTTCCTGAGCGCAGTATACCAAGCACTCGAGTTGCCAACCCATTTCGAAAATTCGCCCAAGTCTGGATGCGATCTTGGCTCGCGGGAACGTTGTCACGCGCGAATGCCTCACGCAGGTAATGCTCCAGCAAAGCCGTCGGCGAAAACATGATCCAGCTTGTATGATGATCGTCAGCCAGCTGGTGTTGCGTTACAGCACGCAAATCCTCCTCGCGCTCTTGCGTGAGCGTTAACTTCTGACTCAGCCGCTTGATCAAGGTGGTCGTCTTTCCCGTCCCGGGTGGGCCCTCAAGCATTACCTGCTTGTCGATAGGCAGCCGGAAAATCTCGTCTTGGACCTTGTTCATCACACTCTGATCGCGCAGGCCCACACCGGTCAGGGCTGTACGCTGTGGCGCCAGCCAAGGCAGAGGCTCGTCCAGATCAGCAAATGGATCATCAATTGCCGTCGTACCAAGAAGGGCGGCGCGACCCGCTGCACGAAGCGAAGGAACCGCGACCAAGTCGAAGCGTTCGTGGGTTATCCTATTGTCGACGCCATCCCACTCGCCACCTCGATTGGTTGGATTATACGTCCCCTTCTCAACAACTTCGACCCAATTGCCATCCGGCAACTGGAAACTATCGCCAACATCAAGCGCAGCCAACCTTCCAATAGGCGCTCCCGAGTTGTAGCTCGTTAGAGAAATGCCAGGTGCGGATACCGTAAAGTTCCGTGCAAAATAGTAGGTCTTTTCAGTTCCCGAATCGGAACGAACCTTCACTCGCGCAATCAATGGCTCTCGCGCGAGCTCATGACCAGCTTTTCGTTCAAGCTCTTGGACCTGGCTGAGATTGCGAGCTGCATCGACTCCCGTCAGTGAATTAAAGCTGCTCATGACGGTTCCGGCATCGACAAATCGGCTCGACGCTTTTTCCGCTGCGGCACGGGAAATGGTGTCCATGGCCAAAAGGCACTCCTCTGCAATCTGCTCCACAGCAGGAGTGATCGTATCGACACCAAATTCAGCCTCAACGGTATTCATGCTTTCTCCAGCGCTCCTATAATCCTCTGGCAACCATCGCGCGAACGACCTATCCGTGCAAGCCGTCACAGCGGCCAAAGCCAATCATCCCAAGATGGCTTCTTCTGCCACGGCTCGTCATCGAGCCAGCAGGGAGCGCCCTACCAAGAACGTCGCCGACGACATCCAGAACTTGTCCACAGCTTCGTCTCCCCCACCCCCTTGCTCCGAATCGAGGCCTGCGTCAGGGTGCATCCTTGAGGAGAGCAGCCCTCAACCAAAAGCATAACAGGTCTATCGGAGCACACGTCGCACTGACCGAAGGCGCCTCGGCGCCTTTTGTGTCGTTGCGCCCGATCTCTTGACCCCGTGCCGCCCCGGCACGGGCTGCAGACGGTATGAGTTAGGCCCGTCCTCGGTTCATGTGAGGATGATCTGTCATGGCTCTGCCGCCCCGCGTTTACTACACTCTTCAGGAAGTCACGGCCCGTTGGGGCTGCAACATCGCCGACGTCGCAGGCTGGGCCGCGGCGGGCAAGTTCCATATCATGACCGGCATCGGCCTGGTGCGTTGCGGCGAGCAGATCGGCGCCGGTCGGGTGGTCCTCTCACCGATGGACCTCATGCCGTTGTTCCGCCGCTGCGGGACCGGCCCGACCGAGGGCGTGGTGCGCCGGATCATGGCTGGCGAGAAGGGCCAGTGGCAGATCATCACCGATCCTGTCGGCGGGGTCACAGTGGCGGTCGCGGACATGATGATCATGGCTGATGAGGTGCATGCCTTCGAGGAAGAGAACGACATGGTGCGGCGTGTGCCGACCGGGCCAGGTGCTGCCACGCCCTATGATTGGGAGGGAATGAACATCGCCTTGATTGTGCGGATTCATGATCATGGCCTGCCCGCCACCCAAGCCGAGCTGGTTGCAGAGATGCAGGACTGGTTCGCGGATCGGTCGGACGGCAAGAAGATGCCCGACAGCCGTTCGATCCGGCGACGGATCACGCCGATATGGAGGGCGCTGCGACGGGAGGAAGCGTGATGACGTGGGTCCGCGCTGGCCCGGATCAGGCGGTCTTCCGGCCGCCCTGATCATCGGCGTCGTGGACCAGCCTGGGCTTTGGCCGGAAGGCGCTGGCTACCGCGTCCACCCCGGCGCGCAGGGGCGAGTCCATCAGGTGGGCATAGCGTAGGGTGGTCTGCATCTGGCTGTGCCCCAGAAGCTTGCCGATCATTTCCAGCGAGGCGCCGCCGCTGACCAACAGGGACGCAAAGGTGTGGCGCAGGTCGTGGATCCGGACGTCTTGCAGCCCACATTGCTTCTGGACCTGTGCCCAGAAACGGCGGACCTCCTGCACTGGCTGGCCGGGCGTGTCGCCGGGGAAGAGCCACGGCGATCCCTTCGGCACTAGCAGCTGGCGCTGGCGCACAATGGCGGCCGTCTCGTCCGAGATCGGCACGCGGTGCGCACGGCGCTGTTTCGTTATGGTGGGCGGCTTCGACCAGCTCATATGCTCGAGGTTGAACTGCTCGAACCGCGCCTGCCGCACCTCGCCCAACCGAGCTCCGGTCAGCATGCACATGCGGATGATGTCGGCCGCGCGCCGATCTTCTGCTGCATCCAGCGCGGCGGCGAGGCTGGCGATTTCCTCCTTCGACAGGAAGCGTTCGCGCGGCGTCTCGGTGCGGCGATGGAAGCGCTGGGCGGGGTTGTCCTCGCACCAGCCCCACTGGACCGCCAGCGTGAACATCTTGCGCAGCACCTCGCCGATCCGGTTGGCACGCACCGGCGTGGGCTTCGCGCCCTGCAGCTTGCGCGCTCGGTTGTTGGGCTTTTCCTTGTGGGGCCGCGCCCTGCCCTCGGCGATCCTGGTCAGCAGCTTGTCGACGTCGGTCGGGGTGATTTCCGTGACCAGCTTCCGGCCCCAGACCGGTTCCACCATCTTGGCCAGCGCCGACCGCTGGTCGGCCGCGCTTCGCGCCGACAGTTTCGGCAGATGCTCGGCGCAATAGCGTTCGATCAGGTCGGTCACGCGCGGGGCTTCGCGCTTCGCCTCGCGCTGGCCCAAGGGATCGGCCCCGGCGTCGATCTCGCGCCGCAACTCCTTGGCCCGCTCCCGGGCCGCCGACACCGACCATTCCGGCCAGCGCCCGAAGGTCATCCGGCGCTGCCGCCCCGCGTGGCGGTAATCCAGCGTGAAGGCCCGCCCGCCACCGCGGTAAATGCAGGCGGCAAAGCCTCGAACGTCGGTGTCGAAGATCTGGTAGTCCCGCCCCGGCACCGGCTCGGCGTCGCGCAGCACTTTCTCGGTCAGCTTGATGCGTTCGGGCATGGCTTCGGTCCTTCTTGCATCCGACATGAGGCGTGGTTTCGCCTGACTATCAAGGCAAGCATGGCGCCCCGGGTGGCGGGGAGGCGGAGGGTGGCAGGAAGGACGCCAGAACCGCGCCACCCCTTGTTTTCATGGGATTTCGGCGCTGGGCGGATCGATGCGCGACTGGTGCCGACCCGCACAATGGGACGTCTGAGGCGGCAGGCGCGGTCATCACGCCGCAAATCAGGCCTTTGAAGAGCCGCGCAGCGACAAATCCTCAAGGAATTCAATGGGTGGCACGGGTGCCGTGTCGGTTGCCACCCCCTCTTTGCCCTCCAATCCAGGTCAAAGCCGGTCAATCTGGCTGTTTGCTGGTGTTTGCGGCCTTGGCGTCCGTTTCGCCCATTTGGCAGGAGCGGCCGCAATCTTCTTCCGCCACCCCACCACCATCGGAAACCCCAACAAAACAAGGGGTGGCACAAAGGCGGCATCCTTTCCGCCACCCTTCGCCTCGCCGCCACCCCTCGGGCTCTGCGCTCACTGGTCCCTGCAAGACGTCCCCGATCTTCGGGGCCAGGAGCAGGAGACCCCGATGCCGCATCTCGGATCGATGCCAGACCCGAAGGACAAACCCCGCAGCCTGCTGGTCGGCTGGATCAGCCGTCTCGACCTCGCGCTGGAACTCGGCCTTTCGGTCGACACCCTGCGCCGCTGGGAGGCGATGCGGACGGGGCCGCCCTGCGTCCGTGCCGGGCGCAAGGTCTATTACCGCCGCGCCGCCGTCGAGGAATGGCTGGAGGAGCAGGAGCAGGCCTCACCGCGCTGCCGTCGTGCCGGAGGGCGCCGGTGATGACCATCCACCCTCGCAGTTCCACTTGGCCCGCTGACCGCGTGGCCGAGGCCCGCGCCGTGATCGCCGATGTCGCGCATCACAGCGATCTCCTGATCCGGCTCGCCTGCAACGTGCTTGCCCAGCATGGCGAGACCCCTGGCGAGCGTGCTGATGCCCAGCGCCTGCTGGTCGTCATCGATGCGCGGCGGCCGGTACGACGTGCCCAGCGCGAAGACCAGGGGAGGGCCGCGCGATGATGCGCCGTGGCACCCCCGAAGCCGATCTGCAGCGCGCCGTCGTGCAGGCGCTGCGCATCGCCCTTCCCCGCTCGGCCATCATCCACCACTGCGCCAACGAGGTGACCGAGGCCGGACCCCGTGGGGCCAAGCGCCAGGCGATCCTGGTCGGCATGGGCGTCCATGCCGGGTTCACCGATCTGATGGTCCTGTGTGAGGGCCGCGTCCTGTTCCTCGAACTGAAGGCACCGACGGGGCGGCTGCGGCCGGAGCAGGAGGCGTTCCGCGACGCCGTGCAGGCGCAGGGGTTCGGCTGGGCGCTGGTCCGCAGCCTCGACGACGCGCTGGGCGCGCTGGCGGACCATGGGTTCACCACGCGCATCGCCCCTGCCACTCGGAGGCCCGCGCCATGAGCCACGAGGCCACCAACTGGGCCATCAAGCAGCGCGGGCTGAAGCCCACGACCAAGATCGTGCTCTGGCACCTCTGCGACCGCTTCAACCCGGACTACGGCTGCTTCCCCTCGCAGGGCCGCCTGGCGCACGACTGCGAGATCAGCCGGTCCACGCTGAACGATCACCTTGGCCAGCTGGAGGCGGTAGGCTTGCTGCGGCGGGTGCCGCGGCTGGACCCTGTGACCAAGCGCCAGCTGCCGACCCGCTACATCCTGGGGTTCGAGCCGGGCTTCACACCCGTGGCTGTGGTGCCGTGTCCGGAAATCGGACACGGAGGACCGACCGATGCGGAAATCGCCGACATGGCAGAGGGTTTGCCCCCGGAAGCCGCGGCCGATGCCTTGCCGTGTCCGGAATTCGGACACGGGGTTGGTGCGGAAGCCGTGTCCGATTTTCCGGCCGAGCCGTGTCCGGAAAATGCCAAAAGCCGTGTCCGGATTTCGGACACTAACCCTGTAAGGGAACCTCTAAGTAAACCAGTAAAGGAGGAGGAGGGCGCGCAAGCGCGCGAGGCGATTTCCGATGAGGTTTTCGGAGACCTGCTGGACGCGCTGGGCCTCGACCCCGACGCCCTGCCCGGCTGGTGGCAAGGCTGGCCGCCCCGGCTGCACGTCCAGCGCTGGCGCGACGAGCTGGGGCTGACCGAGGCCGAGATCATCGCCACGGCTGAGGCCAGCCGCCAGGAACATCCCGAACCGCCGGAAGCGCCGGAAGCCCAAGGCGGCCCCCGCCCCGGCCGCGAAGCCGATCACCAACCTGCCAGCCTTCCACGCCGATCTGGTCAATTCCGACCGCTACCTGCCGGTCAGCGCGATCAGCAACACGATGCGCGATGCCATGCTGGCCCGGGGGCTGGTGACACCCGCACGCCTGCGCGAGCGCGGGGTGCGGTGAATGGCATGGTGTCACGTCCCCGGCACGGATTGTCCCTCTGCGCAGGCGGCGGAGGCCTTGATCTGGGCCTCATGCTCGCCGAGCCCGGCTATCACACGCGCGCCTTCGTCGAATGGGAGGACTGGCCAAGGGCAGTCCTCGTCGCCGCCCAGCGCGCAGGCTACTTCGCCCCGGCCCCGATCTGGACCGACCTGCGCAGTTTCGACGCCCTGCCCTTCCGTGGCGCCTTCGATGCCATCCTCGCAGGCTATCCCTGCCAGCCCTTCAGTGCGGCTGGCAAGCGCGGCGGGGCCGACGATCCCCGTCATCTCTGGCCCGACGTCGCCCGCGTCATCGGCGAATGCAGCCCGGAATGGGTCTTCCTCGAAAACGTCGCCGGTCACGTCACCCTCGGCCTCGAGACCGTCCTGCGAGAGCTTTGGGGATTGGGCTACACGCCTGCGGCGGGCCTGTTCTCGGCGGCAGAGGTCGGCGCGTCGCACGAGCGGCTGCGGATCTTCATCCTGGCCCACACCGATGAGCCTGCACCCCGGCACCGGCAGCTACAACCCGGCCGGGAACAGCGACTTCACCCGGAAGGCGGAAGCACTGGCGCTGGGCATCGCGAAAGCCCTGCCGAACCACTGGCCGACACCGGCGGCGCAGAACTGGAAGGGCAGCAGCGAGGCGAGCATCACCCGCACCGACGGCAAGTCCCGGATGGACCTGCTGCACTACCGGGCGGAACAGGGCTTCACCCGCCCGGCCCCGGCTATCTCGCCGGATGGGCCGCGGTCCTCGCCACACGCCCCGATCTCGCGCCCGCTCTGGGCTTCGATGATTGCCTCGCATGGGCGCGTCGCGTGTCGGCGGATCCTGAAGGGCCGATCACGGCGGCGGCTGAACCCGCTCTTCGTCGGATGGCTGATGGGCTGGCCCATCGGGCACGCGCTCTGCGCCTGCTCGGCAACGGAGTTCACCCTCTGGCAGCGGCACATGCGTGGCGCGCTCTCGCGGCTGCCCATGGCCTCGGGCCCGTGGATCTGGCGGCCGACGGATGCGGCCCAGCGCCCGGCGCAGATGGATTTCCTTGAAGGATTGCAGACATGAGTTTCCACGGCCGCGTCAACGGCACCAGGATCAAACGGGCGCTGGGCGTGCAGGCGGCGCTGGAATGGGCGTTCCGGGTGGAACAAGCGCAGCTGGACCTGCCGCTGCCACCGGACGTCACCGAGGAAGGCTTCGGCTTCGCCTCGAATACGTTCTCCTCCAGCGTGCCGTGCTGGGCTGCAAGATTGACGGCGGCCAGTACAAGATCGGCGGCTACACCCACGAGGACGCCGAGGTGATCGCCGCCACCGTCGCCGGGATCCCCGACAGCCTCGGTGGCAAGCGCATGGCGATCCGCGTCGCCGAACTGGCCCGCGCTGGGCTGACACCGGACTGGATGCCCGGTGCCGTCCCGCGCTGCGTGCCAAGCATCGTCAAGCAGAACCAGCATGGCACACATGTGGGCACCATCGTCGTCGGCACCGAGCGCGTCCGCGTGCGCGGCCCGGGCGCGCGCGCCACTTGGAAAACCATCGACATCCTCGCCTGCCCGGTCACTTTCGCCCCCCATCCCCATCAGATCGAGGCCGCTCGGCGCGGCTATGACGACTGGTGGCAGGCGCTGGGCTGGGTCCGGGAGGGGCTGATCGCGGGTGGGATGCTGAGGGAGGTCGAGGTGACAGGGGCGATGCCGAAGGCGCGGCCTTGGCTGCGTTCCCAGCCCGAACCAGTGTCACCGCCTATGCAAACTTGATGAAGAGTTCCTCCTCCATCCCCAATTCAGACAGGGCCAGCTTCATTCTTTCAAACTTGTTGGTGGAGTCGATATTGCCCTCGACGAAGTACCCCTCCGCCACCCGAACGGCCTGCCGCAACGTATCAGGCTCGGACGTCAGTTGTATCCGTTCACCAAGCTTGGTGCCTTGAAACGCCTCGGGCTGAAGCACCAGAAGCTGTTCCAGCACCTCGACATACAGCTTGGCGACTTGCGTCACGTTCAAGCGGGCACCGAGGAAGACCGCATACTCCAGGCGCTTGAACCGGGGCTCTTCCGCATCGAAAATGTTGATTTCGTCTCCGTTCGTCTCTGCGACGACCTCGATGGCCGGCGCAGGCCAGACCTCCAGAAAGCGCTTTGCAATACGATCCGCCCTCGCTTCGACCTGCTTGACGCCCCATCCGTCGAGGGCCTGAAGGTCGCGGTTGAGCCAAAGGCGACTGAACCGGTATCCCTGCTCGCCACCGTCTTCGTTCATGTCCCGCTTATCGACGAAGAGTTTGTTCCCCAATCGACCGTTGTTCCCAGACAGCGTGAGGTTTCCAATCGTGTTGAGGTACTTCTCGCCGAGCAAGGCGTACTCTTCGGCGGCCAAAGCACTTCGCCATGCAGGCTCTGGGTTCTGGGGGAAGATATGCTCGACGGTGATGCCAGGAACCGTGACGTCCACCAGTTCCCTGTTGTTGTGGTTTTCCAAGCGGTCGAAGAAATATGTCCTCGTCCGGCTTTTCGTGCTGTAGATGTCCTTTTCCCGCAACATTGCGATCACCTCGGCGTCCCGCGGGAAGCGCTGGCTGCCGCTGCGTTGCATCAAGGAACGTTCGATCGATACCAAATACTCTGCGGGGTCCACCCGGTCGTACAAACTCATGAAAATCTTGTTCAAGGCATTTGTCGGCAGGCTTAGGATAAACCGGCGCCAGACGTAGCTCTGCACCAGCCGCAGGACGGCTGCGAACACGTCGCGGGAGATGATCCCGGCGGTGAAATCCCGATAGACCGGCATCAGAAACGGGAAGGCCACGTTAACCTCCAACGTCCGGATGTAGCCCAGCTCGCGTCGGATCTCTGGGTCGCATTCAAGGTCAGGGTTCAGCAGGCGCGCGTAGACATGGGAGAATTCGCGCAACTCTTCGAGGGCATCCATAAGGTCGGCCGAGTTCGGCACTGGGTAACGCTCCTTGAACTTGGCATAGACCGCCCCCTTGTTCGGAATATCCTTCTGCTTCAGCGTCAGAAAATCACGGATGAAATCCGACACTCGGCTCTCGTTAACCTCTCGGTTCCTTGCGTTTGCTTCGATAGGCTCCCAGAACTTCCGGAAAACCTGCTCCTGCTCCTTCCGGGGCAATCCCATTAGAATGTAATTTCTGATAAGATCAGCTTGCGACAGCTCAAGACCCGTCGAATTCAGGCTTTCGAAGATGCGCTGCGGATTATCCTTCTGCCTATCAAGTGCGATGTCGACGAAGATCAGTTTCGACACGCCGCGGAGAACGACGTCGAAATTGGCATCCGTTATGCGCGCTTGGAAGAAACGAAAGTTTTCGATAAGCCGAGAAAATCCTGTCGCTTTAACGGCCTCCTTAGGGTCCATGATCTGGGCCAAGGCGACTTTGTTATTATCTGTGGGCTTCAGCTTCAGCTTCTCAGTGTCGTCAGCGAACTCATTGATCAGATAGGTTTTGTAGATGCGCTGGGCTTGCTGGTCCTTCCCCGTCGCCGTCGCGTGCCGATAGAGCGCGATGAAAATCAGGGTCAGGGTGGTAAGGCGCTGCTGCCCATCGATGATCGTAAGCTCACGAAGGCCCGAGGCCGTGTAGACGTCGTCATGAACGTAGACGATGCTGCCGATGAAGTGCCCCGACTGACTGTCATCCGCGCCGATCGCCAGAATGTCGTTGAACAGCTGCTGGCACTGGACCCGGGTCCAGTCGTAGTTCCGCTGGTAGACGGGTATGGCGAAAGCTGTCTCGCTGCTGGCCAAGAATCGGTCGACGCGGGTTTCGGCAGCTTTCATGCATAGTCTCCAAGTTGTTCGTCTTTTCGGGAACCTACGTGATCGGCTGTGGTGAGTCATCAGCCAAGGCGTCGATAGGATCGCCCAGCGCCGACGGAGGCTGCGACCATGTGCTTCCACCGACCTCGCATGCTCCAACAAGTCATGGCCTAGGCCCGAGGAGCAACCCAAGTAGGGCCTTGTCGACCCCTGCCCGGTTCTGGTCTACAAAGACAGGCGCTCGATCTGGCCTCCGGCCGTCAAATCGGCGCTTAATTCATGCCGTTACATCAAGAAGTAGAAACGAAACACGCCCATGCAGAACCTGATCAACGACCTCGAAGCACTTCTGCAACAGGATCAGTCACTCATCTCGGACGGACATATCCTGAAAAACGCTGTGATCGAGCGAGCTGCAAAGATGGATGCGGGGCTGTTGCGGTTGCTTATGCAGTCCGAAACAATCCGGAAGCATTTCTTCGTCGAGGTCGAAGGCACCCTGATTTTTGACAAGGCGCGGTTCCAGGACTTCGTGTCAAACAAGGCATTTCTGCCTGACAGCTATACCGCGTTCAAGAACCGGATCGGGCTGACCGATGCTCGAGGTTATCTCAAGGAATCCCGTGATGTGGTTCTGGCTTGGCCCTACAAGGACTGTGTCCTAGAGGGCGGACAGGCCAAAGAAGACAAGGCGCGACAGGAGGTTTTTTGGAATACCACGTTGGCGCCCGACGACATCAGCCGCCTGTATGAACCCAAAGTACTGACCGGATTTGAACGCTGGGACGCCGAAGCCGTCGCCGCGGGTGTAGCGAAGCCGGTGGGCCGAATCGCGGACGACGACAACCTGCTCATCAAGGGCAACAACCTGCTGGCCCTTCACAGCCTTAAAGCGCGCTATGCGGGCGCGGTGAAACTGATCTACATCGATCCGCCCTATAACACAGGGAGTGACGGGTTCCGGTATAATGATCGGTTCAACCATGCGGCTTGGCTGACCTTTATGCGCAATCGACTAGAGGTTGCGAAAGACCTGCTTCGCCGAGATGGCGCTATCTTTGTCACCCTTGACGACACCGAAGTTCACTACTGCAAGGTAATGATGGACGAGGTTTTCGGTCGGGAGAATTTCGTTTCTCACATTGCTTGGCAGAAACGGACGTCGCCTGATGATCGGGTCATACTTGGCAATTCTCACGACAACATATTGGTATTTGCGCGCAAGCAGGGCTCAACGAAGCGCTCCAATGGTACAGTAAAAACACTGTTCGAGGAGACTGCTAATCGCCTGCCAATGACCGATAAGCAGAGGGCTGAGTATAAGAATCCCGATAATGACCCTAAAGGCGATTGGGTCCATCGCGACTTCACTGCCCAGAACAAGAAGAAGGATGGAAAAGCGGGCAGAGAGAACCAACTCTATTGGATAACTTCTCCGTCAGGTGATCGGTTCTATCCACCTGACGGTTACTGCTGGAAAACGACCGAAGATGAATTCAAGACATTGATGGCCGAGGGTCGCATTTGGTTTGGAAAGTTTGGCTCCAACCAGCCGCGGCGAAAGAAATATCTAAAGGAGGAGACTGGAATTCAATCCTCGACGTGGTGGCCCCATCAAGACGGAGGCACAAACGAGATTGCAAAGAAGGAGTTGAATGCTCTTGTTGGTGCAGATGCAGCATCAGATTTTACGCCTAAGCCAGAACGACTGATCTCTCGTATCGTTCAGATCGCCACCAACCCTGGCGACCTCGTTTTGGATTTCTTTGCAGGATCCGGCACAACCGCCGCCGTCGCACAGAAGATGGGCCGCCGCTGGATTGCAGTCGAACAGATGGACTACATCCATGATCTGACGGCTCTGCGACTGAAGAAGGTGATCGATGGTGAACAGGGCGGGATCTCGGCCACGGCAAACTGGAAGGGCGGCGGCAGCTTCGTCTATGCCGAGCTTGCCCGGTGGAACGCGAGGCTGGCCGACGACATTCGCGATGCCACAGATGCCAGCGCCCTTGCCGCCCTGCGAGACCGTCTGCAGACCGAAGGCTATGTGCGACCAGGCGTAGAACTGGATGGACTGGCGGACGCAGCCTTCGATGCCTTGCCGCTAGATGATCAGAAGCGCGTTCTGATCGACAGCCTCGACGCCAACCACCTCTATGTCAATTATGGCGACATCGCCGACGAAGCCTATGGCATCTCTGACGAGGACATGCGGGTCAACCGGGCCTTCTACGGGGACAAGGCGTGACGCAGTCCCTCGCCCAGGAATTCGACGCGCTTGCCAAGTATGGTGCCCTGACGGCCCAGATCCCGACATGCATTTCCGAAAACCTTGCCGCGTCCATTAAGCTGCGCCCCTATCAGGAACGTGCCTTGGAACGGTTTGTCTTCTACATGGAGAAGTATCAAAACCGCCCGAACCCCGCTCAGCTTCTGTTCCACATGGCCACCGGCAGCGGCAAAACGGTGCTGATGGCAGCGCTGATCCTGTATCTTTACTCCAAGGGGCAGCGGAACTTCCTGTTCTTCGTCAACTCGTCGCAGATCATCGAAAAGACCAAGGACAACTTCCTGAACCCGGCCTCCAGCAAGTACCTGTTCGCTCCCCAGGTCCGGATTGATGACGCGCTGGTGGATATCCGAGCCGTTGACAATTTCGACGAGGCGGTGGACGGCTCGATCAACATCCATTTCACCACGATCCAGGGGCTACACAGCCGGTTGCTGAACCCCCGCGAGAACGCCGTGACCTATGAGGATTTCGAGGCGCGGCAGATCGTTCTGATCTCGGACGAGGCGCACCATCTGAACGCCGAGACCAAAGCGAAGCTAGGCAAAGAAGAGGAAGAAGAGAAGGCCAGCTGGGAAAGCACGGTCTCCCGCATCTGGAGCGCGAACCCGGACAACCTGCTGCTGGAATTCACAGCGACTGTGGACCTGTCGCACCCGGCAATCCGGGCCAAGTACCACGACAAGATCCTATTCGATTACGCCCTGCGGCAATTCCGCGAGGACGGGTATTCGAAAGACATCGAACTGCGGCAGGCCGATCTGCCCGCGCGTGACCGGATGTTGCAGGCTGTCGTGGTCAGTCAGTTTCGGCGCAAGCTGGCTGCGGCGCACGGGGTGGACTGCAAGCCCGTGATCCTGATGAAATCGAAGACCATCGCGGAATCGAACGCGAATGAGACGCTCTTCCACTCGATGATCAAGGGGCTGGACGGAGACGCCCTCCTCGCGCTCAGGGCCGCCAGCCGTGGCGACGAAACCCTTACTCGCGCATTTGGCTTCATCTTTGACGAACGAGGCGTCAACGCACCGGACCTGGCAGCAGAGATCAAGTTGGATTTCGACCCGGCGAAGGTCGAGAACGTGAACAGCCCGACTGACCTGCAAGCCCGCCAGATCGCCCTGAACACGCTGGAAGATCGCGACAACGAGCTGAGGGTTATCTTCGCGGTGGACAAGCTGAACGAAGGTTGGGACGTGCTTAACCTGTTCGACATCGTCCGCCTCTATGACACCCGGGACGGCCGCGAGAATAAGGTTGGCAAGACCACCATGCAGGAGGCGCAACTGATAGGGCGTGGCGCGCGGTACTTTCCGTTTACCGCTGCTGACCAGCCAGACGCGCCACGCGCCATGCGCAAGTATGATCGTCAGGCCGATCATCCTCTCCGGCTGCTGGAACAACTGCATTATCACTGTTCGCACAACCCGAAATACATTCAGGATATCCGCAACGCCCTACGCGAAACTGGGATGCTGGACGATACCGCGCGGACTGTCACCTTGCGGGTCAAGGACAGCTTCAAGCAGACCGATCTCTATCAGAATGGCCATATCTGGCTGAATGATCGCATCAAGAATCCACGCGATGCGGTGCAAGGGTTGGATGACTATCTGGCTGGCCGCGAGTTCACCTTCCCACGACTGATGACTGGGCAGGTAATCGAAGCGACAGCCTTCGGCGAGGCTCGCCCTCGTCAGGCATCGCTTGGGCAGGAGCCGGTCACTGAAACATGGTCCCTATCTGACCTGGGTCAGCCGATCCTGCGCTTCGCACTCGACACCAACCCATTCTTCCAGTTTGGCCGCCTTCGGGAATACTTTCCGCAGTTGAGCGGGATGACCCAGTTCATGTCGTCTGACCGCTTCCTTGGTGGGGTTAAGGTCAAGGTAACCGGGCTGCCCGAAGACCTTCGGAACCTGTCATCAAGATCGAAGGTAGAAATCGCGCAGTTTGTACTTCACGGCGTCGAAACAGGCATTCGGCAGGACAGCGTCGACTACATAGGCACGAAGGATTTTGTGCCTCACGCTCTGAAGAGCATCCTAGCAGACAAAACGCTGAAAGTCAGCGTTCAGGGCGAGACTGGCCTTGCATGGTCAGAGAGCAAGATACCGGGCCTGAGCCTGATCGACCTTAGCGCCAAAGACTGGCACATATATGATGACAGCTATGGGACTGATCAGGAGAAGCATTTCGTTCGCTTCCTCCATGACAACGAGGCGACGCTGAGGGCTGCATACCAGGATTTTCACCTAATGCGGAACGAAAAGCTGTTCCAGCTCTTCGATTTCAAGGAGGGACGCGCCTTTGAGCCTGACTTCGTGCTGTTCCTACGCCGCGCCGACAACGGGCAAACTTCTATAATGCAGATTTTCATCGAACCAAAAGGCGAGCACCTCCGCCAGCAAGACCAATGGAAGGAGGATTTCCTAAAGCAAATCAAACAAGTCGCGCGTCTCGAAACCGTCTTTCAAGGCCGCGACTATACCGTCTACGGACTGCCGTTCTTCAACGAATCTGCGCCAATGCGCAAGCCATTTGAAACTGCCTTCGAGCAGCTCCGAAAGGAGTAAATGTCAGCTTTCCAATAGAGGAGCGGGCTTTAGGCTGCATAGCGCCAAAATGTCGAGAGGTCCCAGCGCAATCACAGCCGACAGCCGGTTCG
The DNA here is from genome assembly GCF_052244495.1 of Rhodobacter sp. NSM. Taxonomy (NCBI): domain Bacteria; kingdom Pseudomonadati; phylum Pseudomonadota; class Alphaproteobacteria; order Rhodobacterales; genus Rhodobacter; species Rhodobacter sp. NSM. The sequence continues at coordinate 33,457 of NZ_JBQPXH010000016.1, forward strand.
ATTTTTGCGTTCCCCCCTCCTCTGGTTCCTCCCCGGCGCCAAACGTATGCGGGGGGGGCGCAGCGCGGCGGTTCGCTAGCGTGAGGCAGTTTCACCGGGGAAGCCAGGCGGAAGCCACCTTGCGACCTGATGCCGGAATTCGTGAATCAGATCAGCGGCTTGCGGAATCGGGAACTGGCCGGGCTGGATTCCCGGTGGGAAGCCAGGGAAGCCACCTCCGGGGAAGCCAGGTGGGCGGAAACCACCACGGGAAGCCAATTCATTAGAAGCCGTCCCCCTCCGTCAGGGTAGTTGTCGCCGGTTCTGAATCTGGAAGTGTATCCTGAGGCGGGCGGGACAGGACGACGGGTTTGGCTTACTCACCGGAACGGAAGGCGGCGGTTCTCGCGAAGATGCTGCCGCCGAACAACATGCCCCTGGGCCAGTTGGCCAAGGAGGAAGGGATCAGCGTAGCGACGCTCGCGAAATGGCGGGCCGAGGCGCGGGCGAAGGGGCAGTTCCTGCCTGACGCCAATGCCGGTCCCGAGGGCTGGACCTCCGAGGACAAGCTGGCGGCGGTGATCGAGACGTCCGCGCTGAACGAGGCCGAGCTCGGCGAATACTGCCGGCGCCGCGGGATCTATCCCGAGCAGCTGGCCGTCTGGCGCGAGGCCTGCGCACGCGCCAACGACTGGGAGCGGGTGGCCAGCAGCCGGATCGCCCGCGAGACGCGCGACGACAAGAAACGGATCCAGCAGCTGGAGCGTGAGCTTGCCCGCAAGGAGAAGGCGCTGGCCGAGGCCGCCGCGCTGATGATCCTCAGAAAAAAGGTGGACGCGATCTGGGGCCGCAAGGACGGCGAGGACGAATGACCTCCGCCTCGGATCGCCATGAGGTTGCCGCCCTTGTCGCCACGGCCACGGAGACAGGTGCCCGTGAGGCGGCCGCCTGTGCCGAGATCGGCCTCAGCCCGCGCACGCTGCGCCGCTGGCAGGGCCCCGACGGCGGGATCCGCGAGGATCGTCGCCCCTCCGCAGACCGCCCGACGCCGGCCAACAAGCTCTCGGACGAGGAGCGCGACCGGATCGTGGCGACCTGTGCCGGTCCCGAGTTCGCAAGTCTTCCACCAAGCCAGATCGTGCCCCGGCTGGCCGATCGAGACATCTACATCGGATCGGAATCCGGCTTCTACAGGGTGTTGCGCGAGCGTGGGCAGAACCATCGCCGCGGCCGCGCCCGACCGGCTGCGCGCCGCAAGCCACCCACCAGCTTCGAAGCCAAGGCCCCGTGCCAGGTCTGGAGCTGGGACATAACGTGGCTCCCCGGACCGATCGCCGGCGCCTTCTTCTACCTCTACCTCATCGTCGACATCTTCAGCAGAAAGATTGTCGGCTGGGAGGTCCACGACCGCGAGGCCTCGGACTTCGCGGCCGAGGTGCTCAAGCGCGCCGTCTGGTCCGAGAAGTGCCTGACCAGCCCGCTCGTACTTCACGCCGACAATGGCAGTCCGATGAAGGGCGCCACCATGAAGGTGACGATGGAGCGGCTGGGCGTCATCGCCTCCTTCAGCCGACCGCGGGTGTCGAACGACAATCCGTTCTCCGAGGCGCTGTTCCGGACCTGCAAGTACACGCCCCGCTGGCCTCGCCACGGCTTCGCGACGATCGACGAGGCGCGGGCCTGGGTCCAGAGCTTCGTGCGCTGGTACAATCTCGAGCACCGCCGTAGCGCGATCCGCTTTGTCACGCCCGAGCAGCGCCACCGCGGCGAGGACCACGCGCTGCTCGCCGAGCGCCACCGCGTCTACCAGCTGGCCCGCGCCGCGCATCCGGAGCGCTGGTCAGGCAAGACCCGCAACTGGCAGCCCATCGGCTCGGTCTGGCTGAACCCCGAGCGGCCCGATGCCGGGCGCGGAGGCCATGGGTCCGCCGACGCGCTCCCCCATGAAGCTGGCGGCGGCGGACCCATGGCCGGGCCGGCCGAAAAGGCAGCCTGAAAACGAGCGACTGGGACAACTGCGTTGACGAATACCGTGCTTGGTGCCAGCGCGGATGGCGACGGGTTTCGCGGTGTCGGTGTCGTCGGGCGTCTGCACCGGTTCCGCCTTGGGCTTCGCCCTCCGCACGCTGGCTACGGCGCTGGCCACCACCGGCTCGATCCCGATGGCCTCCAGCCCGGCCTCGGTGGCGATCAGCGTGGTGCCATGTCCGTCGCGGGTCTCGCGCCACATCGGCTCGCCGCGGCGCAGATTGGCCTTGACCTCATCGAGCCAGCCGCGGGCGATCATCTTGCCGACAACCATCTTGGCGGCGGCACCGACCAGCCCCGCGGGCAGCGGCAGGGCGAGGTTGCCGGGCCGGGTCGCTGCGCGGGACAGGATCAGAGACTGGGTGTCGGATGGGGTGGTCATCGGGGCCTCCGTGGCTGTGGGCGCGCGGTGTGCGCGCCTTCTACGGACGTTCGCCCGGCTTACGCGGCCCCACTGGGGCCACGGTCCGGGCTCACCCCCGTCATCGGACGGGGCGGCCTTCGCGCCGTGGGGGCGCGTCAGGCGACGTGTTCGCCTTCCTTGAAGGCGCTATCGGTGATCTGGCGCAGCAGGCCCGCGTAGTGCTTCAGCGCCCCGACGTGCCCCCAATGGATCTCGTCGGGGTGGGTCTCGAAGTGGTCGTCGCTAAGGGACTTCAGGCGCTCCAGCATGATGTCGATCTCGGCTTTGGCGGCGATAAAGGCGTCGAGGGCTTTGGAATTGTCGGTGGCGCGGCGGGTCATGGCGGGGCATCCTTCGGTGAGTTGCATCGTCCTGGTGCCAACACCATCGCTCTGTCGGGCGAATGATCGTAGGCAAATCGGAGCAATATCAGTGCTTTCTGATCGCTCCGGTCAGATCAGCCGCATCTCGGCCAGCGTGCGGCTGGCGGCACCAAGCTGGGCGGTCGGCAATTCGATCTTCAGGTGCGACAGGACGTCGGAGGCGTCCGCCAGGATCCCGATCTCGCGCAACGCCTGCTCGATGACCTCGGCGATGGCGTCTGGGCGGCTCAGGTCGAAGCCCTCGGGAAGGGTTGAATAGTCGATGCGGATGGTGGTCGTGGTCATGGTGAAACCCTCCTGGGATCGGCGCGATGCGGCCTGTTGATGGACAACAGAATCGCTCCGGAGGGGGAGACAATCAACGGCAATAATTCTATTTTCCTGTTGATTTTCAATATCTTGATAGGCTTCACGGCGCCATGAAAGGCATGAGCGAGCGCGAGTACGCGGCCCATTCCGGGCTGTCGCGCGGCGGAGTGCAGAAGGCGCGCAAGAACGGGCGGCTGGTGATCCATGACGACGGGTCGATCAACGCAGCGGCCTCGGATGTGCGGCGGGCGGAAATGACGGACCCAGACCAGCAGCGCCGGTCGCTTGGTGGGGATGGGCTGGCCAGCGGCCCCGGCGACACGACGTCCTACATCAAGGCCCGCACGGCGCTAACGGTTTACGCGGCGCAAGAACGCCAGCTGGCGGTCCAGAAGAAGAAGGGCACGCTGGTCGACCGTGCAAGGGCGGAGACCCTTGTCTTCCGCCTGGCGCGGCAGGAACGGGATGTCTGGGTGACCTGGCCTGGACGGGTGGCCGCGCTGATGGCGGCGCAGATCATGGCGGAGGTGGAACGGCAATCCGGGGCATCGGTGACGATCGAGACCGCGATCATGCAGAGGGTGCTGGAAGCCCATGTCCGCGAACAGCTCGACTCCCTCGCCGACCTCCGGGTCTCGCTTGCATGATGAGGAGGACGACAACGATCTGACCGCAGGTCTCGACCTCGGCTTCGACGGCGCCGAGGACCTGCTGCGGGTCTGGCGGCAGGGGCTGCGGCCCGATCCGAACCTGACGGTGTCGGAATGGGCGGATCAGCATCGCTGGCTGTCCTCGCGCGGCGCGGCCGAGCCGGGGCGGTACCGCACCGCCCGCGCGCCCTATCTGCGCGAGATCATGGATGCACTGTCGCCCAGCCATCCGGCGCAGCGCATCACCTTCATGAAGGCGGCGCAGGTAGGCGCAACCGAGGCGGGCAACAACTGGATCGGCTTCGTCATCCACCACGCGCCGGGGCCGATGCTGGCGGTGCTGCCGAGCCTGGAACTGGCGAAGCGCACCTCGCGCGGCCGATTGGACCCGCTGATCGCGGACAGCCCGGCGCTGCGCGAACGGGTGAACCCGGCCCGGTCGCGCGATGCCGGGAATTCGATGCTGTCGAAGGAATTCCCCGGCGGCATCCTGGTGCTGACAGGGGCCAACTCGGCCACCGGCCTGCGGTCGATGCCCGCGCGCTATGTCTTCCTCGACGAGGTCGACGCCTACCCGGCCTCGGCCGACGAGGAAGGCGATCCGGTCACGCTGGCCGAGGCGCGGACGACCACGTTTTCGCACCGGCGCAAGGTGTTCATGGTCTCGACCCCGACGATCCGGGGGCTGAGCCGGATCGAGCGCGAGTTCGAGGCATCGGACCAGCGGCGCTACTTCGTCCCCTGCCCGCACTGCGGCACGATGCAGTGGCTGCAGTTCGACCGGCTGCGCTGGGCAAAGGGGAAACCCGAAACCGCCGCCTACCACTGCGAAGGCTGCGAACGTACCATCGCCGAGCATCACAAGACCGAGATGCTAGCCCGCGGCGAATGGCGACCGACAGCGGTTTCTAGGGATCCGAAGGCCATCGGCTTCCACCTCTCGGCGCTCTACTCGCCCTTGGGCTGGAAAAGCTGGTCCGACGTGGCGCGGGAATGGCTGGCGGCCCAAGGGTCGGACGACACGCTCCGCGCCGCGCGCAACACCCTTCTGGGCGAAACATGGGTCGAGTCGGGCGACGCGCCGGAGTGGCAGCGGCTTGCGGATCGGCGTGAAACCTGGAAGCCGGGCACCGTGCCGATGGCCGCTCTGTTCCTGACCGCCGGGGCCGACGTCCAGAGGGACCGGATCGAAGTCGACATCTGGGCCTGGGGCCGGGGCCTGGAGAGCTGGCTCGTCGATCACATCGTCATTCCGGGCGGGCCTGACGATCCGGCCGCCTGGGACAAGCTGACCGCTCTTCTCGGCCGGTCGTGGCAGCATGCCAACGGCGCCTTCATGACCGTGGCGCGGCTTGGCATCGACACCGGCTACGAGGCCGCGGCAGTCTATGCCTGGTCGCGCAAGGTCGGGTTTGAACAGGTCGCGCCGCTGAAGGGCCTCGAAGGGTTCAACCGGTCGGCACCCGTGTCTGGCCCGACCTTTGTCGACGCCACCATTGGCGGCAAACGGCTTCGCCGTGGCGCGCGGCTCTGGTCGGTGGCCACGGCGACGTTCAAGGCGGAGACCTACCGGTTCCTGCGGATCGAACGCCCCTCGGACGAAGACCGAGCGCTGGGCGTGCTAGACGCGCCCGGCACGATCCATCTGCCCGGCTGGGCCGATACCGAATGGCTGAAGCAGCTGGTGGCCGAACAGCTGGTCACCATCCGCAACAAGCGCGGCTATGCCCATCAGGAATGGCAGAAGATGCGCGAGCGGAACGAGGCGCTGGACTGCCGGGGCTACGCCCGCGCAGCGGCGTGGATCCTTGGTGCCGACCGCTGGGACGAAGCCACATGGCGGCGGCTCGAAGCGCAGGCGGGCGTGGAAACGCGACTGCCAGTGGCTGTCGCAACAGACGCCACACCACCCGATCCGGCCCAGCCCAAGGCCGGAACCCTGACCACGCCACGCCGGAAACGGCGGGCCTACACCCCGAACTTCATGAGGGACTGATGGACCTGGAACGCATGCAGGCCCTGCTCACGGCGCTGCAGGAAGCCCGCTTCGCCGGGCTGCGCAGCGTCAGCTATGACGGCAAGACCGTGACCTATGGCTCGGACGCAGAACTGGCGGCGGCCATTCGCGATCTGGAAGCGCGCATTGCGGCGGTCAGCGGCAACTCTTCCCGGCGCCGTCGGTGGGGCACCATCGCCACGAAAGGCCTGTGACGATGGTCTTCGACGCCTTCCGGGCACGCCTCGGCAGCATTATCGGCGGGTTCGACGCCGCGCAGTCCCATCGCCGCATGCGCGGGTTCCGCGCCACCCGGGCGCATGTGAACACGCTGATCGCCGCCTCGGGCGAGACGATCACCGCCCGTGCGCGCTGGCTGGTGCGGAACAACGGCTATGCCGCGAACGCGGTCGATGCCTTCGCGAACCATGTCGTCGGCGACGGGATCAAGCCGTCGTCGAAGATCGCCGATGTCGCCAAGAAGGAAGAGCTGCAGAAGCTCTGGCTTGCCTGGACCGACGAGGCGGATGCCGAGGGGCTAACCGACTTCTTCGGCCTCCAGCGCCGGGCCGCGCGCGAGGTGTTTCTGGCGGGCGAGGTCTTCCTGCGCATCCGGACGCGGCGGCCGGAAGACGGCCTGACCGTGCCGATGCAGCTGCAGATGCTGCCGTCAGAAATGCTGCCGCAGGACATGACCCGCGTCCTGCCCGGCGCGGGATCGATCCGGCAGGGGATCGAGTTCGACGGCATCGGGCGGCGCGTCGCCTATCACTTCCTGCGCCGCCATCCGGGGGACATGACCGACCCGGGGCTGGTGGGTGAGACGGTTCGCGTGCCCGCCTCCGAGGTGATCCACATTCTGGACCCGGTCGAGGCGGGCCAGCTGCGCGGGGTGTCGCGGTTTGCGGCAGCCGTCGTGAAGCTCTTCACGCTGGACCTCTACGACGATGCGGAGCTGGAGCGGAAGAAAACCGCGGCGATGTTCGCGATGTTCATCACGTCGCCCGCCCCGGAAACCGCCCTCGATCCGGCCGAAGACGATCTCGAGGTGGAACCGGGCCAGGTCGTGCGGCTCGACCCCGGCGAAGACGTCACCACTCCGTCCACTCCGGACTCGGGCAGCACCTATGAACCCTTCCAGTACCGCACGCTGCTGCAGATCGGAGCCGCGCTGGGCGTGCCCTATGGCTATCTGACCGGCGACACCGCGAAGGGCAACTTCTCCAACACCCGAATTGCCCTCGTCGACTTCCGCCGTCGCATCTCCGCCTTCCAGCATTCCGTGATGGTCTATCAGCTCTGCCGGGCGGTCTGGACGCGCTGGATGGACATGGCCGTGCTGGCCGGTGCCATCGACCTGCCGGGCTATGCCACCGACCGGCGCCAATACCTCGCCTGCGACTGGCTCCCCACCAAATGGGACTGGATCGACCCGGCTAAGGATGCCGCGGCCGAGATCCTGCAGATCGAAGCAGGCCTCAAATCCCGCACGCAGGCCATCGCCGAGCGGGGATACGACGCCGAACAGGTCGACCGGGAAATCGCGGCCGAACGCAAGCGTGAGGCTGAACTGGGGCTGGACTTCCGGCGGCCGGGATCCCCGGCACAGGCGGTGGGTGGCGGCGCTGGGTCGGGTGATGCCGAGGGTGAGCAGCGAGACCAGCAGAAAGAAGAAGACGCGGACAACCTCGGCGAGGACCGGGAACCCCGGCCCGCGGAGGACGCATGATGCACCACACCCAGATCGCCCAGCGCGTGTTCAACACGCCCCTGATGGTCGATCCCGGCAAGGCGCTGGCCTTCCTGACCGGGCTGGGGCCTCGGATCACCGGGCAGGAGATCAGTGTCGAGGGGCTGGAAATCGCGGCCGAAGACGGGAATGTAGCCGCCCTGCCCGCCCGCGCCTCGCTCTTTGGCAACGACCTGACCAGCCGCCAGACGCGAAACGGCAGTCAGCCCTTCGCTGTGGTGGACGGGATCGCGGTCATCGAGATCGCGGGCACGCTGGTCCATCGCGGCGCCTGGATCGGGCAATCCTCGGGGCTGACCTCCTACGAGGGGATAGCGGCGCAGTTGGAGGCGGCGCTGGACGACCCTGCCATTCGCGGCATCGCCCTCGACATAGACAGCTTCGGTGGCGAGGTGGCCGGGGCCTTCGATCTGGCGGATCGCATCCGGGCCGTGCGTCAGGTCAAACCCGTGCAGGCTTTCGTCGCTGATCACGCCCTCTCGGCCGCCTATGCGCTGGCCTCCCAAGCCGACCGGATCATCCTGCCCCGCACCGGCGCTGTCGGCAGCATCGGCGTCGTGGCCATGCACAACGACATGAGCGGGGCGCTGGACCAGAAGGGCATCGCCGTCACGCTGATCCATGCCGGGGCCCGCAAGGTCGATGCGAACCCGTATCAGCCGCTGCCCGAGGCCGTCCGCGACCGCATCGCGGGCGAGTTAGAGGACCTGCGCCAGCTCTTCGCCGAAACTGTCGCCGAAGGGCGCGGCCGTCGCCTCGACACCCTTCGCGCGCTGGGCACCGAGGCCGCCGTCTTCCGCGGCGAGGCGGCGGTCTTCGCCGGTCTCGCCGACGAGGTGGCCGATCCGGTCACCGCCTTCCGCGCTTTCGCCGCCACACCCCGCGGCACAACCACCCCCAGAGGAAAGGGCCCAATGATGACCACTGCCCCCGAAGATCATGCGCAGCCTTCAGTCGCGCTTGCCACCAGTCCTGCGCCGGAACCGGCCCCGCCCACGGCAGTCGCGCCGCCGCAAACCGCAGCGGCCGCGATATCACCCGAAGCAATCCGCGCCGAGGCAGCGGAGGTCGCACAGGTCTGCGCACAGGCGGCGCGCCTCGGCATCCAGATCGATGCCGCGGATGCGGTCGCCAAGGGCGTGAAGCCCGAAGCGCTGCGCGCCAAGGTGCTGGCCGATCTCACCGCCCGGGGTGATGCCGCGGGCATCATTGCCACCGCCCCGGCTGCAGGCGCGAAGGAAAGCCCCATTGTCGCGGCCGCGAAAAAATCGGCCGCCGCCTTGCGCTGATCACGGCACCGACCACTGCCGCGCGCGCCATCGAGCAGCGCACCCCATCCCCCGAACACCCTGGAGACTGAACCATGCCCGTCCTGACGGAACCGCCCAGCATGGGCGATGTCCTCAAATATGAGGTCAACCCGAACTACACCCGCGAGGTGGTGACGCTGCTCGCGGGCACGCCCTACCCCGTCGGCGCCGTCCTTGGCCGCATCACGGCCAGCGGCAAGTACAAGCTGGCGACCAGCGGCGGGTCGGACGGCGCGCAGACTGCCTCGGCCGTTCTCCTCTATGCCGTGGACGCAACCCTCGCGGACGCCACCGGCATCGTCGTGGCCCGTGGCCCGGCCATCGTCTCGCGCGCGGGTCTCGCCTACGACGCCACCGTCGATGACGGGGCAAAGATCACCACCAAGATCGGCCAGCTGGCCGCCGCAGGCATTGTCGCGCGCGACGGCGTCTGATCCCCCTCATTCCCCCGGAGCCCCACCATGACCCTCGTCCGCAATCCCTTCGACGCTGGCGGTTACTCGCTAGCCGAGATGACGCAGGCCATCAACATCCTGCCCAACCTCTACACCCGCCTCGCCCAGATCGGCCTCTTCCGCTTCGAAGGGGTCAGCCAGCGCTCGGTCATCATCGAACAGTATGAGGGGGTCCTGAGCCTGCTGCCCTCCGTCCCCCTCGGCGGTCCCGCCACCGTCGGCACGCGCGAAGGCCGGTCCATGCGGTCCTTCGCGCTGCCGTGGATCCCGCATGACGATGTGGTCCTGCCTGCCGACATCCAGGGACAGCCCGCGCTGGGAGGCGCCTTCGACGCGGCCGATCCCCTCGTCGAGGTGATGAACCGCAAGCTTCTGCTGATGCGCCGGAAGCACGCACAGACCCGCGAATACATGGAGATGAACGCGCTGCGCGGCATCGTGAAGGATGGCGCCGGGACCACCCTCTACAACTACTTCACCGAATTCGGCCTGGCGCAGATCTCGGTGGACTTCGTGCTGGGCACGGCGGGAACGAACGTGCAGGGCAAGGTCCGAGAGGTGCTGCGCGCCATCGAGGACAATCTGCTGGGCGAGGCCATGACCTCCGTCCATGCCCTCGTCAGCCGCGAGTTCTTCGACAAGCTGATCGCGCACCCCAAGACCGAGGAAGCCTACAAGTTCTACGCCTCGACCGGCGCCCAGCCCCTGCGCGAGGATGTGCGGCGTAACTTCCCCTTCGGCGGCATTCTCTTCGAGGAATACTCCGGCACCGTCACCCTCTCGACCAAGACCACCGAACGGCTGGTCCCGGCGAACGAGGGCATCGCTTTCCCGCTCGGCACGATGGACACCTTCACCACCTATGGCGGCCCCGCGAACCTGCTGGAAACGGCCAACACCATCGGCCTGCCCCTCTACGCCCGCCAGCATCTCGACGAGAAAGGCCGCTGGATCGATGTGATGACCGAGGCTTCGATCCTGCCCGTCAACAAGCGGCCGAGGCTGGCGATCCGCTTGCACACGTCGAACTGACGGACGCACCCCGTGTCCGTCTTTGCCGCCGCCATGGACCGCATCTTCACCCATGCCTCCATGGCGGCCCCGGCCCTCTGGATATCGGCCACGACGTCCGAGGAACGCCCGATCCGCATCATCCGCCGCGCGCCCGACCGCGTTACCGACTTCGGCGCGGGTCGCTTCGTCAGCGACACGACGGTGGTGGATGTGCGCGTGGCCGACCTGCCCGCCCCGCGACCCGGCGACGTGATCGTCATCGGCGCGGACAGCCATGTGATCCAGGGGGAGCCACTGCGCGACCAGGAGCGGCTGATCTGGACGCTGGACCTGAGGCCAGCATGAAGCTGAAGCTCGAAATCAGCCCCGACCTCGCCGCCCTGATGCAGGCGGAAATCGCTGCGGGCGAGAAGGCGGTCACGACCGCCATGCGCGAGGCGGGCGCGGGCCTCAAATTCGCCTGGCGCGGCCAGATCACCGGCGCGGGGCTCGGCACCCGGCTGGGCAACTCGATCTGTCTCGCCACCTATCCCAAGGGCAGCGAGAGCCTGAACGCCGCGGCGCTGGTCTGGTCGAACGCGCCGGTCATCGTCGGCGCGCATGACACCGGGCCACTGATCCGGTCGCGAAACGGCTTCTGGCTGGCCATCCCAACCCCGGCGGCGGGAAAATCCACCCCCGGCGGCCGCATCACCCCCGGTGAATGGGAGCGCCGCACCGGCCTGCGCCTGCGGTTCATCTACCGGCGCCGGGGCACGAGCCTGCTGGTGGCCGAGGGGCGGTTGAACAGCAAGGGCCGCGCGGTGGCATCGCGGTCGAAAACCGGCCGCGGTCTGACAACTGTGCCGATCTTCCTCCTCGTGCCGCAGGTCAAGCTGCGCAAGCGGCTCGATCTGGCGCGGGATGCCGAGCGGGCCATCGACGGCGTGCCGGGGCGGATTGTGGCGGGGTGGTTGGCATGAGGAAATCCAGGAAATCCTTTAATATCAAACTACTATAGTCGCGCCGCGCCGGAAGACGATGGCGCACCGCCCCAAGTGGTCGATCACTTTTTTTTGCGACCGCGGAAAAGCAGTTGACTATTTCGCAATCATTCGCATCTAACACACGTGAGTTCGCTGCCTATCGGCTTCGAACCAATCGAGGTTTCGGTCGCTGAACCAGCGTAGCAAATCAGCGACCACCTTACACCCCGAGCGATGACATGCAGCCGGCCAGATCCCACGGTGGTGAAGTGCGGATCTTTGCGATACTGTTATCCGCATGATAGCAGGTTATGAACTTTGCTTTGATTGTCTTGTTCCTACGGACCCCGAAGCCAAGGATGACCACGAAGTCTCCATAGGCAACTGCTGCCGAACGAGTGGGATCATAGGCTTTTTTCGCCTTTAGGTAACCTTGATACCAATCAACGCCTGGCTCGAGAAGTGTAGAGCCAATCCAGTCAATACGCTGAGCACGCGGAACAGAGAATGCATCTTTGTTCCCGTCACGCTGCGTCGACTCGAAGAATGCATGATAAAAATCCCTCGTGTCAAAATAAACGCGGATACCATCGCGTGTAAGGACCGTTCCATTTACATAATGGTTAACGAAATACTGACGGTATGCAGCTTCATCAGCAAGGATTTTAAGGGCCGGGAGCGCCATCACCACCCGCCCTGCAAATTTATCTTGAATATATTAATCTTCTTCGCGTTGCGAAAAGTCGGCGTCAGAGCCTTTCCAAGTCGCTCTTCCACTTCCAAAACAAGCCGCTCTTTTGCCGATCCTGCACGCAATGTTCCATTCGCCCGAGCACTCACAGCGCCTAAAAGAAGATCGCAAAACTGAATCAAAACTACCTCGCGAGACGGCAGTGCCTGAACACAATGAACAGTCGCCCAAAGGTTGGCATTGGAAAGGACCCTTCGAAGGGTTTGGAAACGCTCAGGATCACGATTTGATTTCAAATCACAAAAAATGCGATACTCATTGAAGTCATGAATCCACTGATGCAGGAGCTGATAATAGAACTTATAGAATCCAAGTTCTTGATCGCCGTTATGGCGACCAAAGTCTACATGCTCACGTTCGACCATTATGCATCGAAAACGCAGATTTTCGCCATGTGCGAAGAAGAGGTCAATAATGTCCAAAAAGAAGGGCAACTTTGAAGGTGACACCTTACTCCACTTAATCTCTCCCCAAGCTTGGTGCTTCGCGCGAAGATCCTTGATCTTGCCCTTTAGCTCATCCCGCAGTGTATCAGGCAACCAGAGACTACCAATCATTAAGTGGCGAGCTTTAGGATTCTGAGAGGTAAACAGGTCCGGAAAGGCTTCATCACAATAGACTTCGAACTTCATGTTGCCTGCCTCAGAACTCATATGTGCGGCCTTAGCCAACGACCTTATAGTTCAGTTGGAGCCATGACGTCCACATCCCGAGACATTTCGCGCCTCGAATGAGCGCACACAGGGATCCTTAAGCCGGAAAGGACGCGGCAGAGAAGGTTGCGGACTCATAGAAAGTCGAGACCAAATGCCCACGACCCGCGAAACCGTCCTCGCCGCGCTGCATGCGCGGCTGCTACCGCTTGCCGCCCTCACCCTGCGTGACGAGGTGCTGCCCGAGCGGATCCCTGCGGCAGGGCTGATCATCCTGCGCGACGGCCAACCGGGCGATCCGGAAGTCACGCTGTCACCCCTGCGCTACCACTACCAGCACCGGGCGGAGCTGGAGGTAGTCGTCCAGGCTGGCCCCGGCCGGGCTACCGCGTTCGACACCCTGATCGCCGCTATCGGCGCGGCGCTGGAGGCGGATCGCACGCTCGGCGGCCTCTGCGACTGGGTCGAACCCGAGGCACCGGCTTCGGTCGACTTGCCCGTCGAGGGTGCCGCGGCGCTCAAGGCGGCGGTGATCACCGTCGTACTGCACTACACCACGACCGGCCCCCTGGCCTGACACCCCCACATCCAAGGAGACCCCCATGGCACGCGCACACGGCGCGCGGGCGCAGATGGCGCTTGCGTTCGAAACCGTCTACGGCACCCCGCCCGCCAACGGCTACCGGTTGATGCCCTTCGCCCGGACCACGCTGGGCGCGGAACAGCCTCTGTTGAACAGCGAACTGCTGGGCTACGGCCGCGATCCCCTGGCGCCGATTAAGGACGCCGTCACCGCCGACGGCGAGGTGGTGGTGCCGATCGATGTGGAGGCCTTCGGCTTCTGGCTGAAGGCGACCTTCGGCGCCCCGACCACGACGGGCACCACTCCGAAGACCCACACCTTCCAGTCGGGGAACTGGACCCTGCCCTCCATGGCCATCGAAGTGGCCATGCCAGAGGTGCCGCGCTTCGCGATGTATGCGGGCTGCGTGATGGACCAGCTCAGCTGGCAGATGAGCCGGTCGGGGCTGCTGACCGCCACCGCCCGCCTGATCGCCCAAGGCGAGGCGATTGCAGCCGTCACCGCGGCAGGGACGCCCACCGCGCTGGGCTTGCAGCGCTTCGGCCATTTCAACGGGGTGGTGAGGCGGAACGGCACCGCCTTGGGCAACGTCGTCTCGGCCGAGATCACTTATGCCAATGGCCTCGACCGGATCGAGACCATCCGCAACGACGGCAAGATCGAGGGCGCCGATCCCGGCATGGCCGCGCTGACAGGCCGGATCGAGGTGCGCTTCGCAGACTCGGCACTGGTGACCCAGGCCATCGACGGCACGCCCTGCGAGTTGGAATTCGCCTACAGCCTCGGCGCGAATGCCAGCTTCACCTTCACCGCCCATGCCGTCTACCTGCCAGTCCCGCGGATCGAGATCCCCGGGCCCCAGGGCATTCAGGCGACCTTCGAATGGCAGGCCGCAAAGGCTACCAGCCCCGCCCGCATGTGCACCGCCGTCCTCGTCAACACCGTCACGGGATACTGACCATGATCCGACTGAACCTTTCGAACCGACCCGAATGGCTGGACCTGCTGCCCGGCCTTCGCGTGCTGGTGGCCCCTCTCACCACCGCGCTGATGGTCTCGGCGCGCGCCGATCCCTTGATCGACAATTTGTCGGAGGCATCAAGCCAGGAGGACATGGCGCTGGCCATGGCCATGGCCGTCGCCCGCCGCGCGGTCCTGGAATGGGAAGGCGTCGGCAACGATGACGGCAACCTCGTGCCCGTCACCCCGGCCGGGATCGACGCCCTTCTCGAAATCTGGCCGGTGTTCGAAGCCTTTCAGGCGCAATACGTCGCCCGCGGCCTGATGCTGGATCAGGAAAAAAACGCCTCCGCGCCCTCGCCGACTGGTCCTTCGGCGGGGGCGACGGCTACTGCGCGGCCTGCGCGGGCCCCTGCCCGGACTGCCCCGCAAGACTGAACCGGCCGCAGACGGTCGAGGGCTGGCAGGTCTGGGACTTGACCCAGCGCCTCGGTGGCCAGCTGCGCATCGCGCCGGGGGCCGTCATCGGATGGGACATGGGCGCCGCCCTCGCGCTGGCGCAAGCGCTGGGCATCAACCCCCTGATCACCGCCGAACTGCTGCCCGAGATCGAGGCGGTGATGGTGCGCAAACTGAACGAGCAGATGGAAGGACGCCGGAATGGCTGAGAAGAAGGTCTCCGTCCGCCTCGTGGCGGAGGGCGGACGTCGCGTGCGCGCCGAACTGGAGGGTGTGGGCGAGGCCGGTGCCCGTGGCTTTGGCCGCCTGTCGCGTGAAATGGAACTGGCGAACACCCGTCTGGCCGCCTTTGCGCGCCAGGCTGGCCTTGCCCTTGGGGCCGCCGCTGCCGCGGCCACGGCCTCGCTCGGGCTGATCGTCCGATCCACCGCCGAGAGCGCCGCACAGATGCGCCAGTTCGCGCAGGTCGCCAATGCCACTCCTGAAGCGCTGCAGCGCTGGTCGGCCGGGGCGCGGACGGTCGGGGTCGAGCAGGAGAAGCTGGCCGACATCCTGAAAGACGTGAACGACCGGGTCGGCGATTTCCTGCAGACCGGCGGCGGGCCGATGGCGGACTTCTTTGAGAATGTCGCCCCGCTTGTAGGTGTGACGGCCGACCAATTCGCACGTTTGTCGGGTCCGGAGGCGCTACAGCTTTACGTCGATACCCTCGAGCGCGCCGGTCTCAGCCAGCAGGAGATGACCTTCTATCTGGAGGCGATGGCCTCGGACGCCACACGCCTGCTGCCGCTGCTGCGCAACGGCGGCGCGGAAATGGCCCGGCTTGGCGAGCAGGCCTCCGATCTCGGGGCGGTGCTGGACAGTGATGCGCTGGAGGCACTCCGCCGCACTCAACTGGCGCTGGGCACGGTATCCCTCGTGTTCGATGGTCTCCGGAACCGCATCGCCGTCGCCGTGGCCCCGACCATCGAGGCGCTGGCAAATGCCTTTGTGGCGCTGGCGTCCGATGGCGGGATCCTGCGGTCTGCCATCGATACTCTGATCGCCAACCTTGGCCGCCTAGCGTCCTATGCCGCGACCTTCGCTGCTGTCATGGCGGGGCGCTGGGTCGCTGGTATGGCGGCCGCGGCCCTCTCCGTGCGCGGCCTCGCCACCGCGCTGGTCTTCCTGCGCGGTGCCCTCATCCGCACCGGCATTGGGGCGCTGATCGTCGGCGCGGGCGAGCTGGTCTATCAGTTCTCACAGCTGGTGGCCCGGGTCGGCGGGGTGGGTGAAGCCTTCCGCCTCCTCGGCGATCTGGCCCGCGAGGTCTGGTCCCGTATCGGGCTGTCGCTGGATGCAGCCCTCGCGCGGATGGCCGCCGGATGGGAGGGGCTGAAGGCGGCGGGTCTCTCGGCCCTGGAAGCCACCATCGCAGGCGTCGTCAGCTTCGGTGACCGGACGGCCGCAATCTTTCAGGGGGCCTATGACGCGGCGGTCGCAATCTGGGGCAGCCTGCCCGGGGCCATCGGCGACTTCGCCTTCCAGGCCGCGAACGGGCTGATTTCCGGGGTGGAGGCGATGCTGAACGGCGTCGTCACGCGCATCAACAGCTTCATCGAGACGCTGAACGCAGCGCTGGCCCTCCTGCCCGAATGGGCTACGGGCGAAGGTGGCGTGCGGATCGGTATCCTCGACCCGGTGGAACTGGGGCGCATCGGCAATCCCTTCGAGGGGGCCGCGACCGCTGCGGGCGCTGCGGCGGCGGATGCCTTCTCGGCCGCGCTGTCGCGGACCTACCTTGAACCGCCTGATCTTGGCCTCGGCGCGATGGCCGAGGATGCCCGCGCCCGGGCCGACGGCTATCGCGAGGCGGCCGGGATGCTCGCCGATGCCGCCGGTCGGCCGCTGGCCAGCTGGCAGGCGCTGAAGGATGCGGTGACCGGCACGGGGACCGAAGCAGAGACCGCACTTGCCGATGCGGCCGCCTCGGCCGGTGCCCTCACGGCCGGGCTGAACGACACCGCCACCGCCGCCGAGGGCGCAGGCGGTGCAGCGCGCGACGCCGGGGCGGCTGCCGCCGAAGGCGCGGACACGGCCCTCTCCGGCTGGCAAGCCGTCACCGCCGCACTCGCCGACTACGCCGCGAAGGCGCGCGACATCGGCGGGGACATTGGCAGCGCACTGGTGGGCGCCTTCCAGAGCGCGGAGAATGCCATCGGTGACTTCGTGAAGACCGGCAAGCTCGACTTCCGCGACCTGGTCACGTCTATGATCGCCGATCTCGCCAAGCTCGCCGCGCGCCGTTTCATCCTCGGCCCCATTGCGAACGCCCTCTCCGGCGCGCTGGGTGGGGCAAGCGGCATTTTCGCGAACATCCTGCATGCGGGCGGGATGGTTGGTGGCCCCGGCCGGATGGTCCCGGCACTGGCCTTCGCGGGCGCGCCGCGCATGCACAACGGCGGCTGGGCCGGGCTGCGCCCCGATGAGGTGCCCGCGATCCTGCAACGCGGGGAGCGGGTTCTCTCCCGGCGCGAGGCGGCGGGGTACGGCCAAGCGGGCGCGTCGACTGTCAACGTCACGATCAACGCCCGCGACGCAGAGAGCTTCCGCCAGTCCCGGACGCAGGTCGCCAGCGACATCGCACGCGCCGTGTCGCTGGGCCGAAGGGGGATGTGATGGCATTTCACGAGGTCCGGTTTCCGGACAACATCGGCCGTAGCGCGCGCGGCGGCCCCGAGCGGCGCACCCAGATCGTCGAACTGGCGAGCGGGGCCGAAGAGCGCAATGCCAGCTGGGCCAATTCGCGCCGCCGCTATGATGTCGCCTATGGCATCCGCCGCGCCGATGATCTGGCGGCGGTGGTCGCCTTCTTCGAGGCCCGCAACGGCCGCCTGCACGGCTTCCGTTTCAAGGACTGGGCCGATTTCAAGTCCTGCCTGCCATCGCAGACGCCGGGGCCAGCCGATCAGCCGATCGGCACCGGCAACGGGTCGGCTACTCTGTTCCAGCTCACCAAGCGCTACACCTCGGGCGCGCAGTCCTGGACGCGCGCCATCACCAAGCCAGTCGCCGGTTCCGTCACCATCGCCCTGAACGGCACGCCATAGGCTTCAGGCTGGTCAGTTTCGACCACGACCGGCCTCGTCACCTTCACCACCGCCCCCGCCGCGGGCGTGGCCATCACCGCAGGCTTCGAATTCGACGTACCCGTCCGCTTCGACACCGATGTCCTCGACGTCACCCTCGACCTCGAACGTCTCGGGTCGATCACCTCGATCCCGCTCGTGGAAATCCGCACATGAAGTCCCTGAACCCGGCGCTGCAGGCCCATCTCTGGCGACACTGTCAGCTGGACCGGCCCCTCGGGCGATTGGGGCCTGCGCCGGATGATCCTGCACTACGCCCATCTCTGCGGCGTCGCGGGCGGTGTCGATGCCTTCCTCATCGGGACCGAGATGCGCGGGCTGACGACGATCCGCTCCAGCACCAGCGCCTATCCGGCCGTCACTGCCTTCAAGGCGCTGGCGGCGGATGTAAAGGCCATCCTCGGGCCGGGCACCAAGGTGGGCTATGCTTCCGACTGGTCGGAATACTTCGGCCACCGGCCCGGCGACGGCACGGGAGACGTCTATTTCCACCTCGACCCGCTCTGGTCGGACGCCAACATCGATTTCATCGGCATCGACAACTACATGCCTCTCTCCGACTGGCGCGACGGCTTCGACCATGCCGATGCCCTGCAAGGCTGGCCCGCGATCCATGACCGGGGCTACCTGAAGGCGAACATCGCGGGTGGCGAGGGCTTCGACTGGTTCTACGCCTCGGCCGCCGACCGGTCGGCACAGATCCGGACCCCCATCACGGATGGAGCCGCGGGCAAGCCGTGGGTCTTCCGCTACAAGGATCTGCGCGCCTGGTGGTCGAACCCGCATTTCAACCGACCGGGTGGGGTGGAAAGCGGTACGCCGACCGCATGGGTGCCGCAGTCGAAGCCGGTCTGGTTCACGGAACTGGGCTGCCCCGCCATCGACCGTGGCACGAACCAGCCCAACGTCTTCTTCGACCCGAAGTCGTCCGAGAGCTTTACGCCCTACTTCTCGCGCGGCTGGCGCGACGACGCGATCCAGCGTGCATATCTCGAGGCCAGCTATCTCTGGTGGGGAACCTCGACCAACAATCCGGTTTCGGCCATCTACGGCGGCCGGATGGTCCACGTCCCGGAATGCGCCGCCTGGACCTGGGACGCGCGCCCCTATCCGTTCTTTCCGGAACTGACCGGGATCTGGACCGACGGTCCCAATTGGCGGCTCGGCCACTGGCTGACGGGGCGGCTGGGCGCGCTGTCATTGGCCGCGCTGGTGCGCCACCTCTGCCTGCGCGCTGGGCTTACAGAAGACCTGATCGACGTTTCCGGCCTCTGGGGCGCGGTCGAGGGCTATGTGATCGGGGCCATTGAGTCACCCCGCGCGTCGATCTCCACGCTGGCCCGGCAATTCGGCTTCGATGCCATCGAGACCGAAGGCGTGATCCGTTTTGTCATGCGCGGCCGCGCCTCGGTCGCCACGCTGGCCATCGATGATCTGGTCTCCAACCGCGAGGGCGAGGCGTTCGAGTTGACGCGCGGCCAGGAGACCGAACTGCCGCAGGCGCTGAAGTGGCAGGTCGCCCGCGCCGACGAGGACTATGACGCGGCGCTGGTGGAAGCGCGCCGCATCACCGTCGACACGACGCGCATCGCGTCCGAGTCTTTCCCGATGGCAATCCCGCCCGAGGAGGCGGTACGCCGGTGCCGCCGCGCGCTGATGGAAGCCTGGATCGGACGGTAAAGCGCCACCCTTCGCCTGCCGCCCTCGCGGCTGGCTCTGGACCCTGCCGACGTCATCCGCCTCTCGCATGACGGCCGGGAGGTCGAGTTCCGGCTGGTGTCTGTCGCTGATGCCGAGGCAAGGGGCATTGAGGCCGTCCGCCAGGACCGCGCCACCTACGATCTGCCACCCGGGGACCCCCGACCCGCGTCGCTCGCAAGCCCCGTCGTCTTCGGCACGCCTGAGGTGGTGATGCTGGACCTGCCGCAGATTTCGGAGGACCAGCCCGCACATCGCCCCCTGATCGCCGCCCATGCCAGCCCATGGCCTGGCGAGATCGCCGTGTTCCGCAGCGCCTCGACGGATGGGTTCGCGCTACTGACGACCTTCGGCAGTCGGGCGCGGATCGGCACCTTGGCTCTCGACTTCTTTCCGGGCCCTACCTCACGCTTCGATCTCGGCAACGCGCTGGTGGTCGATCTCCTGTCTGGAACGCTGGAAGGCGTGACCGACGTCGCGCTCTTCGGCGGGGCGAATGCGCTGGCGGTCGAAAGCACTGCAGGCCAGTGGGAGATCGTCCAGGCGGGTCAGGCTGAACTGATCGCGCCGAGCAGGTACAGCCTGACCCGCCTGCTGCGCGGCCAGCGCGGGACGGAACCCGCGATGGGCAACCCGGCCCCCGCCGGGGCTCGAGTTGTGGTCCTGGACACCGCGCTGTCCTCGCTGCCCATCGCCGAAGCCGACCTCGGACTGCCGTGGAACTGGCGGGTCGGCCCGGCCGCCCGGGCGGTCAGTGACGCGAGCTATGCCGCGCTGGGCTTCACCCCCACTGGCCGGGGGCTTGTTCCCTTTGCGCCGGTCCATGTCGAACAGCCATGGCGAACGGCACGCAGCCCCGGCGATCTGACCATCCGTTGGACCCGGCGGTCGCGCGCGTTGGTCGCCGATGCCTGGGAACAGGTCGAGGTGCCGCTGGCCGAGGACCAGGAATCCTACGACGTCCAGATCCTCGACGGCGCTGCGATCAAGCGGACGCTGACCAGCACCACAACCTCTGTCCTCTACACCGCCGCCCAGCAGACCGCCGATTGGGGCGCGCCGCTCGGGCCGGGGCAGACGCTGGCCATCCGCATCTACCAGCTTTCGAACCGCCTCGGCCGCGGCACGCCTGCCGCGGTCACGATACAATTCTGATCCCAACCCACGGGAACCCCCATGTCCGACACCACGACCCATCTGGGCCTGCCCTATCTTCTGGCGGCGCAGGCGCAGAAGCATGTCACCCACAATGAGGCGCTGCGCCTGCTTGATGCCATGGTGCAGCTCTCGGTCCTCGACCGCACACGCACCGCGCCCCCGGCCAGCCCCACCGACGGCAACCGGCATCTGGTGGCCTCGGGCGCGAGCGGACTCTGGGCCGGGTGGGATCTGAACATCGCCTTTTGGGTGGACGGCGCATGGATCCGGCTGGTGCCGCGCACTGGCTGGATGGTTTGGGTCGCGGCGGAGGGGCTGTTTCTCGTCTGGACCGGCAGCGCCTGGGAAGTGGTCGGCGAGCCGCGCGACGTGTCGGATGCCGTGTTCAGCCTGGTGAACGACGCGGACCCGACGAAGAAAGCGACCTTCTCGCTCGCAGGGATCAGCGCCGGGACGACGCGCAGCTTCACGCTGCCGAACACCTCGTCCGAACTGGCGATCCTCGCGGGGACGCAGACTTTCACTGGCAACAAGACCTTCTCAGGGACGTTGACCGCTTCGGGCACGGTTACGGTCTCGGCGGCGTCGGCCAGTATTGGGACGGCAACGACGACCGCCACCTATGGCGTGGGCACCGGCGCCACGACCACCGGCGTCACCAAGACCGTGAACATCGGCACCGGCGGCGCGTCCGGATCCACAACGGTCGTCAACATCGGTTCGGCCACAGCAGGGGCCGGGGGCACGACCGTCATCAACACACCGACGGTCACCTTCGCCAATGCCGTCACGCAGGTTGGCATGCCCCAGGCGAACCTGACCGCGCAGCTTCTGGGCCTCGGCGGGGCGACGGCCGACAGCTACAATCGGCTCTCGGTCAACACGCCCGCCGTGCTGCTGAACAATGCGGGCGCAGGGATCGAGGCCACGGTCAACAAGGCGGCCCCGGCGAACGATGCCGCCGTCGCCTTCAAGACCGGATTTTCGGCGCGGGCGCTGATCGGTCTTTTGGGCAACGACGACTTCAGCTTCAAGGTGAGCCCAGACGGTTCCGCCTTCTTCGATGCGATCAGGATCGACCGCACCAACGGCCAGGTGGAACTGCCGCAGCCGACGGTATTGCCGGGACTGGCCGCAGCGCCAACCCCGCCGCCCGCAGGCAAGGCCGCCGTCTATGCCCGCAGCCGCGCCGGGGCGCCTTGGATCGACGTGATGCGCCCCTCTGGCCGGGACTTTCCGCTCCAGCCGCATTTCGGGGTGAACCGGATCGCCACGTGGACACCTTCGGTCACGACGACGATCACCACCGAAGGGATGCCGATCACCTCGGTCGGCACCGTGTCGCACCCGACGCTGGCCGCGACGAACCTGGCCGCCTCGATGCGGCGCTGGCGTCTGACCTCCGCGGCGGTCGTGGACTCGGTCGCCGACCAGCGTTCCGCAGGCTGGGCCTGCTGGCGCGGCAACGCGGCGGGCCTCGGCGGCTGGACCTTCGTCACGCGGATTTCGCTGACGACGCTGCAAGCGACCGGCATGGGGTTCTTCGGCCTCTACGGATCTACGGCCGCGCTGGCCACCACCCTGACCCTGGCTGCCGCCATCAACTGCATCGGCATCGGCTTCCAGCGCGGAACCCATGCGAACTGGCAGCTGGTTCGCAACGACGGTACCGGCGCACCGACCCTGACTGACATGGGCGCGTCCTTCGCCATCGCCACCGGTGGCGTGCTGACGATCTTCATCGCCGCCCCGCCGAACGGCAGCTCGGTCTGGGTGCGTGTCGTCCACGAGGTTTCCGGCGCGGTCTTCGAACAGGAGATCACCGCCGACCTGCCAGCGGCCACGCAATTCCTGTCGCCGAGGCTGTTCCTGAACACCGGCGCGACCGCCGCCGTCGTCGCCTACGACTGTGCCGGGGTCTACCTGGAAACCGATTTCTGACCGACCGCAACCCGCGGCGATGAAAGGACCATCATGAACGACCAGACCACTCTCGCCGGGGAGGTCGCGCGGGCCTTTCGGGACCACGGGATCACCGCCGCGCTGACCGCCCTGATCGGCGGCACCATGGCCTTGATCGCGGCAATCACACGCAAGGCCTTCACCAACGAGGCCCTGCTGGATCGCCTGGACCGGGAACTGATCGCCGACCGGGACCGCATCGACCGCCAGCGCAGTGAGGACCGCAAGGCTGATGGCGACCGCCTCGACCGGATCGAGACGGACATCCGATCCATGCGGGACATGCTGTTCGACGCATTCCAGCGCAGCCGATCCGACTGACCCATCCGAACCTCGCCAACCGACACCCCACCCGCCCCAGAGGCGGGTTTTTCATTTGGAGGATGCCATGCCCACCCTGACCTACCGCCACTGGCGCGACGTGCCCGCCAACACCTGGCGCTGGCCGAACTTCTCGGCCGCCGAGATCGCCTGCCGCGGCACCGGCGCGATCAAGATCAACACCGAGGCGATGGACAAGCTGCAGGCCCTGCGCGATCGGCTGGGCAAGCCGCTGATCGTGCGCTCGGCCTACCGCAGCCCGGAACACAATCGCGCTGTCGGCGGGGCGCCCGCGTCCAAGCACATGCAGGGCACAGCCTTTGACATCGCGATGGCGAACCACGATCCTTCGACCTTCGAGGCAGCGGCGCGGGCGGTCGGGTTCCTGGGGTTCGGATACTATCCCCGCTCCGGCTTCATGCACATCGACCTCGGGCCTGCCCGATCCTGGGGCGATCCCTTTCCGGCGCGGGCCGTCCCCTTCGCGCCGGAACTGCCGCCCGCGCGCGAAGTCCTGTCGGAAAGCCGCACGCTCCGTGGCGGGGGTGCTGCAGGTGCCGCCACCGTCGGCGCCGCCGGTGTGGAGGTGCTTCAGGATGTCCTTGCCGAAACCCAGTCCACGATCCAGCCGCTGGTGCCGTACCTCGACACCCTGCGCTGGGTGCTGATCGTCATCGCGCTGATCGGCATCGCCGTCACGATCCACGCTCGGCTCGACGACTGGAAACGGGGCCAGCGGTGACCCTTTCGCTCTTCACCCATGGCCCGGAGCGCAAGGCGCTGGGCCTGATCCTGCCCGCCGCAGCGATCCTGCTGTTCCTGCTGAACCTCCGCCGCGCAGGCGAACGCGCCGGGCGCGCCGCCGAACGCCTTGATGCCAAAGAAAGAAACGATGCGATCCACCGCCAGATGCTCGACGCTGCCGCCCATCGCCCCCCTGATCGCGATGCTCTGGCTGACCGGCTGCGCGATGGCAGGTTCTGAGACCCGCGCGCCATGTCCGCCCGTGGTCGAGTACACCAGCGCTGAGCAGGCGCGCGCGGCAGACGAGGTTGAGGCGATGCCGGAAGACGCAGTGATTGTCCGGATGCTGAGCGACTACACTGTTCTACGCGATCAGGCGCGGGCCTGCCGTTGAAATCCGGACCTGGCGATGCCCCACCCTGACCGAGACCGACTGCCTGATAGCAGCTGAGCCTAACGTCACCTCGTCAGCATGGACGTCATCGACTGCATCTAATTCACCCTTTGGTTGATCGCCGGTGACTCCTCGGCGGAAAGCCGGTATCGTTCGATGTGAACTAGCTCAGAGATCATTGAGGAGCAACTTTTGCGAGTATGTCGGATAAGTATCAATCATTTCCGTGGCATCAAAGGCGCCGTTCTGCACTTGCCCAAGCATGCGGTGCTAATCGGCGACAACAATACTGGCAAAACGACCATTCTTGAGGCGCTGGACCTCGCTCTTGGTCCTGATCGACTGAATCGTACCCCGCCGATTGATGAGCACGATTTTCATCAGGGGCGGTATTTGGCCAAGTCGGATCCAGAAGCGGCTGCAATCGAAGATGGCGATGCAGCGGGGAAAGCCTTAGGCCCCGATGAACCTGCGGCAGCCGAAGAGTCGGACGCCGAGGCACCGCGTATCGAGATTGAGGTCACCATTGCCGATCTGAGCGAAGAGCAGCTGGCCCGCTTTGGTGACAACGTCGAGTTTTGGGACTCGAACGCGGACTCTTTCTATGAGGCGCCGAATCCAGAAGGTATCGACCCAGCCCATGTCGTCGAAGCGCTCCGCGTGACCTTCCACGGCTGCTACGACGTCGAGGAAGATGACTTTGAGGGGCGAACTTACTTCACGCGAAGCCTCCTGGACGGAGGCACACCAGTCCCTTTCACGAAGAAGGACAAGCAGGCCTGTGGCTTCCTTTACCTTCGATCCCTTCGCACTGGCACACGCGCGCTCAGCCTTGAGCGCGGCAGTCTCCTCGACATTATCCTCCGGCTTAAGGAAGTCCGGCCACAAATGTGGGAAGACACGCTCGCGACTCTGTCGGGTTTCTCCGTGGCCGCAGATCCGGCCCTTGGCATTACTGGCGTACTCGAAAGCATAAACGCCGCCCTGAAGAAGTACGTGCCGAAGGAATGGGGCATCGAGCCACACTTAAAGGTTTCAAACCTGACCCGCGATCACCTTCGCAAAGTCATCACGGCCTTCATTGCTACAGGCGAAGGCCAACATGCGGCCCCTTACTACCGGCAGGGAACGGGCACGATCAACATGCTCGTCCTCGCAATGCTGTCGCAGATTGCAGCCGACAAGCAGAACGTGATTTTCGCGATGGAAGAACCGGAAACGGCAATCCCGCCTTACGCGCAGAAGCGCATCGTACATGAAATCCGTCAGCTCGCCTCGCAGGCGCTTTTCACTTCGCATTCCCCTTACGTGCTTGAAGAGTTCGCCATCGAGGAAACAGTCGTACTGGGGCGCGGCTCCGACGGCGTGCTTGCTCGCAAGCCAATCAGCCTGCCTGACAACGTGAAGCTCAAGCGGTACCGGCAGGAGTTCCGGACAAGGTTCTGCGAAGGGCTTCTTGCCCGCCGCATTTTGATCGCGGAAGGCGCAACAGAGGCGTCGGCCTTTCCTGTTGTTTGCCGACTGCTTAGCGAACTTAAGCCAGACACCTACCGTTCCCTCGAAGCTATGGGCGTTTGCGTGGTTGATGCCGGTAGCGAGACAAACATACCCGGCATGGCGAAACTCTATCGTGAGCTCGGCAAGCGCACGTTCGCCTTGTGCGACAAGCAGGAAGCTGCGCACCAAGCCCTCATTGAGCAAGAAGTCGAGTGCCTGCTCATGCACGGCGAAAAGGGATTTGAGGCAATGGTCCTCAAAGGCACGACAGAAAATGCGCTCAAGCGCTTTGCCGCGACCATCGACTGGCCGCAGGACCTTACGCAAACCTTCCCCGATCCAGTCGCTCAGGCGAGCGATGCGCTAGCTGCATACTTCAAAAAGAACAAAGGGAACTGGGGCATTTCCGATTTCCTTGCACAGTGCTCCGAAGACGAAATTCCGGAATGGCTTAGGCAGGCCTGCACGCGACTTAAGGACATCTGCGATCCCCCGCCCCTGCCCCCGCCGCCTGCAGAGGCGGCCGCACAACCCGAAGCTGGCCAACCGGGGGCGCCTGCGGATGGAGCTGACTGAAAAACAACAAGGCGTTCTTGCTGCAGGCGGCCATCTCCTCGTCACAGGGGGGCCGGGGTCAGGGAAGACAACGATCTCTATTCACAAAGCGGCCGGAATTGCCGCGAGGGATCTGCGACCAGGTCAGCAGGTCCTGTTTCTCAGTTTTGCTCGCGCCAGCGTTTCGCGTGTTGTCGAAGCCATCGAATACGAACAGCAGATCCCGCGCCAGTTGAAGAGCCGTATCGAGGTCGAAACCTATCATTCGCTGTTCTGGCGCCTCCTTAAGACCCACGGTTACCTTGTCGGTCTGCCCCGGCGGTTGACGATCCTCACGCCACCAAGCGAAGCAATTGCTCTGTCGGCTATTCGCCTTGGCTTCGGGGCTGACAGCGCCCTGTCCGATGCCGAAAGGGCAGCTAAACACGCGGCAGAAATTGTGGAACGGCGGCGCCTAGCCGAACAGGAAGGCCGCGTCTGCTTCGATCTGTTCGCGACGTATGTTGGCGACCTTTTCACCGGAAGCGAGCGCCTCCGCCGACTCTTTGCGACCATGTACCCAGTCGTCATTCTGGACGAGTTCCAGGACACAAATGCTGCCCAATGGCGCATCGTTGAGGCGATCGGCCAATTTTCACGGCTCATCGCGCTTGCAGATCCCGAACAGCGCATCTTCGATTTCATCGGCGCTGACCCGGAAAGACTCAACCACTTTCGGGAGAAGTTCGCACCCGTCGAGGTCGATTTCGGCACGACCAACCACCGCAGCGCCGGAACCGAAATCGGTTTGTTCGGGAATGATATCCTGAAAGGTACATTCCAGAAGAGCAGCTATGTCGGCATTGACTGCCAAGTATTCGAGCCATACCCGGACGCGGCAATGTCAAAGCTTGTTACAACGACATATGCAGCGCGCGGACGCTTGGTAGCAGGCGGCAAAGCAGACTGGTCCCTCGCAGTCCTTGTGCCGACACGAAAGATGACTCGTCTGGTGTCGGACAGCTTCAGATCCCCACCCGCGGGCATGGCCCCCATAGTGCATACTGCGGTCGTCGAGATCGACGCGGCCATCTTAGGTGCAGAGATCGTTGCGCATCTCCTCCAAACACCTAGAGATTCCAAGCATTTTGGCCATTTGATCGAGCTGCTGTGCAGCTATTACCGTGGAAAGGGCGGCGAAAAACCGACAAGCGGCGCATTGAAGCAAGCAGACGATCTCGCCAAGGCCCATGTGAAGTGGAATGCTGCGCTTGCATCCGGCAAGGCATCAAACGCCAAGAGCGTTATCAAGGCCGTGTCGACCGTATATGAAGCCGCACGTGCCGCGGTCTTGACCGGTGACCCAGATAAGGATTGGCGAACCATTCGCGCGGTCCTCGAAGGTGGGCCTTGCCCGCGGTTACGCGAGGTCGGATCAGAAGTGCGCAACATCCGCATCCTGGAACGAGGCTCGCAGCTCAGGCAGAGCCTCACCCAAGATTGGCGTGACAATGGTGCATACCTGAACGCACTTGAAATCGTGCGCCAAGCCTTCGTACAGGACCATTTCGCAACAGGTATCAAACCAGAGACGGGGGTCGTGATCATGAACATGCACAAAGCGAAGGGGAAGCAATTCGACGAAGTCATTATCTTTGAAGGCTGGCCAGTGATCCGCAATCGAAAGATCATCGCTAACCCGCATCGCATTGTGCGGGACAACGATAGGAAGCAAATTGCTGACGATGTTCGCCAGAACTTCCGGGTGAGCGTGACGCGGGGTCGTCAAAGGACGACCATACTAACGCCGAAAGCTGATCCATGCGTGCTGCTGTTGGGGAGCTCTTGATCCGTTGCCTGCTGGTGCCCGCTCGTGCGTGCTGGTGCAGTTTTTCTGATGTGGTGTTGATGTGGCGTTGATGTAAACGGGCAAATGCAAAGAGCGCCCCGCAGGGCGCTGCGCAAGTATCTGATCTTACGGGAATATT